>NZ_JAALCQ010000013.1:0-120769 GCF_011065555.1 Rubrivivax sp. JA1026
GTGAGCCCTCAGGACTTGTCCGGGGCTCATTCCCGCCTGGCGGGACCGGCCGCCAGGCCGTAGGGTGCCCCAGTGAGCCCTCAGGACTTGTCCGGGGCTCATTCCCGCCTGGCGGGACCGGCCGCCAGGCCGTAGGGTGCTCCAGTGAGCGTGGTTCTTCTCGACCCTTCGCGCCACGAGCCGCTGGCGGCGGCCTGGTCCGAGGCCGCGGCCCGCCAGTCGCTGGCGCGCATCGTCGCCTCGGCGCTGGACGAGGCCGACGCGCTAGGCTGGCCCGCCCACCCGCTGGACGACCCGGAGTCGCCCGACGACCACCGCCACGCGCTCTACGACGGCGCCGGCGGCGTGCTGTGGACATTGCGCCGGCTGGTGCAGGACGGCGCGATCGCCGATTCGCCGCAGCGCCGGGCGCTGGAAGACCGCCTGCTCGACGGCCTCGTCGAACGCAACGCCGCGACGCGCAAGCCCGACGAACGCGGCTCGTTCTGGCTCGGCGACACCGGGCTGGAACTGCTGGCCTGGCAGGTGACGAAAGACGCCGCGACGCTGGACCGGCTGGAGGCGCTGCTGACGGCGCAGCTCGACCACCCGTCGCTGGAATCGCTGTGGAGCTTTCCGGGCAGCGCGCTGGCCGCGGTGCACCTGGCCGAGCAGGAGGGCAGCGCACGCTGGCGCTCGCTGGCCGAAGCGGCGGTCGCGAAGCTGCTGGCGACCCGGATCTCCGACCCGGAGACCGGCACGCCGATCTGGGAACAGGACCTCTACGGCCGCCGTGTGCGCTGGCTGGGTGCCGGTCACGGGCTGGCCGGCAACGTCTACCTGGCGCTGCGTGCGCGCCGCCTGGTGCCCGAGGCCGCGGTTGCGTCGCTGCTGGACGGCGCGTACACGACGCTGGCGGCGACCGCGCTGCATGGCGAAGGCGAGCAGGCCGGCGCCTGGAACTGGCACCCGATGATCGACGCCGCGCGGGTCGCCGGCCGGCTGCCGCTGCTGCAGGACTGCCACGGTTCGCCCGGCATCCTGGCCCGGCTGGCCGACGCGCCGCGCACGTCCGAGTGGGACGGACTGCTGCTCGCCGCCGGCGAAGCGGTCTGGCTCGCCGGCCCGCTGAACAAGGGCCCGAGCCTGTGCCATGGCACCGCCGGCAACGCGCTCGCGCTGCTGCGCCTGGCCGAGCGCAGCGGCGACGATCGCTGGTGCGAACGTGGCCTGGCGATGCTGGCCCACGCCGCGGCGCAGGTGGAAGCGGCACGCGAGCACTACGGCCGCGGCCGGCCGTCGCTGTGGACCGGCGACCTGGGCGTCGCCTGGGGGCTGGCCGAGGCGCTGGCCGGGCGCGCCCGGCTGCCGCTGCTCGACGTGTTCTGAATCAGCGGCGCGCCAGCGCGCGCGCCGCTTCGCCGACCAGCGCGGAGCCGCGGTAGATCAGCCCGGTGTAGATCTGCACCAGATCGGCGCCGGCGTCGAGCTTGGCGCGTGCGTCCTCGGCGGCCATCACGCCGCCGACGCCGATGATCGGGAAACCCGCGCCCAGCGCCGCACGCAGGCGGCGGATGACGCGGTTGCTCGCTTCGGCCACCGGCCGGCCGGACAGGCCGCCGGTTTCCTCGGCGTGGCGCAGGCCCTGCACGGCTTCGCGCGAGATCGTCGTGTTGGTGGCGATGACACCGTCCAGCCCGTGCCGGCGCAGCGTCGCGGCGACGACGTCGACCTGGGCTTCGTCGAGGTCGGGCGCGATCTTCACGAACATCGGCACGCGCCGGCCCAGCGTCCCGGCGAGTGCGTCGCGGCGCGCGGCGAGTGCGCCCAGCAGCGCGTCCAGCGCCTCGTCGCTCTGCAGCGCACGCAGGTTCTTCGTGTTCGGGCTGGAGATGTTGACGGCCACGTAGTCGGCGTGCGGCGCGACGCCGTCCAGGCCGATCAGGTAGTCGTCGACGGCGCGCTCGATCGGCGTCGCGGCGTTCTTGCCGATATTCAGGCCCAGGATGCCGCCGCCGGCGCGGAAGGACTTCGCCCGCTGCACGTTGGCGACGAAGGCCGCCAGGCCGTCGTTGTTGAAGCCCATGCGGTTGATCAGCGCCTCGGCCTCCGGCAGGCGGAACATGCGCGGCTTCGGGTTGCCCGGCTGAGGCTTCGGCGTGACGGTGCCGACCTCGATGAAGCCGAAGCCCATCGCGCCCAGCGCGTCGATGCAGCGGCCGTTCTTGTCCAGCCCGGCGGCCAGGCCGACGCGGTTGGGGAAACGCAGGCCGGCGACGGTGACCGGGTCGTCGATGCGCGTCTCGCTCCAGGCGCAGCGCAGCGGCGTGTCCTGCAGCCGGGCCAGGCCGGAGATCGTCAGGTCGTGGGCGGCTTCGGGGTCGAGGCCGAAGAGGAAGCGGCGGGCCAGGCCGTAGGGCAGCAGGGACATGGGCGGCGATTGTCGCAAACGGTGTCGCGCCCGGCCGGCGCGGATAATCGGCGCCCATGACACAGGACGAACTCAAGGCCCTGGTCGCCCAAGCGGCGATCGAGCACGTCGTCCCGGGCGCGCTGGTCGGCGTGGGCACGGGATCGACGGTCAACCACTTCATCGACGCGCTCGCGAAGATCAAGGACCGCATCGCCGGCGCGGTGTCGAGCTCGGTGCAGAGCACCGAACGGCTGCGCCGCCACGGCGTCCCGGTCGTCGAGGCCGCGGCGCTGGACCGGCCGCTGCCGGTCTACGTCGACGGCGCCGACGAGATCGACCACCACGGCTACATGATCAAGGGCGGCGGCGCGGCGCTGACGCGCGAGAAGATCGTCGCCGACCTGGCCGAACGTTTCGTCTGCATCGCCGACGAGAGCAAGCTCGTCGACACGCTGGGGCGCTTCCCGCTGCCGGTCGAGGTGATCCCGATGGCCGCGCCGCAGATCGCGCGTCGCTTCGAGGCGATGGGCGCCACCGCGACGCTGCGCCTGGGCGTGACGACCGACAACGGCCAGCCGATCCTCGACGTGCGCGGCCTGAAGATCGCCGACCCGCTGGCGATGGAGACCGAGATCAACCAGTGGCCGGGCGTCGTGACGGTGGGCATCTTCGCTCGCCACAAGGCCAGCCTGTGCCTGCTGGGCACCGCCGAAGGCGTGCGCACGCTGCGTTTCTGACCGTTCCCGAGGGCGGCCGGGCGTCGAGCTTGGCCCTTCTCAAACCCGCGCCATTGCGGAGCCCGCGCCCGGTGCGCGGCTCCATAATGGCGCCCCCTGATCAAAGGACCGCCCGTGGCCAAACCCAATTACGCCTTCGAAAAGCGCCAGCGAGAACTCGCGAAGAAGCGCAAGAAGGAAGAGAAGGCCTCGCGCAAGGCCAGCCCGTCGCAGCACGACGACGCGCCTGACAACCAGGCCCAGACGGGCGAAGGCTCCGCCGACACCCCGCCGCCGGCCGCCGAAGGCCAGCGCGAAGACTGATCAGCCCCGGCGCCGCAGCGCGCGCGCCGCGAAACGCGCCGGGTCGACGGCGTCCACCAGGTCCTGCTCCAGCGGCCACGGCGCGCCGGTGGCCATCGCCGCCACCAGCCGGCCGGCCAGCGGCGCCAGCGTGATGCCGCGGCTGCCCAGCGCGGTGCAGACCATCAGCCCCTCGTGCCGCGGCCAGCGCCGCGGCTGCTCGGCACGATGCGCCGGCAGCACCGCCGGCAGCGCGCCGACGATCGGCATCCTGTCCTCCGCCACCAGACGCCAGCCGACCCGGCCGGGCCAGGGTCGTGCGTCGGCCGGCGGCTCCAGCCCGGTCAGGCGCTTCAGCTTGGCGAGGTTCTCGGCGTGGTCGGAGGCTCGCTGTGCCGGGTCTTCGTCGCCGGCCTGGCTGCTGGCGCCGAAGACGACGCCGCCGTCCGGCCCGGGCAGCGCGTAGCCGCCGCCGGCCACCGGCAGCGCCAGCGGCGCGCGTGGGCCCGTCCAGGCGCTGACCTGGCCGCGCACCCGCTGCAGCGGCCAGGCGCAGGCTTCGGGCATCCACGGCGCTGCCAGGCGCGCGGCGTCTGAAGCATTGGCCAGCACGACGATCGCCGTCTCGGCCAGCGTGCCGCCGGCGGCGTCCAGCAGGCGCCAGCGGTCGGCGCGGCGTTCCAGGCGCGCGACCTCGGTGCCGCCGACGAAGCGCACGCCGGGTGTCGTCATCCAGTGCGCCGCCAGCGCTGCCGGCGAACACCAGCCGGCCCCCGGATAGAACCAGGCCGGTGACGGCAGCGCAAGGCCGGCGAGCGCCGAGGCCTCGTCGGTGTCGAGTGCCTGCACCCAGTCGGCCGGCAGCCCGGCGCGTGCGGCTAGTGCCTGCATCGCGTCCACCGGCCCGCTGTCCAGCCGCAGCAGGCCACGCGTCGAGCCCGGCACCCGGCCGGCGTCGAACAGCGGCGAGTAAGTGCGCGTGGCCAGCAGCGCGCCGGCGCGCAGCAGCCGCGCATGCGGGCCGTCGTCGGCGTGCACCGTGCCGTGGAAGATGCCGGCCGGGTTGCCCGAGGTCTCGGCGCCCGGCGTGGCGCGGCGCTCGAAGACCGTCACCACCAACCCTTCGGCGGCCAGCGCCTGCGCGACCGCGGCGCCGGCCAGCCCGGCGCCGACGACGACCGCGTCGGCCGCCGTCGGCACGGCCGCGGCGTCGCGCGGCGGCGGAGGAGGCAGGTAACGCGGCGCGTAGCGTGCGACGCTGATCTCGCGTTTGCCGCCGATGCCGGCGCGGCGTTCGAGCTCGAAGCCGACCGCTGCCAGCCCGTCGCGCACCGCGCGTGCGACGCTCCAGGTGGCCGCCGTCGTGCCCGGCGCCGACAGCCGCGCCAGCGCCTGGAACACCGTCGCCGACCACATCGCGGCGTTGCGGCCGGGCGCAAATCCGTCGAGGTAGATCGCGTCGGCCACCAGGCGCAGCTCGGGCAGCAGCGCCGCGGCGTCGCCGTAACCCAGCAGCAGGCGCACGCGGCCGCCGTCGAAGTCGATCGGGTGCAGGCTGGGTGTCGCCGGCGGCCAGGCGGCGACGAGTTCGGCGGCGAGTTCCGGCCGCGGCGAGCCGCGCAGCGCGCGCGCGAGGTCGGCGCGTGTCGGCGGATGGCGTTCGACGCTGACGAAGACCAGCTGCGCGCAGCGCGCCGGGTCGTCGCGCCATTCGGCCCAGGTCGCGAGGAAGTTGTTGCCCAGGCCGAAGCCGGTCTCGGCGATGACGAAACGCCGCTGCCCGGCCCAGCGCCCGGGCAGGCCGTTGCCGGCCAGGAACACGTGCCGCGCCTGCTCGAAGGCGCCGACCTGGGCGTGGTAGACGTCGCCGAAGTCCGGCGCGTGCGGCAGGCCGGCGGTGTCGAACTCGATGCGCGCCGGGACGACGGGTTCGGTCTTCATGCGTGTCTGGACAACCCGGCCTGCCGCGTCATGCGCGACGGCGCCGAGACCGCCGCGTCGAAGTCGAAGGCCATGCGTCGATGATGCCCCAGCAACGACAAAGGGCACCTCGCGGTGCCCTCGGTCAGGAGCGAATACGCGTCAGACGCGCTTGCGGTACTCGTGGGTGCGGGTGTCGATTTCGACCTTGTCGCCGTTTTCGACGAACAGCGGCACCGAGATCTCGAAGCCCGTGCCGACGATCTTGGCCGGCTTCATGACCTTGCCCGAGGTGTCGCCCTTGACGGCCGGCTCGGTGATGATCTCGCGCACGACGGTGGTCGGCAGTTCGACCGAGATCGCCTTGCCGTCGTAGAAGACGACTTCCACCGGCATGTTGTCTTCGAGGTAGCTGATGGCGTCACCCATGTTCTCGGCTTCCACCTCGAACTGGTTGTATTCCGGGTCCATGAACACGTACATCGGATCGGCGAAGTACGTGTACGTGCACTCCTTCTTGTCCAGGATGATCTGGTCCATCTTGTCGTCGGCCTTGAAGACGACTTCGGCCCCGCCGCCGTTCAGCAGGTTCTTCATCTTCATGCGGACCGTGGCGGCACCGCGGCCACCGCGGCTGTATTCGGTCTTCAGCACGACCATCGGGTCCTTGCCCTGCATGATGACGTTGCCGGCGCGGATTTCCTGAGCGAGTTTCATGGCGTCGAGCGGGGCGTGCCCCCGCGGCTGGTTGATCCCCGGCGAGCGCTGCCGGGCAGCCGCTCCATCACCGGTGTAGAACTGGGCGAGCCCGACGGGCCCGTTTGCGCAAAGCCCTTGATTCTAGCATTCGGGGCCGGCTTTGCCTCGTGCGAACTGCCACAGAGCGCCGGTCAGATCAAGTCGCGACGCTTGTCCGTCGCGGAATGCGGCCATCGCGGCGGCCCAGACGCCGGCCTCGGGCAGTGGCGCCCAGGGCCCGAGACCGTTCCAGCCGCGCCAGAACTCGGCCAGCCCCGGCACCGCGGGCATGCGCGCCAGCAAGGCGTCCAGCTTGTCGGCGTGCACGCCGTCCTCTTGCGGGTAGATGTGCCAGACGAAGGGCCGGCCGGCCCAGAGCGCGCGCACCAGCGAGTCTTCGCCGCGCACGAAGTTCAGGTCCGAGGCGCGCAACAGGCGGTCGAACTCGGGCTGCGGCAGGTGGGGCAGGGCGGCGCTGCGCAAGCCGGGCGGCGTCGTGCTCACCAGCCGCTGGGCGTGGCCGGGTGTCAGCAGCAGCAGCGTCGGCTCGGCGGCCAGCGCGTCCAGCAGCGCCGGCACCGCCGGGTTGTCGTAGCAGAACAGCGTCACGACCCGTTCGCCGTCGCGCCGCGCCAGGCCGTGGGCCGCGAGCCAGGCGTCGCCGTCGAACGCGGCGTGCTCGGCCAGCAGCCCGGGCTCGCGTAGCAGGCCGCCGGTGGCCGACGTGAAGCCGGGGTGGAAGAACCACTTCGTCAGCCCCGACCGGTGCGGCGAACGCAGGCCGTGCACACGTTCGACCCAGGGCTCGGCGCTCAGGTACTCGAGGTTGATCCACACCGGCGCCGGCGTGCGCACGGCCATGCGTTCGACGAAGGCCGGCGGCGGGTCGCAGGCGAAGGCCTCGACGACGACGTCGCCGGGTTCAGCTGCGGCGTCGAAGGCGCCGACCTCGACACCGCCGGTGCCGGCGGGCGCCATCCACGCCAGCGCGCTGGCGTCGTCGATCCACAGCCGCACGCGTGCACCGCGTGCGGCGAGGTCACGCGCCAGGCGCCAGCAGACGCCGACGTCGCCCCAGTTGTCGATGACGCGGCAGAACAGGTCCCAGGTCCAGGCTCGCATCGGCCGGATTATCGGCAGCCGCGACAATAGGGCCCGTGATCCCCGAGCCCGAGTCTCCCGCCGTTCCTGATGCCGCCCCGGCCGCCGCGCCCGATGCCGTCCGCGAGCGCCTGCTGGCCGAAGTGTCCGCGCTGCCCGGCCTGCCCGGCGTCTACCGCTATTTCGACGCCGCCGGCGGCGTGCTCTACGTCGGCAAGGCGCGCAACCTGAAGAAGCGCGTCTCCAGCTACTTCCACAAGGACCACGGCGGCACGCGCATCGGCGCGATGGTCACGCGCATCGCGCGGCTGGAAACGACGGTGGTCCGCACCGAGGCCGAGGCGCTGCTGCTCGAGAACAACCTGATCAAGACGTTGAACCCGAAGTTCAACATCCTGTTCCGGGACGACAAGAGCTACCCCTACCTGAAGATCACCGGCACGCGTTCCGCCGACGGGGCGGGGGCGCTGACGGCCGCCAGCTGCGCGCGTGTCGCCTACTTCCGCGGCGCCGTCGACCGCAAGCACCGCTACTTCGGGCCGTACCCGAACGCCTGGGCCGTCAAGGAGACGATCCAGCTGATCCAGAAGGTCTTCCGCCTGCGCACCTGCGAGGACACGGTGTTCGCCAACCGCTCGCGGCCCTGCCTGCTCTACCAGATCCAGCGCTGCTCGGGCCCCTGCGTCGGCCTCGTCTCCAAGGACGACTACGCCCGCGACGTGCACGACGCCGAGCGCTTCCTGCTCGGCGAGCAGCAGGAGGTCGTCGCCGACCTGCAGGCGCAGATGATGGCCTTCGCCGAGGCCTACGAGTACGAGAAGGCGGCCGCGGTGCGCGACCGCATCGGCTCGCTGTCGCGCGTGCTGCACCAGCAGGCGATGGAAGCCAGCAGCCTGTCGGCCGGCGACAAGGACGTCGACATCCTCGCCGTGCGCGTGGCCGGAGGCCGCGCCTGCGTCAACCTGGCGATGGTGCGCGGCAGCCGCCACCTCGGCGACCGCGCCTACTTCCCGACCCACGTCGACGACGGCGCCGCGCTCAGCGCCACCGAGGCCGACGAACGCGCCGATGCGCCCAGCCCCGAGACCGCGGTGCTCGAGGCCTTCATCGCCCAGCACTACCTCGGCCAGGCGGTGCCGCCGCAGCTCGTCACCAGCCATCCGGTGGACCCGGAACTGATCGAGACGCTGTCCGAGGCCGCCGGCGTGCGTGTGCGCGCCACGCAGCAGCCGCGCGAGCAGAAGCGCATCTGGCTGGAGCTGGCCGAGAAGGGCGCCGAACTGGCGCTGGCGCGCCTGCTGGCCGAGGAAGGTTCGCAGCGCGAGCGCACACGCGCGCTGGTCGAGGCACTGGAGCTCGACGTCGAGCCCGATGCGCTGCGCATCGAGTGCTTCGACATCAGCCACACCGCCGGCGAGGCGACGCAGGCTTCCTGCGTGGTCTACGAGGCCCACGCGATGCAGAGCGCGCAGTACCGGCGCTTCAACATCGAGGGCGTGACCGGCGGCGACGACTACGCGGCGATGCGCCAGGTGCTGACGCGGCGCTACGCCCGGCTGGCCGAGGCCCGCCGCCAGGACGCCCAGGACGGCGCCGCCGACGAGGCCGCCGCGCCGGCGAAGAAGGGCACGGCGCGCCTGCCCGACCTGGTGCTGGTCGACGGCGGCCGCGGCCAGGTGTCGATGGCGCGCGAGGTCTTCACCGAGCTCGGCCTGCCGCTGTCCATCATCGTCGGCGTCGAGAAGGGCGAAGGCCGCAAGGTCGGCCTCGAAGAGCTCGTCTTCGCCGATGGCCGCGAGAAGGTGTACCTCGGCCACGACTCGGCGGCGCTGATGCTCGTCGCGCAGATCCGCGACGAGGCCCACCGCTTCGCGATCACCGGCATGCGGGCGCGCCGCGCCAGCGTGCGCACCGGCGGCAGCAAGCTCGAGGACATTCCCGGCGTCGGGCCGCGCAAGCGCTCGCGCCTGTTGCAACGTTTCGGGGGCGTGCGCGGCGTGGCCGCGGCCAGCGTCGAGGACCTGGCCTCGGTCGACGGCATCTCGCACGACCTCGCGGAGGAGATCTACCGTGCGCTTCACTGATTCCCGTGGCTGGCTGGCGAGCGTCATCGCGGCGGCCGCGGCGCTGGCCGGCTGCGCGTCCAAGCCGACGCCGAAGCCGGCGCTGCAACCCGTGCCGCCGAGCTCGGCGGCGGCGCCTGGCACGATGCCGCTGCCGCCGGCGCGCAGCTGGGACGAGTACCGGCGTCGCGCTGCCGAGCGCCTGGTCGCCGCCAACCCCGAGCGCAGCTACCTCGGCCCGGTGTCGCAGCCGCTGCTGGCGATCCCGGTGCTCGAGGTCGAGCTGGAGCACGACGGCCGCGTGCGCCAGATCCACGTGCGGCGCGTGCCCTCGCAGGCCAAGGACACGACGCAGCTCGCGATCGACGCGGTGCGCCGTGCCGCGCCCTTCGGCGACGTCTCGCACCTGCCCCGGCCGTGGGCCTTCACCGAGGTGTTCCTGTTCGACGACGAGCGGCGCTTCAAGCCCCGCACGCTGGACGACTGAACCGCCGTCAAGTCCGCGTCCGCCGCTTTCGGTACGATCCACCGATGTTCTTCACGGTCCCCACGCTGCTGACCTGGGCGCGCATCGCCGCGATCCCGCTGATCATCGGCGTGTACTACCTGCCTCTCGAATGGGGCACACGCAACCTCGCGGCCACCGTGATGTTCGTGTTCTTCGCCGCCACCGACTGGCTCGACGGCTTCCTGGCGCGCAAGCTCAACCAGACCTCGGCCTTCGGCGCCTTCCTCGACCCGGTGGCCGACAAGTTCCTGGTCTGCGCCTCGCTGCTGATCCTGGTGCACCTGGGCCGCGCCGACGTCTTCGTCGCGCTGATCATCATCGGCCGCGAGATCGCGATCTCGGCATTGCGCGAGTGGATGGCGCAGATCGGCGCGTCGCGCAGCGTCGCCGTGCACATGCTCGGCAAGCTGAAGACCACGGCGCAGATGGTCGCGATCCCGTTCCTGCTCTACGACGGCCGCGTGTTCGGCCTGGACACGCGTGTCTGGGGCTCGTGGCTGATGTGGATCGCCGCGGTGCTGACGGTCTGGTCGATGGTCTACTACCTGCAGCGTGCGATCCCCGAGATCCGTGCCAAGGTGCGCTGAAGACCGCGCCGGGTGTCGGCGCTTGGACGGCGTCCGGCGCGCCTGAACCATAATCCGCGGCCTTGCCGCTCGCCCGTCCCACGAGGCCGGGCCGGCGACCCGAACGAAACACACGAGGAAAACGACGTGAACAAGACGGATCTGATCGCCCACATCGCCCAGCAGGCGGACCTGTCCAAGGCCTCGGCCACGCGCGCCCTGGAAGCCGCGCTCGAAGGCGTGCAGACCGCGCTGAAGAACGGCGACAGCGTCGCGATCGCCGGCTTCGGCACCTTCGAGGTCTCGGAGCGCGCCGCGCGCACCGGCCGCAACCCGCGCACCGGCGAGGCCATCGAGGTCAAGGCCGCCAAGGTTCCGAAGTTCCGTCCGGGCAAGGCCCTGAAGGACCTGCTCGGCTGAAGTCCAGCCGGGTGCTTAGCTCAGTCGGTAGAGCGGCGCCCTTACAAGGCGTAGGTCGGCGGTTCGAACCCGTCAGCACCCACCAGAAAACGGCCATGGCCGCGGCATAGAATCCCGCGGCTTGCGCCGGCCCCGGAAGGCGAACCGCGGTTCGCCTTCTTTTGCTTCAGGGCTCCGGCTCCCGCCGTCCACGGCCCCCACCCCACACAACGATGTTCGATTTCGTCCGCAACCACTCGCGCCTGGTGCTGGGCATCCTGGTGCTGCTGATCTTCCCGTCGTTCATCTTCTTCGGGGTCCAGGGCTACAGCCGCTTCACCGAAGGCGGCGCGGTGACGGTGGCAGAGGTCGGCGGCCAGGCGATCTCGCGCGCCGAGTGGGACGCCGCCCACCAGAACAACATCGAGCGCCTGCGCCGCCAGCGCCCCGAGCTCGACCCCAAGCTGCTCGAGACCCCCGAACTGAAGCGCGAGACGCTGGACGGCCTGGTGCGTGACCGCGTGCTGATGGCCACCGCGCGCCAGTACCACCTCGTGCCCGACGACGCGCGCCTGCAGCGGCTGTTCGTCACCGACCCGCAGTTCGCCGGCCTGCGCAACCCCGACGGCAGCGTCAACCGCGAGATCCTGGCCGCCCAGGGGATGAGCGTCGAGGCTTTCGAGCAGCAGCTGCGCCAGGAGTTCGGCATGCAGCAGGTGCTGGGCGCCGTGGCCCAGTCCTCGTTCACGCCGCCGGCCGTCGCCGCGACGTCGCTGGACGCGCTGCTGCAGCGCCGCGAGGTGCAGATCCAGCGTTTCGACGCGGCCGCCTACCGTGCCCAGGCGACGCCGGGCGATGCCGACCTGCAGGCCTACTACGAGGCCCATTCGGGCGAGTTCCGCGCGCCCGAGCAGGCGCAGATCGAGTACGTCGTGCTCGACCTGGCCGCGCTCGCCAAGGACGTCGCGGTGCCCGAGGAAGACCTGCGCCGCTACTACGAGGAAAACGCCAGCCGCTACACGCAGGCCGAGGAGCGCCGCGCCAGCCACATCCTGATCCGTGTCGACCCGTCGGCGCCGGCCGACGAGAAGAAGGCCGCCAAGGCGCGTGCCGAGCAGCTGCTGGCCGAGGTGCGCCGGTCGCCGAACTCGTTCGCCGAGGTCGCGCGCAAGAACTCGCAGGACCCGGGCTCCGCGTCGCGCGGCGGTGATCTCGACTTCTTCGGCCGCGGCATGATGGCCAAGCCCTTCGAGGACGCCGTCTACGCGATGAAGACCGGCGAGATCAGCAACGTCATCGAGACCGACTTCGGCTATCACGTCATCACGCTGACCGGCCTGCGCGGCGGCCAGAAGAAGGCCTTCGACACGGTGCGCGCCGAGATCGAGCAGGAGGTTCGCCGCTCGCTGGCGCAGAAGCGCTACGCCGAGGCCGCCGAGACCTTCACGAACACCGTCTACGAGCAGTCCGACAGCCTGCAGCCGGTGATCGACAAGCTGAAGCTGCAGAAGCAGACCGCCACCGTGCTGCGCCAGCCGGCGCCGGGCGCCAGCGGCGCGCTGGCCTCGGCCAAGCTGCTCGACGCCGTGTTCTCCGACGACGTGGTGCGCAACAAGCGCAACACCGACGCCGTCGAGATCGGCCAGAACCAGCTCGTGTCGGCACGCATCGTCACGCACTCGCCGGCGCGCACGCTGCCGCTGGCCGAGGTGCGCGACCAGGTGCGTGAGGCGGTCGTCGCGCAGAAGTCCGCCGCGCTGGCCAAGGCCGAGGGCGCCAAGCGCCTGGAGGCGCTGAAGAAGTCGCCGAACGAGGCGCTGCCGATCTCGCTGACGCTGTCGCGTGCGCAGCCGCAGGGCGCGCCGCGTGCGGTCATCGACGCCGTGCTGCGTGCCGACACCAAGCAGCTGCCGGCCATCGTCGGTGTCGACCTGGGCAGCCAGGGCTACGCCGTCGTGCGCGTCTCCAAGGTGCTGCAGCGCGAGGCCGATCCGGCCACCGACGCGATGCTGCAGCAGCAGCTCGCCCAGACCTGGGCCACCGCCGAGGCGCTGGCCTACCTGGACGCGCTGAAGCGCCGCACCAAGGCCGAGATCAAGGAAGCGGCAGTTCAGGCTGCGGCCAAGTCGACTACGCCTTGAAACCGGCGCTTTCGCGCTATACTCTCTTTTCTTTGCTGCGGTGGCTGTAGCTCAGTTGGTAGAGTCCCAGATTGTGATTCTGGTCGTCGTGGGTTCGAGTCCCATCAGCCACCCCAAAAAAATGTTCGAGAAAGAAGGCCCTTCGGGGCCTTTTTTCCTTTCCGCGGGCAGAACGGCCGCTGGCTGTTCCGGACCTGGCTCGCCACCAGCCTCGACGAGCACGACGCCCCCGGCGGACGTGGCGTGCCCGCGCACCGCTGTTCCAGCGGGCTTGCATCAGCTTCGGCCCGAAGACCGGCCACGGGACCGCGACGATGGCAGGCCACGATGGCCCCGGTCTCTCCCGACTACGGGCCGACCGGCAACGCGTTCAACGGCACGGTCAGGGGTGTCCCGCTCGCGATCGCCGAGGATGCGGAGGCCGTCGATCACCTGATCGATCCCCGGCAGGCGCTGCGCATCGCCTCGCCTCGGTGCGCCTCGGCGCGGCGCCGACGAGGCGGCCAGCGTCCCCTGTTCCGGTCGGGCCATGCGTCGACGGTCGAGACGGGGTCGCCATCATCGCGGCCCTATGGACAAGTATCTTTCGATGTTTTTCGCGCGGCTGCCGGCCTGGGCCGGTGGCGGCCTCGAGACGCTGGTGCTCGGCACGCAGGTGGCGGCCATCCTGCTGGCGGCGTGGCTGCTGATGCGCTTGTTGCGCCGCCTGCTGCGCCGGCTGGCGCAGGCCTACGCGCTGCCGACGACGCTGCTCGTGCCGGCGCGCCGGGTGATCGCGCTGCTCGTCTACACCGGCGCGCTGCTGTGGTCGCTGGAACGCATGGGCGTGTCCGGCAGCGTGCTGTGGACGGCCTTCACCGGTTTCGCGGCGGTGGGAGCCGTGGCCTTCTTTGCCGCGTGGAGCGTGTTGTCCAACCTGTTCTGCGCGCTGCTGATCTTCACCACGCGCGCCTTTCGCCCCGGCGACCTGGTGGAACTGGTCGAAGCCGGCGACAAGCCCGGCTTCAAGGGCCAGGTCGACGACATCAACCTCGTCTACACGACGCTGATCGAAACGGCCGCGGACGGCAGCCACGCCCGGCTGCAGTTGCCCAACAGCCTGTTCTTTCAGCGCGCGCTGCGGCGCTGGCCACCTGCCGGCTGAGCGGCACCCGGCGCAGCGCGTGCTCCAGAGCGCCACGGAGCCGCCGCTGTTGGCGGCGCGCTCCGTCTCGACCTGAACCGCTCCAAGGACGTCAGCGACTCCGGGGATCACGCTGCAGGGCGCGCTGGGCCTGCGCCCGGCGGCCGAGGGCGTCGCCGTCAAGCGCGCTCAATCCGGTGTCGAGTCCAGTGGGTAATCGGTGGCAACCCGCAGTTCGCGCTTATCGTCGTTCAAGTCATCTTCCAGGCGCCGCTCGCCTCGGTGCCCTGCCCATGGACCTCTCGTTTGTGCTTCAGCTGGCGCTGATCCTCGTCTGCCTCTTCTACGGCGCGCGTCGCGGCGGGCTGGCGCTGGGCCTGCTCGGCGGGATCGGTGTCGTGGTGCTGGTCTTCGGCTTCGGCCTGAAGCCCGGAAAGCCGCCGGTCGACGTGATGCTGACCATCGTCGCCGTCGTCGCCGCATCGGCGACGCTGCAGGCCTCCGGCGGGCTGGACGTGCTGTTGCAGGCCGCCGAGAAGCTGCTGCGCCGCAACCCTCGCTACGTGTCCGTCGTCGCGCCGCTGACCACCGCGGCGCTGACCATGCTGTGCGGCACCGGCCACGTGGTCTACACGATGCTGCCGATCATCTACGACGTCGCGATCAAGAACGGCGTGCGCCCGGAACGGCCGATGGCCGCGGCCTCGGTGGCCAGCCAGATGGGCATCATCGCCAGCCCGGTGTCGGTGGCGGTGGTCTCGCTGGTGGCCTTCATGGCCGCGGTGCCGGTGGCCGGCCACGCCATCGACTTCGCGACGCTGCTGTCGATCACCATCCCGTCGACGCTGGCCGGCGTGCTCGCGATCGGCGCCTTCAGCTGGTTCCGCGGCAAGGACCTCGAGCGCGACCCCGAGTTCCAGGCGCTGATCGCCACGCCCGAGGGTCGTGCGCGGGTCTACGGCGAAGGCACGACGCTGATCGGCAAGACGCTCGAGCGCGGACAGTGGGTCGCGATGTGGATCTTCGTCGGTGCCATCGCCGTCGTCGCGCTGCTCGGGGCGGTGGAGTCGCTGAGGCCGGTGGTTGGCGGCAAACCGCTGTCAATGGTGCTGACGATCCAGATGTTCATGCTGCTGGCCGGCGCGTTGATCCTGCTCGCCACCCGCACCGACGCCTCGCAGGTGTCCAAGAACGAGGTCTTCCGCGCCGGCATGGTGGCCGTCGTCGCGGTTTTCGGCATCGCGTGGATGGCCGACACGATGTTCGACGCGCACATCGACTCGCTGAAGGAAGGCCTGGCCGGCATGGTGCGCGAGCATCCTTGGACCTATGCCATCGCGCTGCTGCTCGTCAGCAAGCTCGTCAACTCGCAGGCCGCGGCGATCAGCGCGCTGGTGCCGGTGGCGCTGTCGGTCGGCGTGCCTCCCGGCTACGTCGTGGCCTTTGCGGCCGCCTGCTACGGCTACTACATCCTGCCGACCTACCCGAGCGACCTCGCGGCGATCCAGTTCGACCGCTCGGGCACGACACGCATCGGCCGCTTCGTCGTCAACCACAGCTTCATCCTGCCGGGGCTGATCGGCGTGGGTACCAGTTGCGTGGCCGGCTGGTTGCTGGCCGAGGCGCGCGGGCTGCTCTGACGGCCGTGCGCGGCGCCGAGCAGGTCGCCGGCGGCCGCGCCCAGGATGCCGACGGCGGCCGCGAGCAGGCGGTCGGTGTCGGCGATGACGATCGTGAACTGCGTGCCGTTGACGGTCAGCGCCACCGACGGCGCATGGGCCGCCCGCAGCGGCGAGCTGGCGCGGTAGCGCAGCAGGAAGAGGTTCTCCGCCGCCCGCGCAGCGAGCCGAGCGCGGCGACGATGAGCGCGTAGGCGGGCCGTTTGCGCTCCTTCAGCAGCAGCAACTCCTGCTGCCGCCGCCGCGCCACGTCGGCCTGGGCGAACCGCCCCCCCGCCTGCTCGGCCATCGCGTCCGGCTTGACGATGAGCTGCGCGCGCTGCGGCGGCGTCAGCTCGCGCGCGTCGCGGGCGTAGGCGGCATAGAAGGGCTCGTCGCGGGATGGCGAAGCCGCCTGGCGGGGGCGTGGCGGGCTGGTCCGGCGTCCGTCGGCCGGCACCGCGGTGGCCCAGACGCATGCCGCCAGCATGAACGCGATCCGGGCCTGCTTCGTCATCCTCGTCCTCCGGCTGGCAGCGGCGCCGCAGCCTGCATTGCCTCCCGCCGCTGCCAGTGTGGTGTGTCGACGTGGTCCGCGGCCGTCGCCTCCCCGGATCGAGGCTGCCGGTGGTGGCTGGCGCGCGCATTACACGGCCAACCGTCTGCTGGCAAGTGGCACGACGAAGCGAAAGGCGAATGATTCTCAACAACATTCAATAGGGATAATCCGCACAAGCTTCCAGTCGGGCATCGGCTCGACGTCAACACCACGCCACAGGAAACAAGCGCATGTCCCAGGTCTCCGTCAAACGCTGCTGCCGGCACCGCCTGACCGCCGCCGCTGCCATCGCCGCCTGCGCGGCCGCCGCACACGCCCAGGCCTCCCCCGAGACCGGCTCGCTGCCGACGCTGGTCGTCACCGCCTCGGGCTTCGAGCAGGAGCTGCGCCAGGCGCCGGCGTCGATCACGGTGATCACGCGCGAGGATCTGCAGACGCGCCAGTTCCGCGACCTGGCCGAGGCGCTGCAGGACGTCGAAGGCGTCGACGTGCGCGGCGGCACCGGCAAGACCGGCGGTCTGGACATCAGCATCCGCGGCCTGCCCAGCGAGTACACGCTGGTGCTGATCGACGGCCGGCGCCAGAACGTCGCCGGCGACGTCACGCCCAACGGCTTCGGCGCGGCGCTCAACAGCTTCATGCCGCCGGTGGCGGCGATCGAGCGCATCGAGATCATCCGCGGCCCGATGTCCACGCTGTACGGCTCGGACGCGCTGGGCGGCGTCGTCAACATCATCACGCGCAAGGTCGGCCGCCAATGGGTGGGCAGCGCCGGCGTCACCTTCGGCGTGCCCGAGGCCGGTGACGAAGGCCTGCAGCGCAAGGCCGACGTCTACCTCAGCGGCCCGCTGGTGGCCGACACGCTGGGGCTGCAGTTGCGCGGCAACGTCTACGACCGCAACGCCTCGGAGCGCATCTGGAGCCGCGGCAATGCCCGCGACCCGCGCCCCGGCGAGAGCCTGCAGACCGGCGTCGGCGCCAAGCTGACGCTGACTCCCGGCGCCGGCCACGACGTCTGGCTGGACCTGGACCAGGCGCGCACGCGCTACGACAACGCCGATTGCCGCCTCGGCGGCGTCGACTACCTGAACTGCGCCACCGGCGCGGCCACCACCACCGCCGTCGGCTACCGCGACGAGCTGCGTTTCAACCGCGACCAGGTCGCGCTGGGCCACACCAGCCGCCTGCCTGTCGGCCTGCTCAAGTCGAGCCTGACCCGCAGCGTCACCGAGACCCTGGGACGCACGATCCCCAGCGCCTCGCGCCCGGCGGGCAGCCCCGAGATCGGCCAGGACCGCGAGCTCGAGACCACCAACGTCGTGCTCGACTCCAAGCTCGTCAGCCCGCTCGGCGAGCGCCACGTGCTGAGCACCGGCCTGCAGTGGTGGAAGGCCGAGTTCCACGACAGCCTGCTGCCCGAGGACCACGAGCAGACGATGTGGGCCGTCTTCGCCGAGGACGAGTGGCAGCTCGCCGACGGCCTGACGACGACGCTGGGCGGACGCTACAACCGCCACGACGCCTTCGGCGGCGAGTTCAGCCCGCGCGCCTACCTCGTCTGGGACGCGGCGCCGGGCTGGACGCTCAAGGGCGGCATCAGCGGCGGCTTCAAGGCGCCGCGCCTGAACCAGCTGATCGACGGCGTCTCCGGCATCGGCGGCCAGGGCACGGTGCTGGCGATCGGCAACCCGAACCTCAAGCCCGAGGTCAGCCGCAGCGCCGAACTCGCCGCGCTCTACGACGGCGGCAAGGCCTGGGGCGGCTCGGTGACGCTGTTCCGCAACAAGATCAAGGACCGCATCAGCAGCGGCGGCGGCAGCTGCAGCGTCGACTGGATCTCCAGCTGCAGCGCCAACCCCGGCGCCACCTACGCGATCAACATCGACGAAGGCAAGACCTGGGGCGTCGAGCTCGCCGGCCGGCTGGCGCTGGCCGAACGCTGGGCGCTGACCGCCAACTACACCTGGACCGACAGCGAGGCCATCGTCAACGGTGTCGAGAGCGGCAAGCTCAGCGACACCGCCGAGCACGTCGCCAACGTCCAGCTGCGCTGGAACGCCAGCGATCGCTGGAGCGCCTGGCTGCGCGGCGAGTACCGCGGCGACAGCCGCCGCTTCGACGGCAAGACCTCGGCACTGGCCGGCAACGACGCGCTCGAGTACGCCGCGCTCGGCGACCTGAAGGGCTACTCGCTGTGGCACCTGGGCGGCAGCTACCAGCCGACCAAGACGCTGACGCTGAGCGCCAGCGTGCACAACCTGCTCGACAAGGACTTCGACGAGTTCCGCGCCTGGACCAACACCAGCGGCCAGGAGGTGCTCGGCAGCCCCTACTACAAGTCGACCAGCTCGGTGCGCGGCACCGCGCCCGCGGGCCGCACCTTCTGGGTCGGCGCCAACCTGACGTTCTGATCCCCCACCAGGAGAAACGATGAAGAACTGGAAGACGACGCTGGCCGTCGGCGCCGTCGCGCTCGCCGCGGCCGGCCAGGCCCTGGCGCAGGCCGCGCCGCAGCCGGTGACGGTCTACTCGTCGCGCATCGAGCAGCTGCTCAAGCCGACGCTGGACCGCTACACGCAGGAGACCGGCGTGCGCATCAACCTGCTGACCGACCGCGGCGGCTCGCTCACCGAGCGCCTGGCCGCCGAAGGCGCCAGCTCGCCGGCCGACGTGCTGATCACCGTCGACATGGGCAACCTGTGGAACGCCGCCGAACGCGGCCTGCTGCGCAAGCTGCAGTCGCCGACGCTGGACGCCAACGTGCCGGCCAGCTTCCGCGACCCCGGCAGCCGCTGGTGGGGGCTGTCGCAGCGCGAACGCACGATCTTCTACGCCGCCGGCAAGGTGCAGCCGGCGCAGCTGTCGACCTACGAGGACCTGGCGCTGCCGAAGTGGAAGGGCAAGCTCTGCCTGCGCACCGGCAAGCAGACCTACACCCAGTCGTTGGTGGCGATGATGATCGCCAAGCACGGCGAGGCCCGCGCCGAGGAGATCGCGCGCGGCTGGGTCGCCAACCTCGCGACCGACGTCTTCACCAACGACAACAGCCTGCTGAAGGCGATCGAGGCCGGGCAGTGCGAGGTCGGCATCGCCAACACCTACTACTACGGCCGCATCCTGGCGCGCGAGCCCGAGTTCAACGCCAAGGTCAAGCTGTTCTGGGCCAACCAGGGCGCAGGCGAGGGCGGGGCGCACGTCAACCTGTCCGGCGGCGGCGTGACCACGCACGCGCGCAACCCCGAGGGCGGGCGCAAGCTGCTCGAGTGGCTGTCCTCGCAGGGCGTGCAGCGCGACTACACGCACGGCACCTTCGAGAGCCCGATCAACCCGAAGGCCGAGGCCGACCCGATCGTGCAGGCCTGGGGCACGTTCAAGGCGAGCCCGCTGAACGCAGCCGACATCGGCTCGCGCCAGGCCGCGGCGATCCGCCTGCTCGACCGCGTTGGCTACCGCTGAACGCGGCCTGAACCCGCCGGCCTTCGCGCCGGCGGCGCACCGCACGCGGCATCTGCCCTGGCGCGGCGCGCTCGCCGCGCTGCCGATCGCGCTGCTGACGCTGCTGCCGCTGGGCGCGGTGCTGGTGCTGGCGCTCGCGCCGCAGGCCGACACCTGGGCCCATCTGTGGCAGCACGTGCTGCCGCGCGTGCTGGCCAACACCGCGCTGCTGATGGCGCTGGTGGCCGTCGGCGTGCTCGCCGTCGGCGTGCCGCTGGCCTGGCTGACGGCGATGTGCGAGTTCCCCGGCCGGCGCGTTTTCGCCTGGGCGCTGGTGCTGCCGCTGGCCTTCCCGGCCTACGTGCTGGCCTTCGTGCAGATGGGCCTGTTCGAGTACGCCGGCCCGGTGCAGACGGCGCTGCGCGAGCTCTTCGGCAGCAGCCGCTGGTTCCCCGAGATCCGCGGCAGCTTCTGGGGGCTGACGCTGGTGCTGGTGCTGGCCTTCTACCCCTACGTCTACCTGCTGGCGCGCGGCGCCTTCCTGACCCAGGGCCGGCGTGCGCTGGAGGCGGCGCAGACGCTGGGCTGCTCGCCGGCCGGCGCGCTGTGGCGCGTGGCGCTGCCGATGGCGCGGCCCTGGATCGGCGCCGGCCTGGCGCTGGTGCTGATGGAGACGCTGGCCGACTTCGGCGCCGTCGCGGTGTTCAACGTCGACACCTTCACGACCGCGCTCTACAAGGCCTGGTTCGACCTGCACGACCTGGGTGCGGCGGCGCAACTGGCCTCGCTGCTGGTGCTCGTCGTGCTGGTGCTGGTCGCCGCCGAGCAGCGCTCGCGGCAGGCGCAGCGTTTCGACGCCGCGGCCGGCGGCGATGCGCGGCGCGCGCTCGGGCCGCGCGCGCGCTGGCTGGCCACCGCGTTCTGCGCGGCGGTGCTCGGTGCGGCCTTCGTCGTGCCGATGCTGCAGATCGTCGCCTGGTCGCTGCAAGTCTGGCGCGAGGACCTGGACGCGCGCTACTGGGGCTTCGCCTGGAACACGCTGCGCCTGGCCGGCGCCACCGCGCTGGCCGTCACGGTGCTGGCGCTGCTGCTGTCGTGGATCCGCCGCCGCCATGCCGACGCCGCCACCGCCTGGCTGGTGCGGCTGGCGGTCGTCGGCTACGCCTTCCCCGGCGTGGTGCTGGCGGTCGGCGTGTTCGTGCCGATCGCCTGGCTCGACGAGCAGCTGCTGGCGCTGCTGAAACCCTTCGGCGTCGAGCCGCTGGCGCTGCTCAAGGGCAGCCTGGCGACGATGCTGCTGGCGCTGGCGGCGCGTTTCATGGCCGTGGGCTTCCACGCCACCGACAGCGCGATGCAGCGCGTCAGCCGCCACCAGGAGGAGGCCTGCGCCTCGCTGGGCCAGACGCCTTGGCAGACGCTGCGCCGGCTGCACCTGCCGCTGCTGCGCGGCGGCCTGCTCGCGGCCTTCCTGATGGTGCTGGTCGACGTCATGAAGGAGATGCCGATCACGCTGATGACGCGCAGCTTCGGCTGGGACACGCTGGCCGTGCGCGTGTTCCAGCTGACCTCCGAGTCGATGTGGCAGCAGGCGGCGCTGCCGGCGCTGGCCATCGTGCTCGTCGGCCTGCTGCCGGTGGCGCTGCTGGTC
The DNA here is from genome assembly GCF_011065555.1 of Rubrivivax sp. JA1026. Taxonomy (NCBI): domain Bacteria; kingdom Pseudomonadati; phylum Pseudomonadota; class Betaproteobacteria; order Burkholderiales; family Sphaerotilaceae; genus Rubrivivax; species Rubrivivax sp. JA1026. The sequence continues at coordinate 21,271 of NZ_JAALCQ010000013.1, forward strand.
ATGCAGACCGAACGCCGGCCCTCGTCCCGAACCCCGTCCTGAGTCGCTCACGATGCTCGAAGTCGAACACCTCACCCTGGGTTATGGCGCGACGGACGTCGTGCAGCGGGCCTCGCTGGCCCTGGCGCGCGGCGAGATCGGCTGCCTGCTGGGGCCCTCGGGCTGCGGCAAGACGACGCTGCTGCGCGCCATCGCCGGCTTCGAGGCGCCGCGTGCCGGCCGCATCCTGCTCGACGGGCGCGTCGTCGCGACGGCCGAACGCCAGCTGCCGGCGCGTGAACGCGGCGTCGGCATGGTCTTCCAGGAGCACGCGCTGTTCCCGCATCTGGACGTCGAGGGCAACGTCGCCTTCGGGCTGCGCGGGCTGGCGGCCGCCGAGCGCCGCGCGCGCGTTGCCGAGATGCTGGCGCTGGTCGGCCTGGACGGGATGCGGCAGCGCTGGCCGCACGAGCTGTCCGGCGGCCAGCAGCAGCGTGTCGCGATCGCCCGCGCGCTGGCGCCGCGGCCGGCGCTGCTGCTGCTCGACGAGCCGTTCTCCAGCCTGGACACCGGGCTGCGCGAGTCGATCGCGCGCGAGCTGCGCAGCATCCTGCGCCAGGCCGGCGCCACCGCGCTGATGGTCACGCACGACCAGCCCGAGGCCTTCGCGATGGCCGATCGCATCGGCGTCATGGCCGGCGGCCGGCTGTGCCAGTGGGCCGACGCCTTCGAGCTGTACCGGCGTCCGGCGACGCCCGAGGTCGCGGCGCTGGTCGGCAGCGGCGTGCTGCTGCCGGCGCGGCGTGTCGCCGAGGGCTGGCAGACCGTGCTGGGCCGGCACGACGCGGCGACGCCGGCCTTCGGCGACGGAGACGGCACCCGCGTGCTGCTGCGCCCGCAGGCGCTGCGCCTGGTCGACGACGGCGGGGTGCCGGCGACGGTGGCCGTGCGCATGTTCCGCGGCAGCCACTTCGAGTACGAGCTCGTGCTCGCCGACACGACGCGGGTGCTGGTGCACGGCGACACCGGGCGCGCGCACGAGGTCGGCACCGTCGTCGGCCTCGTGCCGGCGGGCTGATCAGGTCTCTTCGTCGGCCTCGATGACGAGGCGCAGGCGCTCGGCGCCGCCGCATTCGACGAAGGCCTGCAGCCGCAGCTCGCGCCCGACCGGCACGCTGCGGCGGAAGCGGAAGTCCAGGCCGTCGTAGCGGCCCGCGGGGTCGGTGGCGATGCGCCGCGACCACTGCAGCTCGCCGTCGGCGAGCACACGCAGCGCGTGCCAGGGCTCGTGCGCGTCGGCGCGCGGACGCACGCTCATCGCCACCGAGATCTCGAAGCGGCGTTCGCGGCGCGCGTCGGCGGGCACGACGAGCAGCGCGTCGGCGCGGTCGCCCGCGTCCAGGTGCCAGCGTTCGGGGCGGGCGGGATCGGCGGGGCGGGCGGTGCTGCTCAAGGCGGTGACGTGTCGGAGGCGGCGAGGGCCGCGAGCGTAGCGCAGCCCGCGCCGGCGGCGCATGGCCGTGCCCGGCGCGCGCTTATGCTCGCGGCCGTGATGAACACGATCCCGATGAACCGCCGCCGTGCCGCGGCGCGGCCGTCGCGGCACGCAGCATGGGCGCGATGAACGATCGCCGCCGTGCCGGCTCCGGCGGCCTGGTCTATTCCACCGAGGGCGGGCGCATGTGCCCGGCCTGCCGCCGGCCGCTGGCCGAGTGCGCCTGTGCTGCGCCGAAGGCGGCGCCGGCCGGTGACGGCATCGTGCGCGTCGGGCGCGAGACCGCCGGCCGTGGCGGCAAGGGTGTCACCGTCGTGCGCGGGCTGGCGCTCGACGAGGCCGCGCTGGCCGCCCTGGCCAAACGCCTGAAGGCGCACTGCGGCAGCGGCGGCACGGCCAAGGACGGCGTCATCGAGATCCAGGGCGAGCACCGCGACAAGGTGCTGGCCTTCCTACAGCAGCAGGGCTGGACGGTGCGGCGCAGCGGCGGCTGAGCCGGCGCGGTCAGCCCGCCCGGGAGCGAGCCGACGCGACAAGACGCCAGCCACGGCATGGCGCCGTGGCCGGACGGGGCAGGCGTCGACGCCGGCTCAGGTCGCCGGGGTGGTGATGCCCAGGCAGTTGTTGCAACGGCCCAGCCCGCGCAGGCGCGGGTCGGGCTTGCCGTCGCCCGTCTTGAAGTTGGCGTGGCACTTGATGCACACGTACATCTTCGAGCTGGACATCATCGGCTTGACGCCGGGTTCGGCATTGGGACGGGCGGCGGTGTACTCGGCCTGGGTCTGGCGGAGTTTCGGGCCGGGCGGGGTGGTCGGGGTCGACGGAGGTGCTGCGGAACGGCGGGTGGCCATGGCGCTATGTAGGAGGCTGCGAGAGCCTTTCGTATCGCGAACCCCTTATTGTCCCTTGAAATGAGGTCGTCTCGCTGCTTGATCCGTGTCGCCTCGACCGATCAGGGGGGATGCCATACTTCAGGCCCTCAGGTCACGACTGATGCCGCAGCTGCCTCCCGACTTTCCCGGTCGTTTCGAACTCGCCGACGAGGTCCACGCGCGCCCCCCCGAGCCGCTGGAGCTGCCGTCGAGAGCGACCTATGTCGCGGTGATGGTCGACCCGACCGACCGCGAGAGCGAGCGCGCCCACATCGTGCGCCTGTTCGAGGCCTTCGGCGCCGAGCCGCCGGACGCCTCGCTGACGCAGTTCAGCGCCTCGATCGGGCCGCTGCGCATCAAGTGGGAGCGCCATGGCGAGTTCTCCGGCTACGTCTTCCTGCTGCCCGGGCTGAGCCCGGCGCCGTTCTCCGAGCCGGCGACGACGCGGCTGCCTGCCGGCTGGCTGGAGGCCATTCCCGGCCAGACCATCGTCGCCGCGCACGCCAAGCTCGTCGGTGGCGCCGAGCCGGTGCCCGACCCGCAGGCGCTTGCCGACCACTTCGGCGGCAACATCGTCGTCGGCTCGTCGATCGGCGAGGGCGCGGGCTACGCCTTCACCGACTTCAAGATCCACGCCGACGGCTGCGCGCGTTTCGTGCTGATGGACCGCGGCCTGACGCCGCGCCAGGCCGGCCGCATGCTGCAGCGCCTGCTCGAGATCGAGGCCTACCGCATGCTCGCGCTGCTGGCGCTGCCGATGGCGCGCGAGCAGCTGCCGCGCATCGTGCAGATCGAACGTTCGCTCGAGACGCTGACCGGCGAGATCGCCCGTGAAGGCGCCGACGAGGAGCGCTTGCTGCAGGAGCTGACGCGCACCGCCGCCGAGATCGAGCACGAGCTCACCGCGACCCAGTACCGCTTCGGCGCCACGCGTGCCTACGCCGAGCTGGTGCGCACCCGCATCGCCGAGCTGCGCGAGGTGCGCATCCCCGGCACGCAGACCATCGAGGAGTTCATGGCGCGGCGCTTCACGCCGGCCGTGGCCACCTGCAACACCGTCTCGCAGCGCCTGCACGAGCTGGCCGACCGCGTCGCCCAGGCCAGCGGCCTGCTGGCCACGCGCGTGGGCATCGTGCGCGAGAAGCAGAACCAGGCGCTGCTGGCGTCGATGAACCGGCGCGCGCAGCTGCAGCTGCGGCTGCAGAAGGCCGTCGAAGGGCTGTCGATGGCGGCCATCGTCTACTACGCCGCCGGCCTCGTCGGCTACGTCGTCAAGGGCGGCAAGGCCGCCGGGCTGCCGCTGGACCCCGAGCTGATCGTCGGCCTGTCGATCCCGCTGCTGGCCGGCGTCGCCTACCTCGTGCTGCGGCGCGCCCGCCGCCACCTCGCCACCAGCGAGCGTGATTCCTGAAGATCCCCGACCCTCCTGAAAGCCCGTTTCCTCATGAAGTTGACGTATCCCTTCTCGGCCATCGTCGGCCAGGACGAGATGAAGCTCGCCATCCTCATCGCCGCGGTGGACCCGAGCGTGGGCGGGGTGCTGGTCTTCGGCGACCGCGGCACCGGCAAGTCGACCGCCGTGCGTGCGCTGGCGGCGCTGCTGCCCAAGATGAAGGCCGTCGTCGGCTGCCCCTACAACCGTGACCCGGCGCTCGAACCCGCCGGCGCGCCCAAGCCCAAGACCCACCTCGTGCCGGTGCCGGTCGTCGACCTGCCGCTGGGCGCCACCGAAGACCGCGTCGTCGGCGCGCTCGACCTCGAACGTGCGCTGTCGCAAGGCGTCAAGGCCTTCGAGCCCGGCCTGCTGGCGCGTGCCAACCGCGGCTTCCTGTACATCGACGAAGTCAACCTGCTCGAAGACCACCTCGTCGACCTGCTGATCGACGTCGCCGCCTCGGGCGAGAACGTCGTCGAACGCGAAGGCCTGTCGGTGCGCCACCCCGCGCGCTTCGTGCTCGTCGGCTCGGGCAACCCGGAAGAAGGCGAGCTGCGGCCGCAGCTGCTCGACCGTTTCGGCCTGTCGGTCGAGGTCAAGACGCCGACCGACATCCCGGTGCGCATCGAGATCGTGCGCCGCCGCGACGCCTTCGAGCGCGACCCCGAGGGCTTCACCGAGAAGTGGAAGGCCGAGGACGACAAGATCCGCCGCCGCATCCTGGCCGCACGCAAGCGCCTGGAAGACGTGCAGGTGCCCGACGCCGCGCTGGAGCGCGCCGCCCAGCTGTGCATGAAGCTCGGCACCGACGGCCTGCGCGGCGAGCTGACGCTGATGCGCGCCGCGCGCGCGCTGGCCGCGATCGACGGCGACAAGGCCGTCGGCGACAGCCAGCTCAAGCGCATCGCCGCGCCGGCGCTGCGCCACCGCCTGCGCCGCAACGTGCTCGACGACGCCGGTTCCACGGTGCGCGTGGACCGCGCAGTGCAGGAACTGTTCGCCTGATGTCCTCCAAGGCCTGGGAAGACGCCACGCTGGCGGCGGCGGTGTTCGCCGTCGACCCGGCGGGCATCGGCGGCGTGCACGTGCGCTCGCCGGCCGGCCCGGTGCGCGACCGCTGGCTGGCGGCGCTGACGCGCGCGCTGCCGACGCCGCCGCGGCGCATGCCGGTGGGCATCGCCGACGACCGCCTGCTCGGCGGCCTGGACTTGGCCGGCACGCTGCAGGCCGGGCGTCCGGTCGCGCAGCGTGGCCTGCTCGCCGACGCCGACGGCGGCGTCGTGCTCGCGGTGATGGCCGAGCGCCTGCCGCCGGGCACCGCGGCGAAGATGGCCGCGGTCATCGACCGCCACGAGGTCGTCGTCGAACGCGACGGCGTCGCGCTGTCGCACCCGACCCGGTTCGGTGTCGTCGCCTTCGACGAAGGCGGCCCCGACGACGACCCGGTGCCGGTCGCGCTGACCGACCGCCTGGGGCTCAAGCTCGACTTCACGCAGATCCCGCCGCGCGAGGCGCCCGAGATCGACTTCGGCGACGTCGCCGACGCGCGCGCGCTGCTGCCGCGTGTGCGCTGCGGCGACGAGGCGCTGCAGGCGCTGGTGCAGGCCGCCGTCGCGCTGGGCATCGCCTCGCTGCGCGCACCGCTGCACGCCTTGCGCGTGGCCTGCGCGCACGCCGCGCTGAACGGCCGCGACACGGTCGAGGCCGAGGATGCCGCGGCCGCCGCACGCCTGGTGTTCGCGCCGCGCGCGACGCAGCTGCCGGCGCCGCCCGAGCAGGAACAGGAAGCCCCGCCCGAGGAGCCGCCTCCGCCGCCGGATCAGCAGGACCCGAACCAGGACCCGCCGCCGCCGGACAACGAGCAGCAGGCCGAGGAGCTGAAGGGCCCGATGGAAGACCAGGTGCTCGACGCCGTGCTCGCGTCGCTGCCGCCGGCGCTGCTGGCGCAGATGCAGGCCGACTACGCGTCGCGCGAACGCGCGCGTTCGTCGGGCAAGTCGGGTGCGCTGCACAAGGGCGGCCACCGCGGCCGGCCGTCGGGCATCCGCCGCGGCGAACCCAAGGCCGGCCAGCGCCTGAACCTGATCGCGACGCTGCGTGCCGCCGCGCCCTGGCAACGGGTGCGCGGCGCCATCAAGCCGCGGGTGCAGGTGCGGCCCGACGACTTCCACGTCACGCACTACCGCCAGCGGCGCGAGACGACGACGATCTTCGTCGTCGACGCCTCGGGCTCGTCGGCGCTGAACCGCATGGCCGAGGCCAAGGGCGCGGTCGAGCTGCTGCTGGCCGACTGCTACGTGCGCCGCGACAAGGTGGCGGTGATCGCCTTCCGCGGCAAGGCCGCCGAGCTGCTGCTGCCGCCGACGCGTTCGCTGGTGCGCGCCAAGCGCAGCCTGGCCGGCCTGCCCGGCGGCGGCGGCACGCCACTGGCGGCGGCCGTCGACGCCGCCGGCGCGCTGGCCGAGTCGATCCGCCGCCGCGGCGACACGCCGCTGGTGGTCTTCCTGACCGACGGCCGCGCCAATGTCGCGCTCGACGGCACCGGCGGCCGGCCCAAGGCCGAGGCCGATGCGCTGGACGCCGCCAAGCGCATGCTGGCCAGCGGCGCGGCGACGATGCTGATCGACACCTCGCCGCAGCCGGCGGCGCAGGCGCGCAAGATCGCCGGTGCGATGCAGGCGACCTACATGCCGCTGCCTTACGCCGGCGCGCAGACCCTGTCGCAGGTGGTGCGCGCCCGCGCCGGTGGCTGAAGACCGCCGCTTCGTCAACGCCGCCGGCCTGCGCTGGCACGTCGAACGTTCCGGGCGCGGCCCGGGCACGATGCTGCTGCTGCACGGCACCGGCGCGTCGGCGCACAGCATGGCGGCGCTGGGCGAACGACTGGCCTGGCGCTGGCGCCTCGTCGCGCCCGACCTGCCGGGCCACGGCGAGACCAGCCGGCCGACGCCCGAGCAGCTGACGCTGCCCGGCATGGCCGCCGCCGTCGGCGCGCTGCTGGCCGAGATGAAGATCGCGCCCGACGTCGTCGTCGGCCACTCGGCCGGCGCCGCGGTCGCGGTGCGCATGGTGCTCGACGGGCTGGTGAAGCCCTCGGTCGTCGTGTCGATCAACGGCGCCTTCCTGCCGTTCGGCGGCCGCGCGGCGGCGCTGCTGTCGCCGCTGGCGCGGCTCTTGTACGCGCAGCGCTGGGTCTCGCACCTGTTCGCGCGCCGCGCCGAGGATCCGGCGGTCGTGCGCCGATTGATCGAAGGCACCGGCTCGCGCCTCGACCAGGACGGGCTGGACGCCTACCGGGCGCTGATGACACGCCCCGGCCACGCCGAGGCGGCGCTGGGCATGATGGCCCACTGGGACCTGAGCACGATGGAGCAGGACCTGCGGCGTTTTCCGGTGCCGCTGTGGCTGGTCACCGGGCTGCGCGACCGCGCGGTGCGGCCGTCGCAGGCGCGGCGCGTGGCGGCGCTGTGCCCGCGGGCGCTGGTCCTGCCGCTGCCCGGCGTCGGCCATCTCGCGCACGAGGAAGCCCCCGACGCCGTCGCGCGCCTGCTCGGGACGCTGCCGGCGCCGGCGGTATAACGCCGCGGTCCGTCCGCAAGGAGTACCCGATGCACCAGACCCTGGAGGCGCTGCTGCGAGCCGGCGCCGAAGACGCCGTCGCGCTGGCCGCGCCCGGCCGCGCGCCGCTGAACTACCGCGGCCTGCGCGCGCAGATCGCCGGCACCGTCTCGACGCTGAACACGCTGGGTGTCGGCCGCGGCGACCGCGTCGCCATCGTGCTCGCCAACGGCCCCGAGATGGCGAACTGCTTCGTCGCCTGCGCCAGCGGCGTCGCCAGCGCGCCGCTGAACCCGGCCTACCGCGCCGAGGAGTTCGAGTTCTACCTCTCGGACCTGCGCGCCAAGGCGCTGATCGTCGAACGCGGCAGCGCCTCGCCGGCGGTGGCGGTCGCCGAACGCCTGGGCGTGCGTGTGCTCGACCTCGTCGTCGCCGACGGCGCGCCGGCCGGCAGCTTCACGCTGGTGCCGCGCGATGGCAGCGCCGCCAGCACGCCGGCGGCCGACGGCGGCCCGGCCCAGCCCGGCGACGTCTCGATGGTGCTGCACACCTCGGGCACGACCTCGCGGCCGAAGATCGTGCCGCTGTCGCAGGCCAACCTGGCTGCGTCGGCGCAGCACATCCGCGACACGCTGCAGCTGACGCCGGCCGACGGCGGCCTGAACGTGATGCCGCTGTTCCACATCCACGGCCTGATCGCCGGCGTGCTGGCGCCGCTGGCCGCGGGCTCGCGCATCTTCTGCACGCCGGGTTTCGACGCGCTGAAGTTCTTCGGCTGGATGGACGAGGCCGCGCCCACCTGGTACACGGCGGTGCCGACGATGCACCAGGCGATCCTGGGCCGCGCGCGGCGCAACGCCGAGGTCATCGCGCGGCATCCGCTGCGTTTCCTGCGTTCGTCGTCGTCGTCGATGCCGCCGCAGGTGATCCGCGAACTCGAAGAGGTGTTCGGCGCGCCGCTGATCGAGGCCTACGGCATGACCGAGGCCACGCACCAGATGGCCTGCAACCCGCTGCCGCCGGCCGTGCGCAAGCCCGGCAGCGTCGGCCCGGCGGCGGGGCCCGAGATCGCGATCATGGACGAGCACGGCGCGCTGCTGCCGCGCGGCGCCGTCGGCGAGATCGTCATCCGCGGCCCCAACGTCACCGCCGGCTACGAGTCCAACCCCAAGGCCAACGCCGAGGCGTTCACGAACGGCTGGTTCCGCACCGGCGACCAGGGCACGCTGGACGCCGACGGCTACGTCACGATCACCGGCCGCCTGAAGGAGATCATCAACCGCGGCGGCGAGAAGATCAGCCCGCGCGAGATCGACGAGATCCTGATGGACCACCCGGCCGTCGCCCAGGTCGTCTGCTTCGGCATGCCGCACCCCAAGCTCGGCGAGGAGGTCGCCGCCGCCGTCGTGCCGCGTGAAGGCCAGCAGCCGAGCGAACGCGAACTGCAGGACTTCGTCGCCGCGCGTGTCGCCGACTTCAAGGTGCCCAGGCGCATCCTGTTCATGGCCGAGATCCCCAAGGGCGCGACCGGCAAGCTGCAGCGCATCGGCATGGCCGCCAAGCTGGGGCTGGGCGGATGAGGATCACGATCGTCGGCGCCGGCGCGATCGGCGGTTATCTCGGCGCGCGGCTGTCGGCCGCCGGCGAGCAGGTCAGCTTCATCGCGCGTGGCCGCAACCTGGAGGCGATCCGCGCGCGCGGCTTCCGCCTGATCCTCGAAGACGGCAGCGAGCTGGCGGCGCCCGAAGCCCGGGCCTTCGAGCGCATGGACGAGGCCGGGCCGCAGGACGTCGTCATCCTCGCCGTCAAGGCGCACCAGGTCGCCGACCTGCTGCCCGGGCTGCCGGCGCTGCTGGCGCCGCACACCAGCGTCGTCACGATGATCAACGGCGTGCCCTGGTGGTACTTCCACCAGCTCGCCGGCCCCTACGAAGGGCGGCAGCTGCAGAGCGTGGACCCGGGCGGGCGCATCGCCGCGGCGATCGCGCCGGAGCGCGTCATCGGCGGCATCGTCTACCCGGCGGCCGAGCTCGTCGAGCCGGGGCTGGTGCGTGTCGTCGAAGGCAACCGCTTCACGATCGGCGAGCCCGACGGAAGCCGCAGCGAGCGGGCCGAGGCGCTGTCGCAGGCACTGATGAAGGCCGGCTTCAAGGCGCCGGTGGCGCGCGACATCCGCGCCGAGCTCTGGGTCAAGCTCTGGGGCAACCTGTGCTTCAACCCGATCAGCGCGCTGACGCAGGCGACGCTCGAGGACATCACGCGCTTCGGCCCGACACGCGCGCTGGCCGCCGCGGCGATGGCCGAGGCCCAGGCGGTGGCCGAGGCGCTGGGCGTGCGATTCCGCATCACGCTGGAGCAGCGCCTGGCCGGTGCCGAGGCGGTGGGCGCGCACAAGACCTCGATGCTGCAGGACGTCGAACACGGCCGCGCGCTGGAGCTGGAGGCGCTGGTCGGCGCGGTGGCCGAACTCGGCCGCATCGTCGGCCGGCCGACGCCGACGGTGGATGCGCTGTACGCGCTGGCCTCGCTGCTGGCGCGCACGCTGGCCGCGCAGAACGGGCGGCTGGCGCTGCAGCCGGCCTGAGGCGGCGCCAAGAAAAACCCCGCCGGGCGGCGGGGTTCAACGCGAGACCGGAGCGTGCGTTCAGCGCACGACCAGCACCGGCAGCGTGCTGTGCGTCAGCACCTTCTGCGTCTCGCTGCCGAGCAGCAGCGCGCTGACGCCGCGGCGGCCGTGCGAGGCCATGACGATCAGGTCGCATTCCTGGTTCTTGGCGTGGTCGATGATCGCCTCCCAGGGATGCAGGGCCTCGACGGTGTGGCCGCTGCAGGCCACGCCGACAGCGCTGGCGGCTTCGATGACGGCCTTCACGCGCGACGACGCGATGCGTTCCTGCGCGTCGTAGAACTCCTGCGGCGGCACCGGCTGCATCTCGGAGATCGCGCTGTACGGGAAGGGCTCCTTGACGCCGATGACGAACATTTCGGCGCCGGCGAGCCGGGCCAGTTCCAGAGCCGTCTGGACCGCCTTGGCCGTGATCTCGGAGCCGTCGGTGGGGACCAGGATGCGCTTGTACATGGAGACTCCTTTGGGTTCGATGTTTCGAGTGTTCTGCAGGGCCGGGGTTCCTGCAAGCGGGGTTGGATTGATGGAAGTCAGCCGCGAGCGATGGGGCGCGCGGGGTCGCGGCACCACTCGCTCCACGAGCCCGGGTACAGCCGCATGCCCTCGAAACCGGCATGCGCCATCGCCAGCAGGTTGTGGCAGGCGGTGACGCCGCTGCCGCACTGCAACACCACCTGCTCGGCCGGCGTCGCCCAGCGCTCGAACTCGGCGCGCAGCGTGGCGGCGGGCTTGAAGCGGCCGTCGGCCTGCAGGTTGTCCTTGAAGCAGCGGTTCGTCGCGCCGGGAATGTGGCCGCCGACTGGGTCGATCGGCTCGACCTCGCCGCGGAAACGTTCGCCGGCGCGCGCGTCGACGAGGCGCACGTGGCCCAGCGCGGCGAGCAGCGACTCGGCGGTGATCGTCGGCATCGCCGGCTCGGGGCTCAGCGGGTAGGGCGCGCCGGCGGCCGGCGCGGTGGCCGAGCTCACGAGTTCGCCGCCGGCGGCGGTCCAGGCGGCCGGGCCGCCGTCGAGCACCGCGACCTTCTCGTGGCCCAGCCACTTCAGCATCCACCACGCGCGCGCCGCGTACGGCCCGCCCTGGGCGTCGCAGCAGACGACCTGGGTCTCGGGCGTGATGCCCCAGGCGCCGACGGTGGCGGCGAAGGCCTCGCGCGTGGGCAGCGGGTGGCGGCCGCGCCGGCCGTCGCCCTTGGGGCCGGACAGATCACGTTCGAGGTGGGCGTAGATCGCGCCCGGCAGGTGGCCGGCGGCGAAGGCACGTTCGCCGGCGGCCGGGTCGCCGAGGTCGAAACCGCAGTCGAGCACGACGACGCCGGCCGGCGCGGTGCGCAGGTCCTCGGCGCTGACAAGGGTGGTGAAGCTCATCTCAGGTCTCCGTGGAAGGGGTGAGGCGGGGCGTGCGGGCGAGCCAGGTGGCGGCGATGCCGGCGGCGACGATCAGCGCCATGCCGGCCAGCGCCGACAGCGTGACCGGGTCGTCGAACAGCCAGACGCCGAAGCCGAAGGAATAGACGATGCCCAGGTACTGCAGCACCGCGTTCGTCATCGGCTGGCCGATGGCGTAGGCGCGCGTCATCATCAGCTGCGCCACCGAGGCCAGCACGCCGGTGGCCAGCAGCAGCGCGACGCCGCGTGCGCTGTGCGCGCTGGGGCCGCCTGACGCGAACATCAGCAGCGCGCCGGCCGCCACGCCACCGGCAGCGAAATAGAAGACGATGCGCTGCTCGGGCTCACCGGCCTGGCCCAGCGAGCGCACGTGCAGCAGCGCCTGGGCCGACAGCAGCCCCGACACCAGCCCGGCCAGCCCGTGCAAAAGCTGGCTCGATTCGATCGTCGGCTTGAGCACCAGCGCGACGCCGGCGAAGCCGGCCAGCACCGCGGCCAGCAGCCGGGCGTCGAGACGCTGGCCGCCGCGCCAGGCGGCGCCGACGAGGAAGGCGGCGATCCACACCGACGAGGTGTAGTTCAGCGTCATCGCCGTGGCCAGCGGCAGCGTGCCCAGCGCGTAGAACCACAGGCAGATCGCGCCGACGCCGGCGGCGCTGCGCTTGAAGTGCAGCCCCGGCACGCGTGTGGCCAGCGGCGTGCCGCTGGCGCGCAGCAGCACGGCCATCAGCACGACGCTGACGGCCGAGCGGTACATGACGATCTCGCCGGCGCCGTACTGCGCCGACGCGAGCTTGACGCACAGCCCCATCGCCGCGAACAGGAACGCGGCGCCGGCGATCAGCAAGGGGGCACGCAGCGGGCCCGGGGCCGGCTGCGCGCGGCTCACCGCGACAGGTTCATCTGCCGCCGGTACCACTCGTGGAACTGTTGCATGCCGTCTTCCATCGGGCTCTGGTAGGGCCCGACCTCGTTGTCGCCGCGCACCATCAGCGCGTGGCGGCCGGCGTCCATTCTCTCCGCGATCTCGTCGTCCTCGATGCAGGTCTCCATGTAGGCGGCCTGCTGGGCCTCGACGAACTCGCGCTCGAACAGCGCGATCTCCTCGGGGTAGAAGAACTCGACCAGGTTCAGCGTCTTGCGCGGGCCCCTGGGGAACAGCGAGGACACGACGAGCACGTGCGGATACCACTCGACCATGATCGTCGGGTAGATCGTCAGCCACACCGCGCCCTGCGCCGGCGGCTGGCCGGCGCGGTAGGCGAGCAGCGCGTCGTGCCAGCGGCGGTAGACCGGCGAGCCCGGCCGCGCCAGCGCCTGGTGCACGCCCACCGTCTGCACCGAGTGGTGCGCGCCGAACTCCCAGCGCAAGTCGTTGCAGGTGACGAACGAACCCAGCCCCGGGTGGAACGGGCCGACGTGGTAGTCCTCGAGGTAGACCTCGATGAAGGTCTTCCAGTTGTAGTCGCACTCGTGCACGACGGCGCGGTCGAAGACGTAGCCCGAGAAGTCGAGCAGCGGCTGCGGCGCCATGCCGGCCAGGTCGGCGGCGAGGTCGCGCCCGTTGTCCTCGAACAACAGCCCGTTCCACGCGCGCAGCGGGTACTGCTTCAGGTTCAGGCAGGGGTCTTCGGCGAAGTGCGGCGCGCCGACCAACTGGCCTTGCAGGTCGTAGGTCCAGCGGTGCAGCGGGCAGACGATGCCGCCCTGGGTGCGGCCGCGGCCCTTGAGCATGATCGCCTGGCGGTGGCGGCAGACGTTGGAGACGAGTTCGATGCCGCGTTCGTGGCGCACGAGCGCGCGCCCCTCGCCTTCGTGCACGAGGGCGTGATAGTCGCCAGTGGCGGGAACGGCGAGCTCGTGCCCGACGTAGCGCGGGCCGGACTCGAAGATGAGTTTCTGTTCCTGCTGGAACAGACCCTCGTCGAAATAGTGGGTGACGGGAAGCTGAGACGTGCTTCGATCGAGAGCTTCGAGACGGATGCTCAGGTCAGACATGATCCGAGGGGATCCTCCGTGACGGATGTCCAAACCCCCGCCCGGTGGCCCCGCGGGCGGGCATGGTGACTGACGAATGCGCCCCTCGGTGGCGTCGCATGGGTTTCGTCAGGCGAACCGACCATTGTACCGGCCGGGTGGGTGGCGCAGCGGGGCAGGCGGAGTGTCCGAGCGCCGCACTGCCGTGTGTCTAGAATGCCCGGCTTGCTGTCACGTTCCCACCGAATGTCGTCCGTCCCCGCCCCGCAGGAGCCCGCCAGCTACGAGCAGGCCGTCGCCGAACTGGACCGTCTGGTCCAGCAGATGGAGACCGGCCAGATGCCGCTGGACCAGTTGCTCGACGGCTACAGGCGCGGCAGCGAACTGCTGACCTTTTGTCGCAACCGGCTGCAGGCGGTCGAGGAACAGGTCAAGCTACTTGACGATGGACAGCTGAAGACATGGAGCGCACCCTGAATTTCGATCAATGGGCGCGACGCCAGCTCGACGCGGTGGAAGCCGCGCTCGAAGCCTGGGTTCCCGACAATGCTCCCGCCGGCCTCGGCGAAGCGATGCGCTACGGCGTGCTCGACGGCGGCAAGCGGCTGCGGCCGCTGCTGGTGATGGCCGCCTGCGAGGCGCTGGGCGGCTCGCGTGAAGCCGCGCTGCGCAGTGCCTGCGCGGTGGAACTGATCCACGCCTACTCGCTGGTGCACGACGACATGCCGTGCATGGACAACGACGTGCTGCGCCGCGGCAAGCCGACGGTGCACGTGAAGTACGGCGAGGCCCAGGCGATGCTGGCCGGCGACGCGATGCAGGCGCTGGCCTTCGAGATCCTGACCCCCGACGAGGGCGTCGAGCCGGCGCTGCAGGCCAGCCTGGTGCGCCTGCTGGCGCGTGCCGCGGGCCACGCCGGCATGGCCGGCGGCCAGGCCATCGACCTGGCCAACACCGGGCGTTTGCTCGACGAGGCCACGCTGCGCGAGATGCACCGCAAGAAGACCGGCGCGCTGCTGCTGGTCAGCGTGCAGATGGGCGCGGCCTGCGGCTCGCCGGCGCCGGCCACCTGGCAGGCGCTGTCCGAGTACGGCGAGGCCATCGGCCTGGCCTTCCAGGTCGTCGACGACATCCTCGACTGCACCCAGGCCTCCGACAAGCTCGGCAAGACCGCCGGCAAGGACCTGGAGGCCAACAAGCCGACCTACGTCTCGGTGCTCGGCCTGGAGCCTGCCCGCCGTTACGCGCAGGAACTGCGCACGCAGGCGCATGCGGCACTGGCGCGTGCCGGTCTGGCCGATGTCGCGGCGCTGGCCGCGATCGCCGACAAGGTGGTGGAACGCGAGAACTGAACTGACGGCTTCATCCCCGTTGCCGGCCGTTGGGAGGCGGGCGACTTCGGGAGCGGTTCGTGGTGCCGTCACCGGCGCCGCGGCTCGTCCAGCGCGGTGGAAACTGACATGAGCAAAATCCTCGATTCGATCCAGACGCCGGCCGACCTGCGCCGCATGTCGCGCAGCGACCTGCCCGGGCTCGCGCGCGAAGTGCGCGAGTTCGTGCTGAACACCGTCAGCCAGACCGGGGGGCACCTCGGCAGCAACCTGGGCACGGTGGAGCTGACGGTGGCGCTGCACTACGTGTTCAACACGCCGCACGACCGCATCGTCTGGGACGTCGGCCACCAGACCTATCCGCACAAGGTGCTGACCGGCCGGCGCGAGCGCATGCACACGCTGCGCCAGCTCGGCGGCATCGCCGGCTTCCCGCGCCGCGACGAGAGCGAGTACGACACCTTCGCTACCGGCCACAGCTCGACCAGCATCAGCGCCGCGCTGGGCATGGCGCTGGCGGCCAAGCAGAAGGGCGAGGACCGCAAGGCGATCGCCGTCATCGGCGACGGCTCGATGACCGCCGGCATGGCCTTCGAGGCGCTGAACAACGCCGGCGTGCCGCATGCCGGCGTCAACGCCGACATCCTCGTCATCCTCAACGACAACGACATGTCGATCAGCCCGCCGGTGGGCGCGCTGAACAAGCACCTGGCGCGGCTGATGAGCGGCAACTTCTACGCCGCCGCGCGCGAGGGCGTGAAGGGCGTGCTGAAGGCTGCGCCGCCGCTGTTCGAGCTGGCGCGCCGTTTCGAGGAGCACGCCAAGGGCATGGTCGTGCCGGGCACGATCTTCGAGGAGTTCGGCTTCAACTACGTCGGCCCGATCGACGGCCACGACCTCGACGCGCTGATCCCGACGCTGGAGAACCTGCGCAACAAGAAGGGCCCGCAGTTCCTGCACGTGGTCACGAAGAAGGGCTACGGCTACAAGATGGCCGAGGCCGACCCGGTCAAGTACCACGCCGCCAGCGGCCGCTTCAACCCGGCCGAAGGTTTCCCGAAGAGCAGCGGCGGCAAGCCGACCTTCACCCAGGTCTTCGGCCAGTGGCTGTGCGACATGGCCGAGGCCGACGAGCGCCTGGTCGGCATCACGCCGGCGATGCGCGAAGGCTCGGGCATGGTCGAGTTCCACAAGCGCTTCCCGCGCCGCTACCACGACGTCGGCATCGCCGAGCAGCATGCGGTGACCTTCGCCGCCGGCCTGGCCTGCGAAGGGCTGAAGCCGGTCGTCGCGATCTACAGCACCTTCCTGCAGCGTGCCTACGACCAGCTGGTGCACGACGTCGCGCTGCAGAACCTGCCGGTGGTCTTCGCGCTGGACCGCGCCGGCATCGTCGGCGCCGACGGCCCGACGCACGCCGGCGTCTACGACATCGCCTTCATCCGCTGCATCCCGAACTGCGCGCTGCTGGCGCCCAGCGACGAGAACGAATGCCGCCAGGCGCTGACCACGGCCTATCGCCGAGACCAGCCGGTGGCCGTGCGCTACCCGCGCGGCAGCGGCTGCGGCGCCGAGATCGAGACCGGCCTCAGCGAATGGGAATGGGGCAAGGGCGTCGTGCGCCGCGAAGGCCAGCGCATCGCGATCCTGGCCTTCGGCACGCTGCTGCACCCGGCGCTGGCCGCCGCCGAGAAGCTCGGCGCGACGGTCGTCGACATGCGTTTCGTGAAGCCGATGGACGAGGCGCTGGTGCTCGAGATGGCGCGCCGCCACGAGGCCATCGTCACCGTCGAGGAAGGCTGCGTGATGGGCGGTGCCGGCAGCGCGGTGCTCGAGTGCCTGGCCGCCGCCGGCGTGACGACGCCGGTGCTGCAGCTGGGCATTCCCGACCGCTTCACCGAACACGGCGACCCGAACAAGCTGCTGTCGATGATGGGCCTGGACGCCGAGGGCATCGAAGCCTCGATCGTCAAGCGTTTCGCCAGCCGCCCGGCGCTGGCCGCGGTCAACGGCTGAGCCGGCTGCGCCCGCACCCGAAGGCCGCCTGCGGGCGGCCTTCGCCTTGATTGAACGCTGCGTGGAAACCCTTGCACCGTCCGCGCTGCCGAACGCAGGCATCATTCAGCCCGACATGACGAACCTGACCGACGCCCTCCACATCCCCGACACCCAGAGCGCGCGCGACGAGCGCCACGTCGCGATCCAGCGCGTGGGCGTCAAGGACGTTCGCTACCCGCTGCAGCTGCGTGTGGCCGGCGCGGTGCAGGCGACGGCGGCGTCGTGGACGCTGGACGTCGCGCTGCCGGCCGAGCAGAAGGGCACGCACATGTCGCGCTTCGTCGCGTGGCTGGACGCGCTCGACGAACCGCTGGACGCCGCCGCGCTGGCCCGCCGCCACGCCGCGATGCTCGACAAGCTCGGCGCGCGCGAAGGCCGTGTCGAGGCTTCGTTCTCGTTCTTCCTGAGAAAGCGCGCGCCAGTTTCCGGCCTGCAGAGCCTGCTCGACTACCAGGGCCGCTGGATTGCCGAGACGCGGCTGGACGGCGACACGCCGAAGACCACGCTGTGGGCCGAGGTCGCGGTGCCGGTGAAGAGCCTGTGCCCGTGCTCCAAGGAGATCTCCGACTACGGCGCGCACAACCAGCGCTCGATCGTCACGATCCGCGTCGAACTGCTGCAGCCCGTCGAGTGGCACGAACTCGTGCGTTTCGCCGAGGACGAGGCCTCCAGCGAGATCTGGCCGATGTTGAAGCGCACCGACGAGAAGTGGGTCACCGAGCGCGCCTACGAGAACCCGAAGTTCGTCGAGGACCTGGTGCGCGACGTTGCGCTGCGCCTGAACCGCGAGCCGCGCATCGGCCGCTACGTCGTCGACGTCGAGAACTTCGAGTCCATTCACAACCATTCCGCCTGGGCGCGCATCGAGCGCTGAGGCGAAATACTCGAAATACCGGGGTCAGGTACCAAGGTACCTGACCCCGGCGTCCGAGGTGCCTGACCCCGGCGTCCTGACCCCGGCGTCCTTACTGGAACAAGGCCAGCAGCCGCTCCAGCGCGACGGTGAACGGCCCCTGCATCGCCGGCAGCGTCAGCAGGATGCCGACGAGGCCGACGCCCAGCGTGATCGGGAAGCCGACCGAGAACACGTTCATCTGCGGCGCCACGCGCGACACCGCGCCGAGCACGATGTTGACGAACAGCAGCATCGCCAGCAGCGGCAGCGCGATCCAGACGCCGGTCGAGAAGATCTCCGCCGCCCACAGATGCGGCCGCGCCTCCTTCAGGAAGCCGAACGGCTCGGGCCCGACCGGGAAGGCGGTGAAGCTCTGCACCAGCGCGGCGATGACCAGCAGGTGGCCGTTGATGACGATGAACAGCCACGCGATCGTCGTGCCGTAGAAGCGGCTCGTCGCGGTGGCGGTGCCGCCGCGGATCGGGTCGAAGAAGGCGGCGAAGTTCAGCCCCATCTGCAGGCCGACGATCTCGCCGGCGAACTCGATGGCGGCGAAGACGATGCGCACCGCGAAGCCCAGCGACAGCCCGATCACGACCTGCTGCACGACGAGCACGAAGGCCTGCGGCGAGTCCAGCGGCACCGGCTCGACGGCCGGCAGCGAGGGCTGCGCGGCGAACGCGATCAGCCCGGCCAGGCCGATGCGCACGCGCGTGGGCACGCTGCGCGTGCCCAGCACCGGCATCGCGGTGAACAGCGCCAGCGCGCGCAGGAAGGGCCAGATCAGCGGCGTGATCCAGCCCAGGATCTGGGCCTCGTCGAAGCTGATCACGGCCGGCGCGTTTGGGTGCGGGGGCGGGCGACGTTCAGCCGACGACGCTCGGGATCGCCTGCAGCGTGCGCTGCAGGTACTCGACCAGCGTCGTGATCATCCACGGCCCGGCGAAGCCGAGCACGGCGACGGCGGCGACGATCTTGGGCACGAAGCTCAGCGTCGCCTCGTTGATCTGCGTGGCCGCCTGCAGCACGCTGACGATCAGGCCGATGGCCATCACGACCAGCAGGATCGGCGCCGACACCAGCAGCAGCAGGTACAGGCCCTGCTGGCCCATCGAGAGGACTTGTTGTGCGTCCATGGCGGCGGCTTTCAGGTGACGAAGGAGGCGGCGAGCGAACCGAGCAGCAGGTTCCAGCCGTCGGCGAGCACGAACAGCATCAGCTTGAAGGGCAGCGCCACCAGCACCGGCGACAGCATCATCATGCCCAGGCTCATCAGCACGCTCGCGACGATCATGTCGATGATCAGGAACGGGATGAAGATCATGAAGCCGATCTGGAACGCGCTCTTCAACTCGCTGGTGACGAAGGCGGGAACGAGCACGCGCAGCGGCACGTCCTCGCTCTTGACCTCGGCCGGCAGCTTGGCCAGCTTGGCGAACAGCTGCACGTCGCTCTGGCGCGTCTGCTTGAGCATGAACTCGCGCATCGGCACCTCGCCGCGCTTCAAGGCCTCGTCGAAGGCGATCTGGTTCTCGGCGAAGGGCTTGTAGGCCTGGTCGTAGACCCGGTCGAAGGTCGGCGACATGACGAAGAAGGTCAGGAACAGGCTCATGCCGATGATGACCTGGTTCGGCGGCGCGGCCTGCGTGCCCAGCGCCTGGCGCAGCAGCGACAGCACGATGACGATGCGCGTGAAGCCGGTCATCAGCAGCAGCAGCGCCGGGATGAACGACAGCGCCGTGAAGAACAGCAGCGTCTGGATCGGCACCGAGTAGCTGGTGCCGCCGGCGCCCTGGCCGACGAGCAGCGGCAGCCCGCCACCCGGCGCCTGCTGGGCGAAGGCGGCCGCCGGCAGCGCCAGCAGCGCGGCCGTGCCGAGCCCGCGCAGCAGACGGTCAGCGCGCATCGTGGTCCCCGCGGCGCTGCAGCCGGCCGAGCATCTGGCCGAAAGGCGTGCCGGTGCCGGTGGCCGGCGCCGGGGCCTCGTCCTGCGGCGCCATCGTGTGCAGCGTGCTGATCGCGCCCGGTGTCACGCCGAGCACCAGCCAGCGGCGCTCCTCGCCGCTGCCGACCTCGACGGTGACGATGCGCTGGGTGTTCGACAGCGGCAGCGCGGCGACGGTGCGCATCCCGGCCGACGAGGCGTTGCGGCCCATCGGCGTGCGCCGCAGCAGCCACAGCGCCACCGGGATCAGCGCGATGACGACGGCGAAGGAGAAGAGGGCGCCGAAACCGGCGGAAGCGTCCACGCGGGGCTCCTCAGGTGCGCGACAGCCGGCGCATGCGCTCGCTGGGCGTGACGATGTCGGTGAGCCGGATGCCGAACTTGTCGTTGACGACGACGACCTCGCCCTGGGCGATCAGGTAGCCGTTGACGAGCACGTCCATCGGCTCGCCGGCCAGCGCGTCGAGCTCGACGACCGACCCTTGCGCGAGCTGCAGGATGTGCTTGATCGGGATGCGCGTGCGGCCGAGTTCGACGGTGAGCTGGACAGGGATGTCCAGGATCATGTTGATGTCGTTGCCCGAGCCGGAAGCCGGCACCGACGCGCCGAAGTTGGTGAACGCCGCCGGCGCCACCGTCTCGGCCGGTGCCCGCACCTCCGAGGCGACCTCGGGTTCCTTGCTCTCGGCGAGCGCGGCGGCCCATTCCGCGGCCATGCGGTCCTCTTCGGACATGTTGGTGTCAGCCATGGTGGTGGTCTCCGAGCCAGCCCACGTTGGAGCTGGTCAGCAGTCGGTCGATCTTGATCGCGTAGCGGCCGTTGGTCGTGCCGTAGTGGCAGTCGAAGACGGGCACGCCGTCCACCTTCGCCTGGATCATCGGGTCGAGGTCGAGCTCGATGAAGTCGCCCGGCTTGAACGACAGCAGCTGCTCCACGGTGGCCGGGGCGTGGCCGAGCTCGGCGACGAGGTCGACCTCGGCGGCCTGGATCTGGTGCTTGAGCAGGTTGACCCAGCGCCGGTCGGGCTCGGCCGAGTCGCCCTGGATCGTCGAGTACAGGACGTCGCGGATCGGCTCCAGCGTCGAGTACGGGATGCAGAAGTGCACCGCGCCCGAGGTGTCGCCGATCTCCAGCGTGAACGCGGTGGAGACGACGATCTCGCTGGGCGTGGCGATGTTCGCGAACTGCGGCTGCATCTCCGAGCGCTGGTACTCCAGCTCGAGCGGGTAGATGCCGTGCCAGGCCTTCTTGTACTCGGCGATGATGCACTCGACGAGGCGCAGGATGACGCGCAGCTCGGTCGGCGAGAAGTCGCGCCCTTCGATGCGGGTGTGGAACTTGCCGGCACCGCCGAACAGCGCGTCGATGACGGCGAAGACGACGTTCGGGTCGCAGACGATCAGCCCGGAGCCGCGCAGCGGCTTCACCGACACGAGGTTGAAGTTCGTCGGCACGACGATCTCGCGCAGGAAGGCGCTGAACTTCTGCACCTTGATGCCGCCGATCGACACCTCGGGCGACTTGCGGATCAGGTTGAACAGGCCGATGCGGATGTTGCGGGCGAAGCGCTCGTTGATCACCTCCATCGTCGGCATGCGTCCGCGGACGATGCGCTCCTGGGAGGAGAGGTCGTAGTCGCGGATGCCGCCGGCGGTCTGCTCCTCCTGCTCGAGCTTCTGGCTCTCGCCGGTGATGCCCTGCAGCAGTGCGTCGACTTCGTCCTGCGAAAGGATCTGCTGGTTCATCGAGCGGGTGTCACTGGATGATGAAGTTGGAGAAGTGCACGGCGGAGATCGGGAGCTCCTCGGTCTTCTTCTTTTTCTTCTTCGGCTTGTCCTCGGCGGCGGCCTCGTCGTCGGGCTCCTCGACCTCGTAGCCCATCGCGCGTGCGGTCTCGCGGCGCACCTGCTCGGCGAGCTTGGCCTTGCCTTCGCGGTCGGACAGATCGGCGGCGGTCTTGTCGGCCAGCGCCATCAGGATGTTGTTGCGGATCGCCGGCATGTAGGCCTTGATGGTGTCGCCCATCTTGGCGTCGCGGACCTCCAGCGTGATGCCGACCTGGGCGTAGCGCTCGGCATCGCGGTCGGCGAGGTTCACGGTGAACGGGTCCAGCGGCACGAAGGTCGGCGCCGACTTCGGGTCGTGCTTGACCTCGGCCTTCGCCGGCTCGGCGTCCTCGGCCCCTTCCTCGGTGTCGGCGTGCGGCTTCTTCAGCAGGAACACCGCGGCGCCGCCGCCGATCGCGAGCACGGCAACGAGCGCGCCGACGATGATCAGCAGCTTCTTCTTGCCTTTTTTCGGCGCGACCGCATCGGTTGCAGCGGCTGCGGCGGGGGCGGCGGTGGCCATCGGGCGGACTCCTTCCTGTCGGGATCCCCGTCGTGGCCGATGACCGGCCATCGACGGGCTTGGAAGGAATTATTCGGGGCGCGCCGCCGGCGAAAGCGCCGATAAGCGGCCCGAAAGCCCGTCTAAAGCCCGTGGCGGCGGTGCCGCCGTCGCGGGTGATCAGGCGTAGGTGTCGAGCATGCCGCGCGTGCGCGCGCGGGCCGGCGCGGCCGCCGCGACGGACTCGTCGCCGCCGCCGTCGCCGCGTGTGCGTCCCGCGTCGGCCGTGCCGCGGCCGCCTTCGGTGTCGTCGCGGGCGGGGCCCTGGTGCTGCTCGAAGACGCCGCCGCCGGTCAGCGTCAGCCCGGCCTCCTGCAGCGCGCCGGCCAGCGTCGGCAGCGCCTGCTCCAGCGCCTGGCGCGTGTCGGCCTGCTGCGCCGCCATGACGACCTGCGCGCTGCTGCCCTCGACCTGGATGCGCACCGTGATCGGGCCCATCTCGGCCGGGTTGAGCTGCAGCCGGGCCTCCTGCAGGCCTTCGCGCAGCATCACGCTGACCTGGGCCGACAGCCCCGGCGCGAAGTCCGGCGAGCCGACCGGCGCGGCGATCTGCGCGGCATACGGCGTGGCGGTGGCCGCCGCCCGGGCTTCGGGCGTGGCCGCCTGCTGCGCCGGGCTCGTCTGGGCCGGGTTGCCGGCAGCGGCCAGCTCGGCGCGGAAGTCCGGGCGACGTTCGCCGCCGACGGCCTCGGCCACCGCGCCGCGGGCCTCGGTGGCGCCGGCCTGCAGCGCGGCGGTGGGGTCGGCCTTGCCGGCGCCGGCGCCGCCGCGGGCGCGGCCGGTGGCGGCTGCGGCATCGGCTTCGGCCTCGCCTCGGGCGCTGCCGGCGCGGGCGGCCCCTGCACGGGCGGCCGCGGCGGCGGCGCGTGCCGCCGGGTTCAGCAGCCCGGCCAGCAGCGACGAGACGTCGCCGCTCCCGCCGGCGTCCTCGTCCGCGTCGCCGCGCGTCGTGCGCTCGCCGGCCTCGGCGGTGGCCGACGCGGCATCGTCGGCGGCGTCGGTGTCCGACGCCTTGCGTGCCGCCTTGTCCGGGCCGCGCTCGGCGCGGTCGCGTTCGGCACGGTCGTTCCGTTCGGCCTTGTCGGCCTGGCGCGAGGTCTCGGCCTTGCGTGCACCCTGGCCGTCCTCGGCGGCGCGCCCGAGTTCACGGGCGAAGGCGCCGGGCTCCTTCTGCCGCGCGGCGTTCGACGGCGTCGGTGCGGCGGGGCTCGGGTTGACAGTGGCGATGGCGGCAGTCGTCATGGCAGTGGCGGATGTCTAGTGCCGGGCGGCTTCGGCCTGGCTGGCGCGCCAGCGGATCTGCTGCGCGGTCTCGTCGGTCTGGCGCTGGTCGCGGCGGGCCTGCACACGCTGCTGCTCGAGCTCGCGGCGCTCGATCAGCTTGCGCACCGAGGCGACGCGCATCTCGGCGGCGACGAGCCGCTGGCGCAGCCGCTCGACGTTGGCCTTCGCGGTCTCGATCTGCTGCTGCTGCTGCACCAGGGCCTCGTCGATGCGGTCGCCGAAGCTGCGGTAGCAGTGCAGGATCTCGACCGCGCCGAGCTGGCGGAACTGGCTCGCCCAGCGCTGCTGGTACTCGCCGCGGTAGCCGTCGAGCTGGTCGGCCTGGGCCTGGGCGCGGCGCGCGTGCTCCTCGGCGCGCTGGACCGCGGCCTGGATCTGGTCGCGCTCGGACTCGGCGTGTTCGAGCAGGGTGGGCAGGGCGCTCATGGTCAGGTCCCGACGAGGTGGAGGAGTTCCTGGCGGCTGGACTCGAGGTCGGCGCGTTCGCGCATGTCCTGCTGCAGCAGCGCGACGATCTGGCCGTGCAGGCGCACCGCGGTGTCGAGCTCGGCGTCGTGGCCGGGGGCGTAGGCGCCGAGCTGGATCAGGTCGCGCGCCTTGTTGTACTTGGCCAGCAGCTGGCGCAGCTTGCGCGCGGCGAGCAGGTGCTCCTTCGGCGCCACCGAGCTCATCACGCGCGAGACCGAACGCTCGACGTCGATCGCCGGGTAGTGGCCCGACTCGGCGAGCTCGCGCGACAGCACGATGTGGCCGTCGAGGATGCCGCGCGCCGCGTCGGCGATCGGGTCCTGCGGGTCGTCGCCCTCGGTCAGCACGGTGTAGAAGGCGGTGATCGAGCCGACGCCGTTGAGGCCGTTGCCGCTGCGCTCGACGAGCTGCGGCAGCTTGGCGAAGACGCTGGGCGGGTAGCCCTTGGTGGCCGGCGGCTCGCCGATGGCCAGCGCGATCTCGCGCTGCGCCATCGCGTAGCGCGTCAGGCTGTCCATCAGCAGCAGCACGTGCTGGCCGCGGTCGCGGAAGTGCTCGGCGATCGCGGTGGCGTAGCTCGCGCCCTGCATGCGCACCAGCGGCGGCGCGTCGGCCGGCGCGGCGACGACGACGCTGCGGCGCAGGCCGTCCTCGCCGAGGATGTCCTCGATGAACTCCTTGACCTCGCGGCCGCGCTCGCCGATCAGGCCGACGACGATGACGTCGGCGGCGGTGTAGCGCGCCATCATGCCCAGCAGCACCGACTTGCCGACGCCGGTGCCGGCGAACAGGCCCAGCCGCTGGCCGCGGCCGACGGTCAGCAGCGCGTTGATCGAGCGCACGCCGGTGTCCAGCGCGCGCCGCACCGGGTCGCGGTCCATGGCGTTGATCGGGCGGCGGATCATCGGCTGCGCGTGGGCGTCGGCGATCGGGCCGCCGCGGTCCATCGGATGGCCGTGCGAGTCGACGACGCGGCCGAGCAGGCCGTCGCCCATCGGCAGGTGCAGGCCGCGGTCCTCGCTGCGCCGCCAGGGGTGGTTCTCGACGCCGAAACGCGGCGGCACGCGCGGCGCCGGGCGCGGGATGACACGCGCGCCGCTGGCCAGGCCGTGCAGGTCGCCGGTGGGCATCAGGAAGGCGCGGTCGCCGTTGAAGCCGACGACCTCGGCCAGCACCGGCGGCTGCCCGGGCTGGCGGATCTCGCAGATCGAGCCGACCGGCACGCGCACGCCGGCGGCCTCGAGCACCAGGCCGGTGACACGCAGCAGCGTGCCCACGGCCTCCAGCGGCTGCGGCGCGCTGGCGTAGTCCTGGATGTCCTGCAGGAAGCGCGACCACTTGCGCGCGCGGGTGTCGGCCACCGGGGTCACGGCGTCGGCTCCCAGGGCTCGTCGCTGCCCATCGCCGCGGCGGCCTGCGCCCAGCGCGAGGCGATGCGCGCGTCGATCGAGCCGACGTCGGAGTCGACGAGCACGCCGCCGCGCTCGATGCCGTCGTCGGCCAGCAGCCGCGCGCCGCGCGCGGTCAGCGCCTCCTCGGCGCCCTCGGCGACCAGCGGCAGGTCGTTCGGGTGCACGCGCACGGTGATGTGGCGCGCGCTCAGCAGCACGTTGTTGACGGCCTCGGCGGCGACACGCGCCACCAGCGACGGGTCGGCCTGCAGCTCGCTGCGCAGCACCTGGCGCGCCAGCTGCACCGCGGTGCGCGCGACGGCCGTCGCGATCTCGGCGTCGAGCCGGTCGAACTGGGCGTTGAAGCTGTCGACGACGGCGCCCACCTGGGCCGTGGCCTGCGAGGCGAAGCTCTGCTTGAATCCCTCGAGCGCGACCAGGCCGTCGCGGTAGCCGTCCTGGTAGCCGGCCTGGCGCGCGGCGGCGATCTTCGCCAGCCACTCCTCGGGCGTCGGCTCGGGCGGGGCGGCCGGCTCGGGCGGCGGCGCCTCGGGTTCGGGTTCGCCGTGGAACGAGCCGGGCTTCCAGGCGGCGAAGTCGCCGAGCTCCTCGCGCGGGATGAAACGCGTGTAGGCGCTCGCCGGCTTGCTGCCCTGCGGCGGCGGGACGTTGCGGAAACCGTGTTTAGAGGAACTGCTCATCGCCACCCGTGCTCAGCATGATCTGCCCTTCGTCGGCCAGGCGGCGGACGGTCTTGAGCATCTCCTTCTGTTCGGCCTCGACCTCGGACAGGCGCACCGGGCCGCGGGACTCGAGGTCCTCGCGCAGCGTCTCGGCGGCGCGCGTGGACATGTTCTTGAAGATCTTCTCGCGCAGGCCCGGCGTGGCGCCCTTGAGCGCGACGATCAGCGACTCCGACTGCACCTCGCGCAGCAGCGCCTGGATGCCCTTGTCGTCGATCTTCTCCAGGTCGTCGAAGGTGAACATGTTGTCCATGATCTTCTGCGCCAGCTCGTTGTCGGTCTCGCGCACGAAGTCCAGCACCGAGGTCTCGGCCGAGCTGCCCAGCATGTTCAGGATCTCGGCGGCGGCCTTGACGCCGCCGAGCGTGCTCTTCTTCATGCGGTCGCCGCCGGCGAGCACCTTGCTCATGACCTCGTTGAGGTCCTTCAGCGCCGCCGGCTGGATGCCGTCGAGTGTCGCGATGCGCACCAGCACCTCGTTCCTCTGGCGCTCGACGAACTGCTTGAGCACCTCGGCGGCCTGGTCGAACTCCAGGTGCACCAGGATCGCGGCGACGATCTGCGGGTGCTCGTGGCGCAGCAGCTCGGCCACCGAGCTGGCGTCCATCCACTTCAGGCTCTCGATGCCGGTGACGTCGCTGCCCTGCAGGATGCGGTCGATCAGCAGCGCCGCCTTGTCCTCGCCGAGCGCCTTGCGCAGCACCGACTTCACGTACTCGTCGGTGTCGGGCACGAGGATGTGCTCGCGCTCGGCAACCTCGGTGAACTTCTCCAGGATGGTGTCGACACGCTCGCGCGGCACGGCCTTCATCTTGGCGATCGTCTCGCCCAGGCGCTGCACTTCCTTCGGGGCGAGGTGCTTGAAGACCTCGGCGGCCTCCTCCTCGCCCAGCGACATCAGCAGGATCGCGGCGTCTTCCAGCCCTTCGTCGTCCATCGGCGCGGCCATCGGATCCTCCCGTCAGGCGGCTTCGCCGCTGACCCAGCCGCGCACGATGTTCGCGACGGCGGCCGGGTTCTCGCGCGCCAGCTTGCGCGCGGCTTCGAGCTTGTCGTTGGAGCGCGGGGCCTCCAGCGCCGGCAGCTGGTCGGGGCCGGGCAGCGCCGCGCCGCCGTCGACGAGCTCGTCGACGGTCTCGCCCTTGATCGGCTCGGGCTTGGCCGCGGCGGCCTTGATCGCCGGGCGGATCAGCGTGAAGACGACGATCAGCGCGACGAGCACCAGCGCCGCCGGCGTCGCGCCGCTGCGCAGCAGGTCCAGCACCCAAGGCTGCTGCCAGATCGGCACTTCCTCGGCCTCGGGCGCCTTCTCGACGCGGAACGGGGCGTTGACGACCCGCACCGAGTCGCCGCGCTCCTTGCTGAAGCCGATGCCCTGCTCGACCAGCGCGGTGAGCTTGTCCAGCTCCTCCTGCGACAGCGGCGTGCTCGTCGGCTTGCCCTTGGCGTCGACGCCGTTGCGGTGGTTGACGACGACGGCGGCGTTGATCCGGCGCACCGTGCCGGTGGCGCCGCGGATCACGCGCACCGTCTTGTCGACCTCGTAGCGCGTCTCGGCGTCGCGCTGGGCGTTGCCGCCGGCGGCGCCGCCGTTGGCCGCCTGCAGGGCCTGCGCCGGGCCGTTGATCGGCGCCGAGGCCGGCACCGGCGGCTGGTTGCTGACCGCGCCGGGCACGCCGCTGGGCACGTTGGCGCCCGGGCGGGTGGATTCGGACACGCGTGAGGCACGCACCGCGGCCGGGTTGTCGCCCTGGTTGGGCTTGAACTCCTCGGAGGTCTGCTCGGTCTGCGAGAAGTCGACCTCGGCGGTGACGGTGGCGCGCAGGTTGTCGCGGCCGAGCACCGGCTCGAGCAGGTCGTTGACGCGGCGCAGGTAGGTCGCCTCGACCTCGCGCACGTACTGCAGCTGCTGGGTGTCCAGGCCCTGCGAGGCGTTGTCCTGGCTGGACAGCAGGCTGCCGTCGCCGTCGAGCACGCTGACCGCCTTGGCGCTCAGCTCGGGCACGCTGGAGGACACCAGGTGCACGATGCCGGCGAGCTGGGCGCGGTCCAGCGTGTGGCCCGGGCGCAGCGTCAGCACGACCGAGGCCGAGGGCTTCTGCTGCTCGCGGAAGAAACCGTTCTGGTTGGGCAGCGCCAGGTGCACGCGCGCCGTCTCCACCGACGACAGGGTCTGGATGGTGCGCGTGAGCTCGCCTTCGAGCGCACGCTGCAGGTTGATGCGTTCCTGGCCCTGGGTCTGGCCGAAGGCCGTCTTGTCGAGCAGCTCGTAGCCGGTGATCGAGCCCTTGGGCAGGCCGGCGGCGCTGAGCTTCAGGCGCAGGTCGTAGACCTGGCTGGCCGGCACCATGATCGTGCCGCCGCCTTCGCTGAAGCGGTAGGGCACGTTCATCTGCGCCAGCTTCTCGACGATGGCGCCGCCGTCCTTCTCGCCGACGTTGGCGAAGAGCACGCGGTAGTCGTCCTGCTTCAGCGACAGCGCCAGCACGACGACGATCGCCAGCAGCGCGGCGAGGCCGGCCCCGGCCATCACCTTGGTCTTCATCGGCAGCGCCGTCAGGCGCGCCACGAATCCGGGCGGCGTCTCGGGCACGAGCGGGGGTTGCGCAACGACGGCAGTCTCCATGGCTGGGCATTCTTCGCTGCCGCCGGGCTTTCCGGTGGCACAAGAAAACCGGCAAACACTCGCCTGTTCGCGCCTTAGGACCGGGGACGCCGCCTCTACAGTGCGTCATCGGCACCATGGAACTCAAACTCAAGCCCTTCGACTTCAACCAGGCGGTGGCCCGCGCAGGGCTGCGGCCCGACGGCACGCCCCTGGTCGGCAAGACCGAGGCGCCGGCCCAGGGCGGCAGCTTCCGCTCGGCGATGGCCGAGGCGCTGCAGGACGCGAGCCGCAACCAGCTGGAGGCGCAACGCCTGCAGCGCGAGGTGGCGCTGGACAACCCGACCGTCAGCCTCGAGGAGACGATGGTCGCGATGCAGAAGGCGCAGCTGGGTTTCCAGGCGACGGTGCAGGTGCGCAACCGGCTGGTCAGCGCCTACACCGAAATCATGAACATGCAGGTGTAGGGCCCCCCCGGAGCGCTCGCGCGCTCCCCCCCCGAGGGGGGGGCGACGCCAGCGGACCGGCGGAGCCGGATCCGCGGCGTCCGCTGGGTGGGCCTTGTGCGTGCGTCGGGCGGAGCCCGGCCGTGGCGTCAGCTTGACGCGGCCGGCCGGGCCGCTTTTCTTTGTTCGCGGGTCAGACCAGTGCTGTGTCTGCGCTCTGGTGGGGCAGGCGGTCGGCGGGCTGGGGGCGGCCGAGCAGGAAGCCTTGCAGGACGTCGCAGCCGTGGGCGGCCAGGGCCTGGCGCTGGGCTTCGGTCTCGACGCCTTCGGCCGTGACGTGCATGCCCAGGGCGTGGGCCATCGAGACGACCGAGCCGACGATGACGCCGACCTTGGCGTCGTCGGCCAGGCTGTGGGTGAACTCGCGGTCGAGCTTGACGCGGTCCAGCGGGAAGCGCCACAGGTGCGCCAGGCTGGAATAGCCGGTGCCGAAGTCGTCCATCGCGATGCTCACGCCCAGGCCGCGCAGCTCGCGCAGCGCGCGCAGCACGGGCTCGGTGCGCGCCATCAGCAGCGACTCGGTGATCTCCAGCTCCAGCCGCTCGGGCGCCAGGCCCGAGTCGCGCAGCGCCTCGGCGACGACCTCGGCGATGCCGCCGTCGCGGCGGAACTGCGCCGGACTCAGGTTGACGGCCACCGACAGCGGTGCCGGCCAGCGTGCGGCTTCGCGGCAGGCCGCGCGCAGCACCCAGGCGCCGAGATCCTCGATCAGCCCGGTCTGCTCGGCCAGCGGAATGAAGCTCGCCGGCGGCACCCAGCCGCGCTCGGCGTGCGGCCAGCGCGCCAGCGCCTCGTAGCCGACGATGCGGCCGCTGGCGGCATCCATCAGCGGCTGGAAGTGCAGCACCAGCGCGTCGGCGGCGAGCGCGTCGCGCAGCTCGGCGCCCAGGCGTCGGCGGCGCTGCAGCTCGTCGTCCAGCCGCGCGTCGTAGAAGCGGAAGGTGCCGCGCCCGTCGGCCTTGGCGCGTGCCAGCGCCAGGTCGGCCTGCTGCAGCAGCCGGTCGGCCTCGCGGCTGTCGACGCCGTGCAGCGCGATGCCGATGCTCGCGCCGATCTCGCAGCGCCGGCCGCCGACGTCGTAGGGCTGGCGCAGCGCCTCGACGATGCGCTGGGCCAGCGTCGCCAGCGCCTCGGCGTCGCCGGTGTCGGCGAGCACCGCGAACTCGTCGCTGCCCAGGCGTGCGACGAGGTCGCCGCTGCGCACCGTGGCGCGCAGCCGCGCGGCCACCTGGCGCAGCAGCGAGTCGCCGGCACCGCGGCCCAGCCACTCGTTGAATTCGCGGAAGCGGTCCAGGTCCATGCACAGCACGGCGCTGTGGCCGGCGCGGCGGGCGGCGGCGCGGCGCAGCGCGGCGACGAAGCTCTCGCGGTTGAGCGCGCCGGTCAGCGGGTCGTGCTGGTCGAGGTAGTCGATGCGCGCGCGGGCGCTGCGTTCGGCGCGTGCGTAGGCGCGCCACAGCAGCAGGCCGGCCAGGCCCACGCCCAGCAGCCCGGCGAAGGTGGCGCTGGCGGCGCGCACGGCCGAGCGGGTCGTCACCGCGGCGCTCTCGTCGAGGTCGACGCGGACCTGGGCCACGCCCAGCAGCACGCCGTCGCCCTGCACCGGCAGCCAGACGTCGGCATGCACGGCCGAGCGCGTGTCGGGCTGGCGCTGGAGCTCGACGACGTGGGTGCTGCGGCCGGTCACCAGGTCGAGCACACGGGCCGTGGCCAGCGCCGCCGGCGCCGCCGGCAGGCCCTCGGAGGCCAGCGTGACGCGGCCGTCGGGGGCGTGCAGGCGGAAGGCGTAGACGGCGGTCGTGCCGCGCAGGCCGGCCAGCGGCAGCAGCGCACGCGGCGCCGGCGCCGGCCCGAACAGGCTGGCCGGCTGCGGCACGACGCGGCCGACCTGCAGCGCCCAGCCGCGCGCGGTGCGCAGCGCCTCCTCCTCGAGGTGGCGTTCGGCGACCTCGTGCAGCCGCAGCGCCACGAGCACGATCGCCGCCAGGATCACCGCGCCCCAGATCACCAGGGCCCGGGCGAGCGAGAAGCGGACGCCGGCCGGGCGCTGCGGCGTCAGCATGCGGCGTAGCCGGACACGACACCCGCCGGTGCGCAGATGCGGGCCCGGCCCAGCGGCGACAGCGAGACCTGCAGCCGCTCGCCGCGCGAGGACTCGAACACCGCCGGCCGGGGCTGGGCCTGGGCCTCGCCGTCGGCTTCCAGCCGCGCCGGCGCGGCGTCCAGCAGCCGGATGCCGCGGTGGTCGGCGGCCCGCTCGGTCTTGAGCTGGCAGCCGCGCTCGCTGCCGCAGCCGCAGCCGCTGTCGGTGGCGATGGCCCAGCACCAGTCGGCGCCGGCGTGCACGTCCAGGTGCAGCGGCTGGCCGCGGCGCGCGGCCTCGAAACGGGCTTCGCCGAGGTCGGCGGCCAGCGTCTCGGCGGCCATGCGCAGGCGGGCGCGCTCGGCGGCGCTGCCGAAGGACGGCACGGCCAGCGAGGCGAGCAGCGCCACGATCGCCAGCGCGATCATCGCTTCGAGCAGCGTGAGGCCGAGGGCGGGGCGCTTCATCGGTTCCAGCAGCGGCGGGTCGGGCCCTGGCGGGCAAAGCCGCTGTCCACGGCCAGCGTCAGCGCCGGGCAGTCGTGATCGCCGGCCTGCGGGCCGCCGGCCACCGGCGTGGCGCTGGCGAGGTAGCGGCCGTCGGCCTCGCGCTCGAGCGCCAGCGCGTAGTGGCCGGCCTCGCTGACGCCGGGCAGGCGCAGCGCCGCGACGTCGTCGGCGTAACGGCCGTGGCGGTCGCGGTAGCCCTCCTGCGCGGCCTGCAGCCGCGTCAGCGCCTGCACCGCGTCGGCGCGGCGCGTCTTCACCAGGCTGCCCTGCCAGCTCGGCACCGCCAGGCCGGCGACGATGGCCGTCACGGCGCAGGCGGACATCACGTCGACGAGGCTGAAGCCGCGCGCGCGGCGGCCGGTGGCGGGCGGGTTCACAGCGACATCAGCCGGCGGCGGCGCTGCGAGAGGTCGATCCAGCGCTGCAGCAGGCGTTCTCCGCCGGCCGGCAGCGACAGCCATTCGCAGCCCAGGCGCAGGCCCTGGCCGTCGGCGGGCAGGGCGGTGACGTGGCGCAGCGACAGCTTGGTGACGAAGCGGGTCTCGAGATCGAGCTCGATCTGCACGCCGGCCAGCTCGATGCCCGGCGGCATCGGCGGGACGTCGTGCGGCAGCAGCAGCGCGCAGCCGCCGGCGCTGATGTCGATCAGGCGCAGCGCCAGCGACATCTCGGGGATGGCCGGATGGCGCAGCCGTGCCGTGGGCGCCTGGCGGCCGTGCGGCCGCACGCGGTAGGCGCCGCGGCGCTGGAAGCGGTAGAGCGCGCGCGGCATCTGGGCCTGCAGCGCGCAGGCGCGCGGGCCGCGCACCAGCAGCAGGCCCTGCAGCTCGAACTGCAGCTTGACGCTGTCGAGATAGGCCACGGCCGTCGCCTCGTCGGCGTCGACCAGCGCCTGCAGCCCCGGCAGGCCTTCGTCGGCGCTGAACGACAGCCGCCCCGAGGCCGCGTCCACCGACCACAGCGTGGTCGTCAGCCCGATGCCGTCGGGCGCGTTCAGGTGCACCGTGGCGCTGCTCTCGCAGATCTGGCGCAGCAGCGCCTGCAGCTCGCGCGGGTGATCGACGCGGAACTCGGCCCAGCGGTCGATCGTGCCGCCGGCGTCCAGGTCGGCGGGGCGGGTGTCCTCGAACATGGCCATGGCTCTTTCGTGAACGGCGAACGCCGCCCGAGGGCGGCGTCGGCCGGACGGCTAGTGCAGGGTTTTCTGGCGCCCTGCCAGCGTGTCGTCGAGATCCTGCAGCCAGGGCTCGGCGAGGTGCCGGATCTCGGCGTCGTTGATCAGGATGCGCTGCATGATGCGCGACTTGGCCTTGGCCGCCTCGGCGTCCAGGCTGGCCTCGCGTGCGGCGTGCTTGAGCTGGCTGATCAGCAGCACGCAGGCGCCCTCGAGCTTGACGACCTCGTCCCAGTTGCCGGCCTTGGCCGCCGACAGCATGTCGGCGCTGGCCTGCTCGATGGCCTCGTAGTACTTCAGGAGGTCGGTGTTCATCGCGGGTCCTCGTGGTGGCGCCGGTTCAGCCTCGTCCGGGCTGGCCGCCGACCTTGTCGCCGATGGCGTTCCAGGCGTCCTGCAGCGGCTGCATCAGGCGCTGGCATTCGTCGAGCACGGCTTCGTCGTTGCGCAGGTTGGCGTGGGTCAGGCGCAGCTCGATGTAGCCGTACAGCGCGTGCAGATCCTTGGCCAGCTGGCCGCCGGACTCGAGGTCCAGGCAGGCGCGCAGGCCTTCGTCGACGATGGACAGCGCATGCTTGATCGCGCGGTTCTTGCGCTCGATCTCGCCGGCGCGCATCGCGCCGCGGGCCTGGGCGATCGCGTCCTGGAAACCCTGGTACAGCAGCGCGACGAGCTGGTGCGGCGAGGCCGTGCTGATCGCCGTCTCGGCGCCGACACGGTGGTAGGCGTGGGCGAACTGCTGCGGGCGGGCGAACGCGGAGGCGGAGGCGAACATGGTGGGGATGTGCGTCGATTCAGCGGAAAGTGATGGATTTATCGGCGTGGGCTGGCGGGACTTGAGCCGGAAACGGCGGTCCTGACCCGGCTTTTCCGGCGACCGCCGGCGCCGGCATCGCCCCCTGAAAGGACATCGGCCCCAGGCCCCGCGGTCGCGGGCGCCTGGGGCCGTGGCGCGGGTGCGGCGGCGGCGGCCGCTCAGCTGCTCGACTTGTTCAGCGCGGCGAGCTGCTGCGTGACGTAGCTCGACAGCCCCGACAGCGTCGTCATGCTGGTGTCCAGCGCCTGGTACTGGCGGCGCAGGCGCGCCTCGGCCAGGGCCAGCCGGACCTCGAACGCGTCCTGGCTCTTCTCGTTCTGCTTGATCTGCGACTGGATGCCGGAGGTGCGCGTCGTCAGCAGCCCCTCGCTGCCGAGCACCGCGTTGCCCAGGTCGCGGAAGCGGTCCATGAAACCGGAGCCGGCGGTGGTGTCGGCGTCCTCGGCGAAGACCTTGCGCAGTTCCTCGCGCTGGCTCGTCAGCGCGTTCTTCAGCTTGGTGCTGTCGACCGAGAGCTGGCCGTTGGCGCCCATCGAGATGCCGACGTCGGACAGGCGGCCGTAGACCGACGACGCGCTGCTGCCTTCGTTGATGACGTTGCGCAGCTGGGACTGCAGCGACACCGTCGTGCGGTCGCCCTGCAGCGTGCCGCCCTTCTTGGTGTCGGCGTCGTACTTGGTCTGCTCGGCGATGTAGCTGGCGAGCTGGTTGAAGGCCTTCACGAAGGTGTCGACGGCCTTGGTCACGGCCTCGTCGTCGGCGTTGACCTTCACCTCGACGGCGCTCGTCGTGGTCTTGTTCAGCGTCAGCGTCAGCCCTTCGGCGACGTTCTCGAGCTTGTTGCTCGCCGAGGTGACCTGGATGCCGTTGATCGTCGCCACGGCGTCGGCGGCGGTCTGGGTGCGCGTCATCGCGCTGGCGCCGACGGCGCTGAAGCCCAGCGTCGACAGGCCGGTCGTGGTGCTGCCGTCGTCGGCGGTCTCGGTCGCGGTGACGCGGAACGCGCTCTCGGCGCCGGTGCTCGCCGAGCGCAGCGCCAGGCGCGCGCCCTGCGAGTCGGTGACGATGGTCGCGGTGACGCCGGCGCCGGCGGCGTTGATCTTGTCGCGGATCTTCTCGAGCGTGTTGTCCTCTTCGCCGATGGTCACCGTGACCTCGCTCTTGGCGGAGAAGCCGGTCGGCGTCGGTTCGCCGGTCCAGCTGCCGAGCTCGATCTTCAGCGTGCCGGTGCCGACGACGGTGTCCGACGCCGCGAAGCGCTGGCTCGCGACGGTCTGCGTGCTGGCGAGCTGCTGCACCCCGATGGCGTAGCTGCCGGCCACGGCCCCGCCGGCGGAGCTGACGCCGACGGCGGCGCTGTCGCTGCTCGTCGCCGCGGTCTGCTTCCACAGCAGCACCGACGACAGCGCGTTGGCCGCGTCGCGCATCTCCGAGGTGTAGCTCGTGAGCTTGCCGACCGCCGACAGCCGGGTGTTGAGCGTCGAGTTCGCCTGCTGCAGCAGGTTCAGCGGCCGCTTCTCGACCGACATCAGCTGCGTGACCACCGCCTCGACGTTGATGCCGCTGCCCAGGCCGGTGGAGGAAATGGTCGCCATGTCGATTCCTTGGAGTCTCGTCTCGCCTTCGGCGCGCACGCGCCGAACTTGAGCCTGCGCTGCGCCGTTTCGCGCAAGGCGTCACGCCGCGCCGTGGCTGACGGCCCCGGAGCGGCGTGGAAGGAAGGCTTGCCGGTGGTCCCGGCGAAGGGGGGTCGCGTCAGCGCTGCAGCAGGCTCAGCACCTGCTGGGGCAGCTGGTTGGCCTGCGCGACCATCGCGTTGCCGGCCTGCTGCAGGATCTGCGCGCGGCTCATGTTGGCCGTTTCGGCAGCGAAGTCGGCATCCATGATGCGGCTGCGCGCGGCCGACTGGTTCTCGACGCTGATCTGCAGGTTGGAGATCACGGCCTCGAAGCGGTTCTGGGTCGCACCCCACATCGCGCGTTCGTTGTTGACCGTGTTGAGCGCCTTGTCGATGTTGTCGATGACGGTCTTCAGGTCGGCGGCGCTGGTCAGCGCGCCGGAGGTGCCGATCACCGAGCTGGTGGTCGTCACCGCGCCGAGGTCGGCGTTGGCGCTGAAGGCGGCGGCGATCCTGACGGTGACGACGTCGTCGTCGGTCGTGTTCGGGCCGACCTGGAACGACATGTCCGTGGTCTGGCCGAAGACCGGCTTCTCGTTGAAGGTGGTGCCGCCGAGCACACGCTTGACCTCGGTCTGCAGCTCGAAGAATTCCTTCTGCAGCGAGTCCTGGTCCTTGGCCGTGTTGGTCGAGTTGCGCGACTGCACGGCGAGTTCGCGCATGCGCTGCAGCGAGTCGCCGATCTTGGCCAGCGCACCTTCGGCCACCTGGGCGTAGGAGATGCCGTCGTTGGCGTTGCGGATCGCGACGTTCATGCCGCGCACCTGGGCGTTCATCCGTTCGGCGATCGCCAGGCCGGCCGCATCGTCCTTCGCGGAGTTCACGCGCAGACCCGACGACAGGCGCGCCATCGACGTCGCCAGCGAGCCCTGGGAGGCGCTGAGGCTGCGCTGGGCGTTCAGCGAGGCCAGGTTGGTGTTGATGGTCTGAGGCATGTGCGGCTCTCCTTCGATGGCTGCATTGTCCGGAGGGCCGCGGGCGGCAAAAGCGCGAAAAGGGCAGGAAAGACGCGCCAAAAGAAAAGCCGCGCCCGGGTGGGCGCGGCTTGCGGGGCGGTGTCCGGGGCGCGCCGCTTCGACGCGCGCCGGGCCCGGGCTGCGATCAGCGCAGCAGGCTCAGGACCTGCTGGGGCAGCTGGTTGGCCTGCGCGACCATCGCGTTGCCGGCCTGCTGCAGGATCTGCGCGCGGCTCATGTTGGCCGTCTCCGAGGCGAAGTCGGCATCCATGATGCGGCTGCGGGCGGCCGACTGGTTCTCGATGCTGACCTGCAGGTTCGAGATCACGGCCTCGAAGCGGTTCTGCGTCGCACCCCACATCGAGCGCTCGTTGTTGACCGTGTTGATCGCCTTGTCGATGTTGTCGATGACGGTCTTCAGGTCCGCGGCGCTCGTGACCGAGCCGCTGGTGCCGATGATGGCGGCGGTGGAGGTCACCGCGCCGATGTCGGCGTTGGCGCTGAAGGCGGCGGCCTGCTTGACCGTCACCACGTCGTCACCGCTGGTGTTGGCGCCGACCTGGAAGGTCAGGTCCGAGGTCTGGCCGAAGATCTTCTGCTCGTTGAAGGTGGTGCCGCCGAGCACGCGCTTGACTTCGTTCTGCAGCTCCAGGAATTCCTTCTGCAGGGAGTCCTGGTCCTTGGCCGTGTTGGTGGCGTTGCGCGACTGCACCGCCAGTTCACGCATGCGCTGCAGCGAGTCGCCGACCTTGGCCAGCGCGCCTTCGGCGGTCTGCGCCCAGGAGATGCCGTCGTTGGCATTGCGCACGGCGACGTTCATGCCCTTGATCTGGGCGTTCATGCGCTCGGCGATGGCGAGGCCGGCGGCGTCGTCCTTCGCGGAGTTGACGCGCAGACCGGACGACAGCCGGGCCATCGAGGTGGCCAGCGACGACTGCGAGGTGGTCAGGTTGCGCTGCGCGTTCAGCGAGGCAATGTTGGTGTTGATGGTGGCAGGCATTGAGGGCTCCTAAGACTGTCGGCGACCCGGGCGCACGGCGGAAACTCTCCGCTCGCGCAAGCCGCCTCGGGCGTCACGTGTTGCACTGACCTCATCCGGCTCGCGCCTTCGAGGCCACCGCCCGACGCCAGTCCCCTTCTCGTGGCCTTCCTTGCGGGAGGCGTCGATCGGGCTTCTGGCCGGACCACGGATTCGTTGTCGGACCCGTTGGGGGTGTTATCGAAGCGCCGCGGAAAAACTTTAGCGAGTCGTTGCGAAACCCTTCGCCGCCGCCGCCGCCGGCGCCGCGCACCGCGAGTGCCGTCGCGGCCCGCGCCCTCGTGCGAGATGGCCCGGGAAGGCGGCGCTTATCCGTCGACGGTGCCCACGCGCGTCTGCCTACAGTGCAGCCGGGGTCGCGGTGTGCGCGGCCTGCCCGCGCTTGGAGTCCGACAGACCATGAAAAATGCCACAGCTGGTTCAGATCACCGTGCCCGCACGCACTGGCAGGCCGGTGCCGCCGCCGTGAAGGTCGGGCGCTGGCAGCGTGCGGCGGAGGAGTTCGAGCGCGCCGCCCGGCTGGCGCCCGGCGACGCGCTGTACTGGCTCAACCTGGGCCGCGCCCGGCTGCAGCTCGGCCAGAACGACGCCGCGATCCAGGCCTTCAACGCGGTCACGAAGAGCACCCGCGGCTACGACACCATCACCGCGCTGACCGCCGCCCAGTGCCTGTCCGCGCTGCACCGCTATGCCGATGCCGCGGCCTGCCTGGACGCGGCGCCGGCCGGCGTCGTGCGCGACCACGCCTATCACTCGACGCACGGCTACGCGCTGTTCCGCGCCGGGCGCCACCACGAGGCCATCGAGGCCTACTTCCGCGCGCTGTCGCTCAAGATGGATGCGGCGCTCGAGCACTACCGCATGGGCCTGGCGTTCAAGGCGCTGCGCATGCCGGAGCAGGCCGCGGAGTGCATGCGCACCGCCGCCGTGCTCGACGAAGGCGCGGTGCGCGCGCTGGCGCTGACGATCCTGACGCACGAGAGCGGCAACGCCTGCGAGTGGAGCCGCCGCGCCGACGAGACCGCGCAGCTGCGCGAAGCGCTCAACCGCATCGGCCTGGACACGCCGCAGCTGCTGTCGGTGTTCCCGCTGCTGGCGCTGGACTGCAGCCCGCAGGAGCAGCTGCACGCCGCCCGCCTGTGCTCGGCCACCTACGCGCGCGGCGTTGCGCCGCTGCCGCGGCGGCGCGTGCGCACCGAGGGCCGCCTGCGCGTCGGCTACCTGACGGCCGACATCTGCTCGCACGCCACTGCCGTGCTGATGGCCGAGTTCTTCGAGCGCTGCGACCGCGAGCGCTTCGAGGTGCTGGTCTACTCCCACAGCCCGGACGACCAGTCGGCGCTGCGCGCGCGGGTCATCGCGGCCTGCGACCGCTTCGTCGACGTCAACAGCATGACCGACCAGCAGATCGCCCAGCGCATGCACGCCGACGGCGTGGACATCGCGGTCGACCTCAAGGGCCACACCGCGGACACGCGCTACGCCGTCCTCGCGCACCGCCCGGCGCCGGTGCAGGTGGCCTTCCTGGGCTACCCCGGCACCACCGGGGCGGACTTCATCGACTACGTCATCGGCGACCCCGTCGTGACGCCGCTCGAGCACGCGCCGCACTTCAGCGAGAAGATCGCGCAGCTGCCGTGGTCCTACCAGCCCAACGACCGCAACCGCGTCCTGCCGCCGTGCCCGTCGCGCCGCGAGGAAGGGCTGCCCGAGGGCGCCACGGTGTTCTGCTGCTTCAACCAGAGCTACAAGCTCAACCCCGCGATGCTCGACCTGTGGGCGCGCATCCTGGCGCAGGTGCCCGACAGCGTGCTGTGGCTGCTGGAGTGGAACGGGCAGGCGCCGCGCAACCTGCTCGCCGAGCTGGCGGCGCGCGGCATCGCGCGCGAGCGCGTGGTCTTCGGCAAGCGCGTGTCGATCGAAGACCACCTCGCGCGGCTGCAGTGTGCCGACCTGTTCCTCGACACCTGGCCCTGCAACGCCCACACCACCGCCAGCGAGGCGCTGTGGGCCGGCGTGCCGGTGCTGACCGTGCCGGGGCAGACCTTCGCGTCGCGCGTGGCGGCGAGCCTGCTGCACGCCTGCGAGCTCGACGAGCTCGTCTGCGGCGACGGCGACGCCTACGTGGACCTGGCCGTCGGCCTGGCCCGCGACCGCTCGCGGCTGCAGGCGCTGCAGCGCCACCTGCGCGAGCGGCGGCTGACGCTGCCGCTGTTCGACACCGCGCGCTACGCCGCCGACTTCGACGCGCTGCTGCTGCGCATGGCCGAGCGCGAGCGCCAGGGCCTGCCGCCGCAGGCGCTGCCCGCGACGGCCCCCGAGGGCCGGCGCTGAACGGCGCCGCGTGCCCGGCTTCGTCTTCCCCCGTCTGTCGACCTCCGAACGGCCCCCGATCCGGCCTGAAAGGCGCCCATGAGCCTGCCTCCCAAGATTCACCTGAGCATCTGCCAGCCGCTGGGCTACGTGCACTCGCTGGGCCTGCTCGATCCGGCGCGCTACTTCCGCTGGCAGTTCCGCCGCCTCGGCGCCGAGGTCAGCATCGCCAAGAACCGGCTGCGCCACGACGCGGTGAACTTCGTCTTCGGTGCGCACCTGGGCTTCGACGCCTCGCTGTGCCGCCGCCATGCCTGCGTGTTCGTCAACCTCGAGCAGCTCGGCGACCGCGGCGCCTCGGTGCGCCCGGAGTACCTGAAGCTGCTCGCCGCCAACGCCGTCGTCGACTACGACGCCGACAACGTCGCCGCCTACGCGCAGGTTCCCGACGAGGTGCCGGTGGTGCCGTTCTGGCACGCGCCCTATCTCGCGCCGGCGGTGCCGCTGCCGCTCGAGGAGCGGCCGATCGACCTGCTGTTCTTCGGCAGCATGAACGACCGCCGCAAGGCGATGATCGACCGCATCGAGGCCCTGGGCTGGACGGTGACGGTGTTCGACAGCGCGCTCTACGGCGAGGAGCGCGACCACTACATCCGCCAGGCCAAGGCGGTGCTGAACTGCCACTTCTACGACAGCGCCCGCTTCGAGCAGGTCCGCGTCGCCCACTGCCTGTCGCTGGGCACGCCGGTGATCTCCGAACGCACCCCGGACACCCGGCCCGACGAGGCCTTCGAGGACTGCGTGATCTGGCTGCAGGACGAGAACGAGCTCGTCCAGTTCTTCAGCGAGGACTTCGCGACGCCGGCCTACTACGACGTCACGCGCGCGGCGCTGCAGCGTTTCGAGGCGGCCGATCCGCTGGGCGCCTACGCCGCCGCGCTGGGTTTCGCCGAGGGTTTCGTCGGCACCCACCACGAGTGCCGCCCGGCCGAGCCCTGGGCGCCGGAGCGCATCCACATCGGCTCCGGCAAGGACTACCGGCCCGGCTGGCTCAACGTCGACGTGCTCGCGCGGGCCGAGCCCGACCTGCTGCTGGACCTGTCCGGCGCGCTGGAGCTGCCGCTGCACGCCGACTCGCCCACCGTCGGGCCGCTGGTGCTGGCCGCCGACAGCGTCGATCGCATCGACGCGAACAACGTGCTCGAGCACGTCGGCGACCTGCCGGCGCTGATGAGCAACTGCCTGCGCCTGCTGAAGGAGGGCGGCGAGTTCCACATCGAGGTGCCGCACGAGCGCGCCCTGACCGCCTGGCAGGACCCGACGCACGTGCGCGCGATGAACGAGAACTCGTGGATCTACTACACCGACTGGTTCTGGTATCTGGGCTGGGTCGACCACCGCTTCGAGGTCGCCGCGTCGAGCTGGCTGGACGCCAAGGTCCAGCCCTGCCAGCGCGAGCAGGCGGCGTTCATGCGCGTGGTGCTGCGCAAGATCCGGACGACGCCGCGCGAGCGCATGGTCGCGCTGACGATGGCCGCCGGGGTGCACCTGCCGGACGACGAGCCGGTCGCGCCCGCAGCGGCCGGCGAAGGTCCCGCGTCGTCGTGAGCCCCGCGGGGCGGCGCTCGCGCCGCCCCGGTCGCCGTGCCGGGCTCAGGCCGCCGCGTCGAGCTCGGTGCAGGCGCGGCGCAGCACGGCGATGACCTCGCGGGTCTGCGCCAGATCCTGCGTCGGCCCGATCGGCAGGCTCAGCACCTGCGCGTGCAGGGCCTCGGAACGCGGGAAGCGCCCGGCCGCCAGCCCCAGGTGGGCGTAGGCCGGCTGCAGGTGCGGCGCCACCGGGTAGTGGATCATCGTGCCGATGCCCGCAGCGGCCAGCCGCGCCGCCAGCGCGTCGCGCCGCGCATGGCGCACGACGAACAGATGCCAGACCGGCTCGGTCCCGGCCGCCGCGGCGGGCAGCTCCAGGCCGGGGAGTCCGCGCAGCCCGTCCAGGTAGCAGCCGGCGATCTCGCGGCGGTGCGCGTTGTCGCCGTCGAGCAGCGGCAGCTTGGCCCGCAGGAAGGCGGCCTGGAGCTCGTCGAGCCTCGAGTTGAAGCCGGCGACCTCGTTGTGGTACTTGAGCCGCGAGCCGTAGTTGCGCAGCGTGCGCAGCCGGTCCGCCAGCGCGTCGTCGTCGGTCGTCACGGCCCCGCCGTCGCCCAGCGCCCCGAGGTTCTTGCCGGGGTAGAAGCTGAACCCCGCGGCGTCGCCCAGCGTGCCGACCCGGCGGCCTTGCCGCCGCGCGCCGTGGGCCTGGGCCGCGTCCTCGAGCACCTTCAGTCCGTGCGCCTTCGCGATCGCCATGATCGGGTCCATGTCGGCGGGTTCGCCGTACAGGTGCACCGGGAGGATGGCGCGGGTCCGGGCGGTGATGGCCGGGCGCAGCAGCGCCGGGTCGAGGTTGTAGCCGCCGGCCGTCGGCTCGACGGGGACCGGCGTCGCGCCGGTGTGCGTCACGGCCAGCCAGGTCGCGATGTAGGTGTTGGCCGGCACGATCACCTCGTCGCCGGGGCCGATGCCCCAGGCGCGCAGC
Source organism: Rubrivivax sp. JA1026 (assembly GCF_011065555.1). NCBI lineage: Bacteria > Pseudomonadati > Pseudomonadota > Betaproteobacteria > Burkholderiales > Sphaerotilaceae > Rubrivivax > Rubrivivax sp. JA1026. The sequence continues at coordinate 63,360 of NZ_JAALCQ010000013.1, forward strand.
ACCAGGATCAGCGCGTCCAGGCCGTTGCCGACGCCGACGCAGTGGCGCGCGCCGCACAGCGCGGCGAACTCCCGCTCGAAGGATTCGACTTCCTGCCCGAGCACGTACCAGCCCGAGTCCAGCACCCGGTCCAGCGCGTCGTGGAACGCCTGCCGCTGGCGCAGGTTGATCGTGCCGAGGTCGAGGAACTTGGTCATGACGTGCGCTGGCGCCGGACCGCGTCCAGGAACTGTTGGTAGTCGCGGTAGTAGTCGGCCTCGTTGTACGGCGTCGAGGCCAGCACCAGGCAGACCGAACCGGGGTCGAAGTTGATCTCCGACGCCCAGATCATCGGCGGGATGTGCAGGCCGATCCAGGGCCGGTTGAGGTGGACCACCTGCTTGGACACGCCGTCGTCGAGCGAGACGTCGAAACTCCCGGACAGGCAGATCAGGAACTGGTGCAGCTCCTTGTGCGCGTGCGCCCCGCGGTCCTCGCCGGTGGGGATGTCGTAGAGGTAGAAGACACGCTTGATCTCGAACGGGACGTGGCTCTGGCCCTCGATGAAGGTCAGGTTGCCGCGCGGGTCCTGGACCTTCGGCAGCGAGATCAGCTTGCAGTCAGATAGAGGCATGGGTCCTCCCGGTGGGGCGACGACGGGGCGCTCAGCGGGCCGGGTCGGCCCGGCGGCTCTTCTTGTGGCGTGCGGTGTGGATCGGTTCGGTCGCGATCACCACCTTGGCCGGCACCTTGTAGGCCGCCAGCGCCGCCCGGCAGGCCTGGCGGATGCGGCTCTTCACGCCGTCCACCGGCTCCGGCTGCGCCAGCACCACCCGGGCCACGATCATCTGGCCCAGCAGCGGGTTGGCCTCGGCGAAGACGGCGACGTCGACGATGTTCGGCAGCGTCATGATGACCTCCTCGATCTCGGTCGGGTAGACCTTCTGCCCGCCGACGTTGATCAGGTCGGTCACGCGGCCGAGGATGCGGAAGTAGTCGCCGTCGACCTCGACCTTGTCCTGGGTGTTGAACCATCCGTCGGCGTCGAAGTTCGACGCCGCGTTGAGGTAGCCGACCATCGAGTACTCGGACCGGATCCACAGGATGCCGTCGACGACCTTGGTCTCGAAGCCCTCGCCGCCGATGCGCATCCACAGCGAGCCGTCGCCGCGCGACTTGGACGCCAGCACGCCCACCTCGGACAGGCCGTAGGTCTGCTGCAGCACGACGTTCGGCAGCGCGCGGGCCAGGCGGTCCAGCGTGGCCTGCGGCATGACCTCGGTGCCGTAGCTGATGCGCTGCAGCGACGACAGGTCGTAGGCCTCGTGCGCCCGGGCCGCCAGCAGCAGGTTCAGGAACGAGGGCGTGGTCGGCAGCAGCGTGACGCGGTACGTCTCGATCGCCGCGCAGACGCTGGCGACGCTGCGCTCGGCGACGCTGACCACCGTGCCCAGGCTCGAGGTGATGGCCAGGATGGTGTTGAAGCCGCCGAAGTGGTCGAACATCAGGAACGGCACGGCCACCACCGGCGAGCGCGGCTTCACGAACTTGCCCGCCACGCGGCCGAGGTCGTGCAGGATGCCCTTGGGCCGGCCGGTCGAGCCCGACGAGAAGAACACCAGGCCCGGTGCGCCGCCGGCGATGAACTCGCGCATCGTCGTGTTGTCGACCTCGACCGGCGACCAGGTCAGCGTCGGCTCCACGGCGCCGGCGGCGAACTCGAAGATCCACTCGCAGCCCGAGACCGACAGCGCGGCCGACAGCTCGACGACCGACTCGCGCGTCAGCGGGATGACGACGTTGCCGTTGCGCGCCAGCGCCAGCAGCAGGGCGAAGGCCTCGGGCGTGTAGTCGCCGAGCACGACGACGCGCTGCCCGGCGTGCACGCCCTCGCGGGCCAGGCGCTGCTCGAACGCGGCCACCTGCCGCAGCAGCTCGCCGTAGCGCACCGAGCGGCCCTCGTGCACGAAGGCGAGCCCGTCGGGCGCGCCGGCGAAGCGCTCGAGCAGCCAGTCCAGCGTCACGGCCGGTCCTTCAGCTGCTCGAGCAGCACCAGCCGGATCAGCGGGTAGGAGGTGATGTTCGCCGCGTCCTCGTCGGGGATGCCGACGCCGAACTCCTCCTCGATCGCCAGCACCAGGTTCATGTGCTGGATGGAGTCCCACGTCGCCACGGTGTCCATGCTGGTGTCGTCGTCGATCGACTCCGCCGCGATGCCCAGCACGGCGGCCATCACGTTCTTCAGCGTGTCTTCGGTTGTCATGGGCAGACCTTGATCCAGTCGATGGGAGAGGGGTTGAAGCGGTCGAGCTCGGCGCGGTAGCGGCGCGTGCCGTCGTCCTCGCCGACCCGTGTCAGGCCGAGCCGGTCGTAGAAGTCGGCCACCTGGGCGTTCTTCGCGCTCGGGCGGTACTCGGCGGCGATGAAGCGGCAGCCGCGCCGCCGCGCGTCGTCGGCCAGCGCCGGCCAGATGCTGAACTCGATGCCGCGGCCGATGACGCGGCAGCTCATCAGGAAGGCCTCGATCCGGGCCGTCTCGGCCTCCCACGAGACCAGCACGACGCCGGTCAGGCCGGCGTTGCCGAAGCGGTCGCCGACCTCCAGCGCGTACACCGTCGACGCCGGGCTGTCGATGCGTTCGCGGACCTGCGCCGGCGACAGCCGCGGCGTGGTGAGGTTGAACTGGTTGGACTTGAGCGTCAGCTCGCTGATGCGGGCGACGCTGGCCACGTCGTCGCGCGAGATCCGCACCTGCAGGTCCAGCGAGGCGAGGTACTGCTCGTGCGTCTCGAAGTCCGCGCGCGCCGCCTCGGCCTGTTCGCGCTGCCGGTACTGCGCGGTCTTGGAGCGGCTCTCGGCGGTGACGCCGCCGGCCAGGAACAGCTCGCGCAGCTCGTCGAGCAGGCGCGGGTAGTCGGTCAGCGACTTGGGCACCTGCATCACCCGCAGCTCGGGCAGGGCGCTGCGCACCGCGCTGCACTCGAAGTCCGAGTCGTCGACGAACACCATGCTGTCCAGGCCGATGTTGAGCTCGCGCGCGATCGACTGCAGGTTGCTGACCTTGTCGGTCCAGTCGACGCGGCGCGCGGCGATGTGCTCGCGGCGCAGCACGGCGAACGGGTGGCGATCGAGCACCTCGTCGACGTCGGCCGCGTTGTTCTTGCTGCACAGGCACAGCAGCACGCCCTGCCGCTCGAGGGCGCGGAAGGTCTGCTGCGCCTGCCAGAACACGCGGCCGGGGTAGTGGTGCGGGTCGAGCCGGATGCCGTCGAGCTGGTCCTCGCCGACGATGCCGCCCCACAGCGTGTTGTCGCAGTCCAGCACCAGCGCCTTGTAGAAGTGGGCGTCGAAGCCGCGCGCCGCGGCGACGATGCGCCGCGCCAGCTCGTCGAGGAAGGGCGTGGCGAAGGGCGCCGTGCTGCGCAGGTAGAAGCGCATGTCGAAGGCGGCCGCGGTGCCGATGCGCTGGACGACGGCGCCGGTGTCGATGACGCGCACGTTCGCGAACGCCGCCGCCTCGTGGCGCAGCATGTCGTTGAACCGGTCGAGCACCCGTGCCACCGCGTCCGGCGCCCCGGTGTCGACGGCCGGCGTGCAGCGCACGAAGCTGCAGGCGTAGAGCCGCTTGAGCCTGCCGGCCTTCTCGAACACCAGCCGCAGGCGGGCGCGCAGGTCGGCCTCCCGGGCGTCGATGGCCTCGGGTTCCAGCAGCTCGATCTGGCGCTCGAAGGCGGGCAGCAGGTTGTCGAAGAACGGCAGCAGCACCATGTGCTCGACGCCGGCCTGCACGAAGCGCTCGACGTCGCCCAGGGCGTCGTCGTGGTGGCCGACCTGCAGCTCGGCCCGCGCGCCGGCGAGCAGCGCGTGCTTGCGCAGGAACAGCGCCAGCAGGTCGGCGCTGACGTTCGAGGAGATGCCGATGCGCGTGACGCGCCGGGCGGGCTCGAGCCTCTCCAGCCCGTCGACGGCGGCGATGGTTCGCGCCAGCGTCGTGCCGGGCGTGCGCAGCAGCTCGATGAAGGCCGCGGCGTCGCTCACGACATCACCATGCCGCCGTTGACGTCCAGGGTGTGCCCCGTGACGTGGCGGGCGTCGTCGGACACCAGATAGGCCACGGCCGCGGCGACGTCCTCCGGCACGGCCAGGCGGCGCAGCGGCGTCTGCCGCGCGATCATCAGCTGCTGCTTCTCGGCGATGTCGCCGATCAGGCCGGTCTCGGTCATGCCGGGGGCGACGCAGTTGACCGTCACGCCGCGCGGGCCGAGCTCGGCCGCCAGGTTGCGCGACAGCATCGCCAGCGCCGCCTTGGCCACCGCGTAGGCGGTCCAGTGCAGCGCCGGCGTGCCCTCGGTCACCTGCGAGGTGATGTTGACGATGCGGCCGGCGCCGTCGGCGGCCATGTCGGCGGCGCAGAGCTTGCTCAGCAGGAACGCGCCCTTGACCTGCACGTCGAGGTGGTGCTGCAGGTCGGTCCAGTCGGTGTCGGCCAGCGCCTTGGCCTGGATGCGCGGCGAGGCGTTGTTGACCAGCACGCCGACCGTGCCGTAGTGGCGTCGCGCCTGCGCCAGCAGGTGCTCGACGCCGGCGGCGTCGGAGACGTCGGCCTGCACCGCCAGCGCCCGGCCGCCGGCGGCGACGATGTCGGCGGCGATCGCGTTCGCGCGCTCGCGGCTGCCCTGGTAGTTGATCACGACGGCGTGGCCGTCCTGCGCGAGGCGGCGGCAGATCGCCTCGCCGATGCCGCCGGCGCCGCCGGTCACCAGCGCGACGCGGCTCGGTTCGCCGCGCGGGCGCGCGGCCGCGGCGGCCGGGCGCTGCAGCAGCATCTTCACCTTGCCCTGGCCCTGCAGCACCGCCTGCCCGTGCTGGTTGACGATGCGCGTCTCCAGCTCCAGCAGGCGCTCGCGCTCGTGCTTCTTCAGCACCGTGCAGGTCACCGTCAGCTCGTCGCCCAGCCGCACCGGCAGCAGGAACTCCATCGCCTGGCTCACCCACAGCGCGCCGGGGCCGGGCAGCTTGGTGCCGATCACCGTCGAGATGAACGAGGCGCCGAGCATCCCGTGCACGACGATGTCCTTGAACGCCGTCTCGCGGGCGAACGCGCGGTCGACGTGCAGCGGGTTGTCGTCGCCGGTCAGCTCGACGAAGCGGCGGATGTCCTCTTCGGTGATGGTCTTGACCAGCTGCCGGCAGTCGCCGACCTTCAGCGTGTCGAAATCGAGGAACGCGCTCATGACGCCGTCTCCAGGTGGCGGGGCAGCCAGCGCCAGAGGCTGGCCGCGAAGTTGAAGCCCGCGCCGACGCCGGCCAGCACCAGCAGGTCGTTCGGCTTCAGCAGGCCCTTGTGCACGGCCTCGCTGAGCGCGATCGCGATCGACGCCGAGCCGGTGTTCCCGATCTCCTGCACGTTGGTGTAGGTGCGCTCCAGCCCGGCGCCCATCTTGCGCACGATGTACTCGATCAGCCGCAGGTTGGCCTGGTGGAAGACGAAGAAGTCGACGTCCCGGGGGCTCGTGCCGGCCTTGTCGCAGGCGTTGCGGATCACCGTCGGCAGGTGCGTGATCGCCTGCTTCCAGGTCGCCAGGCCGTTCATCTCCATCGCGTCGACCGAGGGGTCGCGCTCGCGGCCGAGCGACGGGAAGCTCGAGCCGCCGCCACGCAGGCGCACCGACTCGTAGTTGGAGCTGTCGGTGAAGAACGCCGAGGACAGGATGCCGTGCGCGGCGTCGCAGCGGCCGAGCACGACGGCGCCGGCGCCGTCGCTCAGGTAGATCGCGGTGTTGACGTCGCCGCGGTCGACGTAGCGCGAGCACAGCTCGACGCCGACGACCAGCGCGTGGCGCACCGACGGGTCGCGGAACATGCGGTCGGAGGCCGCCGTGAGCCCGGACACGACGCCGCTGCAGTTGGCCTGCAGGTCGTAGACCTGGGCCCCCTTGGCGCCCAGGTCCTGGTGCAGCTTGGCCGACAGCGGCGGGAAGAGGTAGTCGCCCGAGAAGGTGCAGGCGATGATGATGTCCACCTCCGACGCGTCGATGCCGGCCATCGCCAGCGCGCGCCGCGCGGCCTGGCCGGCGAAGGCGCTGGCCGTGTCGCCCGGGGCCGCCAGATGGCGGCGCACGATGCCGGTCTTCTCGACGATCCACTCGGGGCTGACGTCCAGGCCGCGGCAGAGCTCCTCGTTGCTCTCCACGTGGTCCGCAAGGTGGTGGCCGACGCCGATGATGGCGACGCCGCCGGGCGTGCTGGTGCTCGTGTTCATGATGAGGATGCGGGCGTGCAGGGCGCGGGCTCCAGGAAGCCCCGCAGCGCGTCGTTGTGGTCGCGGATCCAGCCGAGCGTGGCCGACTCCCCGTGGCCGGGCAGGATCAGCGTGTCGTCGTCAAAGCCGTCCAGGATCGACCGGACGGACCGGCGCAGCTGCGTGGCGTCCTCGCCCGGCAGGCCGGCCAGGCCGACGCCGCGCGCGTACAGGGTGTCGCCGGTGAACAGCGCCTTGCCGATCTCGATCGCGCAGCTGCCGGGGGTGTGGCCGGGCACCGGGTGCCAGCGCACGGCCAGCCCGCCGATGTCCAGCGGCGGCGTGCCGTCGCCCACCCGCTCGGGGCGGGGCTGGCGCACGCGCGCCGGGATCCTGAACGCCATCAGCAGGAAGTTCGACGCGCCGAGCGTGCGCAGGTCGCGCTCGTGCAGGTAGACCGGGCAGCCGTGGCGCTCCTGGAAGTGGGCGGCCGAGCCGGCGTGGTCGAAGTGGCCGTGGGTGCAGACCACGGCGCGCGGGGTCAGCGCCAGCGCGGACAGCGCCTGCTCGATGCGCTCGGCGTCCAGGCCGGGATCGACCAGGATGCACTCGCCCGGCACGTCGGTGGCGTGCAGGTAGCAGTTGGACGGGAAGACCCCGTTGGCCAGGGTCCAGACACGGCCGGCCGAGCCCGCCACCGCGACGGCGAAGCTCACCTCAGTGCACCCCGCCGAGGTAGAGCGTCTGCGCGGTGACGTAGCCGCTGCGCTCGGACGCGAAGAAGTCGATGACGTTGGCGATGTCCTCGAAGCTCGCGTAGCGCGGCAGCGGCAGGCGCGCCACGACGGCGTCGATCTTGTCGCGCGGGAGCTGGCGCAGCATGTCGCTCTCGATCGCCGTGATGCCCAGCGTGTTGCAGGTGACGTTGAAGGGCGCGAACTCCCGGGCGAGCACGTTGGACAGCGTCGTCAGCCCGGCCTTGCAGGCCGCGTAGACCGAGTCGCCCTCGGGCTCCAGGGCGACGGCCATCGAGCTGATGTTGATGATGCGCCCCCACTTGGACTTGCGCATCATCTTCGCCGCCTCGCGGGCCACCATGAACGGTGCGAGCAGGTTGAGCTCGACCATCGAGCGGGCGGCCGAGGCCGGCATCACGAGCGCGTACTGCGAGGTCAGCACGGCGGCGTTGTTGATCGCGATGTCGATCGCCGTGCCCGAGCGGCGCAGCGCGGCGAACAGCTGCTGCACCGCGTCCGGGTCGGCGATGTCGGCCTGCCGGTGCAGGTAGCGCTCGTGCTCGCAGGTGGCGGCCCCCCGGGACACGCCGACGACCTTCGCGCCTTCGTCCAGGAAGTGGCGCGTCAGCAGCGCGCCGACGCCGCGGCTGCTGCCGGTGACGAGCACGGTCCGGCCCTCGTACTTGCGCGCGCTCATCGCCGGATCAGCCCCGCGACAGCTGCCGGACGATGTAGTCGGCCAGCGTCGTCACGCTGGAGAATGGCGAGACCGGCTGGCTCATCGCGGTGTCGTCGGTCAGGCTGACCGCGCGGCCGAGCTCGTCGGCCACCGCCGTCTCGACGTCGACGATGACCGACACCAGCGACAGCGAGTCGAGCGAGGCGTCGGCGCCGAACAGGCGCGTGTCCGGGGCCAGCGCGACGCGCTTGTCCGCGGCCAGCTCCTCGTTCAGGCTGCGCAGGGCTCGGTAGATGAGTTCGATGACTTCGGCTTGGCTGGCCATGGTTCACTCCGGAGAGACGGACGGTGCAAGAGGCAGCCGGGCGGCTGCGATGAGCGATTCGAGCCTGGGGCGCGTGACCTCGCGGTACTCGTTTTCGAGCAGGCCGAAGACCACCGCGTCCTGCAGCCGGCCGTCGATGAACAGGTGCTGGCGCAGGCGCCCCTCCTGGACCATGCCCAGGTAGGTCTGCCACTTGATCATGCGCCGGTTCTCCGACACGACGGTGCCCCAGACGCGGCGCAGCCGCAGCCGGTCGAAGGCCAGCTCGTAGAGCAGCTTCATGGCCTCGGCGGCGGCCGGCAGCCCGGCGGCGGCCTGTTCGTCGCCGATCAGGAAGCGGCCCGGCTCGCCGACCCGGTTCACCGGGTCGATGCCGCTGAGCGAGAGCATGCCGATCGGCACCTGCTGCTTGGTCTGGATGACGAAGTTGTACTCCGACGCAGGGCGGCTGGCGATCCAGCGGCGCTGTTCGTCGACGGTCGTCGCGCCGCGATGCAGCAGGGCCGCGCGTTCGCCCTGGCGCCAGGCCAGGGTGAGCGCGGCGTCCTCGGGCCGCAGCGGGCGCAGGTCGACGAACTCGCCGTGCAGGGTGCAGTGTTCCTCGTTGGACGTCATGGTCGGGGTTCAGCAGACGACGAAGGCGGCGGCCGCCGGCACCGGCGCACCCGCCGAGGCGGGTGCGTGGGCGGTGGCGACGAAGGACTGCTCCAGCACGAAGCCCGCCGCGTGGAGATGCGCCAGGACCTCCTCGCCGCTGCGGTAGAGGTAGATGTGGTCGGCGTGCGCGGCGTTGAGCGCGGCGGTGATGAAGGCCTTGCCGCCCGGGGCGAGGCCGGCGCGCAGCGCGCGCAGGAACTCGACGGGGCGCTCCAGGTGTTCCAGCACCTCGACGCAGACCAGCCAGGGCACGGGGTCGAGGCCGCCGTCGAGCACGTCGTGCTGGTGCATCGTGTAGCGCTGATCCAGACCGGCGGCCGCCAGGTGGCGCTCGGCGAAGCGGCACGACGACGGGCTGATGTCGTAGCCGGCGCCGGTGGCCCGGGCCACGCGCGACAGGAGGCGGCGCGAGTAGAGCGCCGTGCCGACGCCGACCTCCGCGAAGCGCGGCTGCGCGCCGAGCGCCATCGGCGCCACGAAGGCCGTGTCGAAGAAGCGCAGCTGCCGATAGTGGTGCGGCCAGAGGAAGTGCGACAGCAGCAGGCCCGGCAGGTACTCCTGCATCATGTGCGCGTCGTTGAGGTAGACCTCGTCGGCGGCCTGCGCGTAGGACTTGACGGGATACGCGCCGCTGGCCTCGAAGGCCTTCTGCCGGCGCATCGAGTCCATCGCGAACGCGACGTAGCCCTTGACGGCCGCCTGCAGCGCCTCGTCGTCGGCGCAGAAGGTCTCGAGCACCGACTCGAAGTCGGCGGCCCACTCGGCGCCGAAGCCGTCCATCGCGCGGCCGACGAGCGTGCGCGAGAGCCTGTACTTCTGGTCGAACAGCGCCTGCAGGCGTGTCAGCCAGGGCAGGGGGGCGGGATCTTGCGTGGAGCCTGGTTGCATCGTTTGCTCTCTTTTGTGCCGGCGGCGGCCCCGATGCCGGCGCATCGGGGCGCCCGGTCTCAGCCGCCGAAGATGCGGCGCACGGCGGCCTCGAACACCGGGCGAGAGTAGCTCTCCTCGTAGTGCGCGCGAGCCGCGCGGCTCAGTTCGGCGTGTCCGTCGACGGCGCGGCCGATGGCCTGCTGCAGCTCGGGCAGCGTCGCCCAGCCGAGCGTCGGGCTGGCGTAGACACTGGTGTTGCCGAGCACGGCGTGGCCGTCGTGCGCGTCGTGGAACACGACCGGGTAGCCGCAGCCCTGGGCCTCGATCGCCGCCCGGCCGCCGCCCGTCGGCGCCGAGCCGAGGTAGACGGCGGCGTCGCCGAGATCGCGCAGCGTCTGCCAGAGCGAGGGCACGAGCCCCAGCGGCACGAAGCGCGCCGGGTCGAGCCCGTGCTGCCGCAGCTGCGCCCGCACCGCCGCGATCCAGGCGTCGTCGAGCGGCCCGATGTGGAAGAAGCTCCCCCGCACCGCCTGCAGCGCGCTGCAGACCAGGGCCTGCAGCGCCAGCGGCCCGTCGCGCCGGAACTTGGCCGGGTGGCCCGAGGTGACGACCGAGCAGTCCGGGCCGACGACGGCGGCGAAGCGCCGCATCCCCAGGTCCTCGACGAACAGCGGCAGCAGCTCGGCCTCGACGCCGAGGTGGCTGCTGCAGTGCTGCTGCATCGCGCCGGAGCAGTCGACGTGGCGCAGGCCGGGCAGGGTGTGGCCCAGCCCCGCGTTGTGGTCGCCGTGGTGCACGAGCACCTGCCGCGGGCCGCCGGCGCGCGGCGCGGCGACGAAGGGCAGCGGGTCCTGGTGGTGGGCGAAGTGGCCGATCGCCGCCGGCCGCATCGCCTCGATCAGGCGCTGCAGGTTCTGCACCTTCTGCAGCGGCGTGCCGGGTGGCAGCACGACGAAGGGGGCCGGCGCGAACTGGCGCTCCAGCCGCGCGGTGGCGTCCGGGTCCTGCGCGGTGCGCTCGAACAGGTCGGTGACGACGACGAGCGGGTGGTCGACGACCCGGGCCACGTCGGCCAGCACGCGCGAGTGGCCGCCGAGCTCGTACAGCTCGGTCGCGATCAGCAGCGTGCCGCGGCGCGGGCCGGGCGGCAGCGCGCGTGCGTGGCGCGCCGCCAGGGTCTCCAGGTGACGGTCCAGCTGCGGGACGTACAGCGGGCCGGCGGCGTACTCGGGGCGGGTGTAGGTCCGGTGCACGCCGGCGATGATCTGGGCCAGCGCGGCGTCGTCCTCGCCGCGCGCGAGCAGCTCGTGGACCTTGCGGTCGACGCCGTCGAGCATCAGGTTCGCGCCCTCGGCGCGCGCGTCCGGGGTCTCGTCGGCCGGCGGGGGCGGCGCGCTGTCGGCGGCGCCGCAGAACGCCGCGTCGATCGTCCCGCACAGCGTCGGGATCGGCCCGAAGCCGGCGTGCTTGGCGCGCAGCACCCGTGCCGAGGCCTTGAACTCCTCGGGCAGCCGGTAGTCGTTGAGCGAGTTGTGGAACAGCGGCAGCCGCACGATGCGCGGGAACACGCGGTGGGTGCAGACCGCCGTCAGGCACAGGTCGGTGGCCCACAGGTGCCAGCCCAGCGCCGGGTCGATGGTGTGCACCGAGTCGCGCGCGACCACGATCGCCAGCTCGTCGATCGACAGCGCGCGCGCGCCCTCGGGGTGGTCGAAGCGGTGCTGGCGGTCGATCACGAAGCCGGCCGGCCGAGTGCCGTCGGCGCTGTCGTTGACGGCGATGCCGGCGAAGCCGAGCAGCGTGGTCCGGCGCTCGGCCGGCGGGATCGCGTCGAGCACGGCGCCCAGCCGGGCGCCGAAGCCGCTCGGGAAGTAGACGTCCTGGTGGCACAGCAGCACCCAGTCGGCGTCGGCGCAGCGGGCGGCGGAGGCCGCGAGTGCCGCGGCCGGCGAGGCCGCACCTTCGCAGGTGACGATCTCGGCGTCGACCTCGCGCAGGCCCGGGGACTGGAGCACGTTGAGCTGCAGCTGGCGCGGCCGCGTGACCGGCACGACGACGGCGAAACGCGCCCGGCCGGCGCGCACCGGCTGGCCGTCGAAGCGGCGCTCGGCTTTCACCAGCAGCTCGCGCTGGCCGAGGTTGCGCAGCGCGGTGAGCGGCGGCATGCGCAGGCTGGCGGCCAGCGCCGCCACCGCCTCGGCAAGGGCGCCCGACGGCGGCTCGTCGCGCGTGGCGTCGAGCAGTTCGGGCATCCAGCCCTCGTCCATCAGGCGCCGGTACAGCGCGGCGTACGACCAGCCGCCGCCGTGGTGCGGCCCGGCCGCCCGTTCGTCGTCGAGGTCGGCGCTCAGCGTGCGTTCGAGCTGCGACCAGTGCGCCGCGTTGGGCGCGAGCACGAACAGCTGCGCGCCCGGCGCCGCATGGCGCGCCAGGCCGGCCAGCAGGCCGGTGCAGGCCGCCGGCTGTGCCGGCAGCGCGAGCACGACGAGGTCCGCCGCGCAGGCCGGCGCCGACACGATCTCCGCGGCGTCCAGGCGCTGCCAGCGGCCGTCGGGATGGCGGGCCTGCCAGGCCTCGGCCAGACGGGTGTCGACGTCGACCAGCAGCAGGCTGCGGCCGGCGGGCAGCCGGGCCGCGCACAGGCCGAGCGCCTCCGCGGACGGCGCGTGCGGCACCGGCCCGGCAGGGGGGTTCACCACGGGCCTCGTGGACACCAGCGGCTCGCGAGAGGAGGAGCGGTCGGATTGCATGGTGCGATGTTGCCGGCAGTCCGGCCCCGCGAATGCGTCGAGCAGCGGGGTGATCCGGGTTCAGTTGCACGCCGCGGCCACCGCCGCCGCCGGGCCCCGGCGCCCGGCCGGACCGGACGCCACGCCGTCGGCTTGTAGGAATTTGCCTGACACGACCCATGGAAAAACCGGGACTCAAGCGACGGAAGTAGCCCGATGTTGCCGCCCATCTCCGATCCATACAGTTCGTATCACACCCGTCGCACCCCGACACACAGGAGCCCCGAGATGAACGCCGACCAGATCCTTGCCGAAATCCGCGAAGCCAACCTCTCGTACCTGATGCTGGCCCAGAGCCTCATCCGCACCGACCGCGAGCAGGCCCTGTACCGCCTGGGCGTCAGCGAGGAGACCGCGACGCTGATCGCCACGCTGACCCCGGCGCAGATGATGAAGATCGCCGGCGGCAACACGCTGCTGTGCCGCTTCCGCATGGATGACGACATCGTCTGGAGCCTGCTCACCAGCCACGGCAAGAGCTCGGCCAACGACGGCGTCTCGCGCCTGCACGCCTCCATCCTGATGGCCGGGCGCCATCAAGAAGCCGCATAACGAGCCCCCAAGCTCCCTCCCGGTCGCTGCCCCCCGAGGGCTGAGACCGGACACGGACGGTCCAGTGGACCGTGCGTGCCGGACGAAGGGCCGGGACACTGGCCCGGCGCGCCCTGCAAGGGCGCCTGGCGACGGACCGGCGGAGCCGGATCCGCGCCAGTAGCTTGATGAAGACAACGGAGAAACGACCATGGCCCGCAACAAGAGCATCCTGACCGAAGCCAAGCAGATCGAGCGCGCGGTCACGCTGATCAACCTCGGCGCGCGGCTGCAGGTGCTGGAAAGCGAGACCGACCTGAGCTACGAGCGCCTGCTGCGCCTGTACAAGGAGGTCTCCGGCAAGAGTCCCAGCAAGGGCCAGCTGCCGTTCTCCACCGACTGGTTCATGACCTGGCAGCCGAACATCCATTCGAGCCTGTTCCTGAACATCCACGAGTACCTGAACAAGGTCTCGGTCCTCGACGAGATCGACGTCGTCATCAAGGCCTACCAGCTGTACCTGGAGCAGATGCAGGCCCAGGGCCTGGAGCCGCTGCTGTCGGTGACGCGCGCCTGGCGCCTGGTGAAGTTCGTCGACAACGGCATGCTGACGATGACCGCCTGCAGCAAGTGCGGCGGCCACTACGTCACCCACCCGCACGAGATCGCGCGCCACTACGTCTGCGGCCTGTGCAACCCGCCGGCGCGCGCCGGCAAGGGCAAGGCCGGCGGCCTGCAGCTCGCCGGCTGCCACGGCGAAGGCGAACTGGCGCACTGAAGCATTCCGTCACGCCGGCGCCGCTCGAGCCGGCGCGCCGGCGGCCGATACAGCTTTCAACCGGCTTCATTGCGTTGTCTCCTCCTGGCACAGGCTCCTGTGCATTCGGCGGCGGATCCCGGCAGGGTCCGCCGCTTTTCTTTTCTGGGCCGGCATTGCCCCGTTTCTCCGGCGCTTGCCGCCACGCGAGGCGCCGCACACTGCCCGCATGTCCACCCTGAGCACTCCGCGACTGCCCTGGCCGCTGCCGGCCGTGGCCGCGTGGCTGCTGGCCTGGGCGGCCTTTGCCGCGGTGCAGGCCGCCGGCGCGGGCACCGGCCCGGCCTTCGCCGCCGGACTGGCGGCCGGCGTCGCGGTGGCCGCCACCGCACGCGGCCGCTGGCGCCGCCTGCTGGCCGGTGGCGGCTTCCCGCTGTCGGCGCTGGCGCTCGGCGCCTGGCCGGCGCTGCCCGCCTGGGCCTGGCTGGCCGCGGCGCTGCCGCTGGCGCTGGCCTACCCGCTGAAGGCCTGGCGCGACGCCCCGTTCTTCCCGACGCCGGCCGGCGCGCTGCAGGGCCTGGACGCCGTCGTCACGCTGCCCGCCGGCGCCCGCGTGCTCGACGCCGGCTGCGGCCTGGGCCACGGCCTGGCCGCGCTGCACCGCCTGTGGCCCGACGCCCGGCTCGAAGGCGTCGAATGGAGCGCGCCGCTGGCCTGGCTGGCGGCACGGCGCTGCCGTTTCGCCACCGTGCGCCGCGGCGACCTCTGGGCCGGCTCCTGGGCCGGCGCGGACCTGGTCTACGTCTTCCAGCGGCCCGAGAGCATGGACCGCGTCGCGGCCAAGGCCGACGCCGAGATGGCGCCCGGCCGCTGGCTGGTCAGTCTCGAGTTCCCGATCGCCGGGCGCCAGCCCGTGGCCCGCGCCGGTGTGCCCGGCGGCCGCCCGGTGTGGATCTACCGGACCGCTGCAAGCGGTAATTCGCCCTCAAACGCCGGGAGCCGGCGCCGATAACACGCCAAGTACCCCGCGTGTCGGTCACGTCGGGGCTTGCTCGAGGTCAAGCGCAACACCATGTTTGTCATCATCGGCTGGGTCATCGTGCTCGTCTGCGTGTTCGGCGTGTTCATCGTGCACGGCGGCAACATCGGCGTGATCCTGAAGGCGCTGCCGTTCGAGATGGCGACGATCGGCGGCGCGGCCGCGGGCGCCTTCCTGGCCAACAACCAGCCCAAGGTGCTGAAGGCCACGCTGCGCGGCCTGGGCAAGTGCTTCAAGGGCAGCAAGTACACCAAGGCCCGCTACATGGACCTGATGGCGCTGCTCTACGACATCCTGCAGAAGGCCCGCAAGGAGGGCCTGATGTCCATCGAGAAGGACGTCGAGGACCCGCACAACTCGCCGCTGTTCCAGAAGTACGCGACGGTGGGCAACGACCACCACGTCTCGGAGTTCGTCACCGACTACCTGCGCATGATGGTGTCGGGCAACCTGAACGCGCACGAGATCGAGTCGCTGATGGACAGCGAGATCGAGACCCACCACCACGAGGAGCACGCCGCGGTGGCCGCGATCCAGCGCCTGGCCGGCGCGCTGCCGGCCTTCGGCATCGTCGCCGCGGTGCTGGGCGTCGTGAACACGATGGGCTCGGTCGGCCAGCCGCCGGCGGTGCTGGGCGGCATGATCGGCTCGGCGCTCGTGGGCACCTTCCTCGGCATCCTGCTGGCCTACGCCTTCGCCGAGCCGCTGGCCGGCCTGCTGGAGCAGAAGGTCGACGAGGCCACCAAGGAACTGCAGTGCATCAAGACCACGCTGCTGGCCAGCATGCAGGGCTACGCCCCGCAGGTCGCGATCGAGTTCGGCCGCAAGGTCCTGTACTCCACCGAGCGCCCCAGCTTCTCCGAGCTCGAGAGCCACGTGAAAGGCAAGAAGTAGTGGCCCCCCCCCGTAGCGCCTTCGGCGCTCCCCCCCGTGGGGGCGCCGCCAGCGGCCCGGCAAAGCCGGTTCCGCGGCGTCCGCTTGAAGTCGCCGCCCGCTGGCGCGGAGCGGCGTCGAGGTTGTCCTCGATCGTTCCAAACGGCTTGGCTGAGCGCAGCGAGCTTGGGGGCGCGTGATGGCCGGCGACGCGAAGAAGCTTCAACCCATCATCATCAAGCGCGTCAAGAAGGGCGGCCATGCCGCCCACGGCGGCGCCTGGAAGATCGCCTACGCCGACTTCGTCACGGCGATGATGGCCTTCTTCCTGCTGATGTGGCTGCTGGGCAGCACCACCGAGGGCGACCGCAAGGGCATCGCCGACTACTTCACGTCGCCGCTGAAGGTGGCGCTGAACTCCGGCGGCAGCGGTGCCGGTGACGCCTCGCACGTGCTCAAGGGCGGCGGCCAGGACCTCACGCGCACCACCGGCCAGGTCAAGCGCGGCGACATCGAGGCACCTCGCGCCACCGTCAACCTGCAGGCGCTGAAGCAGGAGCAGGTGCGCGCCGAGATCGTGCGGCTGCAGGACCTCAAGCGCCGCATCGAGGAGAAGATCGCGGCCAACAAGCGGCTGTCGGCGATGCGTTCGCAGCTGCGCCTGGACATGACGCGCGACGGCCTGCGCATCCAGATCGTCGACGAGCAGAACCGGCCGATGTTCGCCAGCGGCAGCGCCGTCGTGCAGCCCTACATGCGCGAGCTGCTGCAGGAGATCGGCTCGGTGCTCGCCGAGGTGCCCAACCGCCTGACGCTGGAGGGCCACACCGACGCCATGGCCTACGCCGGCGGCGAGCGCGGCTACAGCAACTGGGAGCTGTCGTCCGACCGCGCCAACGCTTCGCGCCGCGTGCTCGCCGAAGGCGGCCTGCCCGAGGACCGCATGCTGCGCGTGCAGGGCCTGGCCTCGAGCCAGCCCTTCGACCGCCAGGACCCGCTGGCGCCGACCAACCGGCGCATCAGCATCATCGTGATGAACCGCGAAGCGGAGGACCGCTTCTTCCGCACCGAGCCCGACGCCATCGAGGCGGTCGGTGACGATGCTCCCGTCAACGGCGCGCCCGCGGCGCCAGCGAACGACTCAAGTCCGGCTGCGGGCAGCCGATAAACCCCGAAGCCGTCTTTTCAAGGTCTGCCATGAACCCTTCCGACCTGAAGTTCCTCATCGTCGACGATTTCTCGACGATGCGTCGCATCGTCCGCGGCCTGCTCAAGGAGATGGGCTGCAACAACGCCGACGAAGCCGAAGACGGCGTCGTCGCGCTGAACATGCTGCGCGCGTCGAAGTACGACTTCGTCGTCTCCGACATCAACATGCCCAACATGAACGGCTTCGAGCTGCTGAAGGCCATCAAGGCCGACGGCTCGCTCAAGCACCTGCCGGTGCTGATGGTCACGGCCGAGGCGCGCAAGGAAGACATCGTGCTGGCGGCGCAGAGCGGCGCGGCCGGCTACATCGTCAAGCCCTTCACGAAGGCGACGTTGGAAGAGAAGGTCCAGAAGATCCTGCAGAAGCTGGCGGCCACCGCCTGAGGGAGGGACTCGACATGAAGATGGAAGACCTGACCTCGTTCCAGCCGGCCGAGCCGCTGACGGTGTCCCCCGAAGTGTTCCAGCAGCTGGGTTCGATCACGCGGCTGCTGCACGACACGATGCAGCAGCTGGGCGTGATGCCCAAGCTGCAGATCGCCACCGACGGCCTGCCCGACGCGCGCAGCCGGCTGAACTACATCGCCAACAAGACCGCCGACGCCGCCAACAAGGTGCTGAACTCGGTCGACCAGGCCAAGGCCGAGCACGCCAAGATCACCGAGGCGACGCGCCAGATCGCCGCGCGCATCGTCGCCGATCCGGTGCGCGCCGTGGCCTCGGGCGCGGTGCTGAACTTCGTCCAGGATGTCGAGCACTCGACCGCCAAGATCGACGAGCAGCTCACCGACATCATGATGGCGCAGGACTTCCACGACCTCACCGGCCAGGTCGTGGCCAAGGTCGTGACGCTGGCCAACGACCTCGAGGACAGCCTCGTGAAGCTGCTGGTCTCGGTGGTCCCGCCCGAGCAGCGCGAGAAGGTCGACCCGAACGTGCTGCACGGCCCGGTCGTGAACCCGGAAGGCCGCACCGACGTCGTCGCCAACCAGGGCGAAGTCGACGACCTGCTGGCCAGCCTGGGGTTCTGAGCGTCCGGCGCCCAAGCCTGGGGTCACAAGCCTGGGGTCAGGTCTTGTGAGACCTGACCCCGTCCCTGCAGCGGAACCGGCGCCAGCCTGGGGTCAGGTCTCTTGAGACCTGACCCCGTCTTCCCCTTGAGACCTGACCCCGTCTTCCCGTCTTCCTGAGGCGCTCCGTCCCCGCGGGACTGGTGCGCTCCGCTCGCGCCTGGGCATCGCGATTCGGAACACAGGGGCTTTTGACCCGCTTATCGGGCTCAAGTCCGGCGGTGCTGCCGGCACCATGGCGAGGCTCTCTCCGGAGCCGAGATCGCCATGGCCGACGACGCACAGGACCGCCGCTTACCCGCATCGCAGCGCAAGATCAGCAAGTCCCGCGAGGACGGGCAGGTCGCGCGCTCGCAAGACCTCGGCCATCTCGCGACGCTGGGCGCCGGGCTGGCGCTGCTGATCGTCTTCGCGCCGCGCCTCACCGACTGGCTGCGCCGCGTGCTCGAGACCGGGCTGCGCTTCGACGCCCAGGCCATGGACCGGCCCGGCACGATGCTCGAGCGCCTGTCCGCGTCGGGCGTGGACATGCTCGTCGTCGTGCTGCCGCTGGGCGCGGTGGTGGCCGTCGTGGCGGCGGCGTCGGCGGTGCTGGCCGGTGGCTGGAACTGGACGTTCAAGCCGATGCAGCCCAAGTTCTCCAAGCTCAACCCGATCACCGGCCTGGGCAACCTGTTCAAGGGCCAGCAGCTCGTCAACACGCTGAAGATCTGCCTGCTGGCGCTGATCCTGGGGGCCATCGGCATGCTCTACCTGCACGCCCAGCTGGCCGAGTTCACCTCGCTGGTGGCGATGCCGCTGCCCACCGCGATGGCCGAGACCGGCTCGCTGCTGCAGGGCGGCATGGTGCTGCTGCTGCTGGCGCTGACGCTGTTCGCGCTCGTCGACGTGCCGCTGCAGCGCTTCATGCTGCTGCGCCGCCTGCGCATGAGCTTCGAGGAGGTCAAGCAGGAGCACAAGGAGTCCGAGGGCAACCCCGAGGTCAAGGGCAAGATCAAGGCCAAGATGCGCGAGATGGCGCGGCGCAAGATGATGGCCGCCGTGCCGAGCGCCGACCTCGTGGTCATGAACCCGACCCACTTCGCGGTGGCGCTGAAGTACGACGAGGCGACGATGGCCGCGCCGCGTGTCGTCGCCAAGGGCGCCGACCTGCTGGCGTTCCGCATCCGCGACGCCGCCAAGGCCGCCAACGTGCCGGTGCTCGAGGCCCCGCCGCTGGCGCGGGCGCTGTACCGCCACGCCGAGATCGACCAGGAGATCCCCGCCGCGCTGTTCGGCGCCGTCGCGCAGGTGCTGGCCTGGGTCTACCAGCTGCGCGCCGCGATGGCCGCCGGCCGCCCGCTCAACGCCCCCGCGCCGGCCGTTGCCGTGCCGCCGGGCTTCGACCCCGCCGAAGGGCGTGCCGCCTCCGGGAGGACTGAACCGTGAACGCGCTGATGCAACGCCTGAACACGCTGCTGGGGCCGAACGCGGCCTCGGCGAAGATGCTGATGCTGCCCGTCTTCGTGGTGCTGATGCTGTCGATGATGGTGCTGCCGCTGCCGCCGTTCGTCCTCGACCTGCTGTTCACCTTCAACATCGCGCTGGCGCTGGTGGTGATGATGGTCGCGGCGCAGATGGTCAAGCCGCTGGACTTCGCCGCGCTGCCCACCGTGCTGCTGGTGACGACGCTGCTGCGCCTGTCGCTGAACGTGGCCTCGACGCGCGTCGTGCTGCTCGAGGGCCACAACGGCCCGGGCGCCGCGGGCAAGGTCATCGAGTCCTTCGGCCACTTCCTGATCGGCGGCAATTTCGCCGTCGGCCTGATCGTCTTCGCGATCCTGGTCGTCATCAACTTCATCGTCGTCACCAAGGGCGCCGAGCGCATCGCCGAGGTCGGCGCGCGCTTCACGCTGGACGCGATGCCCGGCAAGCAGATGGCGATCGACGCCGAGCTCAACGCCGGCCTGATCGACGAGACCGAGGCCCGGCGCCGCCGCTCCGAGGTCGGCGAGGAGGCCGACTTCTTCGGCTCGATGGACGGTGCCAGCAAGTACGTGCGCGGCGACGCGATGGCCGGCCTGCTGATCCTGTTCATCAACATCGTCGGCGGCCTGATCATCGGCATGGCGATGCACGGGCTCAGCGCCGGCCAGGCGGCCGAGAGCTACATCCTGCTGGCCGTCGGCGACGCGCTCGTCGCGCAGATCCCGGCGCTGCTGATCTCGGTGGCCTCGGCGATGGTCATCTCGCGCGTCGGCAAGGACCAGGACATCGGCACGCAGATCCGCGGCCAGGTGTTCGACTCGCCGCAGTCGCTGGGGCTGGCCGCCGGCATCGTGCTGATGCTGGGCTTCGTGCCGGGCATGCCGCACCTCGTGTTCCTGCTGATCGGCGGCAGCCTGGGGCTGCTGGCCTGGCAGCTGCAGCGGCGCAAGAAGCGCGCCGCCGCCGAGCCGGCGCGCAAGGAGTCGGACGACCCGGCCCAGGCCAACGCCGAGGCCAGCTGGGACGACCTGACGCCGGTCGACACGCTGGGCCTGGAGGTCGGCTACCGGCTGATCCAGCTCGTCGACAAGTCGCGCCAGGGCGACCTGCTGGCGCGCATCAAGGGCGTGCGCAAGAAGTTCGCCCAGGACGTCGGCTTCCTGCCCCCGCCGGTGCACATCCGCGACAACCTCGAGTTGAAGCCCAGCGTCTACCGCGTCACGCTGCGCGGTGCCGTCGTCGGCGAGGGCGAGGCCTTCCCGGGCCAGCTGCTGGCCATCAACCCCGGCGGCGCGCAGCAGCAGCTGCCCGGCACCAAGACCGTCGACCCGGCCTTCGGCCTGCCGGCGATCTGGATCGAGCAGCGCCACCGCGAGACGGCCCAAATGGCCGGGTTTACGGTCGTTGATTGCGCGACCGTCGTGGCGACCCATCTTTCACACTTGATGCAAATGAATGCATCCCGCCTGCTGGGCCGCGTCGAGACGCAGCAACTCGTCGAACACGTGACCAAGCTGGCCCCGAAGTTGATCGAGGACGTGGTTCCCAAGATGGTCGGTATCGCCACTCTGCAGAAGGTGCTCCAGCTCTTGCTGGAGGAGGGCGTGCACATCCGCGACATGCGCTCGATCATCGAGTGCCTGGCCGAGCACGCCGCCACCGTCACCGACCCGGGCGAGCTGGTGCGCCGCATCCGCACCCACCTGGCGCCGGCGATCGTGCAGCAGATCTACGGCCCGACCAAGGAACTCGACGTCATCGCGCTGGAGCCCGAGCTCGAGCGCCTGGTGACGCAGGCCCTGAGCTCGCCGCACGGCGCGGCGCTGGACCCCGGCGTCGCCGAGGCGATCACCAAGCGTGCCGCCGACACCGCGCGCCGCCAGGAAGACCTGGGCCTGCCGGCCTGCCTGCTGGTGCCGGACCTGATCCGCGCGCCGATGGCCCGCCTGCTGAAGCGTTCCGCGCCGCGCCTGAAGGTGCTGGCGCACAGCGAGATTCCCGAGACCCACTCGATCCGGATCGGTTCGATCATCGGAGCCAACGCATGACCACCGTCACGACCCTCACCCCGCGCACTGATCGGGAGGCCGCATGAACGTCAAGCGTTTCACCGCACGCACCTCGCGCGAGGCCCTGGCGCTGGTGCGCCAGGCCTTCGGCGAAGACGCCGTCGTGATGTCCACCCGCCCCTGCGCCGACGGCGTCGAGGTGCTGGCGATGGCCCCCGAGTCGCTGCAGCAGCTCGAGCGTGTCGCCGCCGCGCCGGCCGCCGAGGCGCCGCGTGCCCGTGCCGCCGCGCCGCGCCTGCCGGCCGCGCGTGTCGAGCCCCGGGTCGAGCCGTCGTTCGACGCCGGTGCCGTCGATGACGACGTCGAGCAGCTCGAGATGAGCACGCTGTCGTTCCAGGACTACGTGCGCGAGCGCATGCTCAAGCGCCGCCAGACCGAACTCGCCCGCGAGGCCACCGAGCCGCGCCAGCCCGGCGCCGTCAGCACGCGCCGTGCCGAGGCCCAGCGCGAGGAGCCGCCGGTGCGCCCGGTGGCCGTGCCGGCCGCCGAGCCGCGCACCCGTGCCGCCGCGCCGGCCATCGAGCCGCGCGCCCGTGCCGCCGAGGCCCGCCGCGAGCCGCCGGTGCTGCGCGAGGAGATCCGCCACGCCGAGCCGCTGCTGCCGCAGGCGCCGGTGCTCGCCGACGGCGCGCCGCGCCGCGACCAGGTCGAGATGATGGAAGAGCTGCGCTCGATGCGCGGCCTGATCGAGCAGCGTTTCGGCGCGCTCGCGTTCATGGAGAAGCTGCAGCGCCAGCCGCGCCAGGCGCAGCTGACGCAGAAGCTGCTGGGCTGCGGCTTCTCGCCGTCGCTGGTGCGCAAGCTCGTCGAAGGGCTGCCCGGCGGCTGCGACGAACTGGCCTGGGCCGCCGGCGTGCTCGAGCGCAACCTCGCCACCGGCGAGCGCGAGAGCCCGCTGGAGGACGTCGGCGGCGTCTACGCGCTCGTCGGCCCGACCGGCGTCGGCAAGACGACGAGCACCGCCAAGCTGGCCGCGGCCTTCGCCACGCGCCACGGCGCCGCCAACCTCGGCCTGATCACGCTGGACGCCTACCGCGTCGGCGCCCACGAGCAGCTGCGCACCTACGGCCGCATCCTCGGCGTGCCGGTGCACACCGCGCACGACCGCGCCTCGCTGGAAGACCTGCTGGACCTGCTGTCGGCCAAGAAGATGGTGCTCATCGACACCGCCGGCATGGCCCAGCGCGACGCCCGCACCCGCGAGCTGCTGGACATGCTGTCGCACCGCTCGATCAACAAGCTGCTGGTCGTCAACGCCGCCGCCCAGGGCGAGACGATCGAGGAAGTGCTGCTGGCCTACGGCGCCGCCGCCTGCCGCGGCATCGTGCTGTCCAAGATGGACGAGGCGGTGAAGCTGGCGCCGGCGCTGGATGCGCTGATCCGCTACAAGCTGAAGGTGCTCGCGGTGGCCAACGGCCAGCGTGTGCCCGAGGACTGGCACCGCCTGTCGGCCAACGCGCTGGTGCAGCGTGCGCTGCGCGGCGGCGGCAGCCCGGCCTGGCGCATGGACAGCGCCGACATGAACCTGGTGTTCGCCGGCGTGCCGACGCCCGCCGCCGGCAACCCGCTGCACGCCTGAACCCGGCGCCGAGCAGCATGCGCGACTTCTACGCCACCGACACCGCGCCGCTGGACCAGGCCCACGGCCTGCGCCGGCTGTTCGCGGCCTCGCGCCAGCGTTTCGTCCCGCTGGCCGCCAACCCGCACGTGCCGTTTTCCGGCGTCGTCATCGACGAGCTGACCGCCGCCTTCGTGCAGCGCGGCCAGCGCGTGCTGGTCGTCGACGCCGCCGACGGCGCCCCGGCGCCGCGCGAGATCTCGCTGCTGGACCTGGGCGCCGGCATCGAGGACCTGTCGCCGCAGATCGGCTACCTGGCCGCGCGCGGCCTGCCGCTGCGCCACGTCGACACGCGCGGCTCGGCCTCGGCCTTCGTCGACGCGCTGGCCCAGGCCGCGCCCAAGGCCGACGTCGTGCTGGTGCACGCCAATCCCGGCGACCTGGCGCGCATGTTCGGCCAGCGTGCCGCGCGCCCGATCCTCATCGGCGCCGACCACCCGGAGAGCATCAAGCACGCCTACGCCGCCTGCAAGCTGCTCGCCCAGCGCTGCGGCCTGATGACCTTCGATCTCGTGCTCGCCGCGCCGCTGGCCTCGCGGCGCGTGCGCGCCATCGCCTCCAGCCTGGCGAGCTGCGCCGACGCCTTCCTGGGCGCGCTGCTGCACGACTGGGCCGTCGTCGACCCCGCGACCGACCTGCGCGCCGGCCCCGATGCCGCCGTGGCGCGCCTGGTCGGCGGCCAGCTCGCGCTGGACGCGGCCGGTTTCGCCGGCCCTGCGGCGGTGGCGGGTTTCGCCCCGCCGGTCAGCGCGACGACGAACTGAAGAACGCCAGAACACGCCCCGAAAGGCTGCGCCCATGTACACCGCCAAGGGACAACTCGATGCCAACGCGCTGCTCCGGCAATACAGCCCGCTGGTGCGACGGCTGGCGCACCAGATGATCGCCAAGCTGCCGGCGAACGTGGAGCTCGACGACCTGATCCAGGTGGGCATGATCGGCCTGTCCGACGCGCTGTCGCGCTTCGATGCCGGGCAGGGCGTGCAGTTCGAGACCTTCGCCACCCAGCGCATCCGCGGCGCGATGCTCGACGAGCTGCGCGGCAACGACTGGATGAGCCGCGGCGACCGCCGCCACCAGCGCAGCATCGAGGCCGCGGTGCACAAGCTCGAGCAGAAGCTGCACCGCGCGCCCAACGAGAGCGAGATCGCCAAGGAGATGGGCCTGTCGCTCGCCGAGTACCAGGAACTGCTGACCAAGGTCCGCGGCACCCAGCTGATCTACCTGGAGGACATGAGCGGCGACGACGGCGACGAGGACTACCTCGATCGCCACGTCCACGACGACGAGGCCAACCCGCTGGGCCGGCTGCAGGACCAGCGCATGCGCCAGGCCCTGGTCGACGCGATCAAGAACCTGCCCGAGCGCGAGCAGTACGTGATGAGCATGTACTACGAGCACGACATGAACCTCAAGGAGATCGCCGCGGTGCTCAAGGTGACCGAGAGTCGCGTCTGCCAGCTGCACAGCCAGTCGATCGCCCGTCTGCGCACGCGCCTGCGCGAGTGGTGACGCCGGCGCCGTGAACGAATCCGCGCGGGCTGCCCCGGCGCCGCGCGACAGCCTCGTCGGCGACCGCCTCGCGTCTCTGTATCTGATGAAAATGCGACCGCGGCGTGCCGCGATCCCAGGAGACACGATGCTGAAGATGTTCCGGCGCGAGCCCCCGCCGCTGTCCGCCGCCCCTGTGCCCGCCGCTGCGGCCGGTGCTGCCGGTCCCGCCGAGACGGCGCTTCGCCAGATCAACGAACGTGCCTCGGGCCTGGGCCGCGAGGCCGCCGAGGTCTGCGGCGTCATCGCCGACACCCAGCGCATCGCCACCGCCCAGGCCGCGGCGCTGCAGGCGCTGGCCAGCCAGCTCCAGGACGTGGTCGCGGCGCAGGCCGCGATCGCCGGCGAGACCGACAACGGCCTGCGCGCCGTGGCCGAGGTCGGCGAGGCCGTGCAGGCCGTCGGCGCCGAGGTCGGCGGCATCGTCGACACGCTGCGCCAGGTCTCCGGCGCGGCCGGCCAGATCACCCAGATCGCGCTGCAGACGCGGCTCGTCGCCTTCAACGCCTCGGTCGAGGCCAAGCGCGCCGGCGAGGCCGGGCGCGGCTTCGGCGTCGTCGCCGACGCGGTCAAGGATCTGGCGGCCAAGGTCGAGGTCTCGTCCAAGGAGATCCTGGCCACCGTCGGCCGGCTCGACGAGCGCATCGCCGCGCTGGCGCGCGAGATCCAGCGCAGCGAGGGCAGCCCCGCCGGCGGCGTGCACCGCGCGCTCGACGGCGTCGTCGAGGGCGTCGGCCGCATCCACGAGGCCAGCCGGCGCAGCTCCGAGGTCTGTGCCGTGCTCGAGGCCCAGATGGCCGGCATCGAGGGCGAGGTGCGCCAGACGACGCGGGCGCTGGACGGCGCCGCCGGCCGCACCGAGAACTTCCTGCGCATCTCCGAGCAGCTGATCGAGGCCTTCGCCGCCAGCGGCCTGGAGACCGAGGACTCGCCGTACATCCGCGCCGCGCAGCAGGCCGCCGGGCAGGTCGCGGCGCTGCTCGAGGACGCGCTCGCCGCGGGCCGCGCGACGCTCGAGGACCTGTTCGACGAACGCTACCAGCCGATCGCCGGCACCGAGCCGGCGCAGCACACGGCGCGCTTCTCGGCGCTGGCCGAGCAGCTGTTCCCGCAGGTCCAGGAGGCGGCGCTGCAGCTGTCGGACAAGGTCGTGTTCTGCATCGCCGTCGACCGCAACGGCTACGTCGCCTGCCACAACCGGCGCTACAACCAGCCGCAGCGCCCCGGTGACCTGCTGTGGAACACCGCCAACAGCCGCTGGCGCCGCATCTTCAACGACCGCACCGGCCTGGCCTCGGCGCGCAACGAGCGCCCGTTCCTGCTGCAGACCTACCGCCGCGACATGGGTGGCGGCCGCTTCGTCGTGCTGAAGGAAGCCGCCGCGCCGATCACCGTCGGCGGCCGCCACTGGGGCGGGCTGCGGCTGGCGTTCAACTTCTGATCAGTCCGCCGCGGCGGCGAGCGTGAACTCGAAACGCGCGCCGCGGCCCGGCGCGCCGTGCGCGGCCACCGTGCCGCCGTGGCGCTCGACGATGCGCTGCACGATGCTCAGGCCGACGCCGGTGCCGGCGTAGTCCTCGCCGGCGTGCAGCCGGTTGAAGGGCACGAACAGCCGGTCGGCGAGCGCCGGGTCGAAGCCGGCGCCGTTGTCCTCGACGGTCACGCGCAGCCGGCCGTCGGCGTCGGGCGCGGCGGCCACGCGCACCGTCGGCGCCTCGACGCGGCGCGTGAACTTGGCCGCGTTGCCGAGCAGGTTGGCGAGCACGATGCGCAGCGCCGGCGCGCAGCCGTGCACGCGCAGGCCGGGCTCGATCTCCCAGTGCAGCGGCGCGCGCCGCTCCAGCGCCGGCAGCCCCGCCGCGGCGTCCAGCGCCAGCGCGCTCAGGTCCACGCTGTCCATCGGCATCGCCTGCACCGTCGAGCGCGCCAGCAGCATCAGCGCGTCCAGCGTCTCGCGCATCGTGCGCGCCGCCTGCTCCTGCATCGCCAGCAGCTCGCGGTCGGCCTTGTCCAGCCGCGCCGCGGCGCGGTGCGACAGCAGCTGGGCGATGCCCTCGACGTGGCCGATCGGCGTGCGCAGCTCGTGCGCCAGCTGGCGCGAGAACGCGTCGAGGTCGCGGTTGATCTGCTGCAGCTCGCGCGTGCGCTCGGCCACTGCCTGCTGCAGCGCCTCGTTGTCGCGGCGCAGCACGGCTTCGGCCTGCTTGCGCACCGTGATGTCGCGGCCGACGCCGCGGTAGCCGAGGAAGCGGCCCTGGCCGTCGAAACGCGCGATGCCGCTGAGCGACACCCAGCGTGTGCCGCCGTCGCGGGCCTCGGTCGGGAACTCGAAGGAGCGGAAGGGCCGGCGCGTGTCGAGGTCGGCGCGGTGGCGCTCCCAGAGTTCGGGCGGCGTCGCCGTGTGCAGCTCCCAGCGCGTGCGGCCGTCGCCCGGCTCCAGGTAGTCGACGGCGCTGCGGTAGACGGCGCGCCCCACCGGCTGCAGCCGGTGCGCGGCGTCGGTCTCCCAGTACCAGTCGGAGGCCAGGTCGACCATCAGCGCCCAGCGCTGTTCGTTCTCGCGCTGGCGCTCGTAGCCCAGCTTGCGTTCGGTGATGTCGCGGCCCACGCCTTCGTAGCCGGTGAAGCGGCCCTCGGCGTCGTGGCGCGGGCGGCCGCTGAGCGCGATCCACAGCGCGTGGTCGCCGCGGCGCGAGCGTGCCCGCAGCTCGACGTCGCGGAACGGCTGCCGGCGCGCCATGCGCTCGTTCAGCCAGTCCCAGCCCAGCGCCGGCGGCTCGAAGGCCGGCAGCTCGTCGCGGCGCCGGCCGATCAGCTCGTCGAGCGTCCAGCCCAGCTGCGTCGTCAGCGGCGACGAGCCCGACGACCACGACAGGCGCATCTGCTCGTCGCTCTCCCAGTACCAGTCGGCCGACAGGTCGGCCAGCGCGCGCCAGCGGCGCGCGGAGACCCCGGCCTCGGCGGTGTCGGCGGGCGGGCTTTCCGCGCCGCGCGCCAGCGTGTCGGAGAACTCGCGCAGCGCGCGGCGCATGCGCCGGCGCTGGCGCCACAGGCCGTGGGCCGGGAGCAGCAGCGTCAGCGCCAGCGTCGCCGACAGCAGCTGCAGCCACAGCCCCAGCCGGGCCTGGCGCTGCAGCATCTCCTGGCGCGCCTGGGCGGTGACGCGCTCGGCGAGGTCGGCAACGGCGCGCAGCTCGGCGCGGCCGGCGCGCGGCCCCAGGCCGGCCAGCCGCGACTCGAGCAGGTCCAGCTCGTGCAGCACGAGGCCGCCGCTGGCGGCGGCGCCGCGCAGCGTCGCCAGCCGCTGGCGCAGCAGGGCGAGCTCGCGCTGCGTCTCGTCTTCGGCGCCGTCGGCGACGGTCCAGCCCAGACGGGCGGTGGCGGCGCCGAGGCCGTCGGCCGCGTCGGCCAGCGTGGTGTCCGGGCGCTGCTGCAGCAGCGCGATGACGAGGGCCGCCGCGCACACCGGGCCGGCGAGCAGCAGCAGCCAGCGGTTGTCGGCACAGCCCCGCAGGCGTTCCAGCAGGGTGCGGGCGGCTTCGGCGCCGCTGGAGGCAGAGCCTGGCGCTGCGGACGTCCAGGCGGTATCGGTGTTTCCCAACGCAGACTGATCGATCAGGACGCCGCTCGTGACGGCGCCCGGGTGATGGGGCGGGGGCCGCAGTCGTGGCCGCGCCCCTCGGGTTTGTCAGGAGGCCATTGTCACCCCATTCCTGACGCGGACCCCGGCGTGCCGCGCCGCGGCCGCCGAAACGACGACGGCCGGGCCGCTGACGCGACCCGGCCGTCCGGGAATGGGGCGAGGGCGGCGCGAGCCGCCGCGTGATCAGGCCAGCAGCGAGCCGCCGTGGCTGGTGCGGGTGCTGGCACCGGCGGCGCCGTAGCCGCCGCTGCCGATGTTGGGCAGCAGGACGTCGATCGCGCGGTCGAGCGCGGCGGTGGCGCGGGCCAGCGCTTCGCGCTGCGCGGCCACCTGGCCCCCGGCGACGGCCAGGCGCTGGCGCAGCGGCATCGGCACGCCGCCTTCGCGTGCGGCGCGGGCGAAGTGCTCGACGGCGGCGGCAAGCGCGCCGTGCAGCTCGCCGGCGGCGGACTCGATGCCGGCGGCGTCGCTGGCCGCCAGCGCGGCGCCGAGCTCGGCCAGGCGCTGCTCGAGCGTGTCCAGCGGGGCTTCCAGTTCGGTGGCGCGTTGCAGCGCCCGCATTTCGGCGGCAGTCGTCAGCATGGACGCTTCGGCGTGGTTCAGCGGTTGTAGGTTCTGCCCAGGAGCTCCTGGGCATTGGCGATCAGCTTGTCGGCGATCTTCTCGGCGTCGACCTGGTAGCCGCCTTCGCGGATCGCCTGGGCGATGCGGTCGACCTTGGCGGCGTCGAAGCTGCCGTCGGCGGCGTCGCTGGCGGCCAGGGCCGCCGACGACAGCTCGACCTTGGCGCTCGGCTCGGCCGTGGCGCCGGACGTGCGTGCCTGCGAACCCGTCTTGCGGTCGCCGTTCACCGCCGAGGCGGGCGACGTGGAATCGAGGTGACCGATCTTCATGTTGAACTCCAGCAGGAGCCGTCCCGGCGGGGCAGCCTCCCATGACATGATCGCTGTATCGGAGCGTGGAGAGCCAACTTTAGGGCCCGGCGGGATGATTTTTCATCGGTCCCCTGAATGCGGGGGGAATCGCGCTCAGCGGGCGACATCGACACGCCCCTCGGCCGTGGGCCAGCCGGTGACGATGCGCCCGGCCTCGGTGCGCACGCGCACCGGCCGGCCTTCGACGCCGCGCATCAGCGCCTCGCCGCGGGTGCTGACGGCGTAGCCGTCGCCGCGTGCCACGACGCTGACCACCTCGCCGGCGGCGAACCACTCGCGCGGCTTCAGCGCGTCCAGGCGCAGCGCCTGGCCGGGCGCCAGCGGCCGCGCCAGCGTGCGGCCCTCCAGCGCCTGCACCGAGGCCAGCGGCGGTGTCGCCGCCGCGGCCCAGTCGACCTCGCCCAGCGCCAGCTGGCCGGGGGCCAGCACGGTGCCGGGGGCCAGCGCCGTGACGGCGACGACGCCCGGGCCCCAGACCTCGACGGTGATCGGCAGGAAGACGTTCCAGGGCACGGCGCCGTCGCGGCAGCGCAGGCCCACGCGCGCGCGGCCCCAGGGGCGCACGCCTGTCGGCAGATAGGGCTCGACGCGGTTGCAGGGCGCCAGCCGCAGCCGCGGGTCCAGCCGGCCGGGCACGACCTCGACGCGCAGCCCGGCCGGGGCGAGCGCGGCGGCGGCGTCGCGCGCCAGCGCGCGCACGGCCTGCAGCGTGGCCGGCGCCAGCGTGTCGGCCGCCGCCGGGCCCGGGCAGGCGAGCGCGGCGGCCAGCAGCAGGGCGCCGGCCGTGCCTCGCGAGCGGGGGCAGTCCTTTTCCACGCGACGCACTCTAGACGTCGGCAGCGCGGGCACGGCGGCGAAAAGCGCCGGGATGTGCCCGCTTATCGGCCCCAAGCCGCGGCCCCGGCTGCCGAGAATCGGCGCGGACCATCCCGAAGGAGCGCGAGCCCATGATCAACCGCCTGACCGGACAGCTGGACTTCCAGGCCCAGGCGCTCGCGCTGCGCTCGGAGCGCCAGCGCGTGATCGCCAGCAACATCGCCAACGCCGACACGCCCGGCTACGTGGCGCGCGACTTCGACTTCTCGCAGGCGTTGCGCGAGGCCACCGCCTCGCTGCCGCGCCCGCCGGCCAGCGGCGCGGCACCGGCCGGCGGCGGCAACGAGCTCGGCTCGCCGGTGGCCCGCGGCCTGCTGGCCGAAGGCTTCGGCCGCCAGCGCCCGGCGACCGACCTGCGCTACGGCGCGCCGTCCCAGACCAACCTCGACAGCAACACCGTCGACATGGACCGCGAGCGCGCGGCCTTCGTCGACAACACGCTGAAGTTCGAGGCCTCGCTGCGCTTCCTCAACGGCAGCGTCAGGACGCTGACCGACGCGATGAAGAGCCACAACCAGGGCTGAGGAACCGAATCATGAGCATGTTCCGCATCTTCGACGTCTCGGGCAGCGCGGTCAGCGCGCAGAGCCAGCGGCTCAACGTCGTCGCCAGCAACCTCGCCAACGCCGACACCGTGGCCGGCCCCGACGGCCAGGCCTACAAGGCGCGCCAGGTGGTGTTCCAGACCGCGCTGATGGACGCCGGCGCCGACCCGGCCAGCGCCGCCGGCGTGCGCGTCTCGACGATCCGCGAGGACGCGAGCCCCGGCCGGCGCGTGCACGACCCCAAGCACCCCGCCGCCGACGCCGAGGGCTACGTCACTTTCAGCAACGTCAACGCGGTGCAGGAGATGGTCGACATGATCTCCGCGTCGCGCTCCTACCAGAACAACGTCGAGGTGATGAACACCGCGAAGACCCTGCTGCAGAAGACGCTGCAGATGGGCCAGTCCTGAGCCTGAACGGAAGACGCGATGACCACCATCGATCCCTACGCCGCGATCAACACCCCGACCGAGAGCAAGAACGCGGGCACCGCGTCGGCCAGCGCCGACCGCTTCCTGAAGCTGCTGGTCGCGCAGATGCAGAACCAGGACCCGCTGAATCCGATGGACAACGCGCAGGTCACGAGCCAGATGGCGCAGATCAACACCGTGACCGGCATCGAGAAGCTCAACGAGACGGTCACCGGCCTGAACTCGCAGTTCCTGCAGATGCAGGCCATGCAGGGCGCCTCGCTGATCGGCCGCGACGTCACCGTCGAGGGCAAGCACCTGGACGTGCGCCAGGGCGTGGGCGTCGGCGGCATCGACCTGTCGGGCGCCGCGGACTCGGTCAAGGTCGAGATCCTCGACGCCTCGGGCCGCGTCGCCGACACGCTCAACCTCGGTGCGGCCAAGGCCGGCACGCACAGCTTCAGCTGGGACGCGAGCAAGGTCGAGGACCCCAGCGGCTACACCTTCCGCGTCACCGCCAAGCTCGGCACGACGACCGTGCAGACGACGCCGCTGATGCGCGACACGGTGGCCGCGGTCAGCAACTCCGGCGGCAAGCTCCAGCTCGAACTCGCCCACAGCGGCGCCATCGACTACACCGCCGTCAAGGCCTACAACTGAACAGGACGACACGATGAGCTTCCAGCAAGGTCTCTCCGGGCTCAACGCGACCAGCAAGAGCCTGGACGTCATCGGCAACAACATCGCCAACGCCAACACCTACGGCGCCAAGGTCTCGCGCGCCGAGTTCTCCGACATGTACGCCACCGCGCTCAACGGCGCCGGGGTCAACAACGTCGGCATCGGCGTGACGCTGGGCGCGGTGTCGCAGCAGTTCACGCAGGGCAACATCTCGACCACCGGCAACGCGATGGACATGGCGATCAACGGCGCCGGGTTCTTCCAGGTGACCGACGGCGTCAGCCCGACCGTGTACACGCGCAACGGCCAGTTCAAGGTCGACCGCGAGGGCTACATCGTCAACAACGAGAAGCTCAAGCTGATGGGCTACCCGGCCGACGGCACCGGCACCATCCAGCCCGGCCTGGCGCAGCCGCTGAAGCTGCCGACGGCCGGCATCGCGCCGAGCGCGACGAGCAAGATCGAGCTGGAGTTCAACCTCAAGGCCGACTCGGTGGTCACGGCGCCGGCGGCCACCGCGACGCCGCAGATCGACTTCACCGACAAGTCGACCTACAACAACGCGACCTCGGTCGTCGCCTACGACTCCAAGGGCCAGGACGTCGCGCTGTCGTACTACTTCCAGAAGGAGTCGAACGACAAGTGGAACGTCTACGTCACCGCCAACGGCCAGCCGGTGAACGTCGACGCCGCCGGCAACCCGGTGAAGTGGCAGACGCTGGAGTTCGACAACACCACCGGCCGCCTGGCCTCGCCGGACCCGGCCGACGCGCTGGCGCTGAGCATCACCAACGACCTGATCATCACCGACCCGGTCACCGGCCGCGAGACCTCGCGCATCGTGGTGCCGCTGAACATGTCGGTCAACGTGGCCAGCGCGACCCAGTACGACCAGACCTTCGGCGTCACCAACCTGACGCAGAACGGCTACGCCGCCGGCCAGCTCACCTCGATCGCGATCGAGGCCGACGGCATCGTGCTGGCGCGCTACAGCAACGGCCAGAGCAAGCCCGCCGGCCAGCTCGAACTCGCCAACTTCCGCAACCCGCAGGGCCTGCAGCCGCTGGGCGGCAACGTCTGGGCCAGCACCTACGCCTCGGGCGACGCGGTCGTCGGCGTGCCCAGCGAGGGCAACATGGGCGTCATCCAGGCCGGCGCGCTGGAGGAGTCGAACATCGACCTCACCGGCGAGCTGGTCAACATGATCACCGCGCAGCGCATCTACCAGGCCAACGCGCAGACCATCAAGACCCAGGACCAGGTCATGCAGACGCTGGTCAACATGCGCTGAACGCGCGCGCGGCGGAGGCTGAACCGTGGACCGTCTGATCTACCTGTCGATGGGCGGCGCGAAGGCGACGATGGAGCGCCAGGACGTGCTCGCCAACAACCTGGCCAACGCGTCGACGACCGGCTTTCGCGCCGAGCTGCAGGCCTTCCGTGCCGTGCCGGTGCGCGGCGACGGCGCCAGCACCCGGGTCTACGCGCTGGAGTCCACCGTCGGCCACGACGACCAGTCCGGCCCGCTGCAGGTCACCGGCCGCAACCTCGACGTCGCGATGCGCGGCAAGTCCTGGCTGGCGGTGCAGTCGCTCGACGGCACCGAGGCCTACACGCGCGCCGGCTCGATGGAGGTCAGCGCCGAGGGCGTGCTGGTCACGCCGTCGGGCCTGCCGGTGCTCGGCGACGGCGGCCCGATCACGGTGCCGGCCAACGCGACGCTGACGATCGGCGCCGACGGCACCGTCTCGGCGGCGGCCAACGGCGGCAAGCCGCAGGCCATCGGCCGGCTCAAGCTGGTCACGCCCGAGGCGCCGCTGACGCGCGGCACCGACGGCCTGTTCCGCGCCGCCGACGGCGACCTGCCGGCCGATCCGGCCGCCCGGCTGCAGGACGGCGCCCTCGAGGGCAGCAACGTCAGCCCGGTCGAGACCATGGTGCAGATGATCTCCGCGGCGCGCCAGTTCGAGCAGCAGATCAAGATGCTGCAGACCGCCGAGCAGAAGGAGCAGGGCGCCACCAAGCTGCTGGCGACCTGAGTCCGGGCCCCCGGCCCGGCCCCCCGACACGCCGCGCCCCGAGCGCGGCGTTTTCGTTGGCGGCGCGGAGATGCGGGCACAACGCGGCTGTTTTCGGCGTTTCGACCGGGCTTGTCCGCCCTCAAGATTCGCTCGTACCCGTCCGCCCCCCGAGGAACCGACATGCTTCGTTCGCTATGGATCGCCAAGACCGGCATGGAGGGCCAGCAGACCAAGCTGGACGTCATCTCCAACAACCTCGCCAACGTCGGCACCAACGGCTTCAAGCGCGGCGGCGTCCAGTTCGAGGACCTGATCTACCAGAACCTGCGCCAGGCCGGGGCCGCCAGCAGCGAGCAGAGCACGCTGCCGACCGGCCTGCAGGTCGGCCTGGGCGTGCGCGCCGCCGGCACGACGCGCAACTTCAGCCAGGGCAACCTGCAGCAGACGGGCAACAGCTACGACATCGCGATCAAGGGCAACGGCTTCTTCCAGATCCAGATGCCCGACGGCACCACCGGCTACACGCGTGACGGCGGCTTCCAGGTCGACAACGCCGGCCAGCTGGTCACCAACCAGGGCTACCCGGTGCAGCCCGGCATCACGATCCCGGCCGACGCCAAGACCGTCACCGTGGCCGACGACGGCACGGTGCAGGTGACGACCGCCGGCAACGCCACGCCGACCACCGTCGGCCAGCTGCAGCTGGCGAACTTCATCAATCCGGCCGGCCTGGAGTCGCTGGGCGGCAACCTCTACGCCGAGACCGCGGCCTCGGGCACGCCCAACACCGGCACGCCGGGCACCAACGAGCTCGGCGCGCTGCAGCAGGGTTTCGTCGAGACCAGCAACGTCAACGTCGTCGAGGAGCTCGTCAACATGATCGCGACGCAGCGCGCCTACGAGCTGAACTCGAAGGCCATCCAGACCTCCGACCAGATGCTGCAGAAGCTGGGGCAGCTGTGAACACGCTCGTGAGGACCTGCCTGGCCGCCGCGGCGCTGGCGCTCGCCGGCTGCGAGACGATGTACCCGACGGTGCAGTTCGAGCAGCCCACCGGCGCCGACACGCCGCCGCCGGTGGTCGCGGCCGAGGCGCCGAGCACCGGCGCGATCTTCCAGACCTCGCAGTACCGGCCGCTGTTCGAGGACCACCGCGCGCGCCAGGCCGGCGACACGCTGCAGGTGCGCATCGTCGAGAAGATCAGCGCCACCGCCAAGTCGACGAGCTCGCTGGACAAGACCACCGACCTGAGCGGCGGCATCACCGCGCTGCCCGGCATCAACGCCGCCACGGCGCTGCGCCGCGCCGCCGTCAGCGCCAACTCCGAGAACAGCTTCGCCGGCAAGGGCAGCACCCAGAACAGCAACGACTTCCAGGGCACGATCACCGTCACCGTGCGCGGCGTGCTGCCCAACGGCCACCTGCTGGTGGCCGGCGAGAAGCAGATCGGCGTCAACGCCAACGTCGACGTGCTGCGCTTCTCGGGCCAGGTCGACCCGCGCGCGATCGAGCCGGGCAACGTCGTGCAGAGCACGCGCATCGCCAACGTGCGGCTGGAGCAGCGCGGCCGCGGCGCCCAGGCCGACACCAACGCCGTCGGCTGGCTCAGCCGGGTGTTCTTCAGCGTGCTGTGGCCGCTGTGAGGAGCGACACGATGCGAAGCCTCGTCCTGCTCGTCGCCGCCGCGCTGACGGTGCTCGCCGCCGCGCCGGCCGCCGCCGCGGTGCGGCTCAAGGAAGTCGCCGCGGTGCAGGGCGTGCGCGCCAACGCGCTCGTCGGCTACGGCCTCGTCGTCGGCCTCGACGGCACCGGCGACCAGACCACCCAGACCCCGTTCACGACGCAGAGCGTGACGGCGATGCTGCAGCAGATGGGCGTCACCGTGCCCGCCGGCAGCAGCATGCAGCTGAAGAACGTCGCCGCGGTGATGGTCACCGCGCAGCTGCCGGCCTTCGCCCAGCCGGGCCAGCAGATCGACATCAACGTCTCGTCGATCGGCAACGCCAAGAGCCTGCGCGGCGGCACGCTGATCGCCACGCCGCTCAAGGGCGCCGACGGCAACGTCTACGCGCTGGCCCAGGGCAACCTGATCGTCGGCGGCGCCGGCGCCTCGGCCAACGGCTCCAAGGTCCAGATCAACCACCTGAGCGCCGGCCGCATCCCGATGGGCGCGACCGTCGAGCGCACCGTGCCGACGCCGCTGCTCGACGGCGACGGCGTGCAGCTCGGGCTGCAGGCAGACGACTTCGCCACCGCCCGCGCCGTGGCTGACGCGATCAACCGCGCCAAGGGCCAGGGCACCGCCGTCGCGCTCGACGGGCGCAGCGTGCGCGTGCGCGCGCCGCAGGCGCCGGGCGAGCGCATCGCCTTCCTCGCCGACATCGAGAACCTGACGGTCGAGATCGCCAAGCCCGCCGCGCGCGTGGTGCTCAACGCGCGCACCGGCTCGGTGGTGATGAACGACGCCGTGACGCTGGGCGCCTGCGCCGTGGCCCACGGCAACCTGTCGGTGACGATCAGCACCACGCCGCAGGTCAGCCAGCCCAACCCCTTCGGCCAGGGCCAGACGGTCGAGTCGGCCAAGTCCGACATCGCCATCACCCAGCAGGGCGGCTCGCTGGTGCAGCTGCCCGCGGGCACCAAGCTGGCCGACGTCGTCAAGGCGTTGAACTCGCTGGGCGCCACGCCGATGGACCTGCTGGCCATCCTGCAGGCGATGAAGAGCGCCGGCGCGCTCAACGCCGAGATCGAGGTGATCTGATGGCTGCCGGCCCGTCCTCGCTGTCGGTCGACTCGCGCTCGCTGGCCTCGCTGCAGGCCAAGGCCCAGCACGACCCCAAGGCCGCGGTGCGCGAGGCCGCCAAGCAGTTCGAGCGCCTGTTCATGAACGAGCTGCTGAAGAGCATGCGCCAGTCGACGATGGCCACCGGCCTGTCCGACGACCCGGGCCGCAAGATGGGCACCGAGATGCTCGACGAGCAGTATGCCGGCCAGCTCTCGGGGCTGCCGGGCGGGCTGGCCGACGTCATCGCGCGCCAGCTCGAGCGCCAGATGGGCATGGCGCCGGGGCCGATCCCGGTCACCGGCTCGGCCAACAACACGCCGGCGCCGCTGTCGGCGCGGCCGCAGGCCACGCGCATCCCGCAGACCGGCGCCGCCGGCTTCGTGCAGCAGCACGCCGGCGCCGCCGAGCGCGCCGAGCAGAAGACCGGCATCCCGTCGGAGTTCATGATCGCCCAGGCCGCGCACGAGACCGGCTGGGGCCGCAAGGAGATCCGCCACGCCGACGGCTCGCCGTCGTTCAACCTCTTCGGCATCAAGGCCGGCGCCAGCTGGAAGGGCCCGGTCGCCGAGGTGACGACCACCGAGTACGTCGACGGCAAGGCGCAGAAGATGGTGCAGAAGTTCCGCGCCTACGCCAGCTACGAGGAGTCCTTCGCCGACTACGCGAAGCTGATCTCCGAGAGCCCGCGCTACCGCGACACGGTGGCCGGCGCCACCGACGCGAGCACGTTCGCGCGCGGCCTGCAGAAGGCCGGCTACGCCACCGACCCGGCGTACGCGGACAAGCTCACCCGCGTCATCAACACGACGCTGCGCGTGCAGCGCAGCCTGGGGTAAGGGATGGCCGCTTCATCGCTGATGTCGCTGGGCATGCGTGCCATGACGGCAAGCTATGCCTCGATGCAGGTCACCGGGCACAACATCTCCAACGCCAACGTGCCCGGCTACTCGCGCCAGCAGGCCGAGCTGGCGACGGCCAAGGGCCAGTACACCGGGGCCGGCTTCTTCGGCAAGGGTGTCGACGTGGCCAGCGTCACGCGCGCGCACGACCAGTTCCTCACCCGGGCGGCGGCCTCGGCCAAGTCGCTGGCGGCGATGGACGAGACGCTGTCGCAGCGGCTGCAGCTGCTGGAGGACGTGTTCCCGACCGGCGAGAGCGGCCTGGGCTACAGCGTCGGCAACTTCCTCAACGCCATGGTCGACCTCGCCTCGCGGCCCGGCGACACGGCCACGCGCCAGGTCGTGCTGGCGCGTGCGCAGGACCTGGCGACGCGCTTCAATGCCGCCGCCGGCCAGATCGACACGCTGCAGGCCGGCGTCACCGCCGACCTGAAGACCACCGTCTCGGCGGTCAACGGCCTGACCAAGAGCCTGGCCAAGATCAACGACCAGATCGCCGCCGCGCGCGGCCTGGGCCAGCCGCCGAACGACCTGCTCGACGAGCGCGACCGCATCGTCAGCGAGCTGTCCTCCAAGATCCAGGTCAGCACCGTGATGGCCGACGACGGCACCGTCGGCGTCTTCGTCGCCGGCGGCCAGAACCTGGTGCTGGGCGCGACCTCGGTGGACATGCGCGTCACCACCGACCCGCTGGACACCTCGCGCTCGGCGCTGGCGCTGGTCGACGGCGACAAGCTGCGCATGCTCGACGAGAACTCGCTGGGCGGCGGCTCGATGACCGCGCTGCTGCGCTTCCAGAACGAGGACCTGGTCGACGCGCGCAACCTCGTCGGCCAGCTCGCCGCCGGCGTGGCCTCGGCGGTCAACGGCCAGCAGAGCCTGGGGCTGGACCTCAACGGCAACACCGGCAAGCCGCTGTTCCAGGTCGGCGCGCCGTCGGCCCGCTCTGACATCAACAACTCGCGCGACGCCAGCGGCAACTTCGCCGCCACGCTCAGCATCTCCGCGCCCGACGGCACCGTGCTGAAGGCGTCGGACTACCTGGTGCGCCCGGACCCGGCGACGGCCAACGGCTACGTCATCACGCGCCTGTCGAACCCGCAGGAGACCTTCCAGCGCACCGCCGACGCCAGCGGCCGCTTCGAGGTCGAGGGCTTGGAGGTCACGGTCAGCGGCACGCCGGCGGCCAGCGACCGCTTCCTGCTGCAGCCGGTGGCGCGCGCCGCCAGCGGCATGAACGCGCTGCTGCAGGACCCGCGCCAGATCGCCGCCGCCTCGCCGCTGGTCTCCTCGGTGGGCTCCGCCAACACCGGCACCGCGTCGGTGGCCTCGCTGACGATGGTGCGCACGCCGGACATGACGGCCAGCGCGGCGATCAGCTTCTCGACGACGCCCTCCGGCCAGCTGCAGTACAGCTGGACCGTCACCGACGGCGGTGGCACGTCGACGACGACCGGCCCGCTGGACTGGAACGAGGAGGGCATCGTCCCGCCCGAACCCGACTCGATCAACGGCGCCCGGCTGCGCCTGGCCGGCGTGCCCAGGGCCGGCGACACGATCGCCGTCAACACGATCGCGCCGGCCTACGTCGGCGCCAACAACGGCAACGCGCTGGCGCTGGCCGGCCTGCGCGACCAGGCCATCGTCGGCCGCAGCGAGAGCGGCGGCGTCTACAGCGGCGGCATGGTCGCCACCGACGCCTACGCCGCCGCGCTCGCCGACATCGCGGTGCGCGTGCAGACGACCAAGGCCGCCTCGACGATCTCGACCTCGGTGGCCAACCAGGCCGAGCTCGCGCGCAGCGAGGTCTCCGGCGTCAACCTCGACGAGGAGGCCGCGCGCCTCATCCAGTACCAGCAGAGCTACCAGGCCGCGGCCAAGGTGCTGCAGGTGGCCCAGAGCGTCTTCGAGACGCTGCTCCAGACCGCGGCCCGCTGAGGCCGCCTTCCAAGAGGCTGAAACGCCATGCGAATCACCGCTGCCAACGCCTTCGAGACCTCGATCAAGAACCTGCAGAAGCGCCAGGAAGGGCTGTCCGACGCGCAGGACCGCCTCACCAGCGGCAAGCGGGTCGTCACCGCCAGCGACGACCCGGTGGCCGCTGCACGCGCCGAGCGCGCGCTCGCCGCGATGGTGCGCAGCGAGGCCAACCAGCGTGCGCTGGAGGCCAGCCGCAACGTCATGCTGCAGGCCGAGTCGGCGCTGGGCAATGCCGGCGACCTGCTGCAGCAGGCGCGCGAACTCGTCGTCCAGGGCGGCAACGGCAGCTACGGGGCCAGCAACCGCGAGACGCTGGCCGACGCGCTGCGCGGCATCCGCGCGCAGCTGCTGGGCGTGGCCAACCGCGGCGACGGTGCCGGCGGCTACGTCTTCGCCGGGCAGGGCGCCGACTCGCCGCCGTTCGTCGACACGCCGGGCGGCGTCATCTTCCGCGGCGCCGAGGGCGAGATCAGCGCCGCCTCGGACGAGGCCCTGCCGCTGTCGGTCGACGGCCGGCAGGCCTGGCTGGGTGCACGCGACCCGTCGGGCACCGGCACGGTCTCGGTCTTCACCGCGCTGGACACCGTGATCGGCAAGCTCTCGGACGGCACGCTCAGCGAAGCCGAGGTCTCGACCGCGGTCAAGGAAGGGCTGGCCGACATCGACGCGGTGATGAACAACGTGCTCACCTCGCGCGCCGCCGCCGGCGAGGCGCTGAACCGCACCGACATGGTCGAGAGCCGCATCGCCGAGAGCAAGCTCGCCGCCAAGACCGAGCGTTCCAACGCCGAGGACCTTGACATGGTGCAGGCGATCTCCGACTTCCAGAACAGGCAAACCGGCTACGATGCGGCACTGAAGACGTATTCCCTGGTGCAGCGGCAATCGCTGTTCCAGTACCTCAGCGCCTGATGCACGACCTCCCGATCCTGGGCCCGGTGGCCCTGGGCTTCAGCCCGGTCATCGACCGCCAGCACGCCGTCGTCGCGACCCGTCTCACGGTCTTCCCCGAACAACCCGACGCCGGTTGCGACGTCGACGCGTTGCTGGCCGCCGTCGACGCGGTCTGGCCGCCCGAGGCCGACGCCGGCACGCCGGCGCTGTCGCTGAACCCGCGGCCGCTGGCGCCCGGCGGCGCCCGCCCGGCGGCGACGCTGCGGCCGGTGTCGCTGAACCTGGCCGGCGAGCGCCTGCTCGCCGACGTGCTGGCCGCCGCGCCGCGGCCGCAGGCCATGATCGAGGTGCCGGCCTTCCTGGCTGCCGAACCGCGTTTCGCCCAGGCGCTGGTCGCCCACGCCGAGGCCGGCGGCACGCTGCTCGTCAAGGGCCGGCCGCTGGCGCCGCTGCCGCCGCAGGTGCTGTCGGCGTTCTCGTTCGCGATCCTCGACCACGACGCCGCCGCGGCCGGCCCCGCGCTCGCCGGCCTGGCCGAGCTGCGCGCCGGCGCGCGCACGATGGGCGCCGTCGACGCGGCGCTGCAGCGCGGCGCCATCGCCACGCTGGGCTGGCCCAGCGACGAGCCGGTGGCGCGCTCCGGCCGCCAGGGCGTGCCGCCGGACGTGCAGGTCGTCATGCAGCTGATCCAGGGCGTGGACCGCGAGGAGCCGGTCGCGCGGCTGGAGGCCATCATCAAGCGCGACCCGACGCTGGGCTTCCGGCTGCTGCGCTACCTCAACTCGCCGGCCTTCGGCCTGTCGGTCGAGATCAGCTCCTTCGGCCATGCGCTGATGATGCTCGGCTACCAGCGCCTGAAGCGCTGGCTGGCGCTGCTGCTGGCCTCGTCGTCGCGCTCGGCCGCGGCCAAGCCGCTGATGTACGAGGCGGTGCGCCGCGGGCTGCTGATGGAGGAGCTCGCGCGCGGCAGCGACGACGCCGAGATGCGCGGCGAGATGTTCATCTGCGGCGTGTTCTCGCTGCTCGACCAGCTGCTGCAGCAGCCGGTGGCCGACCTGCTGAAGAGCGTGCCGGTGCCCGAGCGCGTGCGCCAGGCGCTGGTCGACGAGACCGGCCCGTTCCACCCCTTCCTCGAGCTGGTGCGCGCGATCGAGCAGGAATCGGTGTTCGACATCCGCGAACGCGCCGAGACCCTGCTGCTGGCCCAGGGCGAGGTCAACCGCGCCGTGCTCGCCGCGCTCGCGTCGGCCCGGTCGCTGGACTGACGTCCCGACCTTGGCCACGCCGACGACTTCCGCCTCCTCGCCCGAACTGCTCGCGGCGCTGCTCGACGAGGTCGCCGACGCGCTGCTGTGGTTCGACGCGCGCGGCGTGCTGCGCGCCTGCAACCAGGCCGCGCTGCGCCTGCTCGGCTGCGAGCCGGGGCAGGGCACGCTGCAGCTCGCGCCGGTGCTCGGCGTCGACGCGATCCGCTGGCTCGACCGCGCCTTCGCGCTGCCCGACCGCAGCGAGACCCTGCTGCCCGGCACCGACGGCACGCTGCTGCGCCTGGCCACGCGGGCGCTGGGCGGCGGCCATTCGCTGCGCGTCGTGCCGCAGCCGCAGCTGCCGCCGCCGCGCCCGCCGCTGCCGCTGGACGCCGCGCGCAGCACCGACGAGGCGCGCCGCGCCGTCGCTCTGCTGTGGAGTTCGCCGTTCGCCGCGACGCTGCAGGACGACGATTTCCGCATCCTCGACGCCAACGACGCCTTCGTCGAGCTGAGCGGCTATGCGCGCGAGGCGCTGGTCGGCCGCGACCCGGCCGAGCTGCAGCTGCCCGAGGAGGCCGGCGCGCACCTCGCTGCACGCGCCGAGCTGCGCGCGGCGCTGGCCGCCGGCGTGCCGCTGCCGGCCGCGCCGCGCAGCCTGGCCGACGCCCGCGGCGGCCGCCACTGGTTCATGCTGGTGCCGCAGAACCTGGCGCCGGCCGGCGCGCCGCCGCTGTGGCTGGTCGTCTGGCAGGACGTCACGTCCGAACACCACGCCCGCGTGCATGCGCGGCGCGCCCAGGACGAGCTGCTGCGCTGGTTCGAGCTGGCGCGTGCCGGCATGCTGGTCTACGACGACGCCGGCCTGGTGCTGACGTCCAACCCCGCGCTGGAGGCGCTGCTCGAGCAGGTGCCGGTGCTGCTGGCCGATGCCGACGAGGCGCTGCAGGCGCTGCTCGGCTGGGAGGACGGCGCGCCGCTGGCCGCGCTCGTGCCCGGCGCGCCGCCGCTGGAGCGCCAGGCGCTGGTGCCGCTGCCCGGCGGACGCCGGCGGCGGCTGGGCGCGCGCCTGTCGGGCTGGGCCACCGAGGCCGGCCAGCGCCGCGTGATGGCCGTCGTCGAGGACCGCAGCGCCGAGGAGGAGCGCGACCTCGCCCAGCTCGAGATCGGCATGC
Source organism: Rubrivivax sp. JA1026 (assembly GCF_011065555.1). Lineage (NCBI taxonomy): Bacteria > Pseudomonadati > Pseudomonadota > Betaproteobacteria > Burkholderiales > Sphaerotilaceae > Rubrivivax > Rubrivivax sp. JA1026. The sequence goes on from NZ_JAALCQ010000013.1 coordinate 105,912, forward strand.
TGATGGACACCGCCAGCATCGGTGTCGCCACCTACGACCCGGCGCGCGGCTGGCTGGTCTCCGACCGGCCGCGGCCGGCGCCGGCGGCCGCCGGCAAACGTGCCGGCGCCGGGCTGCAGGGCATCGGCCGCGAGCTCGTCGAGCCCGAGTCGATGGCCGAGTACGAGCGCCTGCAGCGTGCGCTGCGCCTGGGCGAACGCGCCGAGGTGCGCTACGCCGTGCGCCACCCCGAGCTGGGGCTGCGCTGGCTGCTCACGCGGGTCGAGCCGGGGGCGCTGTCGGGCGGCCGCACGACCTCCGTCGTCACGCTGGACGTCACCGACCAGGAGGTCGCGCAGCGCCGCAACGAGCAGCTGCTGCGCGAGCTGACGACCATCCTCGACGGCTCCAACGCCGGCATCGCCTACCTGCGCGGGGCGCTGCTGGTGCGCTGCAACCACCGCTTCGAGCGCATGCTCGGCGTCGCCGCCGGCGCCGCCGCCGGGGCCTCGCTGCAGCAGCTCTTCGGCGCGCCCGACGGCAGCGGCGGCATCGCCGCCGAGATCACGCGCGCGATGGCCGAGGGCCGCGGCTACGAGACCGAGCTCGTCGCCGGCGAACGCCGCGGCCAGCCGGTCTGGTACTCGCTGTCGGTGCACCGCGCCGAGTCGGCGCTGCCCGAGGCCGAGGCCGAGGCCGTGGCGGTGCTGACCGACATCTCCTCGCTGAAGGCGCAGCAGGGCGAACTCGAGCGCCTGCTGCGCGAGCGCGACCTGATGTTCGACCTGTCCGACGTCGGCATCGCGACGATGCGCGGCCCGCGCATCGAGCGCGCCAACCAGGCGCTGTCGCGGCTCACCGGCTACCGGCCCGAGGAGCTGGTGCAGCTGCCGACCGCCAGCCTGTGCCCCGAAGGCGAATGGGAGCAGCGCGAGCGCGAGGTGCGCGACGCGCTCGCCACCGAAGGCCGCTTCAACGGCGAACGCACGCTGCGCCGCAAGGATGGCGAACTGGTCTGGGTGCAGGCCGCGGTGCGCCCGGTCGACGCCGAGGATGCCGGCGCCGGGCTGATCTGCTCCTTCGTCGACATCGACGCGGCGGTGCGCGCGCGCCGTTCGCTGCAGGTGCAGGCCGAGCGCACGCGGGCGATCCTGAACTCGGTGCTGGTGGGCATCGTCACCGTCGGCGACACCGGCATCACCTGGATGAACCGCTCGGCGCAGCGCATGTTCGCCGGCGAGCTGGCCGACTTCATCGGCCGGCCGATCGCCACCGTCGCCACGCCCGAGGACGAGCATCCGCTGCGCCGCGGCGACTGGAGCGAGCGCCTGGCCGCCGGCGAGACCGAGCCCTTCGAGTGCCGGCTGCAGGCCCGCGACGGGCGCGAGTTCTGGGTCGTCGGCAGCGTCGTCGCCACCGCCAGCGAGTCCAGCGGCCCGCAGCTGACCTTCGCGCTGCTCGACGTCGAGCGCCGCCGCCAGGCGCAGATCGCGATCGAGCAGGCGCGCGAGTCGCTGCGCCGCATCATCGAGACCGCGCCGCTGGCGATCGCGCTGTTCGACGCCGCCGAGCTGCGTGTGCAGGAATGCAACCACGTCGCCGCGACGCTGTTCGGCCGCCCGGTCGACGAGGCGCTGGGGCGCACGCCGGCCGAGCTCTGCAAGCCTGCCACCGCGCAGGCCGTCGAGGACTGGCTGCGTGCCGCGGCCGCCGGCACCGACCTGCAGCGCCACGAGCTGCGCGAGCTCGGCGCCGCCGGGCAGACCACGGTCTGGGACACGCGCATCGCGCCGGTGGCCGGGCCGGTGGGCGCGCCGCTGCTGCTGCTGGTGGCCAGCGACGTCACCGAGGAGCGCGAGGCCGAGCAGGCGCGGCTGACGGCCGAGATCGTGCAGCGCGAGTCGCTGGTGCGCGAGGTGCACCACCGCATCAAGAACAACCTGCAGGGCGTGGCCGGGCTGCTGCGCCACAACGCCAAGCAGCACCCCGAGATGGGCTGGCTGCTGTTCGAGGCCGAGGCCCAGGTGCAGGCCATCGCCCAGGTCTTCGGCCTGCAGGTGCGCAGCGGGCCGCTGGGTGCGGCCGCCGTGGTCGGCGCGATCGCCCAGTCGGTGCGCCGGGCCTTCGGCCGGCCGGTGCTGTTCTCCGCCGCGCCGGGCGCCGAGCGCTACCTGCTGCCCGAGGCCGAGGCGATCCCGATCGCGCTGTGCGTCAACGAGCTGCTGGCCAACGCCGTCAAGCACGCGCCCGAAGGCGACCTGCAGTGCCTGATCACGCCGGGCGAGGCCGCCGGCGAGCTCGTCGTCGAGGTGCGCAACCCCGGCCGCCTGGCCGAGGGCTTCGACATCGACCAGGTGCCGCGCGGCATGGGCGGCCTGGCGCTGGTGCGTTCGCTGCTGCCGCGCGGGGCCACGCTGTCCCTCGAACAGGCGGGTGGCGAGGTCCGTGCGCGCATCCTGCTGCGTCCGCCGCGTGTTCTGCTGCAGCCGTAGGCGAGAATAGCGGCGGTCGCGCGGAGGGCGACGGTTCGATGGCTTCGAAGGGCAGGATTCTGGTGGTGGACGACGACCGCCTCGTGCTCGCCGCCGTGACACACGGTCTGGCGCAGGCGGGGTACGAGGTCGTGGACGCCGACAACGGTGACGAGGCCATTCTCAAGGCCCGCCAGCTGCGCCCCGAGATCGCGCTGCTGGACATCCGCATGGAAGGCAAGAGCGGCTTCGACGTCGCCGAGTACCTGCGTGACGTCGCCCGCATCCCGTTCATGTTCCTGTCGGCCTTTGCCGACGAGGCGACGATCGCCAAGGTGCACGAGCTCGGTGCCGTGGCCTACCTCATCAAGCCGCTGGACATCGACCAGATCCTGCCGACCGTCGACGACGCGTTCGCGCGGCTGCGCGCCGGCCAGCTCGCGCCGCCGCCGGCGGTCGCGCCGGTGGTGGCCGCCGCCGCGCCTGCGCCCGAGCCGCTGTCGGACCCGCTGCCGCTGGCCGTCGGCGTGCTGATGCACCGCCACTCGCTGTCGCGCCAGGCGGCGCGCCAGCGCCTGCAGCGCATGGCCGCCGAGCAGGGCATCGCCGAGACGGCGCAGGCCGAGCGGCTGGTCGCCGCGGTCGAGGAGCTCGCGCGCTCGTCCTGAGGCGCGGCGCGCCTCAGTCGCGCAGCGTGAAGTGGAAGGTCGCGCCGCGGCCGGGTTCGGCCTCGGCCCAGACCTCGCCGCCGTGGCGGCGCACGATGCGCCGCACCGACGCCAGGCCGACGCCGCTGCCGGGGAACTCGCTGGCGCTGTGCAGGCGCTGGAACAGGCCGAACAGCCGGTCGGCCGAGCGCATGTCGAAGCCCGCGCCGTTGTCGCGCACGTAGTACGAGACGCGGCCCTCGTGCGGCTGGCTGGCGAAGACGATGCGCGCCTTCGGGTTGCGCGCGCTGTACTTCCAGGCGTTGCCGAGCAGGTTCTCGAGCACCAGGCGCAGCAGCGTCGGGTCGCCGCGCGTCGCCAGGCCGGGCTCGATCTCGACCTCGACGCGGCGCTCCGGCGGCGACTGCCGGCGCAGGTCGTCTACGACCCAGGCCGCGAGCTGCGACAGGTCCACCGGCTGGCGTGCCAGCGGTTGCTGCGACAGCTTGGCCAGCGCCAGCATCGAGTCGATCATGTGGTTCATGCGCGCCGCCGCGCCGAGCACCCGGTCCAGGTGCTCGTTGCCGAGACGGTCGAGCTGGCGGCCGTAGTCCTCCTTCAGGATGCGCGTGAAGCCCTCGACGACGCGGATCGGCGCGCGCAGGTCGTGCGAGACGGTGAAGCTGAACGCCGCGCCGTCGCCTTCTTCGCCGGCGCGGGCGGCCTGCATCACCAGCAGCCCGGCCTCGGCCTCGATGTCGCAGCGGCGCAGCACCCAGCCGTCGACCTCCGTCGCGCTGCCCGGCGCCGAGGCGGCGAGCGCCTCGCGCACCGCGGCCGGCAGCCGCGCGAGGACCTCGCCCCAGGCTGGGGCGTCGCGCTCCAGCCAGCGGCGGGCCGCCGGGTTGAGGGCACGCAGCGCCCAGCCGTCGGCGCGGCCGTCGCCGGCGGCCAGCAGCGCCGGCACGTCGACGGCCTGCAGCACCGCCTGCAGCGCCGCATGGTCGGCCGCCAGCGCGTCCTGCGCCGCCACCGGCTCGGCGGTGCCGCTGAAGCCGTCGAAACGGCCGAGTTCGTCGAAGCTCGGCGCGCCGCGCAGCCGCCAGGCGCTGCCGTCGGCGCGCAGGCGCACGCGCAGCGCGCGGAAGGCGCGCTGCGTCGCCAGCCGTGCGCCGAGATCGCCGTCGGCTTCGGGATGCGAGGTCTCGAACTGCTCGCACAGCGGGCCGCCGGCGGCCGGGCCGCCGACGCTGCTGCCGGCCGGCGGCTGCAGCGCGACGAGGCGGTGCGACGCGTCGCTGCGCCAGACCCAGCCGTCCAGCAGCGACTCGGCCTCGCGGCGCGCGGCGCGGGCGCCCCGCAGCGCGGCCTGCGCCGCCTGGCGTTCGCGCAGCCCGCCCAGCGTGTAGGCGGCGGCGCCCACGCCCACCAGGGCCAGGCCGCCGAAGAGCGCGCCGCGGTCGCCGCCGCCGGTGCAGCCGGTCATCGACAGCAGCCCCGCGATGCCGGCCAGGCGCAGCGCGAGAGCGCTGCCGGCGTGGCGCAGGCGGTGGCGGGTGACGAGCATGTGAACGATTGTACGGACGGGGGCTGCGGCCGACGCTGTCGACAGCAAGCCTGCGGCAGGACACGAAAGCGGCGCCGGAAACGGGTATGGTGCGCGGGCACGTGCCGGTCGCCGGGGCGCGGCGGAGACGCCGCGCACGAGGTGCTGCGGCAAGATTGCTCACCGCGGCGGCGTCCGTGGTGCCGCCTGTCGTGACCCCGCTTGACCACCGCCGCGCCGGGCGCCATCCTCGCCGCCTGACCGGCGGCATGGAGCTTGCCTCGCAGCCCCGCCTATGACTGGCCAGAACATTCCGCACGACGCCCCCGCCCCGATGCTCGACGACACCGCGCTCGCGCGCCTGCGTGAACTGGACCCCGACGGCAGTCTCGGCGTCGTCGGCCGCGTGCTCGAGACCTTCCGCACCGCGCTCGGCCGTGACCTCGAGCGCCTGGCCCTGGCGCGCGACGCCGGCGATCTGAAGACCGTCGGCGAGGTCGCGCACAAGGTCAAGTCCTCGTCGGCCAGCGTCGGCGCGCTCGAGCTGTCGGCGCTGTGCGCCGAGGTCGAGCGCCGCGTGCGCGCCGGCGACACCGCCGACATCGCGCCGCGCGTGCAGGCCCTGCTCGACGAGGCCCAGCGCGCGCTGCGTGCCGTGGTCGCGGCGCTGCGAACGTGAGGGCCCCGGCACACGATCCGATCCCTCCGCGCCGCGACGACGCGGCGCTTCTCGCTCGCCCGGAGGTCCTGCTCGTCGACGACGACGAGGTCGGCCTGCTGACCACCGCCATCGCGCTGCGCGAGCGCGGCTTCGCCATCGTCGAGGCCACGCGCGGCGAGGAGGCGCTGGCCATCCTGCGCGATCGCAAGCCCGATCTGGTCGTGCTCGACGCCCAGATGCCGGGCCTCGACGGCTTCGAGACCTGCGCCCGCATCCGCGCGCTGCCGGGCTTCGAGCGCCTGCCGATCGTCATGCTCACCGGGCTGGACGACGAGGCCTCGATCAAGCACGCCTTCGACGTGCACGCCACCGACTTCTACACCAAGGACAAGGACCGGGCGCTGAACTGGAGCCTGCTGGCGCGCCGCCTCGAGTACGTGCTGCGCGCGGCGCGCACCACCGTCGAGCTCGACCGCAACCGCGAGAAGCTGGCGCGCGCGCAGCAGCTCGCGCGCATGGGCAGCTTCGAGTGGCGCCAGGGCGGCGGGCTGACGCTGTCGCGCGAGGCGCTGGAGGTGCTCCGCGTCGGCGGCCGGCCGCCGACGCTGCGCTCGCTGCTGCGGCGCGTGCCGCGGGCCCTGCGCCTGCCGTCGCTGCGGCTGCTGCGCGACCGCGTCGCCCAGCGCCGCGCGCTCGACCAGGACCTCACGCTCGACGACGGCCTGCTCGTCGTGCACGTCGCCGGCAAGGCCGAGGAGGACGAGCACAAGCGTTTCGTCGGCTACGACGGCTTCCTGCAGGACATCACCGACCGCCACCGCGCGCAGAGCCAGTCGCGCTATCACGCCGCCTTCGACATGCTCACCGAGCTGCCGAACCGGCGCGAGTTCATCCGCCGCGCCAACCTCGCGCTCGAGGCCAGCCGCCAGCATGGCCTGCGCCACCGCGTCGCGCTGCTGCAGATCGACCTCGACCGCTTCAAGCAGATCAACGACACGCTGGGCCACCAGGTCGGCGACGAGGTGCTGCGCGAGGTCGCCACGCGGCTGCGCGGCTGCATCCGCTACCACGCCGACATCGACGACAGCGCCGTCGAGGCCGCCGGCCCGCGGGCCCACCGCGACCTGGAGACCGTCGGCCGTGTCGGTGGCGACGAGTTCGTCGTGCTGCTGCCCGAGGTCACCGACCCGGCCGACGCCGAGCGCGTCGCGCAGCGCATCGTGCTCGCGCTGCGCGAGCCGATGCGCCTGGCCGGCGTCCACGACCGGGTCGTCACCGGCAGCGTCGGCGTGGCCCTGTTCCCCGACGACGGCGAGACGGTGCAGGAGCTGCACCGCAACGCCGACCTCGCGATGTACGAGGCCAAGAAGGAGCGCGACTCGAGCATGGTCTACGGCCCCGGCCTGCTGCAGCGGCCGATGCTCGAGGCGGCGCTGCCCGGCGCGGCCGGGCGCGGCGAGCTCGAGCTGCATTACCAGCCGCAGGTCGACGTCGCCAGCGGCCGCCTGGTCGGCGTCGAGGCGCTGATGCGCTGGCGCTTCAACGGCCGCCTGGTGATGCCGGGCGACTTCATCCCGCTGGCCGAGGAGTCGGGCGACATCCTCGGCATGTCCGAGTGGGCGCTGCGCGAGGCCGCCGCGCAGGCGCGCCGCTGGCAGGCCGACTTCGGCTTCGACGGCACCATCGCCGTCAACCTGCCGCCCAAGCTCTTCCTGCGCAACGAGCTGATCGACCTGATCGACCAGCTGACCTCCGACGGCGGCGGCCCGCGCCGGCTGCTGTCGCTGGAGATCACCGAGACCAGCCTGATGCGCGACGTCGTCGGCGTCGGCCCGGCGCTGCGCCGGCTGCACCAGATCGGCGTCGACGTCTCCATCGACGACTTCGGCACCGGCTATTCCAGCCTGTCGCACCTGTCCGGGCTGCACTGCGCAGAACTCAAGATCGACCGCAGCTTCGTCGCCAAGCTCGGCATCGAGCCCACCGCCGTGCACATCGTGCGCACGATCATCGCGCTGGCGCGGCACCTGTCGCTGCGTGTCATCGCCGAGGGCGTCGAGACCGAGCATCAGGTGGAGCTGCTCCACAGCCTGGAGTGCACCCGCATGCAGGGGTACCACATCGGCCGGCCGGTGCCGGCACCGCAGTTTGAACACTGGTTCGCGACGATGGCGCTGCCGCTGCCCGCGGCCGCCGGCGCCGGCCTCGCGGCCGCCGCGCACGATCGCTGATGAACGCGCCCACCCCGGCGCAGATCGCCAAGGGCGCGCTGCGGCGCCTGGCGATGGCCAAGCTGGAGCCGACCCCCGAACACTACGCCCGTGCCTACGCCGAGGAGGCCGGCCTGCCGCTGCCGGCCGACCCCAAGGCCCAGGGCCCGGTCTGGGCGGCGCTCGTCGAGAAGCTCGTCAAGGGTGTCGAGCGCGGCGGCCGGCAGTGGACCACGGCGCGCAAGAAGGAAAGCCTGCAGCGGGTGCTCGACGGCAGCCGCGGCGACCTGCAGCGCCTGCAGCAGCGCCTGCAGGCGCTGGTCGGCGCCTGGGACGGCGACCACCGCTACGAAGACCCCGAGGCCCCGTCGGCCGAAGGCGACACGCCGCTGGAGCTGCCGCCCACCGCGCCGGCGCCGCTGGACGAGGCCCCCGGTGCCGAGGCTGCGTTGCCCGACGCGCCCTGGCAGCCGGTCGTCGCCAGCCTGGAGACCACGGTGCGGGCCGGCCTGCCGCCGGCCGAGCCGCGGGCCGCCGAGCTCGCCGACCGCCTGGCCGCGCTGGCCGATGCCATCGCCGCCGACGGCGTGTCGCCCGAACGGGTCGCCGAGGTCGACGAGCTCTGCCAACGTGCGCGCCGGCTGTTCGCCCACCGCCACCACCTCGTCGAGCAGCTCGGCGACCTGTGCCGCGAGCTCGGCCGCGGCCTGGTCGAGGTCGCCGAGGACGACAGCTGGGCGCGCGGCCAGTGCGAAAGCCTGGAGCAGCGCCTGGCCGACGGCATCACCGCACGCGGCGTGCGCGCGGCCACCGAGCTGCTGGCCGAGACGCGGGCGCGCCAGCAGCGCGTGCGCGACGAGCGCAACGCCGCGCGCGACGCGCTCAAGGGACTGATCCACCGCCTGCTCGGCGAGGTCGGCGCGCTCGGCGAGCACACCGGTCGCTTTCACGAGAGCGTCGGCCGCCATGCCGAGGCGGTGGCACGCGCCGAGTCGCTGGAGAGCCTGGCCGGCGTGGTGCGCGAGATCGTCGACGAGAGCCGCGCCGTGCAGCAGCTGGTCGGCGCGGCGCAGCGCCGCATGGAGGACGAACACGCCAAGGCGACCGAGCTGGAGACACGCGTGCGCGAGCTCGAGGGCGAGCTGCGGCGGCTCTCCGACGAGGTCTCGACCGACGCGCTGACCCAGGTCGCCAACCGCCGCGGCCTGGCCCAGGCCTTCGACGCCGAGCGCGCCCGTGTCGACCGCGCCGGGCCCGAGGCGGCGCCGCTGGCGATCGGCCTGATCGACATCGACAACTTCAAGAAGCTCAACGACACGCTGGGCCACGCCGCCGGCGACCTGGCGCTGAAGTCGCTGGCCGCCGCGGTGCGCGAGCGCCTGCGGCCGGTGGACCATCTGGCGCGCTTCGGCGGCGAGGAGTTCGTCGTGCTGCTGCCGGCCACCCCGCTGGCCGAGGCGCAGCAGGCGCTGACCCGGCTGCAGCGCGGCCTGACCGAGGCGCTGTTCCTGCACGAGCAGCGCGAGGTCTTCGTCACGTTCTCCGCCGGCGTCACCGCCTGGCGCCCCGGCGAGGCGCTGGAGATCGCGCTCGAACGCGCCGACGAGGCGCTGTACGAAGCCAAGCGCAGCGGGAAGAACCGCACCTGCACGGCCTGAGCGGTTACGGCTTGTTGCTTTCGGGCCCTCAACAGCGGGCCCCGGGAAGCCGACTCATCGAAGACGATGAGCTCCCCACGATCGCCCTTCGGTCTGCTGCGGACGGCCTTCGACGCCGTCTTCCGCCAGGACCTCGCGCTGCGGCGGGGCCCCGGCGGCGTGCGCGTCGTGCTCAAGCGCGCCGACGGTGGCGCCGAGCCGCCGCCGACACCCGAGGAACTGGAACGCCGCCGCCAGCACGCCGAACTGCGGGCCGCCCGCGACGAGCTCACCGGCCTGCTCGACGAGGATCACACCGCGCGCTCGACGATGCGCCATCTGGCGGTGGTCGAGCACGCGCTCGGCCGGCTCGGCTGGCAGGCGCTGGAACGTGTGCCGCTGGACGTGCTGCAGCGTGCGCTCGAGCAGTTCGAGGAGCGTGTCAGCAACTGGTCGGCGCGTGGCCTGGCCTGCCTGCGTTCGCGCATGGCGGTGGCGGTGGCCGAGCGGCTGCGCCGCGAAGGCCCGCCCAGCGGCGAGGCCGCCGCGGCGCTGGATTCGCCGCCCGACGTCGCCCGCCAGGCGATCGACCGCGCGCGGGTGACCGCCGCCGTGGCCGAGCCCGAGGTCACCGAAGCCGGCGACGACGACGAGGCGCAGGCGCTGCTGGCCGCCTACGGCTCGCTGGTCGAGCCGCCACCCGGCCGCTGAACGGGCGTGTGCCGGGTCTCGCCCGGCCTCAGAAGGTGATGACCTTGTCGGCCCAGAGCGTCCACTGGGCGAGTTCGGGCAGGGTGCCGATGCGCGTGCCCTCGACCAGCGGCAGCTCGGCCAGGCCGCGCGCCAGCGCGCAGGTGCGGCACAGCGCGATCGGCACCTCGCGCGCGGCCAGTTCCTGCACCAGCCCGAGCAGCCCGTTGCCGCTGCCGTCGCCCTGGTTCGGCAGGCCGAGCACGACGGCGTCGGACATCAGGAACAGGCGCAGCTCGGGTGGCGTGCCGTCGCTGCCGGCCAGCGCGTTGGCCAGCCGCAGGGCCGACAGCACGCGTTCGCTGCCGTACGGCGGCGCGTGGACGATGATGAGGATGCGCTGCATCGTGGCCTTTCGCCGCGGCGCCCGGGCGCCGCGCGGCGCCGATCATAGGCCGCTCAGGCCGAGCGCTTGAACACCGACAGCGCCGCCCCGGCGGCGATGAACAGCGAGCCGAAGACGCGGTTGAGCAGGCGCACGTGGCTCGCCGAATGCAGCGACCCCAGCACGCGCGCGGCCAGCGCGGTGTAGCCGGCCATCACGACCAGGTCGGTGAAGCCCAGCGTCAGCCCGATGACCAGATACTGCGGCGCCAGCGGCTCGGCCAGGTGCAGGAACTGCGGCACCACGGCCAGCAGGAACACCGTGCCCTTCGGGTTCACGGCGTTGACCATCCAGCCGCGCAGCACCATCGTGCGCCGCCGCACCGCCGCCGCCTCCTCGCGCGCCGCGGCCAGCGGCCGCGCCGGCGCGCGCCACTGCTGGATGCCCAGCCACACCAGGTAGGCCACGCCGCACCACTTGACGGCCTGGAAGGCCGTCGACGACGCCGCGATCAGCGCGCCCAGGCCGACGCCGACGACCAGCAGCTGCGTCCAGATGCCGGCGACCAGGCCCACCGTCGTCCAGTAGCCGCGGCGAAAGCCGTGGTGCAGGCCCGAGGTCATCGCCGCCAGCGCACCGGCGCCCGGCGACAGGCTGATCGCCCAGGAGGCGGCGAAGAAGGCGAGCCAGGTGGAGAAGTCCATGCGGCGGGGTGGTCGAGGCGGCGGGGCGCCGAGTCTAGGGCACTACAGCAGCAGCAGCGCCGCGGCAGCGACGACGGTCGGCCCCAGCGCGCCGAGCAGCAGCCCGCCGGCGCCGATGCTCTCGTCGGCGAAGCCGCGGCGCAGCAGCGCGACGCCGGCCGGGTTCGGCGCGTTGGCGATCACCGTCAGCCCGCCGCCGGCCACCGCGCCGGCCACCAGCATGTACTTGGCCTCGTCGGAGATGCCGGGGATCAGCGAGCCGAGGTAGGTCAGCGCCGCGTTGTCGGTCACCGCGGTCAGCGCCAGCGCGCCGAAGAACAGCGCCAGCGGCTCCAGCGACTCGACGATCGGCCGCAGCCACCAGGCCTGCAGCCCGCCCAGCACGACGAGCCCGGCGAGGAAGAAGGCCACCAGCAGCGCCTCGCGCATCAGCAGCGGACTCTGGTGGCGCTCGTAGGCCTGGGTGAAACCCAGGAACAGCAGGAAGACCGCCAGGAAGGCCACCGGGTGGTGGGCCAGCATCACGATCGCCGCCAGCACCGCGACGTGCACCAGCACCACCGCCACCGGCGGCTGCGGCGCCGGCGCGGCGGCTTTCGGGTCGGCGCGCAGCGAACCGCGCAGCAGCCAGGTCGCGACGCTGGCGTTGAAGAGCACCGCGATGGCCGCCTTCCAGCCGAAGTTCTGCAGCATGAAGGCGCTGTCCCAGTTCCAGGCCGACGCGACCATCAGCACCGGCGGTGCGGCGTAGGAGGTCAGCGTGCCGCCGATCGACACGTTGACGAACAGCACCCCCAGCGCCAGATACTTGGCGCGCTCGGGCACGTCGCTGCGGAAGGCCAGCGGCGCCAGCGTCAGCGCCGCGATCGTCATGGCCGCCGGCTCGGTGACCAGCGAGCCGCTGAGCGGCACCACGCCCAGGCCGAGCCAGGTCACGGCCACCGCGCGCGACATCGGCAGCCGCGCCGCGGCTGCGTCGACGAGGCTCCTCACCGCGGTGAGCACCGGGCCGGAGCCGGCCACGACCATGACCACGAAGACGAACAGCGGCTCGGTGTAGTTGCGCGACTCGGCGTAGCCGATCGCCGCGGTCGGGCCGACGACGAAGGCCAGCAGCAGCACCAGCACGATGGCCCAGAAGCCGAACACGACCTCGACCTCGCCGAGCAGATGGAACAGGCCGGCATGGCGCGGGAAGCGGTGCGACAGGCGCTCGAACTGGCGCGCGGTGAAGGTGTGCAGCAGTGCGACGGCAAAAACGATCGCAGCCACCGTCTCGACGGCGGGGTGGTTCATGCGGAGGAGGGGATGCAGCCGCGCGGCGGCCCGACCTGCGCGAAAACCTGCCGCGGCGATCTCCGCGGCACCCGGCCACAACTGTACCCGCTGACGCTTTGACGCCGCCGGCGCGGGGTCTTGCCGTTCGCCTGCGGATTTCGACCGTTCACCTGCGGCGCGCTGCCGTTGGCCGAAAGCGGGGCTCCGCGAGGCCCTCGTTTGATCTGCTCCAAATCCCACTGCGGGGGTTTCAAAAGCCGTTTTCGGGGCTGCCGCTGGCACCTGCGATTTCACCGTTCAGGGGGCCGCATGCGCCGCTGGCGTGAAAGCCCTGCGGCCCCTCCGGCGACTCCTAGGATGGCTCCCGTCAGACAAACGTTCCGACACTTCGATCGATCAACCAACCGGATGGAAATAGAAATGGACCAAGCCATCTATTTCGTCGTCATGGCTGTTTGCGTCCTCGCCCTGGCATATCGCTTCTACGGGATATTCTTCGTGCGCAAGGTGCTCGCCGCCGACGACAAGGAAATCACCCCCGCACACCAACTCGAGGACGGCAAGAATTACGTCCCGACGAAAAAATGGGTCAATGCGGGCCAGCACTTCGCCGCCATCGCGGCGGCCGGCCCGCTCGTCGGCCCGGTGCTCGCGGCCCAGTTCGGTTATCTGCCGGGCTTTCTCTGGCTGCTCGTCGGCGCCGTCATCGGCGGCGCGGTGCACGACACGGTCGTGCTCTTCGCGTCGATGAAGCACCAGGGCAAGTCGCTGTCCGAAGTCGCCAAGGCCGAACTCGGCCCGGTGGCCGGCTGGAGCACGGGCCTGGCGATGCTGTTCATCATCACGATCACGATGGCCGGTCTGTCCATCGTGGTCGTGCACGCGCTGGAACGCAACGCCTGGGGCACCTTCGCGGTGTTCATGACGGTGCCGATCGCCATCGCGCTCGGGCTGTATGAACGTTACTTCGGTTCGTCGAAGTGGGCCACCTACGTCGGCGTCGCCGCCGTCGCCGCCTCGGTCGCCGTCGGTCCGCACCTCGCGGGCACGGCGCTCGGCGAATGGCTGACGCTGCACAAGACGACCGTCAGCTGGGCGCTGCCGATCTACGCCTTCTTCGCCACCGCGCTGCCGGTCTGGATGCTGCTCACCCCGCGTGGCTACCTGTCCAGCTTCATGAAGGTCGGCGTCTTCCTGGCGCTGGTCGTGGGCGTGATCTTCATCAACCCGACGATCCAGTTCCCGGCGGTGACCGAGTTCATCAACGGCGGTGGCCCGATCCTGAAGGGTTCGGTCTGGCCGTTCATCTCGATCACGATCGCCTGCGGTGCCATCTCCGGCTTCCACGCCTTCATCGGCTCGGGCACGACGCCGAAGCTGGTCGACAAGTGGACCGACATCCGTCCGGTGGCCTTCGGCGCGATGCTGGCCGAGTGCCTGGTCGGTGTCATGGCCCTGATCGCCGCGACCTCGCTGCATCCGGCCGACTACTTCGCGATCAACTCGACGCCTGAAGTCTTCAAGACGCTGGGCATGACGGTCGTGGACCTGCCGCACCTGAGCCAGGAAATGGGCATCGACCTCGCCGGCCGTACCGGCGGTGCCGTGACGCTGGCCGTCGGCATGACCTACATCTTCACGAAGATCTCCTGGTTCACCGAGCTCGCCGCCTACTTCTTCCAGTTCGTGATCATGTTCGAGGCGGTGTTCATCCTGACCGCCGTCGACTCGGGCACCCGCGTCTCGCGCTACCTGATCCAGGACCTGGTGGGCGACTTCTTCCCGGCGATGAAGAACCTGAACTCCGTGCCGGCGGCGATCACCGCCAGCGTCATCGCCTGCGTGCTGTGGGGCTACCTGCTGCTGTCCGGTGACATCAGCTCGGTCTGGGCGCTGTTCGGTGTCTCCAACCAGCTGATGGCCTCGATCGGCCTGATGATCGGCGCGACCATCATCCTGCGGCTGTCGGCCAAGCGTGCCTACATGCTGACCTGCCTGGTTCCGCTGGCGTACCTGTTCGTGACCGTCAACTATGCCGGTTACTGGATGATTACCAACGTATACCTGAACAGCGCGGCCAAGGGCTACAACGTCTTCAACGGTGTCATCGCCTCGATCATGCTGGTTCTCGGCATGGTCATCATGGTGGCCTCGGTGAAGCGCTGGCTGGTGCTCTGGAAGGCTCGCGGTGAATCCAAGGCGATTCCCGCCGACCTGACCACGGCACACGCCTGAAGTCCCCCCAAGACGTTTTCCACGAATAACAACAAATAACGGTCCCGGCCCACCCGGCCGGGACCTCACGAAACGCCAACCAGCAGTTTTCGTTTAAGGAATCCAAATGAATACCATGACCATCGTCAGCAGCCGCGCGAATGCCTGGGAAGGGTTCGTCGGTGGACGCTGGGAAACCGCCGTCGACGTCCGCGATTTCATCCAGAAGAACTACACCCCGTACGCCGGCACGAGCGCCTTCCTCGAAGGCCCGACGACGCGCACGCTGGCGCTGTGGAAGAAGCTCTCCGAGCTGCTCAAGCAGGAGCAGGCCAAGGGTGTGCTGGACGTGTCGACCGACCGTCCGTCGACGATCGTGGCGCACGACGCGGGTTACATCGACCAGGGTCTGGAACTGATCGTCGGCCTGCAGACG
>NZ_JAALCQ010000014.1:0-48003 GCF_011065555.1 Rubrivivax sp. JA1026
GGCTACGAACCAAGGGGTCGTGGGTTCGATTCCTGCCAGCCGCGCCAGAACTTCGTTCTAGATCAACGGGTTAGCTCCGAAAGGGCTAACCCGTTTTTCTTTGCTGCGTGACTCCGTGCGTGACTTTCCGGGCTCTCACCCGTTGACGACGCGCAGCAGCGTCGTCCGGTCACGCGTCTCCTGCACCCTGTTCGCCGCCTCCACCAGCCTCGCGACCGTGGCTGTGGCGTAGAGCTGCGTCATCTCTCCCGTGGAGTGGCCGAGCAGGAGCGCCCGGTCCTCCTCCGCGACGCCGGCATCGCGCAGCCGCTGCCCGAAGGTGTGGCGGAAGTCGTGCACCCGCACCCCGTCGAGACCGGCGGCCTCGCGCGCCCGCTGGAAGGCCGTGTTGTTCATCGTGCCGACCCGGTGGTACTTCATCGCCGGGGGCTTGCGCAGATGCACGACCCGCTCGCGGCGGTAGACGAAGACGAAATCGGCGTGCTTGCCGCGCTGCTCCTCGACGATCCGCCAGGCGACGTCGTTGAGGATCAGCACGTGGGCACGCTTGCTCTTGAACTCGCTGGCGGGCACGACGAAAACGCTGCGGCCCGCCTCCGGCACCGGGACCTCCCAGCTCCACCGCAGCCCGCAGACGTTCTCGTCGCGGGCGCCGGTGTTGACGGCGAAGGTCACCATCCGCTGCAGGTGGCCGGGCAGGTGCCTCATCAGCTCCGCCTGGTCGGCCCAGCTCATCGGGCGCGGCTTGCGGCCGCCGGACTCGTCGAGCATCTCGATCAGCGGAGCGGCGCCCAGCCACGGCTTGCCGTTCGTGCGCCACACGCGAGCCGCTCGGTTGAGCACCGTGCGGGCCACCTCGAGCGAGCGGTTCACCGTCGCCGGCGACACCGGCCGCACGGGCTTGCCGTCGACCTTCGTGCTTCCGTCTGCCCGCCGGCCGGCCAGGCGGTCGGCCTTGAAGCGCGTGAAGCTGTCGTTGCAGACCTGGCCGAGCGGCTCGTCACCGATCCACTCGTTGAGCAGCAGGACGTGGCCGCTGATGGTGCCCAGCGTGCGCACGTCCTGCGCTGCCTTCAGCTCGAGCAGGTACTTGCCTGCAGCGGCCCGAAACAGCTGCTCATGGCCCTGTCGAAGGTCGAGTTCTCGCTGGGCGTCGATCGCGGCTTGCCGCTGGCGGAGCCACGCCTCGGCTTCGTCTTGGGAGACGGCGCCGAGGCGCTCGAAGATCCGCTGTCCGCGGTACTGCTTGTCGACTGTCCGCTCGCCGTTGCCGTCGAGCTGGATCCCTTTGGTCCTGGTTCGCATGTCGTTTTCGCTCCTTTCCGGATGCGACCAGGGCGCCCACGGGCCGCAATGTACTCGTCCGCCCATGCGTCGAGTTCCAAGCGGTCGTAGGCGATGGCCCGGTCGCCGATAGGCACCTCGGTGAGTGCCGGCCGCACGTCCGCGTCGAAGCGGTTGCGGTCCATGCCGAGGTATGCGGGAGCGTCGCGTTGGCGCACGAGGCGGGGGAGCAGCTGCACGGTGAGGTCAGGCGGGAGCGTTGGCCAGGCGCAGCAGCACGTCGGCGTGGCAGGGCTGGCCGATGCGGCACCAGCACGCGAGGTGCTTGCCGCGGAGGGGGGACAGGTCAGGGCGGAGCGGCAGGGTCTTCGGGTGCGCGACCAGCCGGCCGTCGAGATAGGCCGGGTCCAGCACCGGGCGGCCCTGGATCCAGGCTTCGAAAAGTTCGACGGTGGTCTGGGCGCTCCACCAGTCGTCGACGAGCTTGTGCATGCCGTTGGCCAGCCGGATCTCGGCCTGGCCAGTCATCGAGTGCTCGCTGGACCGGAAGGGGTTGCCCCATCGCGTGGAGCGGTCGACCTTCACCGCGCCGGGCGGGAGGCGCCAGCCCTTGGTGCGGCTGAGCTGGATGCGTTGAGGCTGGTCAGCCATGGCGCACCGTGGGGTAGGCATCGTGCAGCACGCCGTCGAGCAGGCGGCCGGCGGCCTTCTTGCCGACCTTGATGAACTTGACCGGAGCCAACTGGTCCATCGCGATGCCGGCCTCCATCGGGTCGTTCCAGTGCTGCCCGCGCTGGTCCCTGCGCCATGCGGATCGGTCGTCGGCGCTGCACTTGTCCGGGATGGGCTCGCCAGCAGTGAATTCGCCCCACTGCTTGAAGAGGAACGGCACGCCGGCGGCGGCGCACTGGTCGCGCAGGTCGCGGGCCCACTGCGGGGACATCGGCCGGGCGTGCGGGCCGCTCTCGCCGCCGCAGATCACCCAGTCCAGCCTGCCGTAGGAGCCGACTCGCTCGCGGAGGCGTTCGGTGCCCTCGTCGTCGAGCCAGTGTTCGATCCACGTTTCGCCGGCCAGCGCGTCTCCGGCGCCGTCGCCATCATGCGGCAGACGCGTCAAGTCGATCGGCCCCAGCATCGGCTCGATCGAGACGAAGCGCACCGCCGCCGGCGTGGCGAGGAGCTTCGGGATGTCGCGGTCGGCCTCGGCCTGCGTCGCCACCGTGGCGCCGATCCAGACGTTCGGCCATGGCCAGGGTGATCCGATGGTCGAGTGCGTGTTCCACATGCCCCTGAGAGCGTCCTCGATCATGCGTTCGGCGTTGCCGATGCGCTTCGTCAGCAGCAGCCAGTCGAGGTGCGGCGTGTCGTGGATCAGCATGAACAGGTCGCGGCGCCACTCGGGTTCAACCGCGCGGTCGAAGACGTCAGCGAGGCTGGCGCAGAAGACGCGTTGCCGCCGGCCGTGCTGGGCCTCGAACTCAGCCGCACGAGCGTTCCATGCGATGGGCTTGTCCCAGTTCGCCGCCGCAGTGCGGTGCCGCTCGGCGTGGGGGCCCCACTCGATGCCCAGCGTCCTGGCCGGCGTGCTGCAGGCCGCGTAGCAGTGGTCGCACGCCGGCGAGACGCGCGTGCAGCCGATCCACGGGTTGAAGGTGTGGTCGCACCACTCGACCGCGCTGTTCTCAGCCACGGTGATCCTCCCGGAACCAGTAGCCAAACACGAAGATGACGATCCCTACGACCATCCCGATGGTGAAGATCAGCAAATCACTCATCACGCGCCTCCGGTCTTGGCCTGGGTGGCGCCGGCGTCGCTGTCGTCATCGGCGCGCCACAGGCGCGCCATGTTGTCGCCGCCGATGACGACGATCGCGCCGCGATGGATGTCCTCGGCGGCCTCGTGGGTCGTGACGCACTCCCAGCGCTTGGCCGCGTCGTCCTTCTCCAGCCACGCGCGAGCACGGGCTAGGCGGAACACGCGCTCGGCCGCCTGCACTTCGCACCAGACCTTCAGCGCGATGGCGGCGCCGGCGATGGCGAGCAGGACGCCGACGGTGATGGCGATGGTCAGCAGGCTCATGCGGCACCGCCTTCCTGCGTCAGCCGCTCGAAGACGCGCATCGCGTCCGGTCCGGTCAGGATCACGCTCGACGGCGGCGCGAGCAGCGCCCGCAGCTCGGCGATGTCCTTGCGCAGCGCGGCCAGCTCAGAGGCCACGTCGAGCACGCGGGCACCGGTCGCCGCTTGATCCAGCAGCCGACGATGTGCGTGCGCCTGCGCGGCGTCGGTCATCGGGGTGTAGCCAGGGAACGGCATCTCACACCCCCTCGCCCGTTGCACTGCCGTCCTCGTCGTCCATCGCGGCGATGTCTTGCGCGGTCAACTGCCCGTCGAGCGTCCTGGAGGCAATCGTCCCGTCCTCGACCATCGCGGTGCCGGCCTCGTCGCAGTACCAGTTCTGCGGCTCGCCGCTCACCGTGTCCCAGGCGCCGGAATCGCTCATGACGAAGTGCTCGCCTTTCGCGTAGAACGACAGCGCGGCGATCAGGTCATCGCGAGTCGGTCGCTCATCCGCGACCGGCTCGGCCTGCGCCGTGGTGGCAGGGGCGGCATACAGGCACTCCGCGTCGCACAGCGGCGGCGGGGCGTCGTCGTGCCGGGTGTAGGTCTCCTGGCCCTCGTGGACCGAGCCGGTGGCGACCAGATAGACGCGGCGCGTCAGCTTCGCGGCATCGGAGGCAGACAGCAAGGCCTGCGCCGCCGTGCGTTCGTCGAGCGTCGCGGCTTGGGCGTTCACGGCGCACAGCAGCCGACGCAGCCCGTCGTGCAGCGCCATGCGCTGCAGCTCTTTCTCGGCAAGCTGACCCATCAGCTGGTGCACGCGGTCGGTCGCGTCGTGCGGCCACGCGACAGGGGGCGCCACCGGCTCGGCCGGTGCCGGCGCCGGCGTGGGCTGGGTCTCGGCCGACGATGCTTCGACGGCCTGGAGGGTGAAGCTCACGCCGATGAAGCCCGCGCAGTCTTCGCGCTTCACCGGAAAGAAGAAGTCGAGCGGCTCGTTCGCAGAGCGGGCGGCGATCGGGCTCTTGAGCAGCGATTCCGCCACCAGCGTCACCGCGAAGGGGTTGATCCCTGCGGCGTGCAGAGCGTTCAGGACGTTGGACATCAGGCGTTACCTCCTCGGAGGGTGTTGACGTTGATCGGGCGGCGCTGCAGCGCCACCAGCAGGCGCAGCGCTTCGGCGTCGTCGAGCTCGGCGACGTAGAGCCCGGCACGCAGGTCCTGGCTGGAGTCGGCCGCGTAGCCGGTCTGGGCGGTGGCCAGGGCGCGCGGCTGGTGCCGGGCGGTGGGGTAGGGGGCGGGGGATGCCATCAGGCGGCCCTCCTCATCGCCGCGGCGCGGCGGCGGTGGTTGGCGGCGACGATCGCGTGCATCGGCAGGGGCGACACCGAGTTGCCCACCATGCGCACCTGGGCGGTCTTGGTGAGCGTGATCTCGCGGCCCTGCTCGTCGATGCCGCGGTCGATCACGTAGGCGATGGGGAAGCCCTGCGCCAGGTACAGCTCGCGCGGCACCAGCATGCGCATGCCGATGTCGACGATGACGTAGCGCGTGCCGGAGATCGTCACGGTGACGAGCGCCAGGCGGTCGCGCGTGGTGATCGTGGCCGCCGGGTCGCGCAGGTCGCCGTGCTGGCCGCCGCTGCCGTAGTAGTGCATCAGGAACGCGGCGACGCGCAGGGCCCCGGCCTCGTGCTCGGGCGCCAGATGCACCGTCACCAGCTGCTGCTGCGTGCCGCGGTTCGTGATGGTCGACAGCGGGACGTCGGCACCGCGGCCGGCGCCTCCCCGCTCGTCGTAGAAGCCTCCGTTCATCTGCGCCAGGAAGGCGCTCACCAGCGCGTGCTTCCGGCCGCCGGCGACGATCGTGCCCAGCGGCTTGTCCAGGTGGGGCACGCGAGGCTCTTGGCCTTCACGCTCGCCGTAGCCGGCTTGGATCAGCGTTGCGCCGATCAGTGCGTGCTCGCCGCGGTTGGCGGTCGTCACGGTGGCCAGGGGCTCGGTGGCTGACCGGCCGCGGTCGGCGCCTTGGTGCGTGATCGGCGCGATGATCGGCGCGCAGACGGCGAACTCGCCTCGCTTGCTGGTCGTCACCGTGCGCAGCGGATCGTCGATCGACGCGCTGTCGTTGCCGCCGCCGCTCCACGACTTCACTGGCACGATGAACGGCTCGGCGGCCGTCAGCACGTAGCGCCACGTGCCGCGCGCCACCCGGCGCATCGTCGCGTCAGCCAGGGGGCGCTTGCGGTCGAAGATCGACGGGCAGGGGATGCTCCAGTCGATGATGTCGGCAACGGGCCGCCAGGGCTTGCGGGCGCTGCCTCGCGTGCGCTTCTTCGCGTGGGTCGGCTCGGGCCACTCGATCGCCTCACCGTCGCAGCGGGCGACCATGTAGAGCCGCTCGCGGGTGGTCGGCGCGCCGTGGTCGGCGGCGATGATCTTGCGCCACTGCACGTCGTAGCCCATGCGGCGCAGGCCGTCGACGAAGTGGCGCCAGTTGCGCCCGCGGTGCCGCTGATCCGGCACGAGCTGCTGCTGGTGAACCGGAACGCGCTCGCCTGGTTCGGCCACCGTGCCGTCGACCCGCACGACGCGGCCAGTCGCCGGGTCGCGCTTCGCGACCAGCGGCGACCACTGCAGGATCTGCTCGACGTTCTCCAGCGTGATGACGCGGGGGCGCACCTTGCCGGCCCAGCGGTGCACCACCCATGACAGCGAGCGGATCGCGCGGTCGCGCGGCTGGCCGCCCTTGGCCTGGCTGAAGTGCGTGCAGTCGGGGCTGGCGTGCAGGTGGCCGACGGGCCGGCCTGCGCACACCGTGACCGGGTCGACCTCCCAGACGTCGGCCAGGAAGTGCTGCGCCTGGGGATGGTTGACGCGGTGCATGGCCACGGCCATCGGGTCGTGGTTCACAGCGATGTCGACGTGCCGGCCGAGGGCCGCCTCGATGCCGGTGCTGGCACCGCCGCCGCCGGCGAACAGGTCGACGATCAGCTCGTCGTCGAGGGGGAGGATGTACTGGGGGGTGCGCATCAGGCGGTCCTCCGCAACGTCGGGATCGACGCCTGCAGCGGCGCATCGGACAGAACGTCAAGGCCGCCGAATCCGCCCCACAGCTGGCCGTCGCCATCGAAGCAGCGCCGGATGCGATCGCCGTCGGCGTCGACCAACGTGACGAGAGCACCGCTTTCGCTTTCGCAGATCTCGGTGACGACGTGCTCGCTGCAGATGGTGACGGTGCAGGCATCGCGTCCCCAAGACTGGCAACCGGGAGCCAGCTCGAGCCGCTCGAATCGCACACGCTGGCCGATGGCGACGCGGCCGTACTGGTTGAAGCGTCGGCGCTTGCGGTCGCAGTGCCGCGAGGCTGCTGCTGGCGCAGGTCCGAACAGATCGACCGCGCGCATCACTGCCCCCACCCCTTGCCCGTCGTGACGTCGCGGCCGATGCCCGCCGCGGCGAAGCCGGCACCGTAGTGCCGCTGCGTCGGGTCGCACTGGAAGCGCGGGTCGTGCGTCATCGTCGGCCCGCGAGTGAACTTCACGCCCGGCGGCTGGACGTCGGCACCGACGTCCAGCCGCAGGCCCTTACGCTGGCGAGCAGCGCTCGGGATGTTGGTCAGCGGCGGGCCGTGCCTGGCCGGGGCCTTCGGCTGAGCCTGGGCTTGCGGCTTCGCCAGCGATTCGACCCACGCGTCGGCGTCTTCGCTGAAGCCGAACCATCGGGCCCAGCGCACGCCCTCGGGCGCCCGATAGGTCACCTCGAGGTCCTGCACCAGCGCCTGCAGCGCGGCCAGGATGGCCGGCTCGCTGGCGTCGGTGGCCCGGCGCGCGTACAGCATCGTGACGCCGGTGCGGCGGTTGGCCAGCGCCAGCAGCTTGGTGCGGAGGTCGGTGCTCATGCCGCAGCTCCCGCCCGCCCGTCCAGCACGATGGCGCCCGCCGGCACGTTGCCGGCGCGCACCTGCTGGTGGCGCATGCGCACGGTCGCGGCGGCGCGCATCAGCTCGCCCTGGGCGACGTATTGCAGCTGGATGGCGTACAAGTCGAGCGCACGCTGCACGGCGCTGATTTCGGGGCCGCGCATGGTCCACGATCGGCTGCAGGCAGCACGCTCGAACAGGTCGGCCAGGGCCTGGAGGCCGGCCGTCAGCTCGGGCACGCGGTCGCTTGCGATGCCGTGGTGCTGCGCCAGGCACAGCGCCACGTCCAGGCGGCCGACGATGGCCGCCCAGGCGTCGCGGCCACCGCGGCCGGCACGCAGGTCGGCGAAGCCGATGCGGGCGTCGCGGATGCCTTGAATCTGCTGGTCCTGGTCCAGCATCGCGACTTGGGTCTTGGCCAGGGCCATCGTGTCGACGCCGCCGGCCGGGCGGGGCCGGTAGGCCTTGCGGGGTTTGCTGCTGCGGGGCATGGTCTCAGCCGAACAGGCGGTTCTGCCCCGCTGCCTCGGCGGCGGCGGGGTCGTTGAAGTGCAGGGAGGCGTGCAGCGCGTCGCTCATCGGCACGCTGAAGATCCCCAGCTCGCCGCGCCACCGCACGAAGGGCAGCGGGCGCGGGTCGTGCACCACGAAGCCGTAGGGGCCGGTGAACCAGCGGCTCTCGTGGTGCTCGACGCACGCGACGAGTTGAGCGCGGCCGACGATGCCGCCGAGGTCGTACTGCTCGGGCAGCACGGCCCGCAGCCCGGGGAAGCTCTGCATCACGCGGAGCAAGCCTTCATGGTCGAAGACCTGCCCGGCGTGGATCAGCAGGTCGCCGCGGTGCTGCGTCGGCCAAGTCTGGTTCACGAGAGGCTTGTGGCCGTTGACGATCAGCCAGGCCCAGGGCTGGCGGATCGACAGGGCTCGCATGCGGGTGCTCATCGCCGCAGCCTCAGAACGGGCGCTCGTCGCCGCCACTGGCCGCGGTCAGCAGCTCGTGGCGCTCGTGGGCCGGCAGGTCGCGCAGCGCATCACGCAGGCGCCAGGGCGTCACCGGCTCGTGCTTGATGTCGTGGGCCTGCAGGATGGCCGCGGCCTCGTCGACGTAGGCGATGCTGTAGATCGCCCGCACGCCCAGCAGCTTGGTGTGCGCGGGGATCGTGCGCTCCACCAGCTGCAGCTTGCCCTCGACGTAGCTCTCGTCGGTGTAGCGCACCTCGGGCACGTCGACGCGCAGCAGCGACTCGCTGCCCATCGTGTGCTCGCTGATGGCGCCGGCGATCGTCGTGCGGCCGAAGATCTCGACGATGGCCCACTGCCGCGCGGGCTGGGCCTGGGGGGTGGTCGTGGTGGTCACAGCGGGTCTCCGGTGGGGGTGGCAGCGGCGGCGGCCGGGTGCTCAAGGAACTCGCCTTCGAGCAGGCCGCCGTGGTCGTGATGGATCGCGAAGGCGCCGATGGGCATGTCCTCGTCGAGCAGCCGCTCGGCGAAGTCGTGCAGCGCGCTGCACACCGCGGTGCGGCGCTGGGCGTCGACACGCAGCTCCAGCCGCACGGGCGGCTGCGTCGCGGTCTCGGGCTGGGCGATGTCCTGGCCGTCGAGCTGGGCGATGGCCCAGCGGCAGTAGTTCGCGCCGTCCAGCAGCTCCTCGTACATGTGCTGCAGGCGCTCACGCAGCGGCGCGGGGTTGTCGGCAAGGGTCTGGCCGTACTTGGCCAGCCCCATCGCCTGGCGGCGGGCGATGTCTTCGCACACCAGGGCTTCGATGCCGGTGGCGACGGGGGAGGGCTTCACGTCTGCTGCTCCTCGGCGGTGGGCAGTCCGGTCGTGGCCAGGAACACGGCGAGCTCGCTGTCGATCGCCGTCATCAGCTCGGCTCGGTCGCGCGTGGGCAGCTCGGCAATGCGCTGCAGCAGCGTCATCAGCGCCTGCGCCGAGCCGTAGAAGGCACGGCGGGCCAGCAAGCGCTCGTCAGACGGCAGGGCCTGGGGCAGACACTGCCGCTGGTACGCCGCCCACATGGCCGCGATCGGCGTGACCTCGGGGTCGGGGAAGTCGTCGTCGGCGCTCATTCGCCACCGCCCACGAGGAAGTCGTCGAGGCTGCGGCCCTTGTCCAGCTCGGCCACCAGCCAGCGCGGCTTGAGACCCCGGCCGCTCCAGGTGTCGCCGGTCTCGGCGTTGCGGTACTTGACCGGCACCTTCTTGCCGGTGTTGCCGTGCGGCTGGCCGTGCTGGATAGCGTGCACGCGCATCACCTGCTCGACGGTCTCGTGCGCCTGCTGGACCAGCGGCGCCGAGTCGATGTCCATCAGCTGGGCGATGGCCAAGGCGTTGCCGCTGAACGGGTCGTCGCCGTTGGACGCCTGCAGCGCGAGCTGCAGCACCACCAGCAGCGGGCGCATGTCGAGCGGCAGCTTGGCGGCCCACTCCACGACGCCCAGGCCGCTCTCGTCAGGCGTGCGCACCTGCAGCAGCTGCGCGAGGTCGGCAAAGCTCAGCACCGGCTCGCTGCCCTCGCTGAGCGCGGCGGTCAGCATCGGCGCCAGCCGCTCCAGCGACGGCAGGCACGTGGCGTCGTCGCGCCATCGGGCGATGACCGCCTCCGTCACCAGGATGGCCAGCAAACGCAGCTCTTCGCGGCGCTGGTACTGCGCAGGCGTGAGGCCGTCGATCTTGCCGGCGTGCGGCTTAGGCGGCGCGACGGTCAGCAGATCTGCAATGACGTCCGCGAGGTCGTCTTCGGCTGCGGGCGCATCAAGCGTCTCGCCGTCGGCCGTCTCGCCGCTGACCTGCACGCCGGGCCGGGAGTCGTCGGGGCGCTGCTCGGTCGTGCTCTGCACCTCACGGCCGCCGTCGTCGTCATCGTCCGCCGGCTCGGCCTCGGTGCCGCCCTGCCGCGCCGCCTTCTCGGCCGCGGCGCGCGTCAGCTGGTCGCGGTGGCGCTTGATCTTCTTGAGCCAGCGTTCGAGCTGCTCGAAGGAGACCGCCTGCAGCAGCGGCGTGCCGGCAGGGTGGTCGATGATGCAGGTGGCCTTGGCCGGGGCGTGGCCCTTCTCCAGCACCTGCTCGACGGTGTAGGCCGGGTCGCCGATGTTGGCCGGCACCTGGGTCTGCGGCGAGTACCAGCCGCCGGCCAGGTGGCGGCCGTCGGGAGTCGTGGCGGCCTTGGCCTCGTCGCCCGTCAGCACCGTGTAGCCGGCGTCGCGCCACTCGGCGACTTCGCGCTCGCGCGCCGCGGCCTTGCGTTCGGCGAAGCACGCGGTGTCGGTGCAGGTGTCGGCGTCGCTGACGTCCCCGAAGAGCGACGGATTCGAGCCGGTGCGCTTCAGGCACGATCCGCAGCTGCCGCCCGGGAGCGTGGCGTCCTCGGGGTCGAACGGCGCGCCCACCAGGCGCAGCATGTAGCGCTCGCGAATGAACGCCGCCGCGGCCTTGGGTGCCATCGGCTCGCCCGCCCAGTTGGCCAGGTGCTCGACCAGCTCGGCCTGGATGCGCTGCGGCATGCGGGCGATCTGCAGGGCGAGCTTGACGTTGATGCGGTCGGCCAGGAAGGCCTCGCGCGCCGCGTCCACCAGCTGCAGCAGCGTCAGCCGGTCGTAGACGCGCTGGGTCGAGATCTTGGCCTTGACCGAGATGTCTTCGACGCTCGCCGGCTTGTGCGGGTCGGTGCGCATGCGCTGGTAGTGCTCGGCCTCTTCCAGCGGGTGCAGGTCCTCGCGCTGGATGTTCTCGACGAGCTGGATCTCCAGCACCTCGGCATCGGTCAGCTCGCGCAGCAGGTACGGGATCTGGTCGCCGTAGGGCGACCGGCCCTCGCTCGTCAGCAGGCTGCAGCCGCGCCAGCGGCGCTCGCCGGCGACGATCTCGAATGGCACGTCGCCCGGCTTCGCGTCGGGCCAGGGGCGCGCCACGATGGGCTGCAGCAGCTCGTGCTCGGCGATGCTGTCGGCCAGGTCACGGATGGCCGTCTCGGTGAAGCGCTTGCGCGGATTGGTGGGGCTGGGGCGGAAGGCCGACAGCGGCGCGGTCGGCGGGCGAAAGGTGCGGTCGAGCACGGTGGTCCTCGTCGGGGTGGGGTGGTCAGTCGTCGCGGTCGCCGGCAGCGGCGCGACGGGCATCGAAGGCGCCCGCCGGCAGGCGCGGCAGGCGCAGGCGGGTGGCGGCCGGCGGCACGGGCTTGGCGGCGCGGTGCTGGCGCTGCAGCTCGCGGGCGTAGCCCAGCAGGCCGGCGCGGACCATCGGCCGCTGAAGGGCGGTGTCCAGGTCCTGCGGCAGCCACGTCAGCCGCTGCCGCATGCGCTGCAGCGCGGCATGCAGGTCGTCGCGGGTGAGGTCGGGCTCGGCGCGGCTCACGGCATCACGCCCAGGTAGCTGGCCGTGGCCGCCGTGCCGATGGCCGCGCCCATCAACGCCCAGGCCACGCAGTGCGCGGCGCCGGTGCGCCAGCCCGCGACGTAGCCGCGCAAAAAGCTCGGGTCGTCATCGTCACTGCGGTAGGCCTTGGGTGCCGCCGCCGCGGCCTTCGCGCGCCGCGGGCACGCGTGGGCGCGGTGTCCCTGCTGGCCGCAGTACGTGCAGATCTGGTCGCGGCTCATGCGGCCACCTGCCAGAAGACCGAGCGCATCGTCTCGCTGCCGGCCGCGAAGCTGGCGTCGTAGACGTGCATCAGCAGGCGCAGCACGTCGCCCGCCAGCATCGTGCCGCAGGGCTCCCACAAGCCCGCGCGCTGCAGCTGCACGCGCTGCGTGATCAGGTCGAGCAGCAGCACCTCGCCGTGGTCGCCGCGCAGGCGCAGCGTGGAGGGCGCGGCCGTCTTGGGCTCCACGAGCACATAGACGCCGATCGAGCGGGCGCCGGCCGGCATCGGCAGCGACAGCCGCACGATGACGCAGTGCGGCCACTCGCGCACGATCTGCAGGATCTCGGGGCGCCGGGTCATGCCAGCCACCCGAAGTAGGCCGCCAGCAGCGACAGGTAGACGGTCGCCGAGGTCAGCATCAGGCCGCGCGTGCGCTCGGCGCGCACCCAGGCGGCCACACGCTCCATCGCAGCCTCGGCCAGCACGCCGGCCAGGATCCACAGCAGCACCCAGGTGCTGGGCAGGGGGCGGTCGAAGGGCTTCACGGCGCCACCCCCGTCGCAAAGCCCCAGGGCCAGGCCGCCGACGCGGCAATGGCCAGCACCAGCGCCGCGGCGATGGCGGCGCGGCCCAGCGGTCCGATGGCGCAGTCCTCCTCGGCCTGGCGCACGGCAGGGTGGTCGTGCTCCAGCTCGCCGGTGGGCATGCTGTGCAGGCGGCGCCAGAGGGCGGCGTCGGACTCACGGTCGGCGGCATCGGCCGCCAGCGCCTGGGCCTCGCGGTCGGGGTCGAGGGCGGAGCGGAGGACGCGGGCCATTACGTGCGCCCCCGGCGGATGTCGGCCAGCACCAAGAGCGTCCCGCCGACGCTGCTCGACGGAATCGTGCGGTGACTGCCGGAAGGCACGTCATCGGGGGCGTCGAGCGGGCACTGGTCGTGGCCGAAGCCGTTCCGCAGCCCGTACAGCGACGTCGCGCCGGTGCGCGACGTGATGAGGTCGCTGGTGTGGTCGCAGCCGGCGAGTGCGACGCCCTGCAGCGGGCCGCAGATCGGCATGCGGTCGATGGCCTGCAGCCGCGCCTGCGACGGGCGCAGGCGCACGCCAAGCGGCGTCTCGGCCTCGACAGCAGGCGTGGCGGCGGCAGCTGCCTTGGCCGCCTGCGCTGACCCCTTGCGCTCCGGCAGCTTGCGCGGCTCCAGCAGCGCCTGCCCGGCGGCGATCAGCGCCACCAGCTGGCCGCGCGTCAGCCACAGGGCATCACCGCCCGTGCTGGGCGCGTCGATGCGGTACTGCTGGACAGCCGACGTCAGGCGCGCACGCTCGTCGCGGCCGATCGTGATGTGGACGTCGCCCCACTCGTCGGGGTCGCTGATGTCGACCGCGATGCGGTCGGGCCGCAGCAGCGCCTGGGCGGCGCCGGGGATCGGCTTCGTCGTGCAGGGGTCCATGGTGCGCTCCGTCGGGGATGACGGATCGCATCATGCGATATCGCAATCAGGGTGTCAATGCGCTATCGCATTGGGGTGCACCTAGCAGCGCGGGTCGTCCTTCGACGGAATGACGGTCAGCACGTGGTCTGTCGCGTTGCACGCGACAAGGACCGATCCGCCGGGCTGGCAGATGCGGTGCACGGTGACGTCGGCCGAGACGATGACCGGGGCAGTTCGGTATTGCCCTTCGACGGACAAAAGAAGCGCTCGCACGGACCGCTGGCATTCAGAAAACTGCATTCGGCTCGACGCGGTTTTCCCATCTACCGAAGGCAAAACAATCTTTGGAGTTCTCTGCGCTTCTTTCTGGATGGCGTCGCTGACGCCTGAATCGAACTTTTCAAGAAATGCGCGCCGGTCGGCCTCTGAAATGCCACGTGGCGCCGGGCGAGATTGAGGCGTCGACTCAGTGCGCGTTTGATTCGGCGGCGGATTGCATGGGCGATCCGTCATCACGGTGCCGCCATCCGCATCCTTGCACCGATGCAAGCTCTGAGCGTCGACGGTGTCGGCGCACAGCAAGAGGCCCAGCAAGGCCACCAGCGAAGCCTCAACCGCGCGAGACGATGGTGCGTGACCGGCGAGCATCATCCAGGCAGATGATCCGCGCGGCATGGACCACTTGAGCGCGGGGTTTGTTGACATTCTTAACAGTCGGAAACATGCGAACTTGGGACTTTATGTGCCCGTCGCGGACTGTTTTTCTGGATTGAGCAGTAATGCCCTGAGGGCTGCTGCAATCTTGGGTGCCTCGTCGGGATTCTCGGCCGCGCCTTGAAATAGAGGGGCTGCAATTCGCCTCTGCGACTCGCTGAAACCGCGCATTAGATCGGCAATCTGTAGTGCCAGCATTCCGGGGTCTATGCCTGCCTGACGCTTTCTCTCTGGCGGGTGGTATCTAGTTGCCGGTTCATTGGCCGCATTCAACGACAGGCCCTGACGTTCGGCCTCTATCCGCGCGGCATCGTCGTCGACGAGGGCTGTCCGGTGCACCTTCAGGTAGGTGGCCGCAGCCTGGACCCACTTCCCTCGCGGATCGGCCACCTCCCCCTTGGAGTAGCGCCAGATGTTCCCTTGGGCCGTGGGCATCGCTATGACAGCGGCGAGGCTGTTGGGCGTGAGGCCCGCTCGGGCCAGCAGCAGGTTGAAGAGCTTGTGTCGCTCTTTGAGGGTTGGACTGACGGTTGTGGGCATGGTCGCGGGCATCGTGGGCTAGCGCGCGACCGGCGTGCGCTTGAAATGCGATTGCGATATCGCATAGACTGCGGCCATGAGCCAGATGAACGTCATCCTCGGCCGGCTTCGGTCTGCCCGCTTGAGCCAAGCGGAGATCTCGCGTCGGACGGGCATTCCGCAGCCTCGCTTGTCGAAGTGGTGGAACGGTCGCGCGCCGCGGTCAGCCGATGACGTGCTGGCGCTGGCCCGGCTTGCCGCCGAGCTTGGGGCGACGCAGCAGCCCGTGGCGGAGAGCAGCTCGCCAGCAGCGCAGCCTGGTCAACAGCAATAGGCCGGAGGTTCCGCGTTGTCGCCCCCGCCTGAAGCCTGCCCCGGCGTCATCAGCCGCCCGCCCAATCCCCTCTGCACGGCATGCGCCTGGCTGGAGAGCGCCGGCAAGCGCCAGCCCGAGGTCGTCCAGACCGCTGAAGGCTGGGCGTGCCCCCACCACGAAGCGGCGTGCGCCGGCCGGCTGTCGCCGGTCAACCCCGCCCGCCCCCTGCCGCTGTGCCGCCGCTGCCAGCGCTACCGCTACGCCGCCGGCGCGATGCGCCCGGCCGCCACCCATGACGGGCACACGTGGCTTTGCGCTCACGTGATCCCGATCCGAGAAGAGCCCGCCCGAGCCGGGCCGACCTGAGCGTCTGCGTTGCGATGCGTCCATGGGTCGCATCGTCAGCGCGACGAGTGAAAACGACCGAGAAGGACTGATCCAAGATGACATCAGACGTTTTCAGCGGTTCTCACCCGCGACGGCAGATGACCCTCGAGTACGACGAGGGGATCCTGTCCCGCTACCGCCACGTGCGTGACGTCGTGGCCCAGGGCGTGTATCAGCGCGGCCTGAAGCGCATCGCCGGCCAGCTCGACAAGAGCCCCGGCAACCTCTCCAGCGAGCTCGCCGACGACAGCCAGCGCAAGTTCGGCTGTGACGACCTGGAGGCGTACATCCGCGAGACCGGCGACAAGACGCCGATCCACTACTTGATCGCCAAGTATTTGGGCGACGACAGCGTCGTGCAGACCGAGGCCGTGCTGCGCGTGCAGCGCATGCTGCAGGACCTGCCCGCTGTGCTGGCGGAGGCGGGCTTCCAGACTCCGAAGGGGCGCCGCCGCTGATGTCGCCCCACCCGATCCAACCCGACGCGGACACGAGCGAGCGGCTCGGCGAGGACGACCTCGCCACCCGACGCGAAGAAGAGCACCGCGCCATCGCGATGGCCGAGCAGGCCCGGCGCTCGCGCCAGGCGGTGCAGCACGGCGTCTGCCAGAGCTGCGGCGCCGAGCTGCTGTCGGGCCTCGTGTACTGCGACGCCGACTGCCGCGCTGACCACGAGCGCGAGCTGGTCGTGCGGCGGAGGCAGGGCAGGGGCTGACACGCATGGTCAAGGCGACACAGCCGACGCCCATTCCGCCGGCGGAAGAACGCGAGGCGATCTCTGATCGCCTGCTGCGCACGCTGCCCGACGCGATGCGCGATCGCCAGCAGTGGCTGCTCTGGCGCGAAGAGGTGCACCCGGAGCGCGGCGTCATCAAGGTGCCGTACTACGTGGGCGGGTCGAAGCGCTTTGGAGAGCTGGGAGGCCCAGAGGACCGATCCAGGCTGGCGCACCTCGCCGACGCCGTAGCGGCGTATCTTGACACCGGCCGTTTCAGCGGCATCGGCTTCGCGTTCCTCGGGGACGACGGACTGATCGGCATCGATCTCGATTCGCCGATCGTCGAGGGCACGGGTGAGATGCAGCAGCATCACCGCTCGATCGTCGAGGCATGCGCCAGCTACACCGAGTGGAGCCCGTCGGGCAACGGCCTGCACATCATCTGCGCTGGCCAGACCGACAGCTTCAAGCATGACCCGATCGGGGTGGAGGTCTACTGCGGCGGGCGCTACTTCACCTGCACCGGCCGGCACTTCGAGGGCACGCCGGAGCAGGTGCGCCCCATTGCCTCCTATGCGCTGGACTACCTGCGCATGCTGGTGGACCGATCAAAAGAGCAGGCGCGGCAAGCCAAAGCGGCCACCCGCGCCGCTGCAGCGCCGGCCGCGGTGGAATCGGCCGCGCCTACCCGCCCGCCAAGGGGGGAGGGGGGCGCCAGCGGCGGCGATGACTTCCGACGGGTCAACGACGAGGCTCTGCGCGCCGTAGACGCCTGGGTGCCTGCGCTCTTTCCGAAGGCGACTCGGCGCGGCTACGGGTGGAGGGTGACCAGCAAGGCGCTGGGTCGCGAGCTGGAGGAGGATCTGCAGCTTGCGCCCGAAGGCGTCTACGACTTCGGCGAGGAGACGCCCATGTCTCCCATCGACGTCGTGCTCAAGTGGGGCGGTGCCAGGTCACCGAAGGACGCGCTGCATTGGCTGGCCGCGAGGCTTGGCGTGCAGCTCTCCGGCCCGGCGAAGCGGCCGCGTGCTGCGGATCCTGAGCCGCCGGCTCACGTCCTCGAAGGGCCGCCGCCAGACGACATTCCGCCCGAGGCGCAAGACACCGCCCCTGCTGAGGATGGTGAAGCGTCGGCGGTGGCTGCTCTGGTGCCTGCCAAGGGCGGCGGCAGGAAGCGAAACACCCGGGTGAACACCTCGACGGTCGAGCTGCTGCTGGAGAAGTTCGCGCTGGTCTACGGCACCGATCAGGTGTGGGACGGCACGAAGCGGGCGCTGATGCAGGTGAAGAACCTTCGGCTCATCTTCGGCGCGCCAGTGGTCAACCAGTGGCTGGCCCATCCCGAGCGGCGCCTGCTGATGCCGGAGCAGATCAAGTTCGAGCCTGGTGTCGAGCTGCCCGAGGACTGCGTCAACCTGTTCGACGGCCTGCCCACCGAGCCCGTCGAGTGCGAAGAACGCGACGTGAAGCCGATGCTCGATCTGCTGCACCACCTCTGCAAGGTCAGTGCTCGCACTGCGGAAGGCGTCGAGGCGGTCAAGGATCAGGTGCTCAAGTGGTGCGCGACGATCGTCCAGCGGCCTGGCGCCAAGATGCGGTTCGCGATCGTGTTCCACGGGCCGCAGGGCACCGGCAAGAACATGTTCTGCGACGCGCTGCGGAAGATCCTCGGCCGCTACGGGAAGATGGTCGGCCAGTCCGAGCTGGACGATCGGTTCAACGGCTACATGAGCGGCAAGCTGCTGCTCATCGGCAACGAGGTCGTCACCCGCCAAGAGCTGTTCCACCAGAAGAACAAGCTCAAGTGGGTCATCACCGAGGACGAGATCCCCATCCGCGGCATGCACCAGGAGGTTCGCTGGGAAAGCAACCACGCGAACATCATCTTCCTGTCCAACGAGCTGATGCCGGTGGCGCTCGAATGGGACGACCGGCGGCACCTGGTGATCTACACGCCGGCCGCTGAGGATGCCGACCTATATCTCCGCGTGGCGGACTTCATGGACCGCGACGGACTGGGCAAGTGGATGTACTGGCTTCAGCAGGTCGACCTCGACGACTTCAACGAGTGGACGAAGCCGTTGATGACCGAGGCGAAAGAGGCGCTGATGGAGCTGGGCATGAAGCCAGCCGAGCGCTTCGTGATGGAGTGGCTGGGCGGCCTGCTGCCGTTGCCGCTGCGCGTGTGCTCCGCCGAGCAGCTCTTCCGGGTCTACATGCGCTGGTGCCAGCTCAACGGCGAGCGCGACTTCCGCGGCCAGGCGATGTTTACCCGCACCGCCGAGCGCTTCGTGCGCGAGCGTGTCGAGCTCGACCCAGAGACCAAGAGGCGGCGACCGCCGGCGCTCACCTACAAGGCCATCGCCCTGAAGGACGACCACGGCGGGCGCAAGACCGTGCGCTGTTGGCTGCCTCGTGGAACGGGGGCGCCAAACGGCATCACCGAGGGAGAGTGGGCCTGGGATGCCGTGCGCAGCTTCGAGCGCCTGGCCAACGACTACGGCCGCGCTGCTGATGAAGGGGAGGCCGCATGAGCCTTGGAATATTTCGCTGTTGCGCTGCCTGTTGCGCGGTAAGTGCCTGTCGTTACGCGAGTTACGCCGTTCATGGGTTTACTTCGTTTGCGCGTGTGCGCGCGGGGGTTGGGCTGCATCGTTCCCCCGTTCTCCCCCTTCGCGTAGCTGCCACCCACTCGAAACAGCGCAACACAAGTAACGACAACGACTTACGGCGAAACAGGCAACGCAACAGGCGCAACACGGTCGACCGGTTCGGCATGAACCGTGCCAATCCCGTCCCCCACCCCCCTATGGGTCCTCCCGGACGGGCGACCCACGCGGGTAATTCGGCCCCCGTCCTCGCGCCAGTGGCTGGCCGGGGGAAAAGTCCGAAATCCGTTCCGATGGAGGCCCGGTAGTCCGATGGCGTTCGACCTGACCATCTCCCAGTACGCCCGGCACCGCGGCTGCGACGAGAAGGCGGTGCGCAAGGCGATCGCCGAGGGCCGGATCACGGCTCTCGAGGTCGACGGGAAGAAGCGCATCGACGCGGCCGTCGCTGACATCCAGTGGGCGCAGAACACCAGGGCTCGGGCGGACTCCGGCGCGCGGACGTCGGCACGCGGCCCGGGAGCCCCTCGGGGGCGAGGCACTGGCCGTAGCTCGGCCGATGACGACAGCGACGATGGCGAGGACTACCACCGCGACCGCGCCCGGCGCGAGCGTGTGGAGCTGGAGCGCGCCGAGATCGAGCTGGCCAAGGCCAAGAAGTCGGTCCTCGACCGCGAGCAGGCCCTGCAGGCCGTTTTCACCCGCTTCCGCGAGCTGCGCGACGCTGGCCTGGTGCTCGGCCGCCGCATCGCCCCGGTGCTGGCGCCGCTGACCGACGAGCGCGAGATCCGCGTGCAGATCGACCGCGCCGTGGCCGAGCTGTTTGACACCTTCGCCCGCCGTACCCTGCAGACGCTCGTGGACACGCTGAGCGAGCGCACCACCGTGCTGCCCGATGACATCCGCCAGCCGATGCAGACGGGCGGCGGGGAGGGTGCGGCCGAATGAATCTCCACGACGGGTTCACCGAGGTCTCCCGGGCCATCGCCACCGCGATGCAGCCCGACCCCGAGCTGCGCCTGGACCAGTGGAGCGAAGAGCACGTCGTGCTGCCCAAGGGCAGCCCGTTCCCGGGGCCGTACCGCCTGGCGCACACCCCCTACGCGCGGCGGATCCTGGAATGCCTGTCGCCGACGCACCCGGCCGCCCGCGTCGTCGCCAAGGTGGCGTCGCAGATGCTCAAGACCCAGACGGCGATCAACGCCGTGCTGGGCTGGATCGACCGCGCCCCCGGAAACATGCTCCTGCTGGAGCCCAGCGACAAGCTGGCCAAGCGCCTCAGCAGCCGGCTCAGCAAGGCCATCGCCGCATGCGACGTCGTCCGCGACAAGGTGGCCAAGCCGCGCAGCCGCGACAACCGCAACACCATCGACTGCAAGGAGTTCGATGGTGGCGAGGCGCACATCGTCACTAGCGGCAGCGCCAACAACCTGGCCGAGATGTCGGCGCGCTACGTCTTCGGCGACGAGGTCGACCGCATGACGGTCATCCCGGGCGAAGGCCACCCCGTCGACATCGCCCGCGCGCGGCTGACCCAGTTCAAGGGCATCAGCAAGGAGTACCTCGTCAGCACGCCGCTGGTGCAGGGCCTGTCGCGCATCGACGAGGAGCACGATCAGGGCACGCAGGAGCAGTACCACGTGCCGTGCCCGCACTGCGGCCACCTGCACCCGCTCGAACGCGAGAACTTCCACTACGACTACGACGCCGACACGCGCCGTGTCAGCCGCGCCTGGTTCGTCTGCCCCGAGTGCGGCTGCGAGATCGAGGAGCACCAGAAGGCCACCATGCTGCCCGAGCTGGGCTACGGTGGCCAGGCGCGATGGGTCGCCCGCTCCGAAGGCGACGGCGAGACCGTGAGCTTCGAGCTGCCGGCCTACTACGCGCCGCCGGGCACCATCACCTGGCTCGACCTCGCGCTGCAGCTGGCGCGGGCTCGTGAGCGGGAGAAGGCCGGCGACCGCGAGGGTATGCGGGCCTACACGAACACCCGCGAAGGCAAGAGCTACGACGGCAGCGAGCAGAGCACCACCGTCCAGAAGCTGATTCAGCGGGCCGAGCCCTACACCCCGCGGACCATCCCCGACCGGGCGCTCGTGGTCACGATGTACGCCGACACCCAGCCCAACCGGCTGGAAGGCACCATCGAGGCCTGGGGCCCCGGCATGGAGCACTGGGTCCTCGACCACTTCGTGCTCTGGGGCTCGCCCACCGTGTCGCGCGAGACCCCGGGCAGCGTCTGGGCCCAGCTCGACGAACTGCGCTGCACGCCGCTGATGCACGAGAGCGGCGTGCTGATCCCGATCAGCGCCTACGGCGTCGACTCGGGCGGCGCCAACACCCAGGACGTCTACAACTACGCCGGCCAGGTCACGCACATGGGCTGCCTGGCCACCAAGGGCCACTCGGCGCGCGACAAGCCCATCATCGCCGGCACGCCGACCAAGGTCGACATCGACTGGCAGGGCCAGCGCATGGCCGACGGCGGCCGGCTCTGGATGCTCGGCACCGACACCGCCAAGGACTACCTCTTCGACCGGCTGCACCTGAAAGAAGGTCCCGGTGCGATGCACTTCCACACCGGGCTCGACGAGGCCTTCTTCGCGCAGCTGCTGTCCGAAAAGAAGGTCGTGAGCTACCGCAAGGGCCGCGCGATCCGCGACTACGTCAAGCCGCCAGGCGCCCGCAACGAGATGCTCGACGCCACCGTCGGCAATCTCGCGGTCGCGCACTACCTCGGCATCCACCGCTGGGCCGCTGCCGACTGGGCCCGGCTGCGCGCCAAGCTGGTGCCCGCCCAGGTCACGCCCGACCTTTTTGCCGCGGCGCCGGTGGCTGCGCCGGCACCTGCCGCGCCGATTCCAGCCCCTGAAGCGCCCGCGGCGCTACCAGAGCCCCAGCCCGAGCCAGAAAACGCGCCAGCGGCCCGAATTTCCGCCCCGCCGGCCGAATCCAGCGCGGCGGAACCCCCGCCGGCGCTGCCCGAGCCCGAGCCACCGGCGCCGCCGGCCGGGCCGCGCGTCATCTACGCCCCGGAGCCGGCCACCGGCCGCCGGGTCATTTCCCGAGGACTCTCCCGCTCATGAGCACGATCCAGATCGACCTCGCCCGCATCGCCGCCACGGCACCGGCCACCGACGAAGACGACGACGGCCCGGGGATCAGCGCCGCCGAGCTGGCGCAGCAGCCCGACCTGCACGAGCTGGCGCTGGCGTGGGCGAGCTGGGTGCACACCCGCAAGCTCTACGTGCGTCCGTCGCTGCCGCCGTCGGTGCTGGGCCGGCTGACGTCGCGCAGCAGTGGCCGGCTGCGGGCCAGCGGCGGGCCTGATGCCGCTGCCGGCGCCGAGCTGGCGGCGTTTCACCTGGCGTTCCTGGCGCAGCCGGAGGACCAGGCGAAGCGGGCCTTCGAGCTGCACTACCTCGTGCGGGTGCGCAGCGTGAAGGCCGCTTCCGCCGCGCTGGGTATCAGCCGGCCGCACTGGTATCGGTTGGTGCGCGAGTGCCGGCAGACGATCTACACGGCCAGCCGCCGGATCCTCGACCGCAATCTCGCCGAGCTGCGTGAATTACCGTCACAACGCGACCAGCAGAATTAATCTGATTCGGCTAAGTCAAGCGGAAAGATGTCGCCTCCAGAGGAGACATCTTTTCTCTCGCCAGCAGGAGACACTTTGCCCAGAATTTGGCCCTGAAAACGGTAGTCGGGGTCTTGCGCCAGCAGCCCAGACGATCGGTTTCAAGCTGTCCTTATTGTCGTTTCCATCACTGACGGTTCGGCCCCGCGGCGTAAGCCCCGGGGCCTTTTTCTTGGGTCTCCTCCATGCTCGAAGTCCGCCGATCAGGTCGCTATGCCGCCGACATCGGGGCTGACCTGCGTGCGCTCGTCACGACCGAGCAGCCCAAGATCCTGGCCCAGGCGCTGACCTTCACGGTGCAGCGCGCCCAGAAGGACATCGTCGAGGAGATGTCGAGCGTCTTCGAGGGCGGCGCCACCGCGTACACCAAGGCCAGCACGCGCATCGAGCCCGCGTCGGTGGCCAAGCTGGTGGCGCGTGTCGCGGTGAAGGACCGCACCACCAACAACGGCACTCTGCCCGAGGACTACCTTTTCCCCGAGGTCTACGGCGGCCAGCGCAAGGAGAAGCGCTTCGAGCGTGCGATGCGCTACGCCGGCCTGCTGCAGGGCCGCGAGTACGCGGTGCTCGGCGAG
The DNA here is from genome assembly GCF_011065555.1 of Rubrivivax sp. JA1026. NCBI lineage: Bacteria > Pseudomonadati > Pseudomonadota > Betaproteobacteria > Burkholderiales > Sphaerotilaceae > Rubrivivax > Rubrivivax sp. JA1026. The sequence continues at coordinate 22,754 of NZ_JAALCQ010000014.1, forward strand.
GAGGCCCCGGTCGACAGCTTCGGCAACCTCAAGCGCGGGGAGATCCAGCGGATCCTCACCGCCACCCGCAGCGCCTTCGACCCCTACCAGCGCAAGACCGACAGCGCCCGCAGCCGCCGCAACGCGAAGAACGCCCCGTACTTCGCGGCGCGCATCGGCCGCAAGTGGGGCGTTTGGAAGCGCGACGGTGCCGACCCGCGCCCGATCCTGATCTTCGTCACCAAGCGCCCGGTCTACCGCCAGCGCCTCGACTTCGAGGCCACCGCGCGCCGCGCCGCGGAGCGCGACTTCGCGCCGACCTTCAACCGCCTCTTGCTCAAGGCCGCCGGCCGCTGACGCCATGACGCAACTCGCTGATCTCCAGGCCCGCCGCGCGGCCTACTTCGACGCGGAGCTGAAGGCCCTCAAGGCGCAGGAGACCCAGGTGGGGCAGGGCGGCAACGCCCGCACCGTCCGCCGCGCAGACCTGGCGACCATCCGCGAGGCCATCGCCGATCTGGATCGCCAGATCGCCGCCCTGCAGCCCGGCGCTCGCCGCGCCTACCGCATCGTGCCGGGGTGCCGTTGATGCGCCGCACGCTGCTCGATCGCGCCATCGGCTACGTCAGCCCGGAGGCCGGCGCACGCCGTGCGGCGGCCCGCATCCGCATGGACCTGGCCGACCAGCTGCCGGGCGTGCTGGCGTCTGCCGGTGGGCACGTCAGCACGTCCGGGCAGGACAGCTTCCTCCGGCGCTGGAAAGCCGCACCGCGCAGCGCCAAGGCCGACACGCTGAAGGACCTGCCGGGCCTGCGCGGCCAGTCGCGTGACCTGTACCGCAACCATCCGCTGGCGCACAGCGCCATCCGCACCAGCGTCGCCCGTGCCATCGGCACCGGCCTCGCGCTCAGCCCGCAGCCGCACGCCAAGACGCTGGGCATGACGCCCGAGCAGGCCGCCGAGTGGTCCGCCGAGACCGCGGCCGAGTTCTCGCTGTGGGCGGACTCGAAGGAATGCGACTGGTACGGGGACCTGACCTTCTACCAGCAGCAGGACCTGGTGACGATGACCCGGATGGTCAGCGGCGACGGCTTCACCGTGCTGCCCGACGGCCGGCCCACCGCCACCCAGCCCTACGCGCTGCGCCTGCAGGTCCTGGAGGCCGACCGCGTCGGCAACCCCGGCGGCCTGCCCGACACCGACCTTATCAGCGGCGGCATCCGGCGCGCTGCTGACGGCGGCCTTGTCACCGGCATCCACGTCTACGACACGCACCCCGGCGACCGCCTGAAGGCGCTGCGCTACGCCGGCCAGTGGTACGAGCCGGTGGGCCCGTCCGGCCGCCACCGCATCCTGCACCACTTCGTGAAGGAGCGGCCCGAGCAGCCCCGTGGCGTGCCGTACCTGGCCCCGGTGATCGCGCTCTTCAAGCTGCTCGGCGACTACACCGACGCCGAGATCAAGGCCGCGATCACGAACTCTTGGCTCACGCTGATCATCGAGACCGAAAGCGGCAATGCGTCGCCGGTGTTCGGCCTGCAGGGCAACGATCCCCAAGCCGGTGGCCCCACCGTCATCAAGGCTGGCGAGCCCCAAGGGCCGCAAGCGCCTGGCCCGGCTGACCTCGAGATGGGCCCGGGCCATGTGCTGTCGCTGGCGAGAGGCGAAACGGCAAAACCCGTCATCCCGACGCGGCCCAACACGGCCTTTGCCGCCTTCGTCGAAGCGGTCCTCGACCAGCTCGGCGCCGGCACCCACCAAGGCCGCGAGCTGCTGGTCAAGCGCTTCAGCACCTCGTACACGGCCGCGCGTGCCGCGTTCCTGGACGCCTGGACGCACTACCGCGCCGTGCGCATGCAGACGGTCATCGACTTCTGCCAGCCGGTGTACGAGACGTGGCTGGCCGAAGCCGTCATCCTGGGCCGCATCCGCGCGCCGGGCTTCTTCCGCGACCCGCGCATCCGCTGGGCCTACACGCGGGCGCTCTGGTTCGGCGACAGCCAGGGTTCGCTCAATCCGAAGGACGAGGTCACGGCCTTCCGCGACGCGATCGATGCGGGCCTGTGCTCGCACGAGCGGGCCGAGTGGGAGCTGTTCGGCACGGACTTCAACGCCACGTACCCGACCAAGCTGGCCGAGCAGCGCCGCATGAAGGCCGACGGCTTCGTGAAGCCCCAGCGTGCCGGCGCCGCGGCGCAGCAGCAGGACACCAGCGGCGGCAACGGCGACAACGGCAACGGGGGCACGGTCTGATGGCCACCAAGCTGCCCACCTACCGCAACACCGGCACCGTCTGGGACCTCGAGCTGTCGCAAGGCGCCACCTTCGGCCCGGTGCGGCACACGCTCACCAACCCGGACGGCACGCCGCTGGACCTGACGGGCTGCGTGGTCCGTGGCCAAGTGCGCCGCTCGGCGCTCGCCACCGAGGTGCTGGCCGAGTTCGTCATCAGCTACGCGCCTGACCGCACCGAGGGCTGGTACACCTTCGGCCTCAGCGACGAGCAGACCGCCGCGCTCACGGCCGGCGAGAAGCTCACCGACCCCGCCAGCACCTACGCCTACGACGTCGAGCTCGAAGACGCGCTCGGCCAGGTGTGGCGGCTGCTGCGGGGCACGCTGCGCGTGCAAGCCGAAGTGACGCGGGAGGACACCCCGTGAGCACGCTCACCCCGCCGCCCGCCATCGTCACCACGCTGGCCGCCGCGCAAGGCCTGGCCGGCCCGCCGGGCCCCGCAGGCCCTGCAGCGGGTGCCGGCGCCGACTACGTCGCCGCCGTCGCCGTCGGCGGCCATCGCGTGCTGGCCGTGGATGCGGCCGGCCAGGCTGTCTATGCGTCCTGCGACACGCTCAGCGACGCGCTGCGCATCGCCGGCGTCTCGCTGGGTGCCGCAGAGCAGGGCGACACCGTCACCGTCCAGGCCGCCGGCCTGGTGCAGCACGCCGGCTGGGCCTGGACGCCCGACCAGCCGGTCTACCTCGGCCTCGGCGGCGTGCTCGTGCAGAGCCTGCCGGTGAGCGCTGTTTTCTCCCTCGTCGTCGGCTGGGCCGTCGCACCCGACCGGGTGCTGGTGCGCCTGCAGCCGCCCATCGTCATCGCGTAAGGAGCAGCCTCATGGCCGCGAAAAAGTTTCTTCGCCTGGTCGCCGGTGCGATCCAGGAAGTCTTCGGTGTGCAGACCAGCGCCGGCGCCGCGAACGCCGGCGACCTCGTGGCTCTCGACGACACGGGCCGCCTCTCCAACACCATGATGCCCGTCGGCATCGGTGCCGACACCGCCAGCATCACCGCCAGCGAGGCGCTGGCCGCCGGTGACTTCGTCAACATCTGGGCCGATTCCGGCGCGTTCAAGGCGCGCAAGGCCGACGCCACCGTCGCGGGCAAGGAAGCGCACGGCTTCGTGCTGGCTGCCGTGGCCAACGCCGCGGCGGCCACGGTCTACTTCGAGGGCACCAACACCCAGGTCACCGGGCAGACGCCGGGCCCGGTGTACCTGCAGACGACGGCCGGCAAGGCCGGCGCCACGGTGCCCAGCGCTGCGGGCAACATCGTGCAGCCGGTGGGCTTCGCGGTCAGCGCCACTGCGATCAACTTCCAGTCCGGCGCGCCGGTGACCCTGGCCTGACGCCGGCGACCAGACCATGCGCGCGATCTACTGCCGCAGCCACGCGATCGGCTCGATCGCGATCCGCACGTTCGACGGCCTGCGGCGCTGGTCGCACTGCGCTGGCCTGGTCGACGACGAGCACGTGATCGAGGCCCGGGCCTTCGAGGGCGTCGTCATCACGCCGGTGGCCGACGTCATCCGCCGCAGCAGCCAGTGGGTGATGGTCGAGCGCCGCGTGCCCGACGAGGCCGCCGGCCGCGCCTGGGCGCGCAGCACGGTGGGCCGGCGGTACGACTGGCGGGGCGCCGTCGGCGTGCCCGCCAATCGCGACTGGCAGGACCCGCGCGCGTGGTTCTGTTCCGAGCACCTGACGATGTGGGAGATCAAGGCGGGGCTGCATCGCTTCCGGCCTGACACCCGCGGCGTCTCCCCCAACGACAGCTACATGGTGGCCGACGACCGCTGGTTCGTCGTGCCGGTCTGAGCCATGACCCACATCGTCGAAAGCAGCTACACCGAGGGCGCACCGCAGGCCGACGGCCGCACGTGGGTGCGTGAGCGCCACGTCGACAGCGCGGGCGGCGCCTACGAATTCGACTGGCTGCGTGGCGAGCAGGACGTCGGCGCGGTGCTGCAGGCGCGCGCCGCCACGCTGAACCAGCAGCTCGCCGCGCGTGACGCGGCCGAAGCGCTGGTGGCGGGGACGCTGCTGCCGCTGACGAAGCTGCAGTTTCGCGAGCTGTTCACGCCGGCCGAGAGGATGGCGGCGGACGCGCTGCACGCGACCTTCGAGACCTCCGAGCAGTTGACGGACCAGCAGAAAGCGCAGATCCGCACCGGCCTTGAGGACTATCGGATGGCTCAGAACATCCGGCGGCCTTTCGACGATCGCATTCAGGCCATGCTGGCGCTGTACGTCGCAATGGGTGTGCTGACTTCCGCCCGTGCTACCGAGATCGTCGAGGCCGGGAATGCCTAACTTGTTCGTGCGCAGCAGCGACGGCAGCGACAGTGACAGCGGGGCCTCGTGGGAACTTGCAAAAGCCACTTCCGCGGGCGCTGCAGCGATTGACGCAGCGGGCGACACGATTTTTTTCTGGTCTACCCACAGTGAGTCCGGAACGACCAATCTGACGTTGAACTTTGCGGGGACGGTCGCTGCACCCGTGCGCCTGGTCTCAACGTCGGATGCGAGCGCCGTTCCGACGTCGGTTTCCCCAGGAGCGCAAATCGGGACTCAAGCCGACAACCCAAACGCGGAATTCACGATAGACGGCAGCGTGCGAGCGTATGGCATGACGTTTCGCTCCGGCGGGGCGCTGACCCTGGCAAGGGCCGACGGCGTGCAAGAGTTCTGGGGCTGTTCGTTTCAGGTCAGGTCGTCCTACTTCTCAAGCCCCAGGCTGTTCATAGGCACCGAATACGGAAATCCGTTGATCCGCGTGGTGTGGAACTCCTGCACGGTGTTTCTGGCAAACGGAAGCACTTTTTTGGATATTTGCTCAGGCGGACTGGAGTGGAACGGCGGGGCATTTTTGGCGGGAACTGGGACGCCAAACCCCGTAATGCGCGTTCGGGCAAGATCGCAGAAGCCGACGCGGATCATCGGCGTCGACATGACCGCGCTGAGTTGGTCAGCGAACCTCTGCGAGCTGCAAGTGCCCGGTCTTGTGCAGTTCATCGGGTGCAAACTTCCCGCGTCGTGGGTCGGGGCGCTGTGGACCGGCACTCGTCGCACCGGCGGGCGCATCGAGATGTTGGCTTGTGACAGCGGCGGCGACATCCGCCGCGACCAAGTCGCCGAGCTGGCGGGCGACCTCTACACGGAGACCTCGATCAAGCCCGCCGGCGTCGAGAAGACCTGGCGCATGGTCAAGGCCGCGAACGCTTTGACGCTCGACAGCCTGCAGATCAAGTTCCCGCTGTCGGCCGGCACGCGCACGATCGAGATCGACACGCTGACCGATGGCCTGACCCTGACCGATGCGGAGATCAGCGTCGACTTGGCCTTTGCCGGCAGCGCGGCGAGCACGCTCTACAGCCTGGCGTCCGACGCGCCCGCCAATCCGCTGTCGCCGGCGGCGCAGGCCAGCAGCAGCACGACGTGGGCCACGGCGGGCGTCACGTCTCCGGTGCGGCAGACGCTGGGCGTGACCGTGTACGTCGGTCAGGACTGCGTCGGCATCGCGACGGTGCGTCTGACTCGCGCCAGCACGACGGTGTACGTCTGCCCGGTCCCGAGGGTGACCTGACGTGCCGATCACCCGCGTCTATCACGCCCTCGGCGAGGTCATCGCTGTTGGGAACGAAGCTCTCCGGGCGCAGCTCCCGGGCGGGGCATACGCGTCCATCCCGGCGGTGGCCGTCTCGCTGCCCCCGTCCCTGATCCTCGGCCCCGACGGCCGCTACATCCACTCGTCTGCACCGTCGGCCTCTGACCGTCGGGTCTTCCTTGCCGCCGACGGCTCGCGCATCGCCGCGACGTCGCAGCCCACCGGCAGCCGCCCGCTCAGCCTGAGCGGCGGCGGCTGGCACGCAGGGTCCGCATCGTGACCCGCGCATCGCATCAACCCGCAGCCCCCGCCTTGAGCGGGGGTTCTGCTTTTTGGAGCCGTCGGGCATGAAGTACCCGCACCTCGCAGCGCAGCTTTTCAACTGCCCGCTGCTCGTCCACCCGCAGAAGCTGGACGCCATCATCGCCGGCCTCGGCCACCGCCTGCTCGGTGGTCCGGTGGTCGACGACGGCGCCGACGCCACCGCCGAGCAGCTGCCGCGCGAGCTGTTCAGCACGCGCCGCGGCGAGCGGTCGGACAACGGCTATGCCGTCACCGACGGCGTGGCGGTCATCTACGCCAGCGGCGCCCTGGTGCACCGCACGCAGTTCAAGGCCGCCGACTCCAACTACATGCTGGGCTACAACACCCTGGCCTCTCAGCTCGAGGCCGCCATGGCCGACCCCGATGTCCACGCCGTCGTGCAGATCTGGGACTCGCCGGGCGGCGAGGTGGCGGGTGCCTTCGAGTACGCCGACCGGGTGTACTCGCTACGCGGCCGCAAGCCGATGCGAGCCATCGCCGACAGCATGGCGGCGTCGGCCGCCTACCTGGGCGGCAGTGCCTTCGACGAGCTGGCGATCACGAGCACCGGCTACGCCGGGAGCATCGGCGTCGTGATGCGGCACGTGGACTGGTCCGGCGCGCTGGCGAAGGACGGCATCCGCGTCACGCACATCTTCGCTGGCGACCACAAGGTCGACGGCAACCCCTTCGGCCCGCTGCCGGCCGCCGTGGCGGCGGACCTGCAGGCCGAGATCAACGGCATCTACGACCAGTTCGTCATCGCCGTTGCGCGGCACACGGGCCTGTCGATCGAAGCGGTGCGGGCCACCCAGGCGCGCACCTACCGCGGCGAGGCCGCGCAACAGGCCGGCCTGGTGTCCCGCGTGACCACCGCCGACGCCCTGATTTCCGAGCTGGCCGCGATGCGCTCGCGGCCTCATTCCGTCGGGCAGACCGCCCGATCCACCACTGACGCCAAAGGAGCACCCTCCATGTCAGGTACCGAAAAGGGCGGTCAAGCGGCTGCCCAGGCCCCGACGTCCGAGCAGCTCGAAGCTGCCCGGGCCGAAGGCTACCAACGCGGCCTCGCCGAAGGCCGCCAGGCCGGCGCTGCGGCCGAGACCGAGCGCGTGCGCGCGGTCTTCGCCCAGGGCGAGGGCATGCAGGGCCACGCGGCCCTCGTCATGCAGCTCGCGCTGGACGGCAAGACCACCGGCGAAGGCGCCGCCGCGGCCATCCTGGCCGCCGAGCGGGCCGCCACCGCCGCCGCGGCCGCCGCCCACCGCGGCGACGCCCCGCCGGCTGCCAAGACCGCCGCCGCGGCTGCCGCCGCCGGCGACAAGGACACGCCCAAGTCGATCGCGGCTCGCGCCGTGGCCGGCCTGGCCGCGATCACCAACCGCCAGGCCTCCAAGGCCTGATAGGGAGACCCCACCATGGACAACTTCCTCGCGACCTACAAGTCCGAAGGCTTCACGCCCGACGGCCTGGTCGCCCAGAACGCCCAGCTGCTGCTGCACGAGCCGATCGTGCTGTCCAGCGGCCAGAACCTCAAGCGCGGCGCGCTGCTGGGCCAGATCACGGCGTCGGGCAAGTACAAGCTCAGCGCCTCGGCGGCGAGCGACGGCTCGCAGACGCCGGTGGCCATCCTGGCCCACGACTGCGACGCCACCGCGGCCGACGCCAACACCGTGGCCTACACCCGCGGCGACTTCCTCGCCGACGCGCTGATCCTGGGTGCCGGCCACACGGTTGCCAGCATCAAGGCCGGCCTCGCCGACCGCGGCATCTTCCTCATCACCCAGCAAGGGGGCGTCTGACCATGGACCTCTTCAGCACCGACACGCTGCTCGCCATCGTGCGGGACCTGCGCACCCCGGCCCTCGGCCTGGCGGCGCGCTTCTTCTCCTCGATCGTCGTCGACGAAAGCGAGGAGATCCACTTCGACGTGGAGAACAAGCCGCGCCGCATCAGCCCCTTCGTGTCGCCGCTGGTGGCCGGCAAGGTGGTCAAGGGGCGCGGCTTCGCCACGACGACCTTCAAGCCCGCGTACATCAAGGACAAGCGCATCTTCACGCCCAACCGCGCGCTCAAGCGCGTGATGGGCGAGACCATCGGCGGCGGCGACTACACGCCCCAGCAGCGCATGGAGATCCTGCTCGCCCAGGACCTGCAGGACCAGCTCGAGATGCTGGAGCGCCGGCTGGAGTGGATGGCCGCCAAGGTTCTCTACGACGGCAAGGTCACGATCTCCGGTGACGACTACCCCGAGGTCGTCGTCGACTTCGGCCGCGATTCGTCGCTGACCAAGGCGCTGGCCTCGGGCGTGTACTGGTCGGTGGAAACGGTCGACCCGCTGGACGACCTGGACGACTGGTCCAACGCCTCGCTGCTGCGCTCGGGCGTCGCGCTCACCGACTTCATCATGACGGCCGACGTCTGGAAGGTCTTCCGGAAGAAGCCGTCGGTGAAGGAGTACCTGGACCGCACTCGCGGCGACAGTACCCTGCGCCCGGACGCCATCCAGCGCGAGGGCCTCGTCTTCATGGGCAACGTCGCCGGCTTCAACATCTGGGTCTACAGCGGCTGGTCCGTCGACCCCAAGACGGGCAACGAGGCCGCCAACCTGCCCGCGGGCACGGTGCTGGGCGTGGCCGGCGACAACGTCGAAGGCGTGCGCCACTTCGGCGCCATCCTCGACCACGACTCGCTGCAGGCCGAGCCGTACTTCCCCAAGTCCTGGCTCGAGCAAGACCCGAGCATCCGCTACCTGCTGCTGCAGAGCGCGCCGCTGCTGGTGCCGTACCGGGTCAACGCCACCTTCCGCGCGAAGGTCATGGCCTAAGCCGCCGCCGGCCATGCTCGACGACGACTTCGACGCCCTCTACGACGAGGACTGGGCCGTGCTGTGCACGCGCTCGCGCCCCGGGGAGGACGACCAGTCCTTCCGGGGCATCCTGGCCGTGCTGGACGTCGATGCCTTCGAGGGCCACGTCGTCGCCGGCCAGCACCAGCTGCAGTACCCCACGGCCTGGGCTGACCTGGCCGAGGGCGACACGCTGCAGACGGTGCGCACCGTCGACGGCGAGCCCGTCGAAGACCCGAAAGCCTGGCGCGTGCTGGCCCAGCCCCGCCGCGTCGTGGATGGCGCGGAGTCGATCGTCTACCTGGCCCCGGACCCGACCGCATGAACAGCAACTGGTACCGCATCAGCGCCCTCGTCGCTGAGCACCTCGAGCAGCTCGCCAAGAGCCGCGGCATCGCGTGGCGGTGCAACCCGCCGCTGCCGATGTCGCTGCCCGCTGGCGCGACGCGCATGCTTTTCGTCCTGCACCGCGGTGACAGCCTGGGCCTCCAGGCGGGCCTGCGTGAGCGCCGCGTCATGCGCATCGTCGTCGGCGCGTGCGTCGCCGGCGATGTCGGCGCGGGGCTGCAGCAGGCCGACGAGGACCACTTCGCCGCGCGTGACCTCATGCGCGGCGGGCGCTTCCTGATCGACGCGATGGGCAGCGAAGAGGTGCAGTCGTGCAAGGAGGTCGAGCTCGAGCCCGACCTCAAGACCACGGTGGCGCCTGGCGCGGTGCTGATGACGGCCTTCGAGGTCACCTACAACCAAACGTACCCGAGTGCGGCCCGCTGAGGCCGCGGAAAGGAACCCACCATGGGTCTGTATGCCGGCGATCTCCGTATCGCCTTCGAGAGCGAGGCCGGGCAGAAGCTCGGCTTCAGCCCGATCATCCCCACCGACAGCTTCAAGCTGAACACCCCGTCCGAGCTGAAGCAGAAGCTGGCCAAGACGCGCGACGGCTACAACCAGCCCGTCTTCGCCTTGCCGCAGGCGCAGCAGTCGTCCATCGGCTTCAAGCTGCTGGGCAACTCCCTGACGGCCTTCCGCCTCCAGTGGATCGCCGCGCAGACGGCGCTGAGCCAGACCGCTGGCACCGTGGATGCCGATGACGGCCGCATCACCCTGGCCAAGGGCCTGGCGGGCCGGCTGCCGCATCGCGCCGTGTCCAACGTCGTGCTGGCGCCCATGACCGGCAGCACCACCTACCAAGAGGGGGTCGACTACCGCGTCGTCAACCCGCGTCTGGGGCTGATCGAGGCTATCCCCGGCAGCACGCTGGCCACGGCCGTGGACGCGGCCGACGAAGACACCGGCCTCATCCTCAAGACCGCGTACAGCTATGGTGCCGTGGCCGGCACCACGCTGGAGGCCGGCAAGAAGCCCGCGCTGTACGGCGAGATCCTGTTCGACGGCGTCGAGCTCGCCACGCAGAAGGACGTCACGGCCCGTGTGCCGCGCGTGCTGCTGCGGGCCAACGGCGAGGTGGATCTGCTGTCCTCGGACGTCGTCGAGGTCGACATCGTCGGCACGCCGATGCTCGTGCCGGGCGAGACCGCGCCGTACTACGTCGATTTCCTGAGCTGAGCTCAGGCTCCGCGCCCCACCCGGGCGCTCTCCCCACCGGGCGGCCGTCGTGCCGCCCGGTCTCGTTTCAGCCTCCAGCGCTGCCGACATGACCGACCCACGCATCCGCTACGACATCCTCGCCAATGCCGAAGGCGAGCAGGACGTGCTGGGCCTGGCCGCGGCGCTGGAGAAGGTCGACGACTCGCTCGACCCCACGGTCGCCGCACGCGCCCAGAAGCTCGCCACCGAGCTGCGCGAGCTGGGCCAGCAGAAGGCCGCCGTCGACACCTTCGTCACGCTCAAGCGCGAGACCGAAGGAGCCAAGAGAGCCCTGGACCAGGCGCAGGCTGCTGCACAGCAGCTGGGCCGGGAGCTGGCCGCCACCGAAGCGCCCACGCGTGCCCAGACCGGCCAGATGGCCAAGCTGCGCGACGCAGTGCAGTCGGCCAAGGAGAAGCTGCAGCAGAAGACCCAGCAGCTCGACGTGTCGCGCGCCGCGCTCACGCAGATGGGCCTGTCCACCGAACAGGTGGCCGCCAAAGAGCGCGAGCTGCGTGATGCACTGCAGTCCGCCCGCACCGAGGTCGCCAACTTCGCCAAGGCCGCGCAGAGCGGCGCCGGGCTGAAGACGCTGTCCAGCGAGGCCGACACCGCGGTCAAGGCCATACGGTCGCTGGACGCCGCGTCCGAAGGCTTCCGGCGTGACCTGGGCGAGACAGCCGCCGCGCTGAAGCAGGTCGACCAGTCGCTCGACCCTGCGGTGGCCACGCGTGCCCAAAAGCTCACCAACGAGTTGCGCGAGCTGGGCGCCCAGAAAGGCGCGCTCGACACCTTCGTCGGCCTCAAGCGCGAGACGCAAGAGGCCAAGGTGGCGCTCGACCAGGCGCAAGCGGCAGCGCAGAAGCTGGGCCGTGAGCTGGCCGGCGTGGCCACGCCGACGCAGTCGCAGGCCGCGGCGATGCAGAAGCTGCGCGACGCCGTCCAGGCCGCGAAGGAGCAGCTGCAGCAGAAGACCCAGCAGCTCGACGTGTCGCGCGCCGCGCTCACGCAGATGGGCGTGTCCACCGAGCAGGTGGCCGGCAAGGAACGCCAGCTCCGCGACGCGCTGCAGGGCGTGCGCACCGAGGTATCGCAGCTCGGCCAGCAGGCCCAGGCGATCACCGGCTTCAAGGCGCTGGCCGCCGAGACCGACACCGCGGCCAAGCGCTTCCGCGAGGCCGATGCGGCCGTTGAGGCCTTCCGCCGCGAGCTGGGCGATACCAACGACATCACCACGCTGCAGCAGCGCCAGCTGCAGCGCCTCAGCGAGGCCGCCCGCCAGGCGCAGATCGCCTTCCAGCAGGCCGCCCAGACGCAGGCTCAGGCCGCCACCGCGCTGCGCCAGCAGGGCATCGACACCGACCGGCTGGTGACCGCTCAGAGCCGCCTGCCGTCGCAGCTCACCGCCACGGCCGCCGCCGCGCGTGCGGCCGCCGCTGGCCACCGCGAGCAGTCCGCTGCGGCCTCGACGCTGTCGACCACCATGTCGCAGCTCACGGGCCAGCTGCGCACGCTCCAGAACATCGCGCTCGCCGCCACCGGCGGCACCATCATCGGCTCGCTGGCCGCAGACGTCGGCGAGACGGCCGACGCCTACAGCAACCTGGCGGCACGCATCAAGATCGCGACGGGCGCCAGCGGCGACTTCGAGGCTGCCTTCTCGGGTGTCTTCGACATCGCGCAGCGCACCGGCGTCGCTGTGGAGAGCGTGGGCGGCCTGGTCGTCAAGCTGCTCCAGAACGGCCGCGAGATGAACCTCGCCCAGGCCGACGCCCTGCAGCTCGCCGAGACCGTCTCGCAAGCCCTGCAGATCAGCGGCGCCAGCGCCCAGGAGGCCGGCGCCAGCGTCACCCAGTTCGCGCAGGCCATCGCCTCGGGCCGGCTGCAGGGCGACGAGCTGCGGTCGCTGCTGGAAAACGCGCCCCGCCTGGCCAAGGCGCTGGCCGACGGCCTGGGCGTCAGCATCGGCCAGCTGCGCGAGCTGGGCTCGGCCGGTGCGCTCACCGCGCAGCAGGTCGTGGCCGCCCTGCAGGGCCAGTCGGCCGCGCTGCAGGCCGAGTTCGACCAGCTGCCGCCCACCGTGGGGCGTGCGCTGGAGCGGTTGTCGAACGAGTGGATCCGCTACGTCGGCGAGGTCGACAAAGCCAACGGCATCAGCAGCGCCGCAGCGTCGGCCATCGGCCTGCTGGCGGAGAACTTGGAGACCCTGGGCACGCTGCTCTGGGCCGCCGGCAAGGCCGCTGCCGCGTACACCGCGCTGCGCCTGGCGGGCGCGTTCCTCGAAACGGCCACGGCCGCGCGTGCGGCCACCGTGGCCGTGGCGGCCAACACCACGGCCACCATCGCCAACGCCGCAGCCCAGCAAGGGGCGGCGGCTGCCGCCGGTGCCAGTGCCGCGGCCGCGGGCCGGCTGGCCGGCGTGCTGTCTACGCTCAAGACCCTGTCGCTCATCGGCGTCGTCACCAACCTCGAGACGATTGGCACTGCCCTCGGCGAGGGCATCGCCAAGCTGCAGGGCTACGACCAAGCGCTTGAAGACCTCGAGCGGTCGATGAAGGCCGACGAGGCCGCCGCGCGTGCCAATGCCGCCGCACAGGCCGAGCTGGCCCAGCAGGCGCAGCGGGCGGCCGATGCGTCCTTCGGGCTCTCCGCCGAGGCCAAGAAGATCGTCGCCGACTTCGACGGCATGCGGGCCAAGGGTGACAGCGTCGCCGAGGCAATGGGCAAGGTGGCCAAGTCGCTGGACCTGAGCGATGTCTCCGGTATCCAGACCGCCATCACCGCGCTGGACGCGCTGGAGGTCAAGGGCAAGGTCACGGGCGACCAGATCCGCGTGTCGCTGGCCGGTGCGCTGAAGGGCGTCGATCTCGTCGGCTTCCAGACCCTGGCGCTGGCGGCGTTCGACGGCAGCGAGCAGGGCGCGCGGCGCCTGGCGGTGGCCATCGACGCCATTGCTCAGGAGTCTCTGCAGCGTGCCGGCACCTCGCTCCAAGAGCTGCAGACGGGCTTCAGCGCTGCATCGACCAGCGCCATCAATGACGTCGACGTGCTCGCCCAGACGCTGGAAAAGATGGGCAACACCAGCGCCGAAGCCGGCAACGCCTTGGCGCGGGCGATCGACAAGGCCACCGAGGCGGCCAAAACCGAGAAGACGCTGAAGGCCGTCGAGGACCGCATCAAGAGCTTCGGCAAGGAAGGCAAGCTCGCCGGCGAGCAGGTCGCCGAGGCGCTGACCAAGGTGCAGAAGAAGGCCGACGAGCTGAAGCCCGGCATCAACGGCCTGAGCGAGGCGCTGCGCACCTTCGGGCTCAAGACCCGCGCCGAGCTGACCCAGACCGCCGACCAGTACGCGGCCGCGTGGAAGCAGATCAAGGGCAGCACGGAGGTCTCGCTGTCCGACCAGATCAAGGCCTTCCAGCAGTACCGCGACGCGGCCATCGCCGCGAACAAGGGCATCGAGCCTTACCAGGTGGCGCTGGAGCGCAAGATCCTCGAGAGCAAGGCGGCGGTGGCCGGGCTTGGGGATGCGTTCAAGAGCGCGATGGACAAAGCCGGCGCGGCCACGCAGGGCCTGACGGACAAGCTCAGCGAGGCGCAGAAGGCCTACGACGAGCTGCTCAAGTCCGACCCCTCCCGCCTGGTTGGCGGCGATGGATTGGCGGGCTTCGGCGACGACGGCCGCAATGCCGGTGTCGTGTCCAACAACGGCGGCACGGCGAGCGGTGGCAGTACGAACGCCGGCGGCGACGTCAGCTATGACAAGAACGGCTTCGCCATCGTCGGCGGCCAGCGCTTCACCGGCAGCGTGAATTTCCCGCCCCCGCCTGGCGAGGGCTGGACCTTCGTCGGCGACTCGCGCACTGGCGATGGCGTCAGCCCCGAGGCGGCCCTGCGCGGCAACTACACCGGCGGCAGCAGCCGCGTGGCGATCGTCGGGGTGGGCTACTGGACGCGCGACCCGAGCGTGTACTCCGCGCGGCGCCCGCTGGGGACCCCCGAGCCGGGCACCAGCGTTGGGCGTGTCGGCTGGACGCCGGCCAAGAGCGGCAGCGGCAGCGGCGGCAAGAAGCCTGACATGCGCATCCCGGAGCAGGGTGGCGTCGGCTCGGGGGGCATGCTGCCTCCCGACCCCGCGCCGTCCACGCCGAGCCCCACGCCCAGCCCGGCCCCTGCGCCGTCCCGCACGGTGCGCGTGGAGCTTGTGGTCGGCGGCGGGCAGATGTACGCCGGATATTTCGAGGAAGACGTCGCCGCGGGCTTCCTGGGCGCGCTCGAGCAGGCCAAGCGGTCTGCGGGAGGCTGATGAGGCATGGACACGACGCTGACCTACTTGTCGACGAGCGTGACTTTCACCGGGGACGTGTCCTGGCAGGACGAGTACGCGTACCAGCCGGTCGAGGCCGAGCTCTCCTACAGCATCACCGGGCGCCCGGTGGTCGAGGCCGTGCGCAAGACCGGCCGCCCGATGACCCTGGTGACGAACATCTGGCTCACGCACGAGCAGCTGTCGCAGCTCATGGCGCTGTCTCGGGTGCCGGCTGCGCGCATGACGCTCGATTACCGCGGCGAGCAGCACACGGTGCTTTTCATGCCGAAGGTCGTTCCCGTCGAGGCCGTCCCCGCGTATGGGTATTCCGACGACCCCGAGGCGGATTATTTTGACGTGACCCTGCGATTCCTGAAGGTGGAATGAAATGCCGATGACTGCGGACGACCTCTATTTCTTTCGCGCCGCGGCCGATGGGTCGATGAGCAGTAGCGGCGTGCAAGACGGCGTCGAGAACAATCTGTTCCTCGACCTGTCGCCGTCGGACTCCTACAACCCCTCGGGCGGTGGCAGCGCACGGCTGTACGTCGCGGCCATGACTCCCTCGCAGGAGCTGTTCGATCGGCCGTACCTGGGCATCCGGTCCGTGCCCCAGAATCCGGCGGTCGAGGTGATTCTCAAAGGCGCAAATATCAGCGCCGCCCCGCCGAGCGAAACCATCATTCTCAACGGCTCGCTTTCGGGGACCGTTTTCACGACGGATAGCCAAACGCGAAGCGCGTACGACGTGCCCGTCGTGGTGCCTGTCGGCTCGGTCGTGGAATATGTTTCGACCTACGGGAAATACCGCCGTCGTTACGTCGTGTCGGGGTATACCGGAGAAAACCCCTCACTGTGGAATCCGCTGCCCAGCGTGCCGGTACCGCCGGGCAGCAATGCCGGGTCGCTGACGCTGATCACGCGGCTGGAGGGCTTCGCCGCCGCGGTGACGACCACCGCCGGCGTGGCCGCCGGCGCGACCAGCGTTCCCGTCACGCCGCCGCGGCTGCGCGCCCAGGCCATGAGCCTGTCGTCGCCGCTGTACGTGCCGACCCTTTTCCGCTACGACCGAGTCGCGATCCAGCACCCCACCGACGACGCCGTGTGGGAGACGCGGCTGCTCACCGACGTGCTGCCCCACACCGGCACGCTCGTCTTCGACTCGCCGCTGGCCAACACCTACCCCGCGGGCGCCGTCATCTCGTCCATCGTCGCTCCGCTGCAGCGCCCGGGAACCGCGGCGACGCGGCTGCTCGCGCTGGTCGAGACGGTGCCGTACACGCTGCAGACTTGGGCCCGCAACTGGTCGCCGCCGCCGGCCGGCACGCTGTCGCCGGCGGCCAAGTACACGGGGCTGATCCCTCTGGTCAACGATGGCGCGGTGACCGAAGAGTGGGCTCTGGTCTTCCGCAACTCGACGACCTTCGAGGTCGTGGGGCAGCGCCTGGGAACGGTGGCTGTCGGCAACATCGAGAACGATTTCAGCCCGCTCAATCCGGCCACGAACCAGCCCTATTTCACGATGCTCGCCTCGGGCTGGAGCCAGGGGTGGCTGACGGGGTACGCGGTGCGCTTCCGCACGTCGGGGGCCTCGGCGTACGTCGACGCCCTGCGCTACGCGTCGCCCGATCTCGTCGCCGGCGACGAGGACACGGACAACGCCCGCTTCTTCGTCGCGGGGGAAGTCGATGGCTGAAGTCGTGCGCCGCAGCCTCGGCACGGCCTGGGGGCGCGGGCGCATGCTGCGCCGCAGCTTGGCCGTCGCGTGGGGCGTCGCGACGTACCTCCGCAGCACTGGCGGCAGCGAGTACATCCCCCGCGATCCGCCGGCCACCGGCACGCCGGTGGACCCCGAGCCGCCGGAGGTGCCGCGTCTGCCTGACGGCGTCGTGTACGAGGCGGCGCACGAGGCCTCCGTGATCGACCTGCGCGACGACACGCTCATCGAGCTGGCGTCGCTCACGATCTCCACCGACGAGGACTCCGCGTACTGGACGCTGCAGGCTCAGGCCGGCGACGAGGTCTTCCGCCGGCTCACGTCCGGCGAGCAGCCGGCGCAGCTGCTGGTCACGCTGGACGGCGTGGCCTGGCGCTTCGCCGTCGACACCGTGACCCGCTCGCGCAGCCTGCCCAAGACCCAGGCGTCGATCGTGGGCCGCAGCGTGACGATCGCGGCCGGCTCCCCGTATCAGCCGGTGCGGCAGTGGTCGTGCGACACCTTCAGCACCGCGGCGCAGATCGCGGCCTACGCGATGGTCTACACCGGCGTCGAGGTGGATTGGCGCGTCGAGGACTGGGACATCCCGGCCACCGCATTCTCCCTGAGCGGCTCGCCGATCGACGTCGTCCGGCGCCTGGCCGCGACGATCGAAGCCATCGTCGAGAGCGACCCCGTCGAGCCCAAGCTCATCGTGCGGCCGCGGTACGCCGTGCTGACGCCGAAGTGGCCCGCCGTCGCGCCGGACGCCGAGGTGTCGGTGCACGCTGTCTTGGTCGACTCGCTCGAGCGGGCGGACCAGCCGTCTTACGACGGCGTGTACCTCGCGGGCCAGCAGAGCGGCGTGCTCGGCTTCTGCCGCTGGGCGGGCACGACGGGCTCGGTGCAGCACCCCCTCGTGACCGACCAGCTGCTCACAGGCCAGCCGGCGATCAGGCAGCGCGGCACGGTGATCCTGTGCCGCTCCGGGGCGCAGGCCAACATCCAGATGCAGCTGCCGCTGCTCGTCGGGCCGGGGCGCCCGGGGCTGCTGCGCGTGGGCCAGATCGTCCGCGTCGTCGATGACCCGGACGGCCCCTGGGTGGGCCGCGTGCGCCGCGTGTCGGTCGCGGCCAACTTGCCCAAGATCCGGCAGACCGTGGTGCTCGAGCGGCACCTGGGCCTGCCGCCGGGCGTGTACGGCCCCGGCGCGACGGCGCGGCCGCTGCTGGTGGCCTCGGCCGACGACATCGACTTGGACCTGGGCTACGAAGTGCTGGAGCCGCTGGCCGAGCGATTCGGCGGCGGCCGGCCGCCCTTCGTCGTCACGCTGCGCTCCGGCAGCCTGCCGCCCGGCCTGTCGATCGTCGGCAGCGAGCTCGTCGGCACGCCCACTGCGGTCGGCGAGTACGGCGGGATCGTGCTGCGCTGCGTGGACGCCGAGTACCGGCAGATCGACGCGCCGGCATTCACCATTCGCGTGATCTGATCATGAGCAGCAATCTCTTTGTCCGCCTGAAGCAAATACTGCCGGACGCCCCGGTGCTGCTGGGCCGTGTCGTCGAGCACAATGCAGACGCCACCAGCACGATTGAATTGCCGCTGGGTCTGACCCCGTTCGGTTATTCGGGCGGCCTGGTGTCCGGCGGTCGCATTCGTGCGCGCGGCACGACCGTTCCCGTCGGCTCCAATGCGTTTGTGCGTAATGGCGTGGTCGAAACGCAGGCGCCCGACGGCGACCCGATCGAGCACGTGATTGGCGAGGTCATCGAAACGCCCGTGATTCTCGAATTCGTGGGCGAGATCCCAAACATCACAGCGATCGCCGGCTCCCAGGTGGCGTTCGACGTGTCGTCGTTCTGGGACGGCGGCATCGGCGACATCGAGTATTCCGTCGCGTCAGGAGAACTGCCCTGGTGGGCGGTGCTCGACGGGTCCGTCATCCGCGGCACGGCCTCGATGGGCGACGTGGTCGAGCTGTCGCTGCAGGCGCGCGACGTGGTCGCGTCGATCGCGCGCAGCAACGTCTTCAAGATCACGATCGCGGCCGAGGCGCTCATCGGCGTGCTGGCGTCCACGACGTTCGACTACAACGACCTGCGCAACGAGGGCACGCTGCCGGGCCCCTTCACCGTGGTCGGCGGCGAGATCGAGCGTGTGGCGCCTTGGGACGACGAGGCGCTGCACCTGCGGCTGTCGACGTCGGGCGGCAGCGCGGCGACGCTCCTGCCGCCTCCGATCCCGACGGGGTCGTATTTCTCGCAGGAGACCAACGTCAGGACCATGCTGAGGGTCAAGGTGCTGGACCCTGGCAGCGGCGCAGACGGGCGCGCCGTCGGCTATCTCATGACGCCGCAGATCCTGGCCCGGTCTTACCTCGTCATTCGCGCAGAAGGCACAAGCACGCTGTACCTCGAAGCCGTGTCTATCGAGGAAGGCGAGACGGTCACGCAGCGCATCTGGACTTTTGCGGTCGGCCAGCAGGTGTCAATCCGCATAACGCGCACCGTGTTCCCCGGGGCTATTACGACGTCGTTCTACATCAACGGTGAATTCGCACATTCCTCGTCGACCGGCGATATCGAAATGCCGACGCTCATCGCAATTGACGACCTGGGCGGATTCTGGCTGACCAGTTCGGAGTCTGCGCCACCCGCGGCTGGCGGCAGCGAAACGTCGAAGGTCGTCGTGGTCGACGACTACGAGGTCTCGCTCTCGTCGATCATCGCGTAGCGCGCCCAGCGCACAGCACAGCATCACCAACCGCCCGACCGCCGCCGGGCGGCCGGGCCATTGAAAGGCCCTCATGACCAATCCCCTGCCCGCCTCGGGCGAAACCGGCGGCTGGATCGCCGCTGCCCTCGCAGGCCTCGGCGGCGCCGTCTTCGCGCTTCGCAAGCTGCGCATCGCGTGGAAGAGCGACTCCGTGACGATCGCCCAGACCGACGCGCAGCGCGCCCACGTCGAGCTGCTGCACACCGAGCTGGAGCGCATGGCCACGCAGAACGCCGCGCTCGCCGACGAAGTCAACGAGTTGCAGCGCCAGGTGCTCGAGCTCAACGGCCAGGTGCGCCAGCTCAGCGCCGAGCGCCGGGCCCTCAGCGACGAATGCCAGCTGCTGCTGGCGCAGATCTCGATGCTGCGCTCTGCCCTGCAGAGCGTCACCCCGTCCACCCAGCAGGCGCTGCCCCTGGCGCCGAGAGGAGACCAGCTGTGACCAGTGCACCCCTGGCAGTACTTCTGCCCAACCCAGACCTGCCGTGGCCCATCGTGTGGGCTGGTGTCGTGCTCATCGCCGAACGCGAAGGCAACTCCCTCGTCGCGTACCAGTGCGAAGCCGGGGTCTGGACCTGCGGCCGCGGCGAGACCGAGGGCGTCACGCCGGCAACGCGCTGGACGCAGGACTACGCCGACAAGCGCTTCTGCGACTCGCTGCGCGAGGTGACGCAGGCCGTGCTGATCGCCTGCACCCGCACGCCCACGCCGCACCAGCTGGCGGCCATGGTGAGCCTGGCCTACAACATCGGCCCGGCGGCGTTCCGCGGGTCGACGGTGCTCAAGGCGCACAACCGCGGCGACGCGGACGCCGCGGCGCGGGCCTTCAAGCTGTGGAACAAGGTGCGCGACCCGCAGACCGGCAAGCTGCGCCCCAGCCGAGGCCTCACGTCGCGCCGTGCGGCCGAAGAGGCGCTGTATCTGCAGCCCGAGCCCGGCGCTCCGCAGCAGCCATCGGTGCAGGCCGTGGCGCCCGAGTCGTCGCTGGCCAGCAGCCCCATCGGCCAGGCGGCAGCCGTCACCGGCGCCGCCGGCGTCGTGCAGCTGGTGGCCCAGGCCGGCGACCAGGTGTCGGCCGTGGGCGGCACCGTCACCGCGGTGCGCAGCGTCCTCGTCGACGGCCTCGGCCTGCCGCCCGAGTACCTGCTGCCCGTCGTGCTGATCGCCGCGGCCGGCGTGGGGCTCTGGTGGCGCTGGCGCCAGCGGAGGGACGGGTGGGCGTGATCGCGGCGCTGCTTCGCGCCATCCCCCTCTGGGCCTGGGCCGTGGCCGCGGCGCTGGCCTGGGGCGGACTGCAGCGCTACCGCGCCCACGCCGCCGGCGCCGAGCTGCTGCAGCAGCAGGCGCAGACCGCGCAGCAGCGCGAGCAGGCCCTCACCGGCGCCCTGGTCGAGACCGGGCGCCGCCTCAACGTCCAGGCCAAGGAGATCGACCGTGCGAAACAAGAGACCGAGCGCCAGCGCCTGGCGCGTGCTGCTGCTGATGCCGCTGCTGACGAGCTGCGCGCTGCTGTCGACGCGCGGGTCGCCGCCGCAGCCAGTGCCGCCGCCGCTGATCCCGCCGCTGCCGGCGGATGCGCGGCAGCCGTCGACGCCGCCCGAGTGCTCGCCGAGCTGCACCGAGCGGCTGACGAGCGAGCGGGTGCGTACGCGCGCATCGCTGACGAGCGCGGCGCGGCCGGCGCCCGCTGCGAGCGGCTCTACGACTCGCTGACGCCGCCGGGAGGCCCGCCATGACCGAGATCTGCAGCGTCAGCCTGGCCACCGGCCGGGTGCTCTCCATCCCCGGGCAGCGATGGACGGCCGATCCGCCGCCGTCCGTCGCCCGGCTGCGCCGCGACGTGCTGGCGCAGATGCTGGCCGTCGATCAGCTGCTGCGTGAGCTGGCGCTACAGGCCCGCCGGCTGCCGCCGCCCGAGCTGCCGGGCGACTGCGTGTGCAGGCTGGGCGATACCGCCTACGCGTAGGCCCAGCGGGGGATTGCGGCGCGCCGGCGCCAGCGCAAAATCGCGGCCGGGAGGTCCCGACATGCGCTTCGTCCCCTTGCTCCTGATCGCCGCCGCGGCCCTCGCGGTGGCCACCGCCCAGGCCCAGACCGTCTACAAGTGCACCAAGCCCGACGGGTCGGTGGGCTTTCAGGACTACCCGTGTGAGGCCGGGCAGAAGGGCGGCCAGATCGTCGTGCCGCCCATCAACAGCTTCGAGCCCTTCCCCGCGTTGATCGAGCGCATGGCCGCCAACGCCGCCGGCGCCGGCACCATGAACGATTGGGAACGCGTCCAGGTCTACGGCGTGCCGCAGCGCACCAACACCGACATCATCAACGGCGTGACGTACGAGCAGCACGTCTACCGCGGCTCCGACGGCACGCGCTACATCTACAGCCGCAACGGGCGCGTCGTCGGCGAGCAGTACCGGCCCCGGGAGGGTCGGCGCTGAATCGCCGCGGCAAGGCCTGTTTCCGCCGCGCTGGCGCGCGCACGCGCGCATGCGTGTAGGGTGGTAGCCAAAAGCGGCCCGCGCGCCTGTGGCGCGCTCTATTCCGTCTGAGGGATCAGCTTCGCGGCAATCGGTTTCGGCAGCCACGGCGCCAGCGGCTCGGGCGGCATGCCCAGCAGGATGACGGCGCAGCACAGCAGGCCCGACGCCGACATCGGCATGGCTCGATCGCCGGCCTCCCACTGCTGAAATGTGCGCAGCGCGGCGCCGCCGCACAGCTCGGCGGCCTGGCTCTGGGTGAGCCCGCAGCGCGACCGAATGTCGCGCAACTGCTCCGGGGTCATGCGGATGGGCCAGCCATCGGCAGACCCCGGCTTGCGGCCGGGGTGGTTGGTCATCAGTCGGCCTCGACGACCCGCGAGAATCGGCCGTCTTCGTCGCGCTGCTCGATGTAGTCCTGGCTGTACCCGCCCTGCCGGTTGGCGCCCGCGCTCTGACGCTGCATGGCCGATTCCGCCTCGCGCAGCGTGTAATGGCTGCTGACGACGCCGGCTCCGGGACGCACGACGCGGAAAGCAAGGCCGTCGTCGGCCTCGACGACGTAGCCGTTGTCCGTCGCCCAGTTCGCCGCAGCGCTGTACGCATTGGCCTGGAATCCCCACGGCTTGGTCTGCGTCGTGTGCAGCTCGACGCCGGCTACGTCCTTGACGATCGCGACGTGACCGAAATTGCGGCCGACGTTACGGACCGCGATCGTGACTTGCTTGCTCATCATCGTCTCCCGCCCACTTGCCCCGGGGCCCGGGATCGCAGCACCGTGCTGCGATGTCCAAATAATACGCTCATTGAGCGTATTCACAACCCCCTAAGTTCTGGGGACTGCTGCGCCTGTGGCGGATTTAACGCGGTCGCGGCAGCATCGAAAAACCGGGGTGCTGGCCAGTCTTCAGCAGGTACAGCTCCCACTTCGCCAGGTCCCGCATGCCCGGGCCCGACTCGCGCTCGGCCTCGGCCCAGCGCGAGTGCGCGCCGTAGTGCACCAGCGCTGCCGCCTGGGCCAGGGTGTGGCCGGCGGCCTCACGGGCGGCACGGACGGCCGCCGGCGTGGGCTGTGGAAGGGCTGCGGTCATCGCACCCGGCACGCCAGGTCGAGCACCTTGCCGCGCTGCGTCCAGACGGCCAGCCGGCAGCGGCCGGGCAGGGCGGCCCGGTCCATCTGCCGCTTGTCGATCGCGATCGAAAACGGCGACGCGCTGCCGTCCTCGAAAACGACGTCGACGCAGCCGGCGGCCTGGATCGACGGCTCGATCGTGGCCCGCTTGCCGGTGCGCATTTCGACCAGCAAGTGCTCGGCCGCCTCCGGCACCAGCAGCCGCCAAGTGCCAGCGTTGGCCGAGAGGAAGCAGAAGCCCGCCGAGGCGTGC
Source organism: Rubrivivax sp. JA1026 (assembly GCF_011065555.1). NCBI lineage: Bacteria > Pseudomonadati > Pseudomonadota > Betaproteobacteria > Burkholderiales > Sphaerotilaceae > Rubrivivax > Rubrivivax sp. JA1026. The sequence continues at coordinate 45,989 of NZ_JAALCQ010000014.1, forward strand.
TCGCTGTCCCAGTAGTTCGTCGCCTTGAGGTCGGCGCCGGCGTTCTCGATCGTGAAGAGGTTCATGGGGTCGAAGCTGCCTGTTCGGCAGTTGATGTGGCTCGAAAGCAGGAGAGCATTTCCTGAGCTGCCTGTTCGGCAGTGGTTGCCACGTTCAGGCCTGGGGGCTCATGGTGTTGATCCTCCGCTTCAGACCGGGATGCGGCGGGCAAGGAACTCGTCCTTGGCCTTGATGTGCTCGTCGGCCACGAAGCGCGCGCGCTTCGCCTGCTCCTCGGCAACCTGGAGAACCTTCTGCGCCGCGGCCAGATCGCGCTGCAGGCGCTCGATGTCGGCTTTCGCGCGGGCGACCGCGTCCTGGGCCTTGCGGGCCTCGGCGTTGCGCTCGTTGCGGCAGGTCGCGCGCTCGGCCTCACGGGCGCGCCGGCGCGCCTCGCGAGCGATCGTCGGGTACTCGAGGCCGTGCGCCGTGAACCAAGCCAGCATCTGCTCGCTGTCCTCCAGCGCGATCGGCGACCAGTGATCGCGGGTCGGCGTGTCCGCGAACAGCAGGCGCATCGGCCGGCCGGCGCGGTCGCCGTCGCGGCTCTTCGGCCAGCGGACGAAGGGCGTGTCGATGATGGCCTCGACGATGGCCTGAGCGACGTCGTCGTCGGTGATGTCCTCGTCGCCCACGCGGTACAGCTCGCAGCGAATCTCGACCTCGGCGGCGTCGACCTCGACCTCGGCGGCAGCCTCGTCGGGATCATCGCCATCATCGGCGGCCCGCTGGCGCGCGGCGGCGATCAGTTCGGGCAGGAGATCATCGTCGATCCAGCCCTGCTGCAGCTCGCGCTCCTTCTCCGCGGCGGCCTCGGCCTCGGCCAGGGCGCTGAACGTTCCGACTTCCGCGGTGCCGCCGTTGTAGTGGACCCGGGCGCTGTAGCTCGTGCGGATGTGCTGGAGGTTGCTCATGGCTCAGACCTCCGCCAACAGCTTGTCGATCTCGGCCAGGCGCGCCATCAGGCGAACGCGTTCTTCGGACAGCGCCGCGCGGTCGATCACCGGGGCTTCCGGCTCGACCGTCACCGACACGACGCCGTCGGGCAGATCCGACGTCAGGCGGTCGACCCACACAGCGGGCACGTCGCGCAGCAGGATCGTGGCGCCCTTGCTGCTCACGACCGTCTTCCAGTTCTTCATCGAGCCGCCGCTGTTGAAGCCGCCTTCGAGCACCACCACGCCGTCGCCGAGCGTGGCGCCGGTGTCGCGGCCCAGGGCCTTGGCGACCTCGCGGCCCGCCACGCGGATCGGGGCGTTGTGCTCGCCGTAGTCGGCCTCGAAGACGACACGCAGCGTGACGACCGGGCCCGCGGCCGGAGAGCCGTCGGTGCCGTAGTGCTGCAGGCAGATCTCGCAGACGCGGGCATCGTCGCGGATGTCGAAGACCCAGGCCGGTGCTTGCCAGCGGCCGCCAAGGCGCTTGGCGGCAGCCACGAAGGCAGGCAGGTAGGGGGAGATGACGCGGATGGCGTTGGCGTCGCGGAGAACTTGGATCGTCTTCATTTTTCGCACTCCCGTGCTGGTTGAGGGGTGCCGGCTTCCCGCCGGCGGTATCGCGTGCTGCGATGGAATGAATGTACGCTATCCGTACACAAATGCAAGCCCCCTAAGGCATGGGGTGTGTAGCGTGTGTACGCTGTCGAGATGACGACCGAGAAGCACCTCTACAACTGGATGCTGCCCGACCCGCGCCGGCCGGGGCGCATGTACCGCAGCCGTTGGAAGATGACCGAGGAGACCGCCCAGGGCTACCCGGGCGCGGTGCGCATCGACGACTCGCTCGAGATCCGCCGGGGCATCGACAGGTCGCACCGCACGAGCGACTTCATGGCGCCGTCGCCGCCGTCGGATGACGACGCGCCTGCGTGACTTTTGCGTGAGTGCTGGATGCGCCCGTAGGCGCTCCAGTGCACGACGTCGGGAGTGTGGGCGCCCTAAGTCGTTGATTTATGGTCCGCTGGCGCGATCTGGCCG
>NZ_JAALCQ010000015.1:0-9486 GCF_011065555.1 Rubrivivax sp. JA1026
GTGCTGACTCCATTCTCAAGCGAAGGAGCCTCCTCGGAAGCCGGGGCGGTTCGCTGACGATTGTCCAAGTGCTAGCCGTAGCGTGCATCTCGCGCTCGGTATAGGCGGCGAAGCACGAGACATCCTCGCAGATGCCGCATCCATCTCAGTTGCACCCCACGGCGGGCGGCAAGTCAATCATCTCTGGCGGCGCTGATGGAGCGCTAGAAGATGGCTTGCTGGCCGTCCTCGCGCTCCGGTAAGCGTACGCGCGCATGGTGACGGATGGGATGGGCGAGCCCTTCGTGTCGTACCTTCGCGAGAACATCTTCGCGTCTTGCGCGCGCCTCGGCCCAGCGCTCAGCCCACCATGCGGCGACCTTGTCGCTTCCCACATCGGCAGGGTCGAACACCCAGTTGGGAGACTCGTCCATGCCCAAGAGATAGCGGTCGAGATTGGTGGCAAGTTTCACTCCGTACATGCAGCGTTCGATGCCATGCACGAGGAGTTCGTCTGCGTCGAGTCCGAGCGCGATCAGGCCATCGCGCAGTCCGCGCAGTTTTGGGCTCGTGCCTTCGCCGAATAGGTTGTTTGCCTTCCACCCGCCCTTGCGGCTCGAGACGAAGCGCTCGAGCCCCCTGAGCGTCCGCGAGGAGAAGTGGAACGTGCCGACGCCCTGTGTCCGCGAGTCGCTCTCGTCCTGAATGTGCTCGTAGCGGATCGTCAGTCCTGCATGTCCGCCGACGAGCTGCGCGGGCATGCCGAGGCGGTCGTATTGGTTCGGCCTGCGCCCGTAGAGGCTGGTTGTGCCGATGTAGCAGAGGTTCGCCGGACGCCCGATGGGTCGCCCGGCCATCGACGAGGCGATGATCCCTGGGGAGTTCACGTAGCGGCGCTTGTACTCGGCGATCACGGCGGGCGTGGTCGCGAGCATCGCGACGAGCTTCCCGCCAGCGAGATGCGAGTACGGTGCGATCGCGCCGCAGACGGTGAGGTCGGCGATCTCCGTGCCGACCGTCTTGCTGCGGGCGATGCGGACAACCCGCGACAAGAGTTCTCGCCCCTGGGGCCCGTCCGGCAGACCGCTCCCGAGTTGAATCAAGAGGGGGATCAGCTTCGAGAGTTCGACCGCGCGTTTCGCGCGGAAGAGATAGAGTTCGGCCCGAGCGGCACATGCCTCTTCGGTGGTCACGTCGTCGCTCGACTTGTACTCCTGCGCCTCCATCAGGCGATGGTGCTGCACCTTCGCCGATGCCGCGGACTGCGCGCAGGCGAGCGCGGTCTCGATCGTCCACTGCGTCTGGTCGGCAGGGAGCAGCAGGTCGCGCACGAAGTCGACGGTGTAGATCTCATCGATGGCGCCCTGCACGACCTTGCGCGCCCACCGCAGCGCTTCATCGCGATCGCCTTCGATCAGTCGGTCGACGACCTGGTCGGTGTCCCAGCCGATGAAGCGGTCACGCGGACCGAGGCGCACCGCTGCGCTGCTCAGCGCCGCGATCCCGATCACCGGGTGAAGTGGAGCGGCGCGGTCGCGCACGATGAACTGGAGTGACCGTCCCGGGACGCTCTCGTACGGACTCGACCAGGTGTGCCGGAAATACCGCCAGATGTCCTGCGTGCGCAGTCCGGTGAAGGCGCACACGTCGTCCTTGCTCACGAACTGGATGTACGGATCGACGAGCGCTGTGAGTGACTCGCCTGCGGCGAGCGACGTGGCAAGCGCGCGACCGTCGCGCATCAAGGACACGATCGACGTGCGTTGACCCTTGTGGAGTCGCCATCGCTCCATGTCGCGCACGAAGGCGCGCACGGAGGTCTTCATGAGTTGCTCGTCGCGGCGCACGAGCAGGCGCTCGCGCAGCACCTCGCGCGACATGCCCGAGAGAGGGCGTTCGCCCCAGAGATGTTCGCGACGGAAATGCAGCGTCCAGCCTTGCTGCACGAGATCAGCCATCACGCCCGCCATCGCGACACCCCACGCGCGGTCGTCCGCATCCTTCATTCGCTGCGCACGCTGCTGCGCGGCGGCGAGCGCCTCATCGATGTCGATCGCCTCGATGCGCTCCCCGGCGTCGTGTGCGGATGCGATGTCTTTGAAGATAGCGAGCGCGTCGCGAACGAACGACGACGGTTGTCGCGTATCGATCGGTTCCTTCGTGAGTTGCGTCCAGTCTTTCATCGCCTCGCCAGAAGCACATCCATCGCTTGGCTCCACTCGGTGCGGAAGGCCTCAAGCACCTTCCGCTCCTTCGGATTCGTGAACGTGGCCTCGGCACGCGCGGCGGCCAAGACCATGAGACGGATGCCGCTCGCCACCTGCTCGGGGTCGACTTCCTTGCCCGAGACGATCGGGCCGTACACCTGTCGATAAAACTGGTGACGCGGATTGATGACGCCGACGATCGCGTTGCCCATGCGCATAGGCTCGAGGAACACCGCCGAGGCGAGTTCGTCCTCGAGGAGGTGATACGAGGGCGTGTTGTCCTTGCCGTTCTGTTCGATCCGCTTGAGGAGCGGATTGCGCTCGACGATCGCCGCGTACGAAGGCACGTCGCCCACGCGCATCGGCGGCAGCGGACTCATCCGCCCGTCACGCAAGACGGCGATCTGCTCGGCCGAGTCCGACGCCTTGCTCGTCTTGATCGCCGCGAACGCGTCGCGAGCGCGCGCGTTGAGCGCCTTCGCGGTGGTCTCCATGAAACCGGTGAGCGCTTCGCTCAGGTAGTCCTTCGGCCGGATCTGCTGCTTGGTGTGGGTGATACCGAACGCCTCGTCGAGCACCGGGTCGAACCGCACCTCGCAGCGCCACCAGTCGTCGTAGTTCTCGCGGCGCTTGGCACCCATGAAGAACCAGCCGAAGTCGACCTCGCGCCCCGCACGCACGATCGACACCCCGGCGCCGTTGGCGACGCCGATGTCGCGCTTCTGGTCGTTGCTGAGGTCGTACCACGCGTCGACCGGGAGTTCCGAGAACACCACCTCGACCTTACCGACAGGGCTGTCTTCATCCTGCGGGTCTGCATAGACCTCGCAAGTCCAGGTCGATTGGAACTGGCGCGCGCCGCTCTGCACCGCCTTCTGGTTGAGGTACAGGGGATCGACCGGCTTCACCGGCGTGCCGTTGATCTCGATGGTCACGCCGCCGAGGAGGAAGTAGCGGAAGATGCGCCCGATCGATGTGCCGAGCTTTCGCGCGAGCGCCGACGGGCGCTTGCTGTCGAGCCGGTCGCAGCGCTCCCAGACCACCGTCGTGCCGTGCTCGGGGTCGATGCGATCGACGTTGGTCACCGCCTTGTGTCGCACCGGCTCGGGGATGCTCTCCACCCCGCCCGCGGCGATCTCGTCGACGTCGAGATACGTCGTGAGCACTGACGCGGCGGACTGCCAAGTGTAGACGCTGGCGCGACGCGCCTGACCGAGGGAGGCGTTCGGAAGTCCCATGCCGAAGCGGCCGAGCCCCGAGCGATCGTTGTACCGGCCGCTGCCGCCGAAGCGCATCGCCTGCACCAGCGTGTGTCGATCCATGCCCTTGCCGTCGTCGGCCACTTGGATGCGCACGTCGGAGCCGCTCATCGCGTCGCTCGCCTCGATCGCGATCCGGATCGTCCGCGCTCCGGCCTGAATGGCGTTGTCGACCAGTTCCGCGACGGCGCTCGAGGTGCTCTTGTAGCCGGAATCGCGCGTGGACAGGATGAATTTGTCCAAGGCCACTATCGAATTCGACGGCTTACTCACAGGGCGCGCTCCTCAATTCAAAACCCGAGCTGGCGAGCGGCCGAGGGGTCACCTCGGCCGCTGCTCAGCCCAAGTTTACGCCCCCGTCACTTCGGCGCCGTTCGCCCCTGCTCCTCCGCCTCGAGCGCGCTCGAGGCCTCGTCGTCGAGGGTGCCCTGCGGCACCAGGCTCGCGAGCGCGATCCCAAGTTGCCCGGACCAGAAGTTGCGCTCCGACTTGTAGAAGGTGGCGCGATTTCCTTCGGCGTCGATCTCGCCGTCGGCCAGGACGAACAGCAGCACCTGCAGCGCCGACACCACGTCGCCCGACGCCTTCGCGTACAGGCGGGTGTAGAAGGGATGCGCGGTGTTGAGGATGATCCGCTTCTGGTCGCCCATGCGCTTGGGGAGGAAGAACGGGCCTTCCTCCATCGCATCGAAGTCGATGTCCCACGGCCGGGTCTTCGTCTCCTCCGCGATCTCCTCCCGCACCACTTCCTCGGGCTTGCCCGTCTCCTTGGTGCGCGCGGCGACCTCCTCCTCGAGGTTCTTCTCCGCCTCCTGCTGCGCCTCGGGCGAGATACGCGGTGTGCGGGTCTTGAACCGCTCCGCCTCCGCCATCGCGTTCGCAGCCGGGAGTTCCGCCGCCTTCTGGTTCGTGACCTTGTCGATCTCCGCGCGGACCTTCTTCGTCTCCAGGTCCCACTGGCGGCGCATGTCGACGACGAGCGAACCGAGGCCACCGGCATTCTTGCCGTCGGTGCGCAGTTTCTCGACCATGTCGTCGTCGATGCGGATCTGCTGCTTCGACGTGGTGATGCTGAAGTACTCGTCGAGCGCCGGGTCGAAGTCGATCTCGATCTTCACGTACGCGTCGTTGTTCTGGAACTTCGTCCAGGCCGGCTGCACCACGTCGATCTGCCGCCCTTCGCGGCAGACCAGGAAGCCGTTGAGCCCGTGCTTGGGCGCGAGCACCTGATCCCAGCGCTTGTTCTTGCGCTCGCCGGTTGCGAAATCGTCCGGCGTCGCCCACGAGAACTGCGGGTGCAGGTACGACGCGCGGATCTTCACCGTGCCGCTCTTCTTGCCGTCCCGCGTCTCCATCTCGAAGGTCTTCTCGATCACCTTCTTCGCCTTCACTCGCGTCTCGTCGACGAAGCGCGCGTGCGGCAAAAGGAACAGGGGATCGATCGCCTGGCAATCGACGCCGTCCACGGCGATCCGCACCTCGGGGATCCAGTGACGGTAGATGATGCCGAACTGGTGGAGGAGCTTCTGGCGCAGCTTATTGGCCTGGATCCAGCCGGTCATGCCGCGCAGGCGGTCGAGGTCTTCGAGCACGATCACCGTGCCCGACTCGAGGCTGCGCAGGTCAATCGGCTTCGAAAGTTCCTCGCCATCCTCCGGCGGGAGCGATGCTTGGTGCGGCTCGAGGAGCCACGCGGGCAGTTTCACCTTCTTCGACGCGAGGAGTTCCTCGGTCGCCTTCGAATCCGAACTCGCCTCCGCCAGTTTCTTGAGATCGATCGAGACCGCATGCCAGTCTTCGCCCTTGACCTTCGAGTACACGGTGTACTTGCAGGCGATGCTCACGCACGAACTCGGGAGTCCGTACCCGAAGCGGCCGAAGCCGTGGCGGTCGTCCTCGCGGTCGGTGCCGCCCCAGCGCACGGCGTACCCGATCATGTCCTTGTGCATGCCGGTGCCGTCGTCGACGATGGCGATCTGCGTCGGGTTCTTTGCCTGCGTCACGTTGCCCTTGTCGAAGCCCAGGCTGATCTCGACGGAGTTGGCCCCGGCCTGCACCGCGTTGTCGATCAACTCGGCCAGGGCCCAGGCCGGGTCCTTGTAGCCGAGGTCGCGCATGCCGCGGATGAAGGCGTCCTGGAACACGACGCCTTGCGCGCCGCCCTTGGCTTTTTCGCGCGCGACGTACGCCTTCTGCCGCTCGATCGTCTCGAGGAGGAGTTGCGCCTTCTTCATGGTCTGCCTCTCGTTGTCGTGGATCGGTGCCTGCTCATGCTGCAGGGCCGTTTGCTCGGTCGCCTCGGCGACGGTGTCGGTATCGAAACTCATTTTCGTGCTTCCTATCATTTGGCCGACCCGCGTTCGGAGCCGGCAAGGAAGGGGGCGGCGTGAACGACGATCGGCACGCCCCCCAAGCGCCGATCGTCGTGGCGATGTGATCGCCGTACTAAGACCAGGTCTTGGTCGATTCGTCGTACGTCTTGGCCGAAGCGGCGCCCGTCTTCACGATCGCGATGCTGTGCATCGCGCTCTGCTTCGCGGTGTAGCCCTCGGAACTGACGCAGATGGCTTCGTGGTTGGCGGATCGGAGGGTCCAACGCCACTCGCCCTTGTTGTCCTTGTAGAGAATGAAGTACATGGTCGTGATGAGTTGAGAGTCAGGGTGCCGATCGAGGCGAGCGCGCGCCGACGCACCCCGCGGAGGCCGACGCGTCTCGATGCATCGGTCAGTTGAGCGAGTGGCTCGCGTCGAGCGCGGCCTGGACCTTGGCGGTGCCCTTGCCCCGTGCGGTGCACACGGCCTGGACGGAGACGCCGAGTTCCTCGGCGATCTCGCGGTCGGTGTAGTCGGCGAGCGCGAGCTCGAGGACACGGCGCTGCACCGAGGGGAGCGCGGCGATCGCCACGCAGAGGGCCTCGGCGCACTGGCGGCGCATCGCGATCGCGAACACCGGGTCGCCGAGTTGGAACGCCTCCTCCTCGGACTCGGCACGGTCGGTCTCGTCGTCGGCGAAGTCCGAATCCGCGCGCTCCTCGTCGAGGGTGACGAAGTCGCTGTGCAGGCGCATCAGCGCGTCGACGCAGTCGCTCACCCGGGAGGGGAGCACCGCCATGCGGTAGTGATGTGCCGACGCGGCGCGCGCCGGATCGAAGCGGGACTCGACCCGAGCAAGGTCGAGCAGCGCGAGTTGCACGAGATCCTCTTCGAGCCCGCGCTGGCGTGCCCAGTTCGCGATGCGTTGGCCGCGGATCGCCTTCTGGTAGCTGGGGAGGTGGTCGAGGAAGTCCGGGGAGAAGCGGACCGCACTCGTGGCGGAAGGAGTCGATGCGTCAGAGGCCATGGGGCCCTCCAGTTGAGAGTCATTGACGAGCGCACCCAAAAAGGGCACGCGCTGCAACGACAGGAGGAGGTCCAGCCTCGGCGCGATTCGACTCTTTGCCAGTAGGCCCACGTTAGGAGCCCGGTGAGAGCAGAACAACCGCCTGCGAATGTTCAGTTTACGGTTGAAGGCAACAAATCATCAACCCCCGCCGACCGGAAGATCGCCGTGAGTTCGCCTGTGGCGCGCAAGCGACACTCCGATCCAGCGCAAAAGGACCGGGGTGTATCACGTCATGAGCCACCTGGCCGGTAGAGTGCTGCCATCCAGTTCGGCGCGAGGTGCGGTACCCTGAACGCCGACGCCGGTGCGGATCATCGGGACAACAACAAGCACGCCATGCTGTTCTTTTTCTCCTCGGACTCGGCACCGCGCTATCGCCAGGACATCCTCCGTGCGCTGGCGATGCCCGCGGGCGCGCGGTTGCAGTTCCGCTATCGGCTACGTCACGTCGCCCTCGGCCTGCACGATCGGATCGAGGGCAATCAGTTAGTGGACGCTGACGTCTGCCTCTCATACGTTGACACGAGCGACCAGAATTCCCCGCCCGCGATCGCGCCCGTACGCGCTGGGAAGGTGGCGTACACCGAGGTGCAGGGCGACTTCTGCGTCTTCGAGTTCGCGCTGGCGGGCTTCGCCTTCGCCCAGGACATCGACGTGTTCAACCGTCAGATCAGAACCCAGAGCGGCAACCTGCCGATGTGGAAGGACGGAAAGGTCGTCGGTCATTTCTGCGAGGAGATCGCGACCCAAGGGCTGCCGCTCAGGCTCGACGCGGACACCGGCGAGTGGCAGAAGATCTGCGAGACGCTCGCCAAGTACCCCGCATACCAGGCCGAGCCGATGTTTTATCGGCTCGAGGGCGTCTATGAATCGGACTCAAACAAGCCGGTGCCGTGTGCCGAGGGCACGCTCGAACTGCAGTCCGGCAAGTTGTACGACGTGCGGCTCCTCCACTACAGCCCGAAGGCGATCGTCTTCCCGGCGCGGCTCGAGAACAAGGATCTGAACTGGCTCACCGCGGACGCCGACGAGAAGGTGCTGACCTTCGTTGGTACCCGTGCGCTCGCGATCGATTCGGGATACGACCGTAAGACGGTGCGCTTCCGGGCGGCGGTCACCGCGACGCCGCTCGACGCGCGGCTGTCGCTCAGTCGACGGCCGGTCGGAGCGACGAAGCCCGAAGAGGACATGTGGGACTTCGACCTCCATGCGCGGATCAAGCCGGCATGGCTGCGCCTCGTCGGGCTCGGGCTCGTGATCGGCCTCCCCGTCGCGATTCAAGGCATGATCCTTGCGCTCAGCAACGAGAAGGTCACGTACCGAGAATACGTGGTCATCGCGGTCGCCATCCTCGGTCTTGTAGGTGGTGTCCTTACAACCATGTTCGGGACGAAGAAGTCCTAGGATACGGACCTGAGAAATGAAGCATGCACAGCCCAAGGCGACGAGCGCGAAGCTGACGCAGTTGCGTGCTCGTCTGGAGCAGGCCTTCCACGGCGACACCGCCGCGCCCGGGACGGATTCGTCCATCCCGAGCGCCGGGCACTGCGCCGCGGTGTCGGCGATCGTCCAGGCGGAGTTCGGGGGCGACTTCGTGAGCGCCGTCGTCGAAGGACAGAGCCACTGGTTCAATCGCCTCGAGGTCGGACGCCGAGTGTGCGACGTCGACCTTGCTGGCGATCAGTTCGCCGGAGTCGAACCGGTACGAATCGTTCGTGCCGGGGAGTTGTACGACCCGACTCGGGTACGCACGCCGGAGCAACTCAACGATGAGACGCTGCGCCGCGCGCTCCTCCTCGCCACGCGCGCGGGACTGCCCGATGCCGCGCTCAAGCTCTCCGCGCGGCTTCTGTCCCGCGAACTAGCCGCAGCTTAGAGAAGCCGCAGGCGCAGAACCGGCGTTCGGGCTACACGGATCTTCCGTTGGGTGGGGCCCGAACCCATTTCTGACCGGAACGCACGCGCCATCTTGCGACGGGATCAACACTTGGCACCGCCCGCAGGCAAACGTAGCCCGAGGGCGAGCGTCAGGACCATGTGCCTGCGGCGGACTTAACGCTCTGCGTATCCAAGGGCCGCGCGTCGAACTGACCTGCGCGCCGCCGGCCCTGGCTGAGCGCTGCAAGAGGTGTGACGCCTCCGAGGCTACCCTTCTTCGTCATAAAGAAGTGCCACTTGCCGCCGGGAGAGACTTTCCCGAGCGCAGCGGAAACCAACTGCGCGTGGAGCCGCGCAAGCCCCTTGCCGCAGAAGAACCGGGGCGCGTACTCGCGGTTCTCGACCTGAAGCAAGAAGACTCTGGACTTGGAAAGGGCCCTATCAAGCTCTGCACGGCTCCAAGCCACCATCGTCAAGAAGGTCTCAACGTCCACGAGTTCACCCTGAACTTGCGCGTCGGCAAGCCTACGACCCCAATCGATCTCGACGGTCGATGCTTCATCGTGTCGGTTCATGGAAGGCCCCGCCTGCTGCGCGCCGAATCAAGCTGGCATCTACACGTCCGGATCCTTCGCGATCGGCGGACTGAATCGAGCGACTTCTACGCGATTCGTCAATCGATCGACGACGCCGTGATCACTCTGATCGGCAAGCGGCACGCCGGACTCTGAACCGCCCCGGCTTCCGAGGAGGCTCCTTCGCTTGAGAATGGAGTCAGCAT
>NZ_JAALCQ010000016.1:0-5676 GCF_011065555.1 Rubrivivax sp. JA1026
GACGGTGTCCTGCAAACTTTTTTCGTTGAACCGCTTGCAATCGGTTTTGGAGCCGTGCTACAGTCACAGGCTCCGCTGATCGACGGTGGTGCTTCGAAAGAGGCAGTGCCGGAGAAACTCTGAAAAGAGTTTCAGCGAAAAGCGGAAAAGCCGAGTGCTTGACAGGGTTTAAAAAGAATGTCAGAATCTCGGTCTTCGCTGAACAAACAGCGACGCAGCGAAAGCAGCAAAGTTCTTTAACAACATACAGCCGATAAGCGTGGGCGTTTGAGGCGAGTGCCAAGAAGTCGCAAGACTTCGAGGTCCTAGTGACTTTAAACGCTCATGGAAATAGAAGTGAAGTTCACTTCGATTCCTATTGAGCAAATTCAAGATCGAACTGAAGAGTTTGATCCTGGCTCAGATTGAACGCTGGCGGCATGCCTTACACATGCAAGTCGAACGGTAACAGGCCGCAAGGTGCTGACGAGTGGCGAACGGGTGAGTAATGCATCGGAACGTGCCCAGTAGTGGGGGATAGCCCGGCGAAAGCCGGATTAATACCGCATACGACCTACGGGTGAAAGCGGGGGACCGTAAGGCCTCGCGCTATTGGAGCGGCCGATGTCAGATTAGGTAGTTGGTGGGGTAAAGGCCTACCAAGCCTGCGATCTGTAGCTGGTCTGAGAGGACGACCAGCCACACTGGGACTGAGACACGGCCCAGACTCCTACGGGAGGCAGCAGTGGGGAATTTTGGACAATGGGCGCAAGCCTGATCCAGCCATGCCGCGTGCGGGAAGAAGGCCTTCGGGTTGTAAACCGCTTTTGTCAGGGAAGAAATCTTCTGGGTTAATACCTCGGGAGGATGACGGTACCTGAAGAATAAGCACCGGCTAACTACGTGCCAGCAGCCGCGGTAATACGTAGGGTGCAAGCGTTAATCGGAATTACTGGGCGTAAAGCGTGCGCAGGCGGTTATGTAAGACAGATGTGAAATCCCCGGGCTTAACCTGGGAACTGCATTTGTGACTGCATAGCTTGAGTGCGGCAGAGGGGGATGGAATTCCGCGTGTAGCAGTGAAATGCGTAGATATGCGGAGGAACACCGATGGCGAAGGCAATCCCCTGGGCCTGCACTGACGCTCATGCACGAAAGCGTGGGGAGCAAACAGGATTAGATACCCTGGTAGTCCACGCCCTAAACGATGTCAACTGGTTGTTGGGAGGGTTTCTTCTCAGTAACGTAGCTAACGCGTGAAGTTGACCGCCTGGGGAGTACGGCCGCAAGGTTGAAACTCAAAGGAATTGACGGGGACCCGCACAAGCGGTGGATGATGTGGTTTAATTCGACGCAACGCGAAAAACCTTACCTACCCTTGACATGCCAGGAATCCTGCAGAGATGTGGGAGTGCTCGAAAGAGAACCTGGACACAGGTGCTGCATGGCCGTCGTCAGCTCGTGTCGTGAGATGTTGGGTTAAGTCCCGCAACGAGCGCAACCCTTGTCATTAGTTGCTACGTAAGGGCACTCTAATGAGACTGCCGGTGACAAACCGGAGGAAGGTGGGGATGACGTCAGGTCATCATGGCCCTTATGGGTAGGGCTACACACGTCATACAATGGCCGGTACAGAGGGCTGCCAACCCGCGAGGGGGAGCCAATCCCAGAAAACCGGTCGTAGTCCGGATCGCAGTCTGCAACTCGACTGCGTGAAGTCGGAATCGCTAGTAATCGCGGATCAGCTTGCCGCGGTGAATACGTTCCCGGGTCTTGTACACACCGCCCGTCACACCATGGGAGCGGGTTCTGCCAGAAGTAGTTAGCCTAACCGCAAGGAGGGCGATTACCACGGCAGGGTTCGTGACTGGGGTGAAGTCGTAACAAGGTAGCCGTATCGGAAGGTGCGGCTGGATCACCTCCTTTCTGGAAAAAGCACTCAATTTCAAGCGCTCACACTTATCGGCTGTTGTTGACGACAGACTATCCCGAGTGTGCGGGTCTGTAGCTCAGTCGGTTAGAGCACCGTCTTGATAAGGCGGGGGTCGTTGGTTCGAATCCAACCAGACCCACCATCCTCTGGGGGTGTAGCTCAGCTGGGAGAGCACCTGCTTTGCAAGCAGGGGGTCATCGGTTCGATCCCGTTCACCTCCACCATCCCACGCACGAGCGTTTGAAGCGCAAAGCACTTGCCTGAGTGTTTTGCGGTTCGATCGTTTCGATCGGCTGTCGTCGTTCTTTAACAATTCATAGAGTCGAAAATCAGCGTTGCTGATGGAAAGCATCTTTCGGGATGCGCCGTGCCATCAGCGACAGTTTGATTGCGTCAATACAAACTTTGATTCGCGAGAATTGAAGTTCGGCATAACGCGTGAATACTCAAAATCTGTCATTGACCGGATGTCTGAAGCGAGAGCTTCGGCGTCAAAGTTATAGGGTCAAGTGACTAAGTGCATGTGGTGGATGCCTTGGCGATTACAGGCGATGAAGGACGTGGCAGTCTGCGATAAGCCTCGGGGAGCTGGCAAGCAAGCTTTGATCCGGGGATTTCCGAATGGGGAAACCCACCCGCAAGGGTATCGTCATCTGAATACATAGGGTGACGAGGCGAACCGGGCGAACTGAAACATCTCAGTAGCTCGAGGAAAAGACATCAACCGAGATTCCGAAAGTAGTGGCGAGCGAAATCGGAACAGCCTGTACGTTTTAGCAGTCGATTTATCAGAACGGTCTGGAAAGTCCGGCCATAGCAGGTGATAGCCCTGTATGAAAAAAGTCTTCTGTGGAACTAGGCGTACGACAAGTAGGGCGGGGCACGTGAAACCCTGTCTGAACATGGGGGGACCATCCTCCAAGGCTAAATACTCGTAATCGACCGATAGCGAACTAGTACCGTGAGGGAAAGGCGAAAAGAACCCCGGGAGGGGAGTGAAATAGATCCTGAAACCGCATGCATACAAAAAGTCGGAGCCCGCAAGGGTGACGGCGTACCTTTTGTATAATGGGTCAGCGACTTACATTCAGTGGCAAGCTTAACCGAATAGGGAAGGCGAAGGGAAACCGAGTCCGAATAGGGCGTCTAGTCGCTGGGTGTAGACCCGAAACCAAGTGATCTATCCATGGCCAGGATGAAGGTAGGGTAACACCTGCTGGAGGTCCGAACCGACTAGTGTTGCAAAACTAGCGGATGAGCTGTGGATAGGGGTGAAAGGCTAAACAAACTTGGAGATAGCTGGTTCTCTCCGAAAACTATTTAGGTAGTGCCTCAAGTATTACCGTCGGGGGTAGAGCACTGTTATGGCTAGGGGGTCATGGCGACTTACCAAACCATTGCAAACTCCGAATACCGATGAGTACAGCTTGGGAGACAGTGCACCGGGTGCTAACGTCCGGACACAAGAGGGAAACAACCCAGACCGCCAGCTAAGGTCCCCAAAATTGGCTAAGTGGGAAACGAAGTGGGAAGGCTAAAACAGTCAGGATGTTGGCTTAGAAGCAGCCACCATTTAAAGAAAGCGTAATAGCTCACTGATCGAGTCGTCCTGCGCGGAAGATGTAACGGGGCTAAGCCAGTTACCGAAGCTGCGGATTTGCACGCAAGTGCAAGTGGTAGGAGAGCGTTCCGTACGCCTGCGAAGGTGGATCGTGAGGTCTGCTGGAGGTATCGGAAGTGCGAATGCTGACATGAGTAGCGTTAAAGGGGGTGAAAAGCCCCCTCGCCGAAAGCGCAAGGTTTCCTACGCAACGTTCATCGGCGTAGGGTGAGTCGGCCCCTAAGGCGAGGCAGAGATGCGTAGCTGATGGGAAACAGGTCAATATTCCTGTACCGATCTATAGTGCGATGTGGGGACGGAGAAGGTTAGCTCGGCCGGGTGTTGGATGTCCCGGTTCAAGCCTGTAGTCGTGGCCCTTAGGCAAATCCGGGGGTCTTAGATGAGGGGTGATAACGAGGCGGCTTGCCGCCGAAGCGAGTGATACCCTGCTTCCAGGAAAAGCCACTAAGCTTCAGCTATAGACGACCGTACCGCAAACCGACACTGGTGCGCGAGATGAGTATTCTAAGGCGCTTGAGAGAACTCTGGAGAAGGAACTCGGCAAATTGACACCGTAACTTCGGAAGAAGGTGTGCCTTTAGTAGGTGAACCATTTACTTGGGGAGCCCAATGAGGCCGCAGAGAATCGGTGGCTGCGACTGTTTATTAAAAACACAGCACTCTGCAAAGACGAAAGTCGACGTATAGGGTGTGACGCCTGCCCGGTGCTGGAAGATTAAATGATGGGGTGCAAGCTCTTGATTGAAGTCCCAGTAAACGGCGGCCGTAACTATAACGGTCCTAAGGTAGCGAAATTCCTTGTCGGGTAAGTTCCGACCTGCACGAATGGCGTAACGATGGCCACACTGTCTCCTCCAGAGACTCAGCGAAGTTGAAATGTTTGTGATGATGCAATCTCCCCGCGGAAAGACGGAAAGACCCCATGAACCTTTACTGTAGCTTTACATTGGACTTTGAACAGATCTGTGTAGGATAGGTGGGAGGCTTTGAAGCGGTGCCGCTAGGTATCGTGGAGCCAACGTTGAAATACCACCCTGGTGTGTTTGAGGTTCTAACCTTGGCCCGTTATCCGGGTTGGGGACAGTGTATGGTGGGCAGTTTGACTGGGGCGGTCTCCTCCCAAAGCGTAACGGAGGAGTTCGAAGGTACGCTAGGCACGGTCGGAAATCGTGCTAATAGTGCATAGGCATAAGCGTGCTTGACTGCGAGACTGACAAGTCGAGCAGGTACGAAAGTAGGACTAAGTGATCCGGTGGTTCTGTATGGAAGGGCCATCGCTCAACGGATAAAAGGTACTCTGGGGATAACAGGCTGATACCGCCCAAGAGTTCATATCGACGGCGGTGTTTGGCACCTCGATGTCGGCTCATCTCATCCTGGGGCTGTAGCCGGTCCCAAGGGTATGGCTGTTCGCCATTTAAAGAGGTACGTGAGCTGGGTTTAAAACGTCGTGAGACAGTTTGGTCCCTATCTTCCGTGGGCGCTGCAAGATTGAGGAAGCCTGCTCCTAGTACGAGAGGACCGGAGTGGACGCACCTCTGGTGTATCGGTTGTCACGCCAGTGGCATTGCCGAGTAGCTAAGTGCGGAAGAGATAACCGCTGAAAGCATCTAAGCGGGAAACTCGTTCCAAGATGAGTCTTGCCGGGGCCTTGAGCCCCCTGAAGAGTCGTTCGAGACCAGGACGTTGATAGGCCGGGTGTGGAAGCGCAGTAATGCGTTGAGCTAACCGGTACTAATTGCTCGTGAGGCTTGACCCTATAACTTTGACGATTGAGTCGAACGGGTTATGCCAGTAGCGCGATCGAACAGCTGATTTTCAAATACTCTATGAATTGGCCTAGCTGCCCCCAAGAAGCAGCGAGGCGACAAGTCAAGCCTGATGACCATAGCGAGGTGGTCCCACTCCTTCCCATCCCGAACAGGATAGTGAAACGCCTTTGCGCCGATGATAGTGCGGGTTCCCGTGTGAAAGTAGGACATCGTCAGGCTATTTATTCGAAGGCCCGGTTCAATACGAACCGGGCCTTTTTGTTTTTGGCGAACGATTGACCGGAGCCCGATCAGCGCACCGAAAGCACCTCGCCCAGCAGGCGCAGCTGGCCGCCACTGAGCAGCGCCTCGATCACGCGCCGAGCATCGTC
>NZ_JAALCQ010000017.1:0-3194 GCF_011065555.1 Rubrivivax sp. JA1026
CAGGTCACCTGAGCGGCCCGCCGCACCTGCAACCACCGATCCACCACGACACCGGGTTCGACCCCGGTCGGGCCTGCTGTTGCCCGCGAATCCGCACAGAGACTGCCATGCTGACCAGAATCCGCCCCACCGCCGCGCTGCACGACGGCGCCCGCCCCCACGCCGCCGCCGCGACGCCGCGGCCGCCGGTGATCGACGCCGACGACGGCGTCAGCGCGAACCTGCCGCTCGAGGAGATCCTCGTCGGCCAGTCGGCGACCCGCACGCGGGCCCTGACGATGGACGACGTGCGGCTGTTCGCCACCGTCTCCGAGAACCGCAATCCGGTGCACCTGGACCCGCGTTTCGCGGCCGGCAACGGCCACGGCAAGGTCATCGCGCACGGCATGTGGACCGGGGCGCTGGTCTCGGGCCTGATCGGCTCGCGCCTGCCGGGCCCGGGCACGGTCTACCTGAGCCAGGACCTGCACTTCCTGCACCCGATCAGCGTCGGCGACCGCATCACCGCGACGGTGACGGTGCTCGAGAAGCGCGAGGCCGAACGTGTCGTCGTGCTCGACTGCGGCTGCGTCAACCAGGACGGCATTCTGGTGGCCAGCGGCGTCGCCGAGGTCGTCGCCCCGCGCAGCAAGGTGCAGGCCGCGCCGGTCGAGCTGCCCGAGGTGCAGCTGATCGGCCACCACCAGCACGACGCGCTGCTCAAGCAGTGCGAGCGTCTGGCGCCGGTGCCCACCGCGGTGGCCTATCCCTGCAACGAGCCGTCGCTGCGCGCCGCGGTCGACGCCGCCCAGGCCGGGCTGATCGCCCCGGTGCTGGTCGGCCCGGCGCGGCAGATGCAGGCCCTGGCCGCCGAACACGGGCTGGACATCTCGGCCTGCCGCATCGTCGACGTCGAGTGCCCGAAGGACGCCGCCGAGGCCGCCGCGCGGCTGGCGCGCGACGGCGAGGTCGGCGCGCTGATGAAGGGCTCGCTGCACACCGACGAGCTGATGGCCGCCGTGGTGCGCAAGGAGAACGCGCTGCGCACCGCCGCGCGCATCAGCCACGTCTTCGTGATGCACGTGCCGACCTACGAGCGCACGCTGTTCATCACCGACGCGGCGATCAACATCTCGCCGACGCTGGACGACAAGGTGCACATCGTCCAGAACGCGATCCACCTCGCGCAGGCGCTGGGCATCCGCCAGCCCCACGTCGCGATCCTGTCGGCGGTCGAGAACGTCAACCCGAAGATCCCGTCGACGATCGAGGCCGCGGTGCTGTGCAAGATGGCCGACCGCGGCCAGATCACCGGCGGCGTGCTCGACGGCCCGCTGGCCTTCGACAACGCGATCTCGGCCGAGGCCGCGCGCACCAAGGGCATCGTCTCGCCGGTGGCCGGCAAGGCCGACATCCTGCTGGTGCCCGACCTGGTGGCCGGCAACATGCTGGCCAAGCAGTTGTCCTTCCTGGCCAACGCCGACGCCGCCGGCATCGTGCTCGGCGCCAAGGTGCCGGTGATCCTGACCAGCCGCGCCGACAACCAGCGGTCGCGCCTGGCGTCCTGCGCCATCGCCGCGCTGCTGGCCCAGGCCCAGCGCGCCGCTGCCGAGTGAGGCCGCGATGAACCGACACGAATCCTGCCTCGTGCTCAACGCGGGCTCGTCGAGCCTGAAGTTCTCGGTGCTGCGCCGCGTCGAGGCCCACGACGACCTGCAGCAGGTGCTCAGCGGCCAGATCGCCGGCATCGGCACCGAGGCCGTCTTCGAGGCCCGCGACGCCAACCGCCGCGTCATCGCCCGGCAGCGCTGGAACGCCGAGGACTCGCGGCGGCGCGAGGCGCTGCTGGCCTTCCTGCTGGACTGGCTGCCGCAGGCGCTGCCCGAGGACCGCATCGTCGCCGCCGGCCACCGCGTCGTGCACGGCGGGCGCACGTTCAGCCGCCCGGTGCGCGTGACGCCGGAGGTGCTGGCCGAGCTGGAGGCCCTGGTGCCGCTGGCGCCGCTGCACCAGCCGCACAACCTCGCGCCGATGCGCGCGCTGGCCGCCAGCCACCCGGAGCTGCCGCAGGTCGCGTGTTTCGACACCGCCTTCCATGCCGAGCTGCCCTGGGTGGCGAGCACCTACGCGCTGCCGCGCGAGCCGGCCTACGAGGGTGTGCAGCGCTACGGCTTCCACGGCCTGTCCTACGAGTACGTGTCGCAGCGGCTGGCGGCGCTGCGTCCGGAACTCGCCAACCAGCGCATCGTCATCTGCCACCTGGGCAACGGGTCCAGCCTGGCGGCGGTGCACGCCGGCCGCGGCGTCGACACGACGATGGGCTTCACCGCGCTGGACGGCCTGCCGATGGGCACACGCTGCGGCTCGCTGGACCCCGGCGTGCTGCTGTACCTGATGCGCGAGAAGGGCATGGGCGCCGACTCGCTGGAGGACCTGCTGTACCGGCGCTCGGGGCTGCTGGGCGTCTCCGGGCTGTCCAGCGACATGCGCGTGCTGCAGGAGTCCGCCGAGCCGGCGGCGCGCCGCGCCGTCGAGCTGTTCTGCTTCCGCGTCGCCAAGGAGGTGGCCGCGATGGCCGGCTCGATGGGCGGCATCGACGCGCTGGTGTTCACCGCCGGCATCGGCGAGAACTCGCCCGCCGTGCGTGCCGACGTCTGCTCGCGCCTGGGCTGGCTGGGCCTGGCGATCGACGACGACGCCAACGGCCGGCGTGCGCTGGAGATCTCGGCCGACGAGTCGGTGCTGCCGGTGTTCGTCCTGCCGACGAACGAGGAAACGATGATCGCGATGCACACCCTGTCCCGGCTCGCCGGCGACGGGCGCGGCGCCGCGATCGCCACACGCCAGGAGGCCGGATCGTGCTCGACCGCACCCACCCCCGCCATCTGCTGAGCGCCGACGACCCGCTGGCCGCCTACGCCGCGCCGGCCCGGCCGCTGCTGGACCCGCTGGCGCCCGACGCGGTGGCCTGCGCCGCCGAGGAGATGGGCGTCAAGAAGGCCAAGGCCTCGGCCGCCCAGCAGTTCGGCCTGGCCGTGCTCGGCGGTGCCTTCGTCGCGCTGGGCGCGATGTTCGCCACCGTCGCCATCGCCGGCGCCGACCACGTTCTGCCCTGGGGCGTGATGCGCCTGCTGATGGGCGCGGCGTTCTCGATGGGGCTGATGCTGGTCGTCGTCGCCGGCGCGCAGCTCTTCACCAGCGACGCGCTGATGGTC
>NZ_JAALCQ010000018.1:0-2473 GCF_011065555.1 Rubrivivax sp. JA1026
GGCTACGAACCAAGGGGTCGTGGGTTCGATTCCTGCCAGCCGCACCAGAACTACGTTCTAGAAAACGGGTTAGCTCCGAAAGGGCTAACCCGTTTTTCTTTGTCCTGTGGGTTCTGCGTGCCGCACGGCACACGTGCTGTCGCGTGTGACTTCGCTTCGGCGACCGGCCTCGGTCGGTGCTCGGGGCATGCTCGGTAGCCCGTTGCCGATCGGCTTTGCGCGGATCCTGCTGCTGTTCGCGTGGTTGCGCGTGCGTCCACTTGATGAATGACGTCGTGGCGCCTTTCGTGTCGCCGTCGCCGGCCCCCGTTCATCTGCGTCAAACCGTGTTCGTCGTGCCGGTTAATCCGGTCATGGCGTCGCCGATACCAGGGCGTCCGTCTTTGCCGCATCGCCGATGCCGGGCCGGGGTAGCGGGCAGTGCCGCCGGTCGGGTGCTCGTCTTCCTGCCGCTTGGCATCGACATCGGACGGATGCCGCTGATGTTTGAGGCCATCGGCTGTGACCTGCGTCGTGGCCTCGCGGTGACCAACGTTGCCTCCGTCCGTGTCTTCTGGCGGCTGCATCCGCCTGGCGCCGAGGCGACTCGGGCGCCTGCCACGAACCGAGGGAGAAAACATGAATACCAAGAACGTCGTCGCCACGCTGCTGGCGCTGCTGTCCGTTTCCGCCATGCCGGCCAGCGCCGAGTCCGCCGGCGACTGGTACGAGCGCATGGGCAAAGGCGATTGCACGACTGCGCTCGAGGAGCTGCGTCGCGGCGCCGAGTCCGGCGATGCCTCTTATCAGAACGCACTGGCCGGTGCGTACTACGACGGCGTCTGCGTCCAGCGGAGCCGCGAGGACGCCGCGGCCTGGTATCGCAAGGCGGCCCTGCAGGGCCATGGCGCGTCCCAGTATGGTGTTGCCTATCTGTACGTGAAGGGCGAGGGGCTGCCGCAGGACTACGCGCAGGCGGCCTCGTGGTTCCGCAAGGCCGCGGACCAGGGGCACCTCGCAGCCGGGAACTGGATCGGCTGGCTGCACGAGCAGGGGCTCGGCGTCCAGAAGAGTGTCGGCGAGGCGTCCCGTTGGTACCGCTGGGCGGCCGAGCGGGGTGATGCCATCGCGCAGCGCAACTTCGGTCGGCTGCTGTTCAATGGCAGTGGCGTCAAGAAGGATGTGGCCGCGGCCGCGGGCTGGTTCCGCAAGTCGGCGGACCAGGGTGACGCCGATGCGCAGAACTGGATCGGCTGGATGTCAGAGCGAGGGCAGGGTCTGCCTCAGGACTACGTCCAGGCGGTCGTCTGGTACCGGTACGCGGCAGAGCAGGGTCTCGCGATGGCGCAAGCCAATCTTGGGGTTCTGCTGGCCTCGGGTCTCGGCGTGACGAAGGATCCGGAGCAGGCGGCGGCTTGGTATCGCAAGGCCGCAGAACAGGGTGAGCCTCGCGCCCAGTACCTTCTCGGTGTCGCCCTGGCCGGCGGCGATGGCGTGGCCAAGGACGCCCACGAGGCGGTCGTCTGGTATCGCAAGGCGGCCGAACAGGGGCGCGCGCGTGCCCAGTTCAAGCTTGCCTATGCGTATGCCAGCGGCGAAGGTGTCGAGAAGAGTCCTCGCGAGGCTGCCGCCTGGTATCTCAAGGCTGCCGAACAGGGCGACTCGGACGCGCAGAACAACCTCGGCCTCCTATATGAACTGGGTGACGGCGTGCGACAGGACGCGAGCGAAGCTGCGCGCTGGTACGAGCTCTCGGCGCGCCAGGGCAATGCCTGGGGGCAGCGAAACTTCGCGCTGATGCTGCGCGACGGCGAAGGGCTCCCTGCGAGCCCGATCCAGGCCTACGCGTGGCTCAACCTCGCGGCCAGTGCCGACACGCCGCATCCCGATGCGGCGGAAGAGCGCAACGCGCTCGCCGCGCGGTTGAGCAAGGCTCAACTTCAGGATGGGCAGCGCCTGGCGCGCGCTTGGAAGCCGGGCTCTGCGATGGGTGCGCCCCGGGTGAAGGCCGAAGCCCCGGCCCCGGCGCCAGCGCGCCCGGCGTCGGCCGACGGTCTCTATCCGGCGCGCCCGGCCGCCCGCCCGGGCGTGACGACCTGCAACACCCGCTGTGTCAACGGCGACTGCTATCGCACCTACGACAGCGGACGCAAGGTCCGCTTCCAGGCGCGCCAGCGTTTCAATCCGCTGACGAGCCAGTTCGAGTGGGACTCGGGTGCCTGCTGAGTCGTGTCCTGGGTCCGGGCTCGACGCTCGGACGTGTTGCGCCGGCGGGGCTGTGTCCACGCCTGTGTCGCGCAGTCGCTGACTCGCGAGACGTGCGCGGACCCGAGGTGCGCCTTTGGGTCCGCGAGGTGCTTCTGCAAGGTGCCTCCGGCGGGAAGAGGGGGGGCGCCGCAGTCGCGGCGGCGTGTCCCTGTCGCCGCGGGGCCGGATCGGGCAGGGCTCTCGGGTCAGCGGGGCTGGGTCATGGCTGGCCGCTGTCGACGTCGGT
>NZ_JAALCQ010000019.1:0-1355 GCF_011065555.1 Rubrivivax sp. JA1026
CACCATCAGCGCGTCGCTGGTGAAGAGCTGGGCGCCGGCGACGACGACCAGCATCAGCCCCATCGAGAACGCGGCGCCCATCAGCAGGCGCATCACGCCCCAGGGCAGCACGTGGTCGGCGCCGGCGATGGCGACGGTGGCGAACATCGCGCCCAGCGCGACGAAGGCGCCGCCGAGCACGGCCAGGCCGAACTGCTGGGCGGCCGAGGCCTTGGCCTTCTTGACGCCCATCTCCTCGGCGGCGCAGGCCACCGCGTCGGGGGCCAGCGGGTCGAACAGCGAGCGGGGGGCCGCTTCGGCGGCCGCAGACAACGGAGGACTCATCGGGTTCTCAATGGGAGAGCTGCGCCGCCGCGAGCCGCGCGGCGAGTGCACAGGACGCGAGGCGCGAACGCAGCGTGTCGGTGGCGCCGGCCAGGATCACCGGCAGCCGGGCGCCGAGCACGACACTGGCCGCGTCGGCGGCGGCAAAGAGGCGCAGCTGCTTGACCAGCAGGTCTCCGGCCACGAGGTCGGGCACCAGCAGGATGTCGGCGTCGCCGGCCACCGGCGAGGCCAGACCCTTGGCACGAGCGGTGTCGGCGCAGATCGCGTCGTCCAGCGCCAGCGGGCCGTCGAGCAGGCCCCCGGTGATCTGGCCGCGTTCGGCCATCTTGCAGAGCACGGCGGCTTCCAGCGTCGAGGCGATCTTCGGGTTCACCGCCTCGGTCGACGACAGGATCGCGACCTTGGGCCTCGCGAGGCCGAGCGCCTGCGCGAGCCGGATCGCGTTCTGCACGATCTGCGCCTTGTCCTCGAGCGACGGCGAGACGTTGATCGCCGCGTCGGTGATCAGCAGCGGCCGTGCGCGGCCGGGCACCTGCACGACGGCGACCTGGCTCAGGCGTGGCGCGACGCGCAGCCCGTGGTCCTTGCGCATCGCGAGGGCCACCATCTCGTCCGCAGGCAGCGCCCCCTGCATCAGCGCGCCGACCTCGCCGTCGCGCGCCAGCTGGGCGGCAACTTCGACGGCCGCGTGCGCGGAAGTGGCGTCAACGAGGCAGCAGCCCGACAGGTCCAGCGCCTGCATCGCCGCCAGCCGCTGCATCGTCGCCGCCGGGCCGACGAGCACCGGAGCCATCAGCCCGGTGCTCGCAGCCTCGACGGCGACCCGCAGCGAGATGTCGTCGCAGGGATAGACCAGCGCCGTCGGCAGCGGCGCTTCGCACGCGGCAGCGGCCGCACGCGCTTTCGGCGCGGCGCACAAGCGGAGGGTGGACATCGTGGTGATCTCCAGGCGAAGGCAGGCCCGGCCGGGTGGGCACCCGGTGTGTCGTAAGCAGTGGGAAACGCCGGGGCCGGCGTCAGTCGACGGC
>NZ_JAALCQ010000001.1:0-813621 GCF_011065555.1 Rubrivivax sp. JA1026
TTCAGACGGCGGCAAACCGTTCCGGCGAACGATTCGTACCAGAATTGGTATTGGTTTGCGCTCAGGCTTTGACGCCGAACACCTGGCGCAGATAGGCCAGGAACCCGGGGTCGTCGCACATCGTCTTGCCCGGGGCGTCGGATATCTTGGCGACCGGCTGGCCGTTCACGCTGGTCAGCTTCATGACGATGTTGAGTGTCGGCAGCCCGGTGTCGTTGCTCAGGTGCGTTCCGATGCCAAAACCGCACTGGGTCCTGTCTGCGAAGTGGCGATAGAGATCCAGGCAACGCTCGATGTCGAGAGCATCGGAGAACACCAGGCGCTTGGTCGAAGGATCGACGCGCAGGCGGGCGTAGTGCGCCAACGCCTTCTCGCCCCAGACGTAAGGGTCTCCCGAGTCATGGCGCAGGCCGTCGAACAGCTTGGCGAAGTACAGGTCGAAGTCGGCCAGGAACGCGTCCATGCCGACGACATCGGTCAATGCGGTGCCAAGGTCTCCGCGGTACTCCTGAACCCAGGCTTCCAGCGCCGCCTTCTGGTGGTCGCGCAGGCGGTATCCCAAACCCTGGAATGTCTGCAGATACTCGTGGGCCATCGTGCCGATGGGCACCAGGTCAAGTTCGCGGGCGAGCAGGACGTTCGAGGTTCCGGTGAAGAACTCGGGCAACTCCTGCTTCAAGGTCGTGAGCACCTCGCGTTGCCAGCTGCCCGAATATCGGCGGCGCAAGCCGAAATCGAAGAAGCGGAACGGGTGCCGGCGCGGCGGCTCCTGGGCGAACTCGCGCAAGCGCCGGATCTTGGCCTGAAGCCTGCGGCGGCCTTCATCCAGCGCGGCGGCCGACCCGACACGCCGGAAATAGAGCTCGTTGACGATCGCCAGCACGAAGATCTCGAACGCCATCACGTGGACCTGCGGTCCTTCGACACTGATGGCCAGATTCATGCCTTCGGCTTCCACGCGGATGAAGTCGCGCTGGAAGCGGAAGATGCGCAGGAAGTCGATGAAGTCCGAGCTGAGATAACGCAGCGTGCGCAGATAGGCCAGTTCGTCGGCGCTGAACGACAGCGCGCACAAGGCATCGACTTCGCGCTGCACGTCGCCCACCAGCTCGGCCAGCGGGAAGGCGCTGCGGTTGCGGCAGAGAAAACGGTAGCGCGCCTGCGTCGCCGGGTGGCGGTGCAGCATCGCCTGCCACATCGAGAACTTGTAGAGATCGGTCTCGAGCAGGCTGCCGATGACGGGGCGCACGTGGGATTCCTTCAGCATTCGGTGCTGGTCTCGAGGCTCACGCCGGCGGCGGCCGCGCGCTCCAGGAAGCTCTGCTGTTCGGCTTCGAAGCCGGGCACCGGGCTCATGCAGTCGGCCAGCAGAATCACCCTCCGCGACGCGTCCGCGGGGAGGTGGGCGAGCAGGTCCTCGACGCTGGCGCGAACACAGTGGCTGCCGGCCTCTCCGGCGATCACCAGCGTCTTGGCCTTCGACAGTTCGTCGATCAGCGACTCGTTCAGCGCGGTGGCGGGATCGTCGATGTCGGGCACCTCGGCCTGGAAGGCGCTGTAGTGCTCCGTCCAGGGGTTGTCGCCCTTGAAGACGTGGCGTACCGGCTGCTGCCGGCGGACCTCCCAGCGGTCGCAAGCCGCCTGCACCGCGGCGTGGGTGAGATGGCCCCAGGTGCCGATACGGCAGTGTTCCGGCCAGACCATCAGCGTGTAGCGCCCACGCTTGTCCAGTGCGTCCAGATACGCCAGCGTGCGAGGCAACGCCGCCGCATCACGCGGGGCGAAACGTCGCGCCCGCACGTCTTGCGCCGTGATCGGGGTGAACGGGGCCACGGATTCGCCGTCTTCGCGGCGCCAGAAGGGCGGGTGGGCGACGTCGATGCGGTGGTGCGAGTCCAGCGTGACGGTGATGGCCACGATGCGCGAGGCGTGGGCGTCGATGAAGGCGGCCAGGCGCAGCATGTCGGCATGTGCGCCGGCCACCGGCAGCGCCGGCGTCAGCCGTTGCCCGCTGGCGGGGTCGACAGCGCACCAGTCGGCGGGCAAGTCGCAGAAGTCGTTCTGCGGGTCGATGATCAGCAAGTGGATGTCGCCAGCGTGCATGTCGTCCTCGTGCCAGGGATGCTACGTCACGGCGGCAGGGTGCCGGGTCAGGCCAGCCGCAGCTCGGCGCGGGCCGCGACGCTGCGCCGCCCGGCGTCCAGCAGCGCCTGCACCGCCAGCGCAGCGTCCAGCGCCACCGGCAACGGCCCGAGGCCACGGATCGCGTCGCGCATGCCGGCGTAGAAGCTCGGATACGCGCCGGCCAGCAGCGGCACGCTGTCGGGCGGGCCGTCGCCGAGCCACCAGCGGCCGCGGCGTGTGCTCTCCTGTCCCCAGCCTGGATCGGCAGGGTCCGCGCCGCGCTTCAGTGCCGATTCCTGCGGGTCGAGCCCGTCGATGCGAAGACTGCCGGCGTGGCCGTGGACCAGGAAACGCGGGCCGGGTTCGGCGGCCAGCATGCCGGCCTGCAGCCTTGCCCGCAGCCCGTCGTGCGGCCCCCCCTCCCAGCGCAGATGGCAGCAGAACCAGTCGTCGGTCAGCGCCCCGTCGCGCTGCAACGCCAGGTCCAGCGTGATCGCCGCCGGCGCGCCGAACAACTGCAGCGTCTGGTCGAGCAGATGCGGGCCGAGATCGAACCACAGGCCGTTGCCGGCTCCCGCGTGTTCTCGCCAGCGGTCGCGCACATGGGGACGGTAACGGTCGAAGTGGGAGACGAACTCCACCGGACGGCCGAGCACGCCGCGGTCCAGCAGCGAGCGCAGCGTCATGAAGTCACCGTCCCAGCGCCGGTTGTGGAAGACGCACAGCAGGCGGTCCACCTCGCCGGCCCGGGCCACGAGGGAACGGGCCTGGTTGGTGTCGAGCGCAAATGGCTTGTCGACGACCACGTGCCTGCCGGCACGCAAGGCCGCGTCGGCGAGCGCATGGTGGCTGTCGTTCGGCGTGGCCACGACGATCAGGTCCAGCCGGCCGTCGGCGATCAGGGCCTCGGCGCTCTGCACCGTCACCGCGTCGCCGCAGGCTGCCCGCACCGCAGCCGCGGCCGATGTCGGCGATCGGGTTGCAACCGCCGCCAGCTGCAACCCCGGCGTGGCGCGGATCAGCGGCGCATGGAAGGTGGTGGCCGAACTGCCCCAGCCGATCAAGCCTACCTTCAGGTCGTCCATCGATCGCTCCTCCCGTGCCCGCGTGGGCGGGCGCCGCGTCAGGCCGGCGTCGCCAGCAGCGCGTCGACAGCGTTGAGCAGCCTGTCGACGTCCAGCGGCTTGGTCAGGTACAGCTCGATGCCGGCCTCGCGTGCGGCCAGCAGGTCAGCCGGCATCGCGCTGGCCGACAGCACGATGCAGGGGGTCTGCTGGCCGTGCTCGGCGCGCAGTTCGCGCAGCAGGTCCAGGCCAGGCCGGTCGGGCAGGAACAGGTCCAGCAGCAGCAGGTCGGGCGGCGCGGCGAGCGCCAGCGCCAGCGCCTCGGCGGCATTGGCGGCGATGCGCAACTCGACGCCGGGGCGCCAGGCGAAGAAGCTCTGCAGCAGCACCGCGTTGACCGGGTTGTCCTCCACGGCCAGCACCCGCCCGCGCAGTTCCGGGCGGGCCACCAGCGCGCGAGGTGGTGCCGGCAGCGCCGCCGTCGACGCCGCGGCCGGCAGCACGAACCGGAACTCGCTGCCCCGTCCGGGCTCGCTGCTGACCTCCAGGCTGCCGCCCATGGCCTCGACGAGTTCGCGCGTCAACACCAGCCCGATGCCGGTGCCCGGGATGCCGCTGGCCTCGCGCCCGAGCCGGTTGAACGGTTCGAACAGCGCCGCGAGCTGGGCCGGCGACATGCCGAGCCCGGTATCGCGCACCGCGATGCACCAGCCGGCGCCGTCGCGCCGGACGGCGACGACCACCTCGCCGTGCAGTCGGTTGTACTTGATCGCGTTGGACACGAGGTTGGCGAGCACCTGGCGCAACCGCGTGCCGTCGGCCAGCACCAGCAGACGTTCGGCCGGCAGGGCGCTGCGCAACTGCACCCGCCGCATCGCCGCGGAGGCGTGCGCCTCGTGCAGCACCTCGTCGATCACCTGACCCAGGTCGACGACGCTGCTCTCCAGGCGCACGGTGCCGGCCTCGATCAGCGACAGGTCGGTGAGATCGGCGATCAGGCGCTCCAGGTGGCGCCCGGCGTCGGCGATGTGGGCGACGGCCTGGCGGTGCTCCAGCGCCAGCGGCACCACCGCGCCGCGCAGCAGCATCTGGGCGAAGCCGACGATCGCGTTCAGCGGCGTGCGGATCTCGTGGCCCAGGCGGGACAGGAACTCGCTCTTGGCGCGGCTGGCACGCTCGGCGACACGCTGGGCCTCCAGCGCCGCTTCGGCCAGGCGCTGTTCGGTGACGTCCCAGAGCACGCCGACGACCGCCTTGCGGGTCTCGTCGCCGCCCCGGCGCAAACGGCCCTTGGCGGCCAGACGTCGGGGCTGCCCGTCGGGCCAGCGGATCTCGAACTCCACGGCGTCGGCCTCGCGTCCGTCACGCAAGGGGGCCACCCAGGCCGCCAGCCGACGGATCTCGCCCGGCGGCACCGCCTCGCGCACGATGGCGCGTGGATCGCCGCCCTCGGGGTGGCCGAACAGGCGGCAGCTCTGGGCGTTGAACTGCAGCGGCTCGTCGCCGTCGTAACGCAGCTCGAACGTGCCGATGCCGGCGGCCTCGGTGGCCAGCGCCAGGTGCTCGGCGAGGGCCAGGCGCTCGTGCTCGCCGGCGGTCACGTCCACCAGCCAGGCAGCCAGGCGGTCTTCACTCAGTCTCAGCAGCCCCAGCGCCAGCACCTGCTCGCGCGCTGGCGTGCCGGGAAGCCGCAGCGTGATGCGCCGGTCCTCGAACACGGTGCCGCGTGCGCTGCCGTGGCGGGCCAGGTCCTCGTGCAGCGTGGGCATGGCCGGCGCCAGCACGTCGAAGAGGTTGTCCAGCCTGCCGCCGGGCGCCAGCGGGGCCAGCAACTCGGCAGCTCGCGGCGTCATCAGCCGAACGCAGCCGTCGCCGGTGGTCTGCAGCATCGCGACCGGTGCGCGATGGAGGAACTCGAGCAGGGCGAGGTCGTCGTCGGCCGGGCCGTGCATCGGGTTCAGCCGGGGCGGCGCCGGGCGGCCGGAACGCCCGCCGCGTCGCCGTCAGCGCAACGCCAGCCCCGGTGAGGGGCGCGGCCATCGGCGT
Source organism: Rubrivivax sp. JA1026 (assembly GCF_011065555.1). NCBI lineage: Bacteria > Pseudomonadati > Pseudomonadota > Betaproteobacteria > Burkholderiales > Sphaerotilaceae > Rubrivivax > Rubrivivax sp. JA1026. The sequence goes on from NZ_JAALCQ010000001.1 coordinate 5,235, forward strand.
CGGCGGGGGGCGCTGGCGAGAAGTCGCGCATTCGGGCAGTCGCAGGGCGGTTGATCTTTCTGTGATTACACCACCGATGCGGCTGCGAAGCGATCGCGTCTGCCGCCAGCCCCGCGGCACGCCGTCAGGCTGCGCCGTAGCGGGCGAAGACGCGGGCTCGACCGCCGCGCTCCACCAGCAGCACGTCGTAGGCGTCGCGCTGCGAGCCCATCTCCATGCCCGGCGAGCCGACCGGCATGCCGGGCACGGCCAGCCCGATGGCCACCGGCTTCATCGCCAGCAGGCGCTTGACGTCGGCGGCCGGCACATGGCCTTCGAGCAGGTAGCCCGCCACCCGCGCCGTGTGGCAGCTGCCGTAAACGGCGGGCATGCCGAGCAGGCGGCGCGAGGCGTCGATGTCCAGCACATCGTGCACCTCGACGGCGAACCCGGCCTGACGCATGTGCGTCACCCAGGCGCCGCAGCAGCCGCAGGTGGGGCTCTTCCACACCTGCACCGGCGGCAGCGCCGGGGCGGCGGCCGAGGCCAGTGCCGGTGCGGCGGCGGCCAGCGCCGCCGTCAACAGATCGCGCCGCTTCATCGCACCACCACCTTGCCGACCATGCCGGCTTCGAAGTGCCCCGGGATCAGGCAGCCGAACTCGAAGCTGCCGGCCTCGGTGAACTGCCAGACGATCTCGCCGCTGGCGCCGGCGGCGACACGCACCGCGCCGGGGTCGGCGTGCTGCATGTCGGGCATGGCGCGCATCTCCTCGGCGTGCGCCTTCAGCGACGCGGTGGTGCCGAGCACGAACTCGTGCTCGATGCGGCCACCGTTGGCGGCGACGAAACGCACCGTCTCGCCGCGGCGCACGGTGATCGTCGCCGGGTCGAAACGCATCGTGTCGCTCATCACGATGCGCACCGTGCGCTGGGCCTTGGTCGCGTCGCCGGGGCGGCCGTAGGGCGTGTCGGCGTCGTGGGTGTCCTGGGCGTGCGCGCCGGCATGGGCGCTGCCGTGGTCATGGCCGGCGTCGGCATGGGCGGCGATGGCGAAGAGGGCGGCGGCGCACAGCAGCGCCGGCCGGAGGATTCGGTTCTTCAAGAGGGTCTCCAAGAGATCGGGCGAGGCCCACGCAGCGCGTGGGCGGGCGGACGGGCAGGGCCCGTGGCGGCCTCAGGCCGCTCTTGGAGGTCGTTCGAGCCCGTCGGGCACGTGGCCGTCACGTGGCGCCGGCGCCGGCGGGAAGACGGCCGCCGCCGGCCCGGGCACCGCGATGACGAGCGCCGCGGCCGTGCCGGCCAGCGGCACCGCGGCGCAGTGCGCGGCGCACCGCGTGCCGGCGTCGTGACCGCAGCCGCCGTCCTGCGCATCGCCGCAGCAGGGACCGGCCGGCGTGTGGTCGGCCATCGCCGTCATCTCGTGCGCCATCGCGGCCGGCGCACAGGGCGAGGCTGGCAACGACGGCCCGGGCGCGGTCCAGCCGCGCAGCGGCAGCAGCGCCGCCAGCAGCACGAACATCCAGACGCGCAAGGCCTTCATGGTCACGAGCGTAGCACCGCGCCGCGTCAGCCGCCCGGGCGCTCGCCGGCCAGGCGGTCGAGGATCGGGCAATCCGGCCGTTCGTCGCCATGGCAGCACTGCACCAGGCGCTCGAGCGTGGCCTTCACCGCCTGCAGTTCGGCGAGCTTGGCGTCGATGGCCGCCAGATGTTCACGCGCCAGCGCCTTGACCTGGCGGCTGGGGCGCTTGCGGTCGTGCCACAGGCCGATCAGGTCGCGGATGCGCTCCAGCGGGAAACCGAGGTCGCGCGCATGGCGCACGAAGCGCAGCGTGTGCACGTCGCGTTCGTCGTAGCGGCGGTAGCCGGCGGCGCTGCGCTGGGCCTGCGGCAGCAGGCCGATGCGCTCGTAGTGGCGGATCATCTTGGCGCTGACGCCCGAGGCGGCCGCGGCTTCGCCGATGTTCATCTGCGCTCCCCTGACGGCCGCCAGCGACGTAGCAGCAAGGCGTTGGTGACGACGCTGACGCTGGACGCGGCCATCGCCGCACCGGCGACCACCGGGCTCAGCAGGCCGAAGGCCGCCAGCGGGATGCCGAGCACGTTGTAGGCGAAAGCCCAGAACAGCCCCTGGCGGATCTTGGCCGTCGTGCGGCGCGAGACCTCGATCGCGTCGGCGACCAGGCGCGGATCGCCGCGCATCAGCGTCACCGCCGCGGTTTCCATCGCGACGTCGGTGCCGGTGGCCATCGCGATGCCGACGTCGGCGGCGGCCAGCGCCGGCGCGTCGTTGAGGCCGTCGCCGACCATCGCGACCCGCGCGCCGCCGGCGCGAAGCGCCTGCACGGCAGCGGCCTTGTCGCCCGGCAGCACCTCGGCGCGCAGCTCGTCGATGCCGAGCGCGGCGGCGACGGCCTCGGCGCTGCCGCGGTTGTCGCCGGTCAGCATCACGGTGCGCAGCCCGGCGGCCTTCAGGCGTCTGACGGCATCGTGTGCCGCGGGCTTCACGGTGTCGCCGAAAGCCAGCAGCGCCAGCGGCTCGATGCGGCCGGCGGCAGAGGTGCGCACGAGCCACGAGACGCTGCGGCCGGCTTGTTCGTGCGCCGTGGCGGACGCCGCCAGCGCCCCCGGCTGGAAGCCGAGCTCGTTCATCCAGCGTGTGCTGCCCAGCCGCAGCTCGGTGCCGTCGACACGGCCTTCGACACCTCGGCCCGGCTGGGCGCGTGCGTCCTGCACCGGCGGCGGCTGCAGGCCGTCGGCGGCGGCGCGTTCCATCACGGCACGCGCCAGCGGGTGCTCGCTGGCCTGCTGCAGCGCCGCGGCGGCGCGCAGCGCGTCGGCCTCGGCCATGCCGGGCGCCGGTTCGATCGCCGCCAGCGCCGGCCGGCCTTCGGTCAGCGTGCCGGTCTTGTCGAAGGCGACGACCTGCACGGCGTGCGCGGTCTCCAGCGCCTCGGCGTCGCGGATCAGGATGCCGTGGCGCGCGGCGACGCCGGTGCCGACCATGATCGCCGTCGGCGTCGCCAGGCCGAGTGCACACGGACAGGCGATGACCAGCACCGCGACGGCGTTGATCAGCGCCGTCTCGGCGCCGGCCCCGGCCAGCCACCAGCCGGCGAAAGTGAGCGCCGCCAGCGCCAGCACGACCGGCACGAAGACCGCGCTGACGCGGTCGACCTGGTGCTGGATCGGCGCCTTGGCCGCCTGTGCCGACTCGACGAGGCGGATGATGCGGGCCAGCGTCGTCTCGGTGCCGACGGCCAGCGTCTTCACGACCAGCAGGCCGTCGGCGTTGACCGAGCCGCCGGTCGCACGCTCGCCGGGGCCGCGCGCGACCGGCAGGCTCTCGCCGGTGATCAGCGACTCGTCGAGGTGGCTGCGGCCTTCGACGATCTCGCCGTCGACCGGCAGGCGCTCGCCCGGACGCACGACGACGAGCTCGCCGACACGCACCGCCTCGACCGGGACGTCCTGCTCGACACCGTCGCGGCGCACGCGGGCGGTCGCCGGGCGCAGCGCCTGCAACGCGCGGATCGCCTCGCCGGTCTGGCGCTTGGCACGCGCTTCCAGCCACTTGCCCAGCAGCACCAGCGTGATGACCGCGGCCGAGGCTTCGTAATACAGGTGCGGCATCGTGTGGCCGCCGCCGTGCGTGGCGAGCAGCCAGGTCGACAGCCCCCAGGCCGCCGAGGTGCCGAGCGCGACCAGCAGGTCCATGTTGCCGGTGCCGGCACGCAGCGCCTTCCAGCCGGCGCGGTAGAAGCGCGCGCCGAAGACGAACTGCACGACGCTGGCCAGCAGCAACTGCCACAGCCCGGGCAGCATCGCGTCGCGCCCGGCCAGCGCGGCGGCCATCGGCGCCACCAGCGGCAGCGTCAGTGCCGCGCTGGCCGCCGCCGGGGCCCACTCGGGCCAGCGCGGCGCGGCGGCAGGGCGGGCGTCGTCGACGGGTCGCGCGCCGTAGCCGGCTTTCTCGACCGCGGCCACCAGCGCCGGCACCGGCAAGGTCGACAACGCCTGCACCGTCGCCGTCTCGGTCGCCAGGTTGACGCTGGCCGAGAGCACGCCGGGCAGCCGAGTCAGCGCACGTTCGACGCGGCCGCTGCATGAGGCGCAGCTCATGCCCTCGACCTTCAGCCGCGTCTCGACCGTGGCGACGCCGAAGCCCGCGCGGCGCACCGCGTCGGCCAGCACCTGGGCGCCGACGCCGCGTTCGGCACGCACCGCGGCGCGTTCGGTCGCCAGGTTGACGCTGGCCTCGTGCACGCCGGGCACCTTCTTCAGCGTGCGCTCGACGCGCGCGACGCAGGACGCGCAGCTCATGCCGGTGACCTGCAAGGTCAGCGGCTCGGCGTCTCGGGTGGGGGTGTCGGTGCTCATCGGGTGCTCCGGTCGGCATTGTGGACCGGAGCCATCGTCGACCTTGCCACGATGGCAAGGTCAAGCGCAGGGCCGCACGAAGGGAAAAGGCGGCGCACAAGAGAAAACGGGCCAGTTCTTGCGAACTGACCCGTTGAATCGTTGGCGGAGTGGACGGGGCTCGAACCCGCGACCCCCGGCGTGACAGGCCGGTATTCTAACCAACTGAACTACCACTCCAGTGGTCAACAACGCACTTGCGTTTGATTGCTGACCGAGCCCGCTACTATAGCGCGGTTGCGAAAGATTGCAAGCACTTTTTCGCAATCCACGTTTTCACCTCACAAAGTCGCCCGGCCGAGCACGCCGGCGATGCGTCGCATCAGGCCCCGCGGCGTGGCGCCGGCGGCCATCGCCGTCGCCCGGTTGAGCCAGCCGGGCACACAGACGACGTCGCCGGCCAGGCAGGCGCGCACCGCATCGGCGGCGACCGCATCGGCGTCGCCGACCAGGGTCTGCGGCAGTTTTGCCAGCCGCGGGTTGCGCGCCGCGGCGGTCTCCAGCATCGAGGTCGCGGTGATGCCCGGGCACAGCGCGGTGGCGCTGACGCCGCTGCCGCGCAGTTCCTCGGCCAGTGATTCGGTCAGCGACAGCACGTAGGCCTTGGTCGCGGCGTAGGTCGCCAGCCCGGGCACCGGCTGGAACGCGGCCGTCGAGGCGACGTTGAGCACGCGGCCGTGGCCGCGTTCGACCATTGCCGGCACGAAGGCCGCCAGCATCTCGGTCAGCGCGCCGACGTTGAGCTGCAGCAGCTCGCGATGGCGAGCCGCCGGCGTGTCGACGAACAGGCCGTGCTCCAGCACCCCGGCGTTGTTGACCAGCAGATCGACATGCCGGCGTTTGCGCGCCAGCGTGGTGGCCAGATCGGCCGCGGCGCCGGGTTGCGCCAGGTCGATCGCGATGGCGTCGATGCGCACGCCGTGTTCGGCGCGCAGCGCCGCCGCCAGCTCGTCGAGCCGCGCCTGGCGGCGGGCGACGAGCACGAGTGCGAACCCTTCTCGCGCCAGGCGGCGCGCCAGGGCCTCGCCGATGCCGGCAGACGCGCCGGTGACCAGGGCGGTTTCAGCCGGTTGCGGGGCAGGGTCACGCATGGGCTCGGGCCTCCGTGTACGGGGTGCGGGGGGTGTCGCTTCGTATCATGAGGCACCGGCTTGCCGGCCGGCGAGGATCCGTGACCGCAGGAGACAGGATGAATGCCATGGACCGCACGCGCTCGGCGCTCGTGCTCGTCGACTACCAGGCCCGGCTGATGCCGGTGATCCACGGCCACGCGCTGGTGCTGGCCTGGGCCACGCGCCTGGGCGAGATCGCCCGCGAACTCGGCGTGCCGGTGCTGGGCACCGAGCAGAACCCGCAGAAGCTCGGCCCCAACGACGAGCGCATCCGCGCCTGCTGTGGCACGACGCTGGCCAAGAACCACTTCGACGCCTGCGCCGACGGCCTGGCCGAGGCGCTGCGTGCGCTGCCGCGGCCGGTCGGCGAGGTGGTGGTCGCCGGGTGCGAAGCCCACGTCTGCCTGCTGCAGACCGCGCTCGGCCTGCTGCGCGCCGGCTTCGAGGTGCGCGTCGTCGAGCCGGCCTGCGGCTCGCGCTCGCCGGAGGACAAGGCGCTGGCGATGGCCCGGCTGCGCCAGGCCGGCGCCCAGATCGTCTCGGTCGAGATGGTCGCCTTCGAGTGGCTGCACGACTGCCGCGACCCGGCGTTCCGGCGCGTGCTGCCGCTGCTGCGGCAGCGTGTGGACGCCGGCTGAAGCCGATCCCCGCGCCCCGTGACTTGAGAACGGTCATGCGCGGGCGGGGCGCTGCCCCGACAATCGTGGGTTCCCGTCACTCTCCCCCCGGGGTATTCCCAGCGATGTCTTCCCTGCGCGGCGTCTTCAACGCCCTGGCCGTCGGCCTGAACACCGTCGCCGTCTTCTCGCTGATGATGCCGCCGGCGCTGCTGAAGCTGGTCTTCCGCGGCGGCCCGGTCCGCCAGGCCTGCGACCACCTGCTCAACGCGCTGGCCAGCCGCTGGGTCGGCAACAACAACGCCTGGATCGCCGCGTCATCGCGCGCGCGCTGGGACGTGCAGGGCGTCGACGGGCTGGACCGCCGCGGCTGGTACCTGGTGTCGTGCAACCACCAGAGCTGGGTCGACATCCTGGTGCTGCAGCGCGTCTTCCACGGCCGCATCCCGTTCCTGAAGTTCTTCCTGAAGGCCGAACTGATCTGGGTGCCGGTCATCGGCCTGGCCTGGTGGGCGCTGGACTTCCCGTTCCTCAAGCGCGGCAAGGGCCGCAACTCGCGCGAGTCCGACCTGAAGTCGGCGCGTGAAGCCTGCGAGAAGTTCAAGCGCATCCCGACCTCGGTCATCAGCTTCTTCGAGGGCACGCGCTTCACCCCCGCCAAACACGCCGAGCAGGGCAGCCCGTACCGCCACCTGCTGAAGCCCAAGATCGGCAGCCTGGGCGTCGCGCTGGCGACGATGGGCGAGCAGTTCCAGGCCCTGCTGGACGTGACCATCGTCTACCGCAACGGCGCGCCGACCTTCTGGGATCTGCTGTGCGGGCGTGTCGGCGAGGTCTTCGTCCGGGTGCGCGAGCTCGAGATCCCGAAGGAGCTCGTCGAACGCGCCGACCACATGCTCGACCGCAGCTACCGCCGCCGCCTCACGGCCTGGGTCGAGCAGCAGTGGGCCGAGAAGGACCTGCTGATCGACGAGCTGCTGGCCCAGCCCCAGACGTCCCGGACGGCCTGACCGCCCGGCCGGCGAGGCGTCGCCGAGGGCCCCGGTTGCGCCGCCGCGCCGCAGGCTAGGGGTCGGCGCGGTTGAACATCGCCGCGAGATGGGCCTCGCCCCGGTCGAGCACGAAGTAGCGGAAGGCCTCGGCCGCCGGCGACAGCTGCTTGGCCGCCGTGTTGACGATGTTCCAGCGCCGCATCAGCGGCAGGCCCTCGACGTGCGGCGCGGCGATCAGCCCGGCCGACCATTCCAGCCCGATGGTGTGCAGCGACAGCAGGCTGACGCCCATGCCGGCCATCACCGCCTGCTTGATCGCCTCGTTGCTGGGCATCTCCATCACGAAGGTCGGCTTCAGGCGGTACTGGTCCAGGTACTCCTGCAGCGCGGTGCGGGTGCCCGAGGCCGGCTCGCGCACGATGAAGGGCTCGTGGGCCAGCGCCGCGGCCGGCACGCTCTCGGCGTGCGCGAAGCGGTGGTCCGGCGCGGTGACGAGCACGTGCGGATGTTTGGCGAAGGGCTCGGCACGGCTCGGGAAGTCCACCGGCGGGCGGCCCATCACGCTGAGGTCGACCTCGTTGGCCGCCATCATCGCCACCAGCGCCTCGCGGTTGCCCAGGCGCAGGCGCACGTCGATCGCCGGGTGCTCGGTGTGGAACTTGGCCAGCAGCTGCGGCAGGAAGTACTTGGCGCTGCTGACCATGCCGATCGTCAGCCGGCCGCTTTCCAGCCGGGCGAAACGCGCCATCGCGTCCTCGGCCTCCTTCAGCGTGCCCAGCAGCCGGCGCGCGTAGACCAGGAAGTACTCGCCCGCGGTCGACAGCGACATGCGGCGGTGCGTGCGCTCGAACAGCTTGTGGCCGACCTGGGACTCGATCTCCTTGATCTGCAGCGACACCGCCGGCGGCGTCAGGTGCAACACCTCGGCCGCACCCTGCACGCTGCCCTGGCGGGCGACCTCGACAAAAACCCGGAGCTGGCGGAAGGTGACGTTCACTTAAGGTTTCACTAAAGGAACAGTTTGGAAAGTCTAACTGTTCTTTATTCGTCGGCCTTCGTAGAGTCTGCGTACACCCCGCTTGGAGAACACCGCATGAACAAGCCCCACGAACCCGGCGCCACCGGGGACCAGATCCTCGACAAGAAGCAGCGCTACAGCGCCGGCGTGCTGAAGTACCGTCAGATGGGTTACTGGGACAGCGACTACGTGCCCAAGCCCACCGATGTCGTCTGCCTGTTCCGCATCACGCCGCAGGAAGGCGTGGACCCGATCGAGGCCGCCGCCGCGGTGGCCGGCGAATCCAGCACCGCGACCTGGACCGTGGTCTGGACCGACCGCCTGACCGCCTGCGACAGCTACCGCGCCAAGGCCTACAAGGTCGAGCCGGTGCCGGGCCGGCCCGGCGAGTTCTTCGCCTGGGTGGCCTACGACCTGATCCTGTTCGAGGAAGGCTCGATCGCGAACATGACCGCGAGCCTGATCGGCAACGTCTTCAGCTTCAAGCCGCTGAAGGCCGCGCGTCTCGAGGACATCCACATCCCGGTCGCCTACGTGAAGACCTTCAAGGGCCCGCCGACCGGCCTGGTCGTCGAGCGCGAGCGCCTGGACAAGTTCGGCCGCCCGCTGCTGGGCGCGACGACCAAGCCCAAGCTCGGCCTGTCGGGGCGCAACTACGGCCGCGTGATCTACGAAGGCCTGAAGGGCGGCCTGGACTTCATGAAGGACGACGAGAACATCAACTCGCAGCCCTTCATGCACTGGCGTGACCGCTTCCTCTACGTGATGGACGGCGTGAACAAGGCCAGCGCCGCCACCGGCGAGGTCAAGGGCAGCTACCTGAACATCACCGCCGCGACGATGGAGGACATGTACGAGCGCGCCGAGTTCGCCAAGGAACTGGGCTCGGTCGTCGTGATGGTCGACCTGGTGATCGGCTGGACGGCGATCCAGAGCATCGCCAACTGGGCGCGCAAGAACGACATGATCGTTCACATGCACCGCGCCGGCCACGGCACCTACACCCGCCAGAAGAACCACGGCGTGAGCTTCCGCGTCATCGCCAAGTGGCTGCGCCTGGCCGGCTGCGACCACCTGCACACCGGCACCGCCGTCGGCAAGCTCGAGGGCGACCCGCTGACCGTGCAGGGCTACTACAACGTCTGCCGCGACAGCTACACCAAGCAGGACCTGCCGCGCGGCCTGTTCTTCGACCAGGACTGGGCCGACCTGCGCAAGGTCATGCCGGTGGCCTCGGGCGGCATCCACGCCGGCCAGATGCACCAGCTGATCGACCTGTTCGGCGACGACGTGATCCTGCAGTTCGGCGGCGGCACGATCGGCCACCCGGCGGGCATCCAGGCCGGTGCGGTGGCCAACCGCGTGGCGCTGGAAGCGATGGTGAAGGCGCGCAACGAAGGCAAGGACATCAAGAACGAGGGCCCGGAGATCCTGCAGAAGGCGGCCCAGTTCTGCACCCCGCTGAAGCAGGCGCTGGACACCTGGAAGGACGTGTCGTTCAACTACGCGAGCACCGACCAGTCCGACTACGCCGTGACGCCCGCCACCTCCGCCTGACGCCGCCCGAAGGAGCACCCGCACCATGATGACCAACCCCACCGGCCGGCTCACGCAAGGCCAGTTCAGCTTCCTCCCGGATCTGACCGACGAGGAGATCACGCTGCAGATCGAGTACGGCCTGAAGAAGGGCTACGCCTGGAGCGTCGAGTACAGCGACGACCCGCATCCGCGCAACACGTACTGGGAGATGTACGGCATGCCGATGTTCGACCTGCAGGATGCCGCCGGCGTGCTGATGGAGCTGAACAACTGCCGCAAGACCTTCCCCAGCCACTACATCCGCCTGATGGCCTTCGACTCCACCCGTGGCGTCGAGTCGATCGCGATGAGCTTCATCGTGAACCGGCCGTCGACGGAGCCCGGCTTCGGCGTCGTGCGCCAGGAGATCAACGGCCGCTCGATGCGCTACACCGTGCACAGCTACGCGACCGACAAGCCCGAGGCCCAACGCTACTGACCCCGGAGGCGCCGTGTACCGCATCGCACCCTCGATCCTGTCGGCCGATTTCGCCCGCCTGGGCGAGGAGGTGCGAGCGGTGGTCGCCGCCGGCGCCGACTGGATCCACTTCGACGTGATGGACAACCATTACGTCCCGAACCTGACCTTCGGCCCGATGGTCTGCCAGGCGCTGAGGAAGCACACCGAAGCGCCGATCGACGTGCACCTGATGGTGCAGCCGGTGGACGCGCTGGCCACGGCCTTCGCCAAGGCCGGCGCGGATCTCGTGAGCTTCCACCCCGACGCCAGCACGCACGTCGACCGCACGCTGCAACTGATCAAGGCCGAGGGCTGCCAGGCCGGCCTCGTGTTCAACCCCGCCGAGCCGCTGGACGTGCTGGAGTGGGTGATCGACAAGGTCGACCTGGTGCTGATCATGAGCGTCAACCCGGGCTTCGGCGGGCAGAGCTTCATCGACAGCGCGCTGCGCAAGATCGAGAAGGCGCGCAAGATCATCGACGCCTCGGGCCGCGACATCCGGTTGGAGGTCGACGGCGGCATCAAGGTGGACAACATCCGGCGTGTGGCCGATGCCGGTGCCGACACCTTCGTCGCCGGCAGCGCGATCTTCGGCCAGCCGGACTACGCCGCGGTCATCGCGGCGATGCGCGCCGAGCTGGCGCGCCGCGGCGCCGAGGAGCTCGTCTGATGGGCGCGCCGCTGTACTCCATTCCCGGCGCCGCGATCCCCGCACCGGCCGCCACGCCGGCGCAGGACGAGGCCAGGCCGGTGCCGCGCACCGTCGGCGAGGTGCTGGCGCAAAGCCAGGTCGAGGCGGTGATGGACGAGCTCGAGCACGACCTCGTCGGCCTGGCGCCGGTCAAGCAGCGCATCCGCGACATCGCCGCGCTGCTGGTCATCGACAAGCTGCGGCTGAACCTGGGTCTCGCGGCGCAGATGCCCAGCCTGCACATGTGCTTCACCGGCAACCCCGGCACCGGCAAGACGACGGTGGCGCTGCGCATGGCCGAGATCCTCCACCGCCTGGGTTACGTGCGAAAGGGCCACCTCGTCGCCGTGACGCGCGACGACCTCGTCGGCCAGTACATCGGCCACACCGCGCCCAAGACCAAGGAAGTGCTGAAGAAGGCGATGGGCGGCGTGCTGTTCATCGACGAGGCCTACTACCTGTACCGCCCCGAGAACGAGCGCGACTACGGCCAGGAGGCCATCGAGATCCTGCTGCAGGTGATGGAGAACCAGCGCGACGACCTCGTCGTGATCCTCGCCGGCTACAAGGACCGCATGGACACCTTCTTCAAGTCCAACCCCGGCATGAGCTCGCGCATCGCGCACCACCTCGACTTCCCGGACTATTCGGGCGAGGAACTGCTGCAGATCGCCGACCGCATGACCGCCGGCATGAACTACCGCTTCGGCCCGGGCACGCGCGAAGCCTTCGCCGAGTACCTGGAACTGCGCCTGGCGCAGCCCAATTTCGCCAACGCGCGCAGCGTGCGCAACGCGCTCGACCGCATGCGGCTGCGCCAGGCCTCGCGCCTCTTCGCCGAGCGCGACCGTGCGCTCACCGAGGCCGACCTGACGACGCTGGCCCCCGAGGACATTCTCGCCAGCCGCCTGTTCCAGACCGCCGAGCGCTAGACCCGCTTTCATCTCTCCCGTCGGAAAGCCCACCATGCCCTTGTCCCAACGCTGGACGCTGACCCGCTACCTGATCGAGGAACGCCGCCGTTTCCCCGGTGCCAGCGGCGACCTCAACGCGCTGATCCTCGACGTCTCGCTGGCCTGCAAGGCCATCGCGCGCATCGTCTCCTTCGGCGTGCTCGGCGATTCGCTGACGCCCCAGGTGACCGCCGTCGGGGGCGACGTCAACGTGCAGGGCGAGGTGCAGAAGCCGCTGGACGTGCTGTCCAACGAGATCTTCATCCGCATGAACGAGTGGAACGGGCATCTCGCGGGCATGGCGTCCGAGGAGATGGAGACGCCGCAGCAGATCCCGGCCGCCTTCCCTCGCGGCAAGTACCTGCTCACTTTCGATCCGCTGGACGGCTCCAGCAACATCGACGTCAACGTCTCGGTCGGCAGCATCTTCTCGATCCTGCGCGCGCCGCAGGCGGTGATCGACTCGGGCCGCGACGTCACCGTCGACGACTTCCTGCAGCCCGGCACCGAGCAGGTGGCCGCCGGCTACGCGATCTACGGCCCGGTGACCATGCTGGTGCTGACCGTCGGCAACGGCGTCGCCGGCTTCACGCTGAACCACAACCTCGGCGAGTTCGTGCTCACGCACCCGAACATCCGGGTGCCGGCCGACACCAGCGAGTTCGCGATCAACACCTCCAACAGCCGCTTCTGGGAGCCGCCGGTCAAGCGCTACGTCGACGAGTGCCTGGCCGGCAAGACCGGCCCGCGCGGGCGCGACTTCAACATGCGCTGGATCGCCAGCATGGTCGCCGAGGCGCACCGCATCCTGATGCGTGGCGGCGTCTTCATGTACCCGCGCGACACCAAGGACCCGGCCAAGCCCGGCCGCCTGCGCCTGCTGTACGAAGCCAACCCGATCGGCTTCGTCATGGAGCAGGCCGGCGGGCGCGCCTCCACCGGCCGCCAGCCGGTGCTGGGCGTCAAGCCGAGTTCGCTGCACCAGCGCATCGGCCTGGTGTTCGGCTCCAGGAACGAGGTGGAGCGCATCGAGCGCTACCACCACGAACCCGCCGAACGCGAACCCTGCAACCCGCTGTTCGCCGAACGCAGCCTGTTCCGAGACTGAAGAGAAAGACGACCATGTCCGAACGCCACCCCATCATCTCGATCACCGGATCGTCGGGTGCCGGCACCACCTCGGTGACGCGCACCTTCGCCAACATCTTCCGCCGCGAGAACATCAAGGCCGCGATCATCGAAGGCGACAGCTTCCACCGCTACGACCGCAACGAGATGCGGCTCAAGATGCTGGAAGCCGAGAAAGTCGGCAACAAGCACTTCAGCCACTTCGGCCCCGAGAACAACCTCTTCAGCGACCTCGAGCAGCTGTTCCGCAGCTACGGCGAGACCGGCACCGGCCGCAGCCGCAAGTACCTGCACGACCCGGTCGAGGCCGCGCCCTACGGCCAGGAGCCCGGCACCTTCACGCCCTGGGAGCAGATCGAGCCCGGCACCGACCTGATGTTCTACGAAGGCCTGCACGGCGCCGTCGTGACGCCCGAGGTCGACATCGCGCGCTACCCCGACCTGCTGATCGGCGTCGTCCCGGTGATCAACCTGGAGTGGATCCAGAAGCTCTACCGCGACAAGAACGTGCGCGGCTATTCCACCGAGGCGGTGACCGACACCATCCTGCGCCGCATGCCGGACTACGTGCACTACATCGTCCCGCAGTTCACGCACACCCACGTGAACTTCCAGCGTGTGCCGGTCGTCGACACCTCCAACCCCTTCGTCGCGCGCGACATCCCGCAGCCCGACGAGAGCCTGTGCGTGATCCGCTTCGCCAACCCGAAGGGCATCGACTTCCCCTACCTGCTGAACATGATCAACGACTCGTGGATGTCGCGTGCGAACACGATCGTCGTGCCCGGCGGCAAGATGGAGCTGGCGATGCAGCTGATCTTCACGCCGTTCATCTGGCGCATGATGGAACGGCGCCGCCGCGCGCTGGGGGCCCTGTGATGACGGCGCCCACCACCACCCGCCTGGCCGACGCGCTGCGTGTCCTGGCCGTCGACGCCGTCGAGGCCGCCAAGAGCGGCCACCCCGGCGCGCCGATGGGCATGGCCGAGATGGCCACCGTGCTGTGGACACGCCACCTGCGCCACGACCCGGCGGCGCCGCACTGGGCCGACCGCGACCGCTTCGTGCTCAGCAACGGCCACGCGTCGATGCTGATCTACGGCCTGCTGCACCTCACGGGCTACGAGCTGCCGCTGGACGAGCTCAAGCGCTTCCGCCAACTGCACAGCAAGACTGCCGGCCACCCCGAGGTCGGCATCACGCCGGGCGTCGAGACGACGACCGGGCCGCTGGGCCAAGGCCTGGCCAACGCCGTCGGCATGGCGCTGGCCGAGAAGCTGCTGGCCGCCGAATTCAACCGCCCCGGCCACACGCTCGTCGACCACCGCACCTGGGTCTTCCACGGCGACGGCTGCCTGATGGAAGGCATCAGCCACGAAGCCTGCTCGCTGGCCGGCACGCTGCGCCTGTCCAAGCTGGTCGCGCTGTACGACGACAACGGCATCTCGATCGACGGCCACGTCGACGGCTGGTTCACCGACGACACGCCGGCGCGTTTCCGCGCCTACGGCTGGCACGTCATCGGCCCCATCGACGGCCACGATGCCGCCGCGCTCGACGCCGCGATGGCTGAGGCGCGTGCCCAGGGCGACGCCGCCGACGGCAAGCCGACGCTGATCGTCTGCAGGACGACGATCGGCAAGGGTTCGCCGAACAAGGCCGGCGGCCACGACGTGCACGGCGCGCCGCTGGGCGCCGCCGAGGTCGCGGCGATGCGCCAGGCGCTGGACTGGCCCTGGGGCCCGTTCGAGATCCCCGACGAGCTGCGTGCCGCCTGGGACCAGCGTGAACGCGGCGCCGCCGCGCACGCCGACTGGAACCAGCGTCTGGCCGCCTACCGTGCGGAGTATCCGGCCGAGGCCGCCGAGTTCGAGCGCCGCATGGCCGGCGTGCTGCCCGAGGGTTACGCCGAGCGGGCCGCCGAAGCGGTCGCCAAGCTCGCCGCCTCGGCCGGCACCGTCGCCACGCGCAAGGCCAGCCAGCTCGCGCTGGACGCGCTGGCGCCGCTGCTGCCCGAGATCTTCGGCGGCTCGGCCGACCTGACCGGCTCCAACCTGACCAACTTCAAGGGCTGCGTCGTCGCCGGCCGCGACCGCGCCGGCAACCACCTCAGCTGGGGCGTGCGCGAGTTCGGCATGGCCGCCGCGCTCAACGGCATGGCGCTGCACGGCGGCTTCATCCCCTACGGCGGCACCTTCCTGACCTTCAGCGACTACAGCCGCAACGCGGTGCGCATGGCGGCGCTGATGAAGCAGCGTGTGATCCACGTCTTCACGCACGACTCGATCGGCCTCGGCGAAGACGGCCCGACGCACCAGAGCGTCGAGCACGTGCCGTCGCTGCGCCTGATCCCGAACCTGGACGTCTGGCGCCCGGCCGACACCGCCGAGACCGCCGTCGCCTGGGCCACCGCGCTGGAGCGCCACGACGGCCCGACGGCGCTGGCGCTGTCGCGCCAGAACTTGCCGCCGCTGGCCGACGCCGGCCGCCTGGACGACATCGCGCGCGGCGGCTATGTGCTGGCCGACGCCGACGGCGCGCGCGCCGTGATCATCGGCACCGGCTCCGAGCTGCACCTGGCCTTGCAGGCGCAGGCGGCGCTGGCCGCCGAGGGCATTCCGGTGCGTGTGGTCTCGATGCCGAGCACCAGCGTCTTCGACCGCCAGGACGCGGCCTATGTCGACGCCGTGCTGCCGCCGGAGCTGCCGACGGTCGCCGTCGAAGCCGCGCACCCGGACTTCTGGCGCAAGTACGTCGGCCGCCGCGGCGCGGTCGTCGGCATCGCCACGTTCGGCGAGTCGGCGCCGGCACCGGCGCTGTACCAACACTTCGGCATCACCGCCGAGCGTGTCGCCGAGGCCGTGCGCGGCCTCCTCGGCTGACCCTCCTCGCGAAGGAGAGCACGATGCTGCGCGCCCTGCTGATCGACCTCGACGGCACCCTCGTCGACACCGCGCCCGAGCTGGCGCTGGCGCTCAACGCCACGCTGCGCGCCTGGCAGCGCGAGCCGGTGGACGACGAGACGGTGCGCGGCTGGATCGGCGACGGCGCGCGGGCTCTCGTGCAGAAGGCCTTCGGCGGCCCGGTGCCGGAGGCCGTCTGGCAGCACTTCTCGCAGGTCTACGGCGAGGTCTGCGGCCAGCACAGCACGCTGTTCCCCGGCGCTCGCGAGCTGCTGCAGCGCCTGGCCGACGACGGCGTGCGGCTGGCGGTGCTGACCAACAAGGAGCAGGTCTTCGCGCACCGCCTGCTGGCGCGCCACGACATCGCCGATCTGGTCGAGCTGCTCGTCGCCGGCGACTCGCTGCCGGTGCGCAAGCCCGACCCGGCGGTCGCCGGCCACGCGCTGGCGGCGCTCGATGTCGGCCCCGAGGAGGCCGCGCTGCTGGGCGATTCGGTCACCGATGTGCGCACCGCCCGCGCCGCCGGGTTGCGCGCCTGGATCGTGCGCCACGGCTACCCGGCCGGCGAGTTCGCCGGTGACGACCATCCCGACGCCTTCGTCGGCTCGCTGGCCGAGTTCGATCCGCGTTCGCTGCACGGCGGCGAGGCCCGGCGCCCGATCCACTGATCCGTCCGGCGCCGGCCGCGGCGCCGTTTCCATTGCCCGACAACGTCACGGCCGTCCGTGACGCAGGAGTTGCCATGCCCCTCATCGCGCTGCGCCCGCTGCTCGACCATGCCGCCGAACACGACTACGGCGTGCCGGCCTTCAACGTCAACAACATGGAGCAGATCCAGGCGATCCTGCAGGCCGCCCAGGCCTGCGACGCGCCGGTGATCCTGCAGGCGAGCGCCGGAGCGCGCAAATACGCCGGCGAACCCTTTCTGCGCAAGCTGGTCGAGGCCGCCGTCGAGCAGTACCCGGCGACGCCGATCTGCCTGCACCAGGACCACGGCGCCTCGCCGGCGGTCTGCGTGCAGGCCATCCGCTCGGGCTTCACCAGCGTGATGATGGACGGCTCGCTGCGCGAGGACCAGAAGACGCCGGCCTCCTACGACTACAACGTCGAGGTCACGCGCCGCGTCGTCGAGATCGCGCGTGCCGTCGGCGTCAGCGTCGAAGGCGAGCTCGGCTGCCTGGGTTCGCTGGAGACCGGCACCGCCGGCGAGGAAGACGGCGTCGGCGCCGAAGGCACGCTCGACCACGCCCAGCTGCTGACCGACCCCGAGCAGGCCGCCGACTTCGTCGCGCGCACCGGCGTCGACGCGCTGGCGATCGCCATCGGCACCAGCCACGGCGCCTACAAGTTCACCCGCCAGCCCACCGGCGACATCCTGGCCATCGACCGCATCGCCGCGATCCACGCGAAGATCCCGAACACCCATCTCGTGATGCACGGCAGCTCCAGCGTGCCGCAGGAGTGGCTGCAGATCATCCGCCAGCACGGCGGCAGCATCCGCGAGACCTACGGCGTGCCGGTCGAAGAAATCGTGCGCGGCATTCGCCATGGTGTGCGCAAGATCAACATCGACACCGACATCCGCCTCGCGATGACCGGGGCCATGAGAAAAGTCATGGCGGAAAAGCCGGAAGAGTTCGATCCTCGAGCGTTTTTGAAGGCTGCAACCGCGGCCGCGCGCGACATCTGCCGGGACCGCTTCGAGGCCTTCGGCTGCGCCGGGCAGGCCTCCCGGTTGGGTCGTGGGCGCGGCTGACGCGACTTGAGGAACCGACCATGACCTTGAAGGCCCTGCTCTGGGACGTCGACGGCACGCTGGCCGAAACCGAGGACCAGGGGCACCGGGTTGCCTTCAACCTGGCGTTCAAGGAAGCCGGCCTGCGCTGGCGCTGGGACAGCGAGCTCTACGGCGACCTGCTGAAGGTCACCGGCGGCAAGGAGCGGCTGATGGCCTGGCTGCAGCGCGTGGACCCGACGGCCGCCGCCGCGCCCGACGCGCCGGCGCGCATGGCCCGGCTGCACGAGCGCAAGACCGCGATCTACGTCGACCTGCTGACCCGCCGCGCGGTGGGCTTTCGCCCCGGCGTGGCGCGCCTGCTCGACGACGCCCAGGCCGCCGGCCTGCGCCAGGCGATCGCCACGACGACGACGCCGGCCAACGTCACCCAGCTGATCGACGTCACGCTGGGCGGCCGCGGGCACCGGCTGTTCGAGGTCGTCGGCGCCGGCGACGCGGTGCCGAAGAAGAAGCCGGCGCCGGACATCTACCGCTGGGTGCTGGAGCGCATGCGCCTGGCGCCGCACGAGTGCCTGGCGATCGAGGACTCGCGCATGGGCGTCGAGGCCGCGGTGGCCGCCGGCGTGCCGGTGCTGCTGGTGCGCAGCCGCTACACCGGCACGGCGACGATTCCCGGCACCGTCGGCGACCTGCCCAGCCTCGAAGGCGTGCGCCTGCAGCAGCTGCGCGACTGGCACGCCCAGGCCGTGCAGGGCAGCGCCGCGGCGGCCTGACGAGCGCGCGGCCGGACGTCGGCCGCGGCAAGCCCGTCGGCCGGGCCGTTCAGGCCCGCGCGAGCAGCATCAGCCCGGCGAGCACGACGCCGCCGGACAGCGTGCGCCAGACCACGGCCGGCAGCGCCAGCAGCCGCGGCGCGGCCGCCAGGCCTGCCGCGTGCAGCATCGCGGTGGCGGCCAGGAAACCCAGCGCGTAGCCGGCAAAACCACCGGCGTCGGGCAGTTCGGCGCCGTGCGCCAGGCCGTGCAGCGAGCCGGCAACGGCCACCAGCGCCAGCCCGGCGGCCGCCGGCAGGCGGCGCGCGAAGGCCAGCATCAGGCCCAGCACGGCGACGCTCGCCGCGATCGCCGGCTCGACCAGCGCATGGCCCCAGCCCGCGGCACCGGCCACGGCGCCGGCCAGCAGTGCCAGCATGAACAGCGCCGGGCCGGCCAGGCGGCGCCTGCCGGTCAACGCGGCGGCCGACCACAGGCCGACGGCGACCATCGCCAGCAGGTGGTCCAGCCCCAGCGGATGTACCAGGCCGGCGAACAGGCTGGTCGTGCCGTGGCCGGTGTGGGCCATGGCCGGGGCGGCGGCCATGGCGGCGACGGCGGCCAGGAGGGTGGGCGTGCGCTTCATCGAATGTCCTTCTGGAATCGGTTCGGCCCTGACCGGGCCTTGACGGGGAATGCTGTCTCGGTCGCCTCTGCCGGGGGCTGCGCTGTGCAGTCGCGGCGGGGGCGGTCGTGCGCCGTCAGCGTAAGCAAGATTTCGACCGTGGGTCTTGCGCCGGGGGGCGTGTGCCTCGGCCGGCCACCGCATCGCGGATGTTCAGCGCGCGGGGCCCAGGCGCGCGATCTGCGCATCGTGCAGGCGTGACAGCGACAGCAGCGCGGTGATGGCGCCGATCAGCGCCATGAACATGTCCGACTGCGTGTCCCACGGGTCGCCCTGGGTGCCGAGGAAGGCGTCGGCGTCCTGGCCGATGGCCAGTGCGACGCCCCATTCGATCAGCTCGTAGCTGGCGCTGATCGCCAGCACGATGCAGACGACGAGAAAGGCCAGCATGCGCCGGCCGCGCACGAAGCCGCCGCGCAGCAGGATCTCGCGTGCCGCGACGGCCGGCACGAAACCCTGCATGAAGTGGCCGATCTTGTCGTACGGGTTGCGCGACAGCTGCAGCCAGTCCTGGAGCTGGAAGCCCAGCGGCACCCGCGCGTAGGTGTAGGCGCCGCCGAGCATCAGCACCGCGCAGTGCACGAAGACCAGCGTGTAGAGCAGCGTCGTCAGCGGATGGCGCCGGTAGGTGGCGGCCAGCAGCGGCAGCACGATCATCACCGGCACCGTCTCCAGCACCCAGGTCTCGCGTTCGTAGGGCTGCCAGCCCGACCAGGCGAGCAGGGCGATCAGCACGAGGGCGGCGACGGCGAGGGCGGGGGTGCGGCGGTCGGGCATGGCCGCCGACTCTAGCGGCTCGCCGGGGCTGCGGGCATGTGCCCTGGCGTGCGACACCCGGCCGGGCTCAGTGCGCCAGCGCGGCGGCGCGGTTGCTCGCCCGCGTCTCGAGCTGCGGCACCTGGCTGAACTTGCCCTTCATCGCCTGGCGCATCGCCTGTAGCACCGCGTCACGGCTGCGCTGGCCGGCGCCGTCCTTCGTCGCCTTCACGAAGTGGTAGGTGAAGGCGCCGTTGTAGCGGCCGTCGAAGTACGCGTCGGCACTGGTCTGGTTGGCCTTGCAGCCGGTCCACAGCACGTGGTGTTCTCCGGGCTGCTCGGCGTCGCGGCCGAGCACGAAGCCGGTGGCGGCGCGCTGGCGCAGCGTGCCCTGGCGGCTGGGCGGCGCGACGAAACGCGGCCGCGGCGCGTGCAGCGAGAACTCGGCGCCGCGCAGCCCGGTGCCGCTGTGACAGGTGTCGAGGAAGACCTCCAGCTCGACGGCCGGCGGCAGCATGGCGAACAGGTCGTGCAGCTCGTCGTCGGTGATGATGTGCGCCGGGTCCCAGTCTCCGTCCTTCTCGGCCACGTCGTAGGGCACGAACGCCTCGTCGACGCCGTCGGGCTCGTCGCCGCTGGTGTCGGCGATCTGGGTGCCGTGCGAGGACCACGAGAAGACGATGCGGTCGAGCTTGCCGGCCCGTGCCTGGTCGGCCATCTTGTGCAGCCGGGCGAGGATCGCCGCCTTCGTCGCCTGCTTGTCCAGCAGCAGCGTGACCTCGCGCGGGCGCCAGCCCAGCGTGCCGGTCAGCAGCGCCGCCATGTCGCGGGCGTCGTTGACGCAGCCGTTGAGCTGGAATTGTGGGTAGCGCCGGAACTGGTTGATGCCGACGCACAGCGCGCGCTGGGCCATGGATCCCTCCATCGTTCACACCGAAAGAAGGGCAGGCTAGCGAGCGGCCACACGCGCGGCCCATCCCTAGCGGCGACAATAACGGGCTGACCCGAGGTTTCCGCCCATGAACCGTCTCCCGCTCGTTTCCCTGTCGAAGCCCATCGCCGCGATGGCTTTCGTCATCGTGCTGTCCAACGTGCTCGTGCAGTACCCGATCGGCGACTGGCTGACCTGGGGCGCGTTCAGCTATCCGCTGGTGTTCCTGGTCTGCGACCTGACCAACCGCGCGGTCGGCGTCACCGAGGCGCGTCGCGTGGCCTGGATCGGCTTCGCGATCGCGGTCGCGGTGTCGGCGGTGCTGGCGCCGTGGCGCATCGCCGTGGCCTCGGGCTGCGCCTTCATCTTCTCGCAGCTGATGGACATCGCGGTGTTCAACCGCTGGCGCCAGCAGAGCTGGTGGAAGGCGCCGCTGATCGGCTCGGTCGTCGCCTCGGTCGTCGACACCTCGGTGTTCTTCTTCCTCGCCTTCGCCGGCACCGACGTGCCCTGGATGCAGCTCGCCGCCGGCGACCTCGGCGTCAAGTGGCTGATGGCCGCGCTGCTGCTCGCGCCGTACCGCGCGATGCTGCCGCGCCTGCAAGCCTGGGTGCCGGTGCGCTGACCCTGCCGGCACGACGCCGGCCGACGAGCCGATGAACAAGGCCTTCACGAAGGAAACCGACGCCGCCGACGACGGCGACGACGATCTCCCCGGCCTGCCGCCGCTGCCGGCCGGCACGCGCAACTACATGACGCCGCAGGGCTGGCGCATGCTGCGCGAGGAGCTGATGACGCTGCTCGACGTCGAGCGGCCGAAGATCGTCGAGACCGTCTCCTGGGCCGCCAAGAACGGCGACCGCAGCGAGAACGGCGACTACCTCTACGGCAAGAAGCGGCTGCGCGAGATCGACCGCCGCATCCGCTTCCTGACCAAGCGCCTGGACATCGCCGAGGTCGCCGACCCGTCGGCGCACCACGGCAGCGACCAGGTCTTCTTCGGCGCCACCGTCACCTACGCCAATGCCAAGGGCGAGGAGCGCACGATCACGATCAAGGGCATCGACGAGGCCGACAACCTGAAGGGCGAGGTCAGCTGGGTGGCGCCGATCGCCCGCGCGCTCTTGAAGTCGCGCGAAGGCGACGAGGTGCAGCTGATGACGCCGGGCGGCCTGGAGACGATCGAGGTCGTCGAGGTGCGTTACCCGGCGCCGCCGGGTGCGACGCCTCAGGCCTGACCGGGCTTGTCGCGCCAGACGCGCAGCACCGCCGGCGCGCGGCGCAGCGTGCGCAGCACCTCGGCCAGGTGCACGCGGTCGCGCACGCTGACCAGCAGGCGCAGCTCGGTGGTCTCGGCGGCCGGTTCCTGGTCCATGTCGAGGTGGGTGATGTCGGCTTCGGCCGCGGCCACCGCCGAGGCGATCTGCGCCAGCACGCCCTTGCCGTTGTGGACCAGCGCGACGACGGTCGTCGGGAAGGCCCGGGTCGGCTCCTCGGCCCACTCGACGCGCATCCAGCGTTCGCTGTCGCGCTCGAACAGCCGGCGGCCGACCTGGCACTCGCTGGTGTGCACGACCAGGCCTTCGCCGCGGCCCAGGTAGCCGGCGATCTGGTCGCCGGGGATCGGGCGGCAGCAGTGCGCCATCTGCACCGACGCGCCTTCGCTGCCGTCGACGAAGACCACGCCCTGCGTCGGCGAGCTGTCGTCGCTGGCGTAGCGGCCCATCGTCAGCATCACCGCGTCGGGGCGGATGCCGCGTTCGGCCAGCAGCCCGGCCAGGCGCTTGGCGACGATGGTCGCGATCTTCTTGCCCAGGCCGATGTCGTTGAGCAACTCGTCGCGGCTGCGGTTGCCGCTCCAGCGCGTCAGCTGCTGCCAGATGGCGGCCGCGTCGGCATCGGCCGGGTCCGAAGACGGTGCCTGCAGGCCTTCGGCGCGCAGCGCCTGGCCGAGCAGCTTCTCGCCCAGCGCCTGCGACTCCTCGGACTCCAGGTTCTTCAGGTAGTGGCGGATCTTCGAGCGTGCGCGCCCGGTGCGCACCATGTGCAGCCAGCCCGGGCTGGGGCGCGCGCCCGGCGCGGTGATGACCTCGACGACGTCGCCGCTGCGCAGTTCGGTGTGCAGCGCCACCGGCTCGCCGTTGACCTTGGCGGCGACGACGTGGTCGCCGACGTCGGAGTGGATCGCGTAGGCGAAGTCCACCGGCGTCGCGCCACGCGGCAGCGCCAGGATCTTGCTGCGCGGCGTGAAGACGTAGACCGCGTCGGGGTAGAGGTCGATCTTGACGTGCTCGAGGAACTCCGCCGAGTCGCGCGTCTCGTCCTGGATGTCGATCAGGCTCTGCAGCCACAGCGCGCCCAGGCGCTGCGCCTCCTGCGAGTCGCCCTTGCCGCTGGTCTTGTAGATCCAGTGCGCGGCGATGCCGCGTTCGGCCACGGCGTGCATCTCGTCGGTGCGCACCTGGAACTCGACCGCCGTGCCCAGCGGGCTGACCAGCGTCGTGTGCAGCGACTGGTAGCCGTTGGCCTTGGGGATCGCGATGTAGTCCTTGAAGCGCCCCGGCACCGGCTTGTAGAGCTGGTGCAGCACGCCGATCGCCAGATAACACTCGGGCAGCGTCGCGACGACGATGCGAAAGCCGAAGATGTCGTTGACCTGGGCGAAGCCGGCGTGCTTCTCGCGCATCTTGCGGTAGATCGAGAACACCGTCTTCTCGCGTCCGGTGACCTCGACCTTCATCTTCTGCGCGCCGAAGGCCCGTTCGACGTCGCGCTGCACACGCTCGACGATGTCGCGGCGGTAGCCGCGTGCACGCTTGATCGCCTTGGCCAGCGCGCCGTGGCGCCAGGGATGCAGGTACTGGAAGGACAGCTCCTGCAGCTCGCGGTAGGTCTGGTTCAGGCCCAGGCGGTGGGCGATCGGGGCGTAGATCTCCAGCGTCTCGCGGGCGATGCGCGAACGTTTGTTCGCCGCCATCGACTCCATCGTGCGCATGTTGTGCAGACGGTCGGCGAGCTTGACGAGGATGACGCGCACGTCGCGCGCCATCGCCAGCAGCATCTTGCGGAAGGACTCGGCCTGGCTCTCCTCGCGCGTGCTGAACTGCAGCTTGTCGAGCTTGGTGAGGCCGTCGACGAGGTCGGCCGTCGGGGCGCCGAAACGCTCGATCAGCTCGGTCTTCGTGACGCCCTGGTCCTCGATCGTGTCGTGCAGCAGTGCGGCCATCACGGCCTGCACGTCCAGACGCCAGTCGGCGCACAGCCCGGCGACGGCCAGCGGATGCGTGATGTAGGGCAGGCCGCTGGCGCGGAACTGGCCCAGGTGGGCCTCGTCGGCGAACTTGTAGGCCTCGCGGACGAGCTTGATGTCGCCCTTGGACAGGTAGCCGAGCTTCTCGGTCAGGCCCGCGAACGAGGCCGCCTCGGCGGGTGTCTGCTCGGGCGGTTCGGACGCGCGCGAACGCCCCTGCAGCGCGGCAGGCAGCAGCTCGGCAGCCAGAGAGCGGATCCCCATGCTGCGTAATCTAGCGTGGAATGTCGGGCACGGACGGCGCGGGGCCGCAAACGACGACGGGCGCCGCGAGGGCGCCCGTCAGGGATGCGAGGTGGTGGTCAGACCGGGACCTTGCGCAGCATCTCCAGGCCGACTTCGCCGGCGGCGATCTCGCGCAGCGCGGTCACGCCGGGCTTGTTCTTGGTCTCGATCTTCGGCGCGTGGCCCTGGCTCAGCATGCGCGCGCGGTACGTCGCCGCCAGCACGAGCTGAAAGCGGTTCGGGATCTTGTGCAGGCAGTCTTCGACGGTGATGCGGGCCATTGCGGAGTTCCTGGTGCGGTGGGTTCGATCAGAGCAGGTCGAGTGCCGCGAAGACCTGGGAGCGGTTGCGGCACTGCGTCACGTACTTGAGGCGCTGCGAGTGCACGACCGTCTTGAGGTCGAAGAGCGCCGTCTCGAACAACTGGTTGATTATAACGAAGTCGAAGTGGCGGGCCTGGGCCACCTCCTCGCGCGCGTTCTGCATGCGCACCTCGATGACCTCGTGGCCGTCCTCGCCGCGGCGCAGCAGGCGCTGGCGCAGTTCGTCCCAGCTCGGCGGCAGGATGAAGATCAGCACCGCGTAGGCGAAGAGCTTCTTGATCTGCAGCGCGCCCTGGTAGTCGATCTCGAGCACGACGTCCTCGCCGCGCATCAGGCGCTCCTCGATCGCCTTGCGCGAGGTGCCGTAGAGGTTGCCGTGCACCTGCGCCCACTCGAAGAAGTCGCCGCGCTCGATCATCGAGCGGAACTCGGGCTCGTCGACGAACCAGTACTCGCGCCCGTTCTGCTCCTGGCCGCGCGGTTTGCGCGTGGTGTGCGAGACCGACACCGACAGGTGCGAGTCGAGCTCGAGCAGGGCCTTGACGAGGCTGGATTTGCCGGCGCCACTGGGCGCGGCGACGACGAAGAGATTGCCGGGCGTTTCCATCGCCGGATTCTACCGGCGGCGCCCGGCGCGCCTCAGCGCAGCCGCAGCTCGCGCATCTTGCGGTACAGCGTGTTGCGGCTGATGCCCAGCCGGCGTGCCGCCTCCGACAGGTTGCCGGCGCAGGTCTCGATCACCTGGCGCACGGTGCGCTCGGACTGCGAGCGCAGGTCGACCGCGTCGGCCACCGGAGCGGCCGGTGCCGGGCGCTGGCGCAGGTCCTCCGCGAGGTCGTCGCTCAGGTGGCCCCAGCCGATCTCGTCCTCGTCTTCGTCGAGCAGCGCGCAGGCGGTGGCCAGCGCGTTGTGCAGCTGGCGCAGGTTGCCCGGCCAGCGGTGGCGCGCGAAGGCCTGCGCGACCTCGGGTGCCAGCCGCACGTCGCGTGCCGGCAGCAGCTCGCGCAGCATGCCGGCCACCAGCGCCGCCTGATCGCCGCGCTGGCGCAGCGGCGGCAGCTGCAGCGCCAGGCCGTTGAGGCGGTAGTACAGGTCCTCGCGGAAGCGGCCGGCGTCGATCGCCTCGCGCAGGTTGCGGTGGGTGGCGCAGATCAGTCGGAAGTCCACGGCCTGCGGCCGCCCGCCGCCCAGCGGCACGACCTCGCGTTCCTGCAGCACGCGCAGCAGCCGCGTCTGCAGCGCCGCCGGCATGTCGCCGATCTCGTCGAGGAACAGCGTGCCGCCGTGGGCCTCGCGGATGCGCCCGGGGGCGCCGTCGCGCGCCGCGCCGGTGAAGGCGCCGGGGCGGTAGCCGAAGAGCTCGGCCTCGATCAGCGTCTCGGGCAGCGCGGCGCAGTTGACGGCGACGAAGGGCGCGTCGCGGCGTGCGCTGCTGCGATGCACGGCGCGTGCGAACAGCTCCTTGCCGACGCCCGACTCGCCCTGCAGCAGCAGCGCGATCGGCTTGTCGAGCACACGCCGGGCACGGCCGATCGCGGCCTGCATCGCGCTGTCGCCGGTGTCCAGCCGCGCCAGCGCGTCGGCCACCGCCGGCGCCGCCGGGGCGACCGGCCGCACGCCCAGGCTGCGGCCGCCTTCGACCCGCAGCCACAGCACGCTGCCGTCGTCGCGACGCACGGCATGCGCGGCGCTGCCGCGGCTCCAGGCGGCCAGCGTGGCGATGTCCAGCGGCAGCACACGTTCCAGCGTCAGCGCGCCGACCGATCCCGGCGTCAGCCCCAGCATCGCCATCGCGACGCCGTTGGCGCCGACGATCCAGCCGTCCTCGGACACGGCGAGCAGCCCTTCGGTGACCGTGCCCAGGCCCTCGGGCTGGGCGTGCAGCCGCAGGCGCAGGCCGGCGGCGTGGCGGGTGTCGAACAGGCGGTGCTCGATGATGCGCGCCGCCGAGCGCACCAGCGCCAGCGTGTGGCGGTGGTAGCCGCGGTGGTCGCCGGAGATGTCGAGCACGCCCAGCAGCCGGCCGGCCGGATCGGCGATCGGCGCTGCGGTGCAGGTCAGGAAGGCGTTGCGCTCCAGGTAGTGCTCGCTGCCGTGCACGACGACCGGCGCGCCTTCGGCGATCGCCGTGCCGACGGCGTTGGTGCCGCGCCATTGTTCGTGCCAGCTCGCGCCCGGGCGCAGCGCGACACGCTGGGCGCGGTCGACGAAACCGGCGTCACCCAGGGCATGCAGCAGCATGCCCTGGGCGTCGGCGAGGATGACCATGCTGTCGGTGTCGCGCGTCTGGTCGAACAGGAACTCCATCACCGGCCGCGCGTGGGCGACGAACTCGTGCTGCCGGTCCAGCGCACGCGCCAGCTGCGCCGACGACGCATGCGGCGCGCCGGCGAAACGCCCGCTGGGCGCCAGGCCGAAGTCGCGACTGCGGCGCCAGCTGCGTGTCAGCGCGGGCTCGAAGGCGTCGTCGGCGAGCTCGCCGGTGTCGAAGAAGCGGCGCCGCGCTTCGCGCAGCCGGGCCGGCGGCGTGCGCGCGGCGAGCAGGGAACTGGGCATCGTCTCGTCTCCAGCGCGAGCCTCTGGCGGGCTCTCGTGTCGGGGCCGGCCCAGCCTAGCGCAAGCCTTCGCCGCCGCGATGCGGATCGACCCGGAGGCCGGCACGGACTGTCACGAGACGGGACAGCTGTCCCGCCACGATGCGCAGCCGACGCCGGTTTTGACGCGAAACACGCCGTGTTTTGCCGAAAGCCGGTGGTTCCGGCGCCGAACGCGGCTGGCACGCCCTCTGCTGTTGCGGCCCCCGCGCGATCCGGTGCAAGGCTTCGTACCGGACGACGCCCCAAGACCCCAAGGAGACAACAGATGCTTTACGCACTGCCCAACACGCCGGGCGCCAAGGTCCAGTTCAAGGCCCAGTACGACAACTTCATCGGCGGCAAGTTCGTGCCGCCGGTCGAGGGCCAGTACTTCGACGTCGTGACGCCGATCACCGGCAAGCCCTACACGCGCGCCGCGCGTTCTGGCGCCGCCGACATCGAGCGTGCGCTCGACGCCGCGCACGCCGCAGCCGACGCCTGGGGCCGCACGCCGCCGGCCGACCGCTCGAACATCCTGCTGAGGATCGCCGACCGCATCGAGCAGAACCTCGAGCTGCTGGCCTATGCCGAGACGGTGGACAACGGCAAGCCGATGCGCGAGACGCTGGCCGCCGACGTGCCGCTGGCCGTCGACCACTTCCGCTACTTCGCCGGCTGCCTGCGCTCGCAGGAAGGCGCGATCAGCGAGATCGACGAGCACACGATCGCCTACCACTTCCACGAGCCGCTGGGCGTCGTCGGCCAGATCATCCCGTGGAACTTCCCGCTGCTGATGGCGGCCTGGAAGATCGCGCCCGCACTCGGCGCCGGCAACTGCGTCGTGTTGAAGCCCGCCGAGTCGACGCCGATCAGCATCATGGTGTTTGCCGAGCTGATCGCCGACCTGCTGCCGCCGGGCGTGCTGAACATCGTCAACGGCTACGGCCGCGAAGCCGGCATGCCGCTGGCGTCGAGCAAGCGCATCGCCAAGATCGCCTTCACCGGCAGCACCGCCACCGGCCGCGTCATCGCCCAGGCGGCGGCGGGCAACCTGATCCCGGCGACGCTGGAGCTCGGTGGCAAGAGCCCGAACATCTTCTTCGAGGACGTGGCCGCGGCCGACGACGAGTTCTTCGACAAGGCGATCGAAGGCCTGGTGCTGTTCGCGTTCAACCAGGGCGAGGTCTGCACCTGCCCGTCGCGCGCGCTGATCCACGAGAAGATCTACGACAAGTTCATGGCGCGGGCGCTGGAACGCGTGAAGCAGATCAAGCAGGGCAGCCCGTTGGACACCGAGACGATGATGGGCGCGCAGGCCTCGGCGATGCAGATGGACAAGATCCTCGGCTACCTCGAGATCGGCCGCCAGGAAGGCGCCGAATGCCTGATCGGTGGCGCCCGTGCCGACCTCGGCGGCGAGCTGTCGGGCGGCTACTACATCCAGCCGACGCTGTTCAAGGGCCACAACGGCATGCGCGTGTTCCGCGAGGAGATTTTCGGCCCGGTGCTGGCGGTGACGACCTTCAGGACCGAGCAGGAGGCGCTGGACATCGCCAACGACACGCCCTACGGCCTGGGCGCCGGCGTCTGGAGCCGCGACGGCACCGCCGCCTACCGCGCCGGCCGCGCGATCAAGGCCGGCCGTGTCTGGACCAACTGCTACCACGCCTATCCGGCGCACGCGACCTTCGGCGGCTACAAGGAATCGGGCATCGGGCGCGAGACGCACAAGATGATGCTCGACCACTACCAGCAGACAAAGAACCTGCTGGTGAGCTACTCGCCGCACGCGCTGGGCTTCTTCTGACGCGACGGCTGCGGCTGCGGGGGTCAGGTCTCGAGAGACCTGACCCCAAGGTCCCCGAGAGACCTGACCCCAAGGTCCCCGCGCTGGGCTTCTTCTGACGCGACGGCCGCGGCTGCGGGGGTCAGGTCTTGAGAGACCTGACCCCAAGGTCCGACGCGACGGCTGCGGCTGAGTGCCGCTGCGGGGGGCTGGCTGCGGGGGTCAGGTCTTGAGAGACCTGACCCCAAGGTACCCAAGGCCCTCAGACAGGCCGGCCGCGCGCTTCGTTGCGCGGCCTTTTCCGTGCTGTTCAGCGCAGTTCGAGCCGCAGCTGGACGGCGCGTGCACCCGCCACCTGCGGCGCGCCGAGCTGCGCCGAGCCGGCGCCGCGGCCGAGCAGGTAGCTGCGCACGGCGGCGGCCCGCTGCGCCGCCAGCGCCGTGTCGCCGCCGGCGTCACCCGGAGCGGCGAGCGCGAGCGTCATCTGCGGCTGGCGGCGCAGCGACTCGGCCAGCTTGTCGAGCACCGCCGCCAGCGGCGGCTTGACGCTGCGTTTGCCGGCGTCGAACGAGAACGCCAGCGGCACCTCCACCGCGACCGGCCCGCTGCCTTTCTGGGTGATGACGACCGGCGTGCCGTCGAACCAGCTCTGCAGCCACTGGCGCTCGACGACCAGCGCCGGTGTTGGCGGCATCGACGGCAGGCTGCGGCCGCGGGGCGGCTCGGGTGTCGGCGGCGTCGTCTGGCAGCCGGTGACGGCGAACACCGTGGCCAGCGCGGCGGCGGCAGCGAGGCCGCGGCGGCGGTGCGACGGCGGGCAGGGCTGGCGTGGCGTCATGCGGCAATTGTTCCGTGTGTCGCGCGCGGGTCCGTGTCCAGGCGTTCGATGCCCTTGCCGCGGCGCCGTGATCGCGCGGCGCGACTGCCGCCGCAGGGCCGTGCGGCGCGCGCTGGCGGCCGCCGGCCCGACTACACTCGCTCCCGCTCCGGGGTGCACGTATGGCGTGCTGAGATGGCGGACCTGACCGCCGGAACCGCGAACTTGATCTGGTTAGCACCAGCGTAAGAAGAGCTGCAGCGCCGAGGCGCGTGCGTCCGTCCGTCGAGGGCGGGCGTGCGCGCCGTTCAGTCGGCGCCGATGGCGGGGCATTCATCCAACCGATACGGAGATTGCCCGATGAACGCCCCCGGCGACCTGCAGCAGCGGCTGTCCCTGAGCCGCGAACCCTTCCCCCAGTCCCGCAAGGTTTACGTGCCCGGCGCCTCGCCGGCGGTGCGCGTGCCGATGCGCGAGATCACGCTGAGCAACGGCGAGACCGTCACGCTCTACGACACCTCGGGCCCCTACACCGACCCGGCGGTGGCGCTCGACGTGCGCCGCGGCCTGCCTTCGGTGCGCGGCGCCTGGCTGGACGAACGTGCCGACACCGTGGCCTACGACGGCCGCCCGCCCGCTGCGCAGGACGACGGTGGCCGCCACGGCGACGCCGCCGATGCCCGCCTGGACGAGCTGCGCCGCGAGGCGGCCGCCTTGCAGCGGCGGCCGCGCCGCGCCGCGGCCGGGGCCAGCGTGACGCAGATGCACTACGCGCGCCGCGGCATCGTCACGCCGGAGATGGAGTACGTCGCGCTGCGCGAGAACGGCCGCCGCGAGTGGATGCGCGAGTACCTCGGCGACGCCGCGCGCGAAGCCCGGTTGCGCGGCAACCCGCTGGGCGCCTGCATCCCCGAGACGATCACGCCCGAGTTCGTGCGCGACGAGGTGGCGCGCGGCCGCGCGGTGATCCCGGCCAATGTCAACCACCCCGAGCTCGAGCCGATGATCATCGGCCGCAACTTCCGCGTGAAGGTCAACGCCAACATCGGCAACTCGCCGGTGACGTCCTCGATCGAGGAGGAGGTCGAGAAGCTGGTCTGGGCGATCCGCTGGGGCGCCGACACGGTGATGGACCTGTCGACCGGCCGCCACATCCACACCACGCGCGACTGGATCGTGCGCAACTCGCCGGTGCCGGTGGGCACGGTGCCGATCTACCAGGCGCTGGAGAAGGTGGGCGGCGTCGCCGAGGACCTGAGCTGGCCGCTGCTGCGCGACACGCTGATCGAGCAGGCGGAGCAGGGCGTCGACTACTTCACCTTGCACGCCGGGCTGCGCCTGCCCTTCGTGCCGCTGACCGCCGGGCGGCGCACCGGCATCGTCTCGCGCGGCGGCTCGATCCTCGCCAAGTGGTGCGTCGCCCATCACCAGGAGAACTTCCTCTACACGCACTTCGAGGAGATCTGCGAAATCATGAAGGCCTACGACGTGGCCTTCTCGCTCGGCGACGGCCTGCGCCCGGGCTCGGCGGCCGACGCCAACGACGAGGCCCAGTTCGCCGAGCTGCGCACGCTGGGCGAGCTGACGCAGGTCGCCTGGCGGCACGAGGTGCAGACGATGATCGAAGGCCCGGGCCACGTGCCGATGCACCTGGTGCAGGCCAACATGGACGAGCAGCTGCGCCACTGCCACGAGGCGCCGTTCTACACGCTGGGGCCGCTGACGGTGGACATCGCGCCGGGCTACGACCACATCGCCAGCGCGATCGGCGCGGCGATGATCGGCTGGATGGGCACCGCGATGCTCTGCTACGTGACGCCCAAGGAGCACCTGGGCCTGCCCGACCGCGACGACGTGCGCCAGGGCATCGTCGCCTACCGCATCGCCGCGCACGCCGCCGACATCGCCAAGGGCCACCCCGGCGCACGCGCGCACGACGACGCGATGAGCAAGGCGCGCTTCGAGTTCCGCTGGCGCGACCAGTTCGCGCTGGGCCTGGACCCGCAGACCGCCGAGGCCTTCCACGACGAGACGCTGCCCAAGGACTCGTCCAAGGAGGCGCACTTCTGCTCGATGTGCGGGCCGCGCTTCTGCAGCATGAAGATCACGCGCGAGCTGCGCGAGTACGCGCAGGCCCGGGGCATCGGCGAAGACGAGGCGGTGCAGCGCGGCCTGGCCGACAAGAGCACCGAGTTCAGGGCCGCCGGCGGCGGGTTCTACGTGCCGCTGGCAACACGTCGCGACGGGCCGCTTCCCGGTGATCCGGCCTGAGCAAAGTGGTCGGACCAATTGGCGGCAGAGTGATGTCGAATCCGGCGATTCACCCCGTGGTTACCGGTCGGGTACAGGAATACCCTGAGTCATCCGCTCGGGAAAATCCGCAGAATCCGCTCCGCTTCACACTGCCTTTCGTCAACTGGTCGGACCAATCCGGGCTCGATCTCGGTCGAAGGCGTGGTCGTGAAGTGTTGAAGTCAGCCTCGAAGAGCCAGCCGGCGTGACGGTCGCGAGACCCGTGCTGCGAGCCTCCTGGCGGCCCCGGCGCCCTGGTGGCGGGGCCGCCAGCGGCGACTGAAACCGCTCCGGGCCGCTCGCGGTCCTTTCCCGTTACCCCTGACCGCACGTCACACGGCCATGCAACCCATCTGGCAACAGAACTACGACCCCGCCGGCAACGTCTGGGTCTCGGCGCTCGTCGCGCTGATCCCGATCATCTTCTTCTTCCTCGCGCTGACGAAGCTGCGCCTGAAGGGCTACCAGGCCGGCACGATCACCGTCGGGCTGGCGCTCGGTGTCGCGCTGCTGTTCTACGACATGCCGGTCAGCGCCGCGCTGGCGTCGGCGGTCTACGGCTTCTTCTACGGGCTGTGGCCGATCGCCTGGATCATCGTGGCCGCGGTCTTCCTCTACAAGATCTCGGTGAAGACGGGGCACTTCGACGTCATCCGCTCGTCGATCCTGTCGGTGACGCCCGACCAGCGGCTGCAGCTGATCCTGGTGGGCTTCTGCTTCGGCGCCTTCCTCGAAGGCGCGGCGGGCTTCGGCGCGCCGGTGGCGATCACCGCGGCGCTGCTGGTCGGCCTGGGCTTCAAGCCGCTGTACGCCGCCGGCCTGTGCCTGATCGCCAACACCGCGCCGGTGGCTTTCGGCGCGATGGGCATCCCGATCATCGTCGCCGGCCAGGTGTCGGGCGTCGACGCCTTCGCGATCGGCCAGATGGCCGGCCGCCAGCTGCCGTTCATGACGATGATCGTGCTGTTCTGGCTGATGGCCATCATGGACGGCTGGCGCGGTGTCAAGGAGACCTGGCCGGCGGTGCTGGTCGGCGGCGGCTCGTTCGCCGTCGTGCAGTTCCTGACCGCCAACTACGTCGGCCCCGAGCTGCCGGACATCACCTCGGCGATCGTCTCGATGGTCGCGCTGACGGCCTTCCTGAAGGTCTGGCAGCCCAAGCGCATCTTCCGCTTCGAGCAGGACGACGCCGCCGGCCAGCCGGCCGCGGCGCCCAAGGCCGCGCAAACGCTGTCGCTGGGCAAGGTGATGATGGCCTGGTCGCCGTTCATCATCCTCACCGCGATGGTGACGGTGTGGAGCGTCAAGCCGTTCAAGGCGCTGTTCGCCGCCGGCGGGCCGCTGGCCTCCACCGTCATCAGCCTGCCGGTGCCGCTGCTGGACAAGCTGGTCGAGAAGATGCCGCCGGTGGTGACCGCGGCCACCCCGTACGGCGCGGTCTACAACTTCAACTGGCTGTCGGCCACCGGCACCGCGATCCTGCTGGCCGCGCTGCTGACCATCCTGTTCTCGCGCCTGTCGCCGGCCAAGGCCGCGGCCACGCTGGGCGAGACGCTGAAGGAGCTGGCGACGCCGATCTACTCGATCGGCATGGTGCTGGCGTTCGCTTTCATCGCCAACTACTCGGGCCTGTCGGCGACGCTGGCGCTGGCGCTGGCGCACACCGGCAGCGCGTTCACGTTCTTCTCGCCCTTCCTGGGCTGGATCGGCGTCTTCCTGACCGGCTCGGACACCTCGGCCAACGCCCTGTTCGCGGCGCTGCAGGCGACCACCGCGCAGCAGTTGGGCCTGCCCGAGGTGCTGACGGTGGCGGCCAACACCACCGGCGGCGTCACCGGCAAGATGATCTCGCCGCAGTCGATCGCCATCGCCTGCGCCGCCGTCGGCCTGGCCGGGCGCGAGTCGGACCTGTTCCGCTTCACCGTCAAGCACAGCCTGGTGTTCGCCGCGATCATCGGCGCGATGACGACGGTCCAGGCCTACCTGCTGCCGTGGATGATTCCGGGTCACTGAACTCCCGGACACCCCGATGCGACTGGTCGATCACGTCGTCGAGAAGCTGCTGGCGCTGGTGCAGGCGCGCGGCCTGCAACCCGGCCAGCGCCTGCCGGCTGAACGTGCGCTGGCCGCCGAGCTGGGGGTCTCGCGCAGCTCGCTGCGCGAGGCGATCCAGAAGCTCGTCAGCCAGGGCGTGCTGGCGGCGCGCCAGGGCGACGGCACCTACCTGCAGTCCACGGCCCAGGCCGAGTGGCTGCAGGAGGCCGTGGCGCCGCTGGTGAACCTGCTCGACACCGACCCCGGCTACCGCTTCGACGTCATCGAGACGCGCCACGCGCTGGAGACGGCCACCGCCGAGCTCGCGGCGCAGCGTGCCACCACCGCCGACAAGGACCGCATCCGCCGGGCCTTCGACGTGATGATCGAGCACCAGCAGAGCGGCCACGCCGAGCAGGCCGCGCGCTCCGACGCCCAGTTCCACCTCGCCATCGCCGAGGCCTCGCACAACCTGGTCTTGAAGCAGGTGATGCACGGCCTGTTCACCGTCGTGCTGTCGACGGTGACGCGCAACCGCGAGGACATGTTCCGCTTCAGCGCGCCCGAGACGCTGCGCCGGCTGACCGCCGAACACCAGGCGGTGATGCAGGCCATCGTCGACGGCGACGCGGCGCGTGCGCGCGCCAGCATGGTCGACCACCTCGAGCACGTGCGCCAGACGATCCAGCGCGAAGCCGAGGACCACGCCCGCCGCCAGCGGCTGCTGCGCCTGCCGCCCGACGCGGCGCCGCCGCTGCTGCCGCCCCACGATCTTCACTTGCCATGATCATTTCCTCCACCGCGGACTACCGCGAAGCCGCCCGCCGGCGGCTCCCGCCCTTCCTGTTCCACTACATCGACGGCGGCGCCTACGCCGAGCAGACGCTGCGCCGCAACGTCGACGACCTCGCCGGCGTCGCGCTGCGCCAGCGGGTGCTCAAGGACATGAGCCAGCTGGACACCAGCATCGAGCTCTTCGGCGAGAAGCTCTCCATCCCCGTGACGCTGGCCCCGGTCGGCCTCACCGGCATGTACGCGCGCCGCGGCGAGGTGCAGGCGGCCCGCGCCGCCGAAGCCCAGGGCATCCCGTTCACGATGTCCAGCGTCTCGGTCTGCGCGATCGAGGAGGTGGCGCCGAAGATCCAGCGCCCGATGTGGTTCCAGCTCTACGTGCTGAAGGACCGCGGCTTCATGCGCAACGCGCTCGAGCGCGCCCAGGCCGCCGGCTGCTCGGCGCTGGTGTTCACCGTCGACATGCCGGTGCCCGGCGCGCGCTACCGCGACATGCACTCGGGCATGAGCGGCCCGAACGCGCCGCTGCGCCGCTACTGGCAGGGCCTGACGCACCCGCGCTGGGCCTGGGACGTGGGCCTGATGGGCAAGCCGCACGACCTGGGCAACATCTCCACCTACCGCGGCCAGCAGGTCGGGCTGCAGGACTACATGGGCTACCTGGGCGCCAACTTCGACCCGTCGATCTCGTGGAAGGACCTGGAGTGGATCCGCGAGTTCTGGCGCGGGCCGATGCTGATCAAGGGCATCCTCGACCCCGAGGACGCCAAGGACGCGGTGCGTTTCGGCGCCGACGGCATCATCGTCTCCAACCACGGCGGGCGGCAGCTCGACGGCGTGCTGTCCTCGGCGCGTGCGCTGCCGGCGATCGCCGACGCGGTGAAGGGCCAGATCAAGATCGTCGCCGACTCCGGCGTGCGCAACGGCCTGGACGTGGTGCGCATGCTGGCGCTGGGCGCCGACGCGACGATGATCGGCCGCGCCTACATCTACGCCCTGGCCGCCGCCGGCGAAGCCGGCGTGCGCCACCTGCTGGCGCTGATGGAGAAGGAGATGCGCGTGGCGATGACGCTGACCAGCGTCGCGCGTGTCGCCGACATCGGCCCCGACCTGCTGGTGCGCGAATGAGCTCCCGCGAAGCCCTGCTGGCGCAGCTGCGCGCCGCCGTCGGCGCGCCGCACGTGCTGACCGACGACCAGGCCACGCGCCGTTTCCGCAAAGGCCACCGCACCGGCGAAGGCCCGGTGCTGGCCGTCGTGCGGCCGGGCAGCCTGCTGGAGCTGTGGCGCGTGCTGCAGGCTGTGGTGGCCGCCGGCCGCATCGTCATCATGCAGGCCGCCAACACGGGCCTCACCGGCGGCTCGACGCCCGACGGCACCGGCTACGACCGCGAGATCGTGCTCGTCAACACGATGCGCATCGCCGGCGTGCAGGTCATCGCCGGCGGCGAGCAGGTCGTCTGCCTGCCCGGCGCGACGCTG
Organism: Rubrivivax sp. JA1026; assembly: GCF_011065555.1. Lineage (NCBI taxonomy): Bacteria > Pseudomonadati > Pseudomonadota > Betaproteobacteria > Burkholderiales > Sphaerotilaceae > Rubrivivax > Rubrivivax sp. JA1026. The sequence goes on from NZ_JAALCQ010000001.1 coordinate 41,584, forward strand.
GACCAGCTCGAGCGCCAGCTGGCGCCGCTGGGCCGCGAGCCGCATTCGGTGATCGGCTCGTCGTGCATCGGCGCGTCGGTGCTGGGTGGCATCTGCAACAACTCCGGCGGCGCGCTGGTGCGCCGCGGCCCGGCCTACACCGAGCTGGCGCTGTACGCGCGTGTGGCCGACGACGGCCGCGTCGAGCTCGTCAACCACCTGGGCATCGCGCTCGGCGACACGCCGGAAGAGATCCTGACGCGGCTGGAGCGCGGCGAATACGGCGAGGCCGACATCGCCCGCGACAGCGGCCGTGCCGCGTCGGACCCGCGTTATGCCGAGCACGTGCGCGCCGTCGACGCCGACACGCCGGCACGTTTCAACGCCGACCCGTCGCGGCTGTTCGAGGCCTCGGGTTCGGCCGGCAAGCTGTGCCTGTTCGCGGTGCGGCTGGACACCTTCCCGAAGGAGGCCAGCACCGTCTTCTACGTCGGCACCAACGAGCCCGACGAGCTGACCTCCGTGCGCCGCCACCTGCTGACCGCGCTGCCGCGGCTGCCGATCGCCGGCGAATACATCCACCGCACGGCCTTCGACATCGGCGAGCGTTACGGCAAGGACACCTTCCTGCTGATCGACCGCTTCGGCACCGCGCGCGTGCCCAAGGCCTTCGCGCTGAAGAGCCGCATCGACGGCTTCTTCGAGCGCTTCGGGCTGCGCGGCGTGACCGACCGTGTCGTGCAGGCGATCACCGACCGCATGCCCAGCCACTTGCCGGCACGCATGCGCGAGTGGCGCGACCGCTACGAGCACCACCTGCTGATCCGCGTGTCCAACGACCAGGCCGAGGCGACGCGCGAGTACCTGGCGCGCCAGTTCGAGGCCAGCGCCACCGGCGCCTGGTTCGAGTGCGACGCCGAGGAGGGGCGCAAGGCCTTTCTGCACCGCTTCGCGATCGCCGGCGCGGCGATCCGCTACCGCGAGGCGCACCGCGGCCGCGTCGGCGACATCGTCGCGCTGGACGTCGCGCTGCGCCGCAACGACCGCGCCTGGGTGGAGCAGCTGCCCGACGAGCTGGAGCGCGACATCGTGCACAAGCTCTACTACGGCCACTTCTTCTGCCACGTCTTCCACCAGGACTACATCGTCAAGCCGGGCGTCGACCCGCTGGCGATGGAGCACCGCATGTGGGAGCTGCTGGACGCGCGCCGCGCCGAGTACCCGGCCGAGCACAACGTCGGCCACCTCTACGTCGCCAAGCCGGCACTGGTGGACCACTACCGCCGGCTGGACCCGACCAACACCTTCAACCCCGGCATCGGCCACACGCCGCGCGGGCGCGGCTGGCAGGAGTGCTGCGACCGGCCGGCGCCGGTGTGGCCGAAGGCGTACTCCGAAGCGGTGGATTGAGGCCCGGGGCGGTGGCCGCGCCGCCGAGCGCGCCGGGCACGCCGAATGCTTGGCCGGCGCGCATGCACTCCAACCGTCCGCCCCGCCCCGCGCCACGCCCGCGGCATGTCGCGCTGGCCGTGGCCGCGGCCGGCCTGCTGCTCGCCGCCGGCTGCGCCGCGTCGCGCATCCAGGCTTCGGCCGAACTGGCCCGTGCCAGCGAGCCGTTCCAGGCGTCGCCCGAGGCGCCCGCACATCGCTTGCTGATCGTCGGCGACAGCACCGCCGTGGGTACCGGGGCAAGTTCGCCGCGGGCGTCGCTGGCGGGGCTGATCGCCGCGGAACATGCCGACTGGTTGATCGTCAACCGGGCGCGGGACGGCGCGAAGTTCGTCGACGTCGTCGACCAGCTCGGCGGCAGCGAACGCTTCGACACCGTGCTGCAGCTGGCCGGCGGCAACGACGTCGTGCGGCTGACCGGCGCCGAGAGCTTGCGTTCGTCGGTCGACGAGGCGCTGGGCCGGGCCCGCGTGCTGGCGCCGCGCGTCATCGTCGTGCCGGCCGGCAACGTCGGCAATGCGCCGTTCTTCTATCCGCCGTGGTCCTGGTGGATGACCCAGCGCTCGCGCGAGCTGCACCGCGTCGTGCGCAACGCTGCCACGCGGCACGACGCCGCCTATGTCGACCTGTTCAAGGAGCGCCGCGACGACCCGTTCGCCCGGCAGCCGAAGCGGCTGAGCGCCGCGGACGGGCTGCACCCGAGCGACGAGGGATATTGGCTCTGGCGCGAGGAGTTGCGGCGGCAGGCTGGGTTGTAGCGGCGCTGGGTCGTCCGGACCCGGCGGGTCGGGCGCGAGCCGCCCCCCGCTGGACCGTCAGGCCGGCACCAGCGGCGAGCCGATCTCCCAGAAGCCGGCGGTGCCGCGTTCCTGCAGCACCCAGAAGCTGCCCGCGTCGGTGGCATGCCGCCGGAACTCGTACGGCAGCTCGAACCAGTCGGCATCCTCGGGCAGGCCGTCGTCGCCGGCCAGTGGCGTGTCGTAGCGCGGCTGGCACTGCACGACGCCGTAGGCCGCGAGCCGCCAGCGAAAGCGCAGCCGCGATTCGCCCCGCAGCACACTGCGCAAGCGCATCTCCCCCTCGCCGTCGTCAACGAAGACGATGGCCTCGTCCATCAGCGCCGTGTGGCTGCCTGGCAGCGCACGCCAGGCGCCGCAGGGGCCGTTGCGGAGCAGTTGCTCGCGGCAGGTCTCGTCGGCGAGGTTCACCGTGTGGTCCCGATGAGGGCGCGGTGCGTTGCGGCGTTACTCGATGTTTTGCACCTGCTCGCGCATCTGCTCCACGAGCACCTTCATCTCCACGGAGATCGCGGTCAGCTCGATCGCCGGCGACTTCGATCCCAGCGTGTTCGCTTCGCGCTGCAGTTCCTGGATCAGGAAGTCCAGGCGCTTGCCGAGTTCGCCGCCCTTCTTCAGCAGGCGTTCGATCTCGTCGAGGTGCGAGCGCAGCCGGGTCAGCTCCTCGGCGACGTCGATGCGGATCGCGAACGCGGCGGCTTCGGCCATTGCGCGCTCCTGCAGCGTCGCGGCCGGCACGCTGTTGCCGGCGTTGGCGCCGGCCAGCGCTTCGTTCCAGCGCTCCAGGAACCGTTGCTGCTGGCGCTGCACCACCTGCGGCACCAGCGGCTCGGCCTTGTCGGCCAGTTCGCGCAGCTTGCCCAGGCGGTCCATCAGCATCGCCACCAGGCGCTTGCCTTCGCGGGCACGGGCGTCCTTCAGGCCTTCGATGCACTGGCGCGCGGCTTCCAGCGCCGCCTCGTCCAGGCGCTCGCCGCCGGCGCCGTTGCGGCACCACTGCAGCACCTCGTTGACCGACAGGCCACGCGCCTGCGGCATCCAGCCCTGCACCGAGCTTTCCAGGCGCAGCAGCCGGTTCAGCTGCTCCGGGTTGGGGTTGGGCCAGGCCGAATCGCTGTCGCGCTGCGCCGAGATGCGCATCTCGATCTTGCCGCGCCGGAAGGCCGTGCCGAGCAGGTCGCGCAGCGCAGGTTCCAGGCCCCGAAGGTCGTCCGGCATCCTGAACGACAGGTCCAGAAAACGGCCGTTGACCGAGCGCGCCTCCACTGAAACGGAGGACGCCGCGCCACCGTCTCCGGCCGGGGCCGAAGCGGCGTTGGCATACCCCGTCATGCTATAAACCGCCATCGGATCCCACCCTTCGAAAAGCCCGGCGATTATGTCAAAGCCCAAACCTGCTCCGCTGCCTTCGGGCACCGTGGTCGGGGGCTACCAGATCGTCAAGAAGCTCGCGGCCGGGGGCTTCGGCGTCGTCTATCTGGCCGAGGGCCAGGACCGCCAGCTCGTCGCGATCAAGGAGTACCTGCCGTCGTCACTGGCCGAGCGTTCGGCCGGCGAGCTGACGCCTCGCGTCAAGCCCGACAAGCAGCCGCTGTACCGCCTGGGCCTCAAGAGCTTCTTCGAAGAAGGCCGCTCGCTCGCGCAGATCAGCCACCCGAGCGTCGTCTCGGTGCTGAACTTCTTCCGCGAGAACGAGACCGTCTACATGGTGATGAACTACCTGCAGGGCGACACGCTGCAGGACTTCATCGTCACCGCGCGCGACCTCAAGCGCGACAAGGTGTTCCGCGAGAGCACGATCCGCAGCCTGTTCGACGAGATCCTGCGCGGCCTGCGCATCGTGCACCAGCACAAGATGCTGCACCTGGACATCAAGCCGGCCAACGTCTTCATCACCAACGACAACAAGGCGGTGCTGCTGGACTTCGGCGCCGCGCGCGAGGTGCTGTCCAAGGAAGGCAACTTCATCCGGCCGATGTACACGCCGGGTTTCGCGGCGCCGGAGATGTACCGCCGCGACGGCTCGCTGGGCCCGTGGACCGACATCTACGCCATCGGCGCCTGCATCTACGCCTGCATGCAGGGCTACCCGCCCAACGACGCGCCGCAGCGCCTGGAGAAGGACCGCCTGGCGCTGTCGCTCTCGCGGCTGCGCAACGTCTACTCGGACAACCTCATCGAGGTCACCGAGTGGTGCATGTCGCTGGACCCGCTGTCGCGCCCGCAGAGCGTGTTCGCGCTGCAGAAGGAACTGGCGCGCGAGACCGAGCGCCGCTACACCAAGCTGAGCTTCAGCGAGCGGCTCAAGCTGCAGATCGAGACGATCAAGACCGGCCAGAAGGCCTGACGCCCGATGCGCTTCGCCGTCTACCAGGTCAGCCGCAAAGGCGGCCGCGAGAAGAACGAAGACCGCATGGGCTACTGCTACACGCGCGACGCCGGGCTCTTCGCGCTGGCCGACGGCATGGGCGGGCACCCGGAAGGCGAGGTCGCGGCGCAGCTGGCGCTGCAGACGCTGGCGGCGATCTTCCAGCGCGAGGCGCGGCCCTCGCTGCGCGAGCCGATGCGCACGCTGCACGACGCGATCCTCGCCGCGCACCACCAGTTGCTGCGTTATGCCGGCGATCGTGCGCTCGGCGACACGCCGCGCACCACGGTCGTCGCCTGCGTGCTGCAGGGCAACCAGGCGTTCTGGGCGCACTGCGGCGACTCGCGCCTGTACCTGGTGCGTGGCGACAAGCTGATCGCGCGCACGCGCGACCATTCCTACTCGGAGCTGCAGGACACGCTGGCCCAGGTCGTGCCGATGGGCGAGCGCATGAACCGCAACGTGCTGTTCACCTGCCTGGGCAGCCCCGGCAAGCCGGTGGTCGACACCGCCGGGCCGCTGGTGCTGCAGTCCGGCGACCGCATCCTGCTGTGCTCCGACGGCCTGTGGGGCCACCTCAGCGACGCCGTCATCACCGAGCAACTGGCGCAGCGTCCGATCTCCGACGCGGTACCCGAACTCGTCGAGCAGGCGCTGCGACTGGGCGGCGCGCGCAGCGACAACGTCACCGCGATCGCCGTCGAGTGGGAATGCGCCGAGGACGGCGACAACGCGGTCGGCGTCTCCACGTTGTCGCTCGGCGAGCAGGTCTTCGCGTCGACGATCCAGGCCAGCATGGCGGGCGAGCCGGCCGACGAACTGGACGAGGCGGAGATCGAACGCTCGATACGCGAGATCAACGAGGCGATCCGGCGCTCATCGCAGAAGCGGTGAGCGCCGGATGGCTGGCGCTGTCCGTCGGGCTCTCCGGCCCCTGCAGCAGGGGCTCCAGTTCGGTGAGCGTGGAGGGTGGGGCGGGGCGGCGACAATGTCGGCTTCGTTTTCGATCCTCCCGCCATGACCTTCGTCCGCTCCAGCGGCCGTGCGCACGATGCGCTGCGGCCCGTCACGATCACCCGCCACTACACCAAGCACGCCGAAGGCTCGGTCCTGGTCTGCTTCGGCGACACGCAGGTCCTCTGTACCGCGTCGGTCGAGGAGAAGGTGCCGCCGCACAAGCGCGGCAGCGGCGAAGGCTGGGTGACGGCCGAGTACGGCATGCTGCCGCGCGCCACGCACACGCGCGGCGACCGCGAGGCCGCGCGCGGCAAGCAGAGCGGGCGCACGCAGGAGATCCAGCGCCTGATCGGCCGTTCGCTGCGCACGGTGTTCGACCTCGGCGCCCTCGGCGAACGCAGCATCCTGATCGACTGCGACGTGCTGCAGGCCGACGGCGGCACGCGCACCGCGGCGATCACCGGCGCCTTCGTCGCCGCGCAGGACGCGGTGAACTGGCTGCTCGCCCAGGGCAAGATCGCCGCCTCGCCGATCCGCGACCAGGTCGCCGCGATCTCGGTCGGCATCGTGCAGGGCACGCCGCTGCTGGACCTCGAATACATCGAGGACTCGGCCTGCGACACCGACATGAACGTCGTCATGACCGGCTCCGGCGGTTTCGTCGAGATCCAGGGCACGGCCGAAGGCGTGCCGTTCACGCGCGCCGAGATGGACGCGCTGCTGGCGCTGGCCGGCAAGGGCATCGGCGAGCTGGCAGCCGCGCAGCGCGCGGCGCTGGCGGCCTGACGGGAGCATCGCGATGCGCCTCGTGCTGGCGTCGAACAACGCGAAGAAGCTGAAGGAGCTGCGCGCGCTCTTCGGCACGCTGCCCATCGAGCTGGTGCCGCAAGGCGAACTCGGTGTCACCGAGGCCGACGAGCCGCACCACACCTTCGTCGAGAACGCGCTGGCCAAGGCGCGCCACGCCGCGCGTGCCGTCGGCGGCGCGGCCATCGCCGACGACTCGGGGCTGTGTGTCGACGCGCTCGGCGGCGCGCCGGGCGTGATCTCGGCGCACTACGCGCCGCTGCCGGCCGAGGCGGCAGCGCTGGCCGACCGCGAGGCGCGCCGCGCTGCGCAGGACGCGGCCAACAATGCGCTGCTGCTCGAACGCATGGCCGGCGTCGCCGACCGCCGCGTGGCTTTCGTCAGCGTCATCGTCGCGCTTCGCCATGCCGACGACCCCGAGCCGCTGGTCGCCGCCGGGCGCTGGAACGCCGAGCTGCTGGCCGAGCGCCGCGGCAGCGGCGGCTTCGGCTACGACCCGCTGGTCCACGTGCCCGAACTCGGCGCGACGGTCGCCGAACTCGACGCGGCGACGAAGAACGCGCACAGCCACCGGGCCCGCGCGGCGGCGCAAATGATCTCGCTGCTCCAGACAGCCTGGCACCTTGGCTGAGCCCCGCGCCGAAGCGACGCTGCGCTGGCTGAAACCCGGCGCCGTGCGCCTGGACGCGCTGCCGCCGCTGTCGCTGTACCTGCACGTGCCCTGGTGCCTGCGCAAGTGTCCGTACTGCGACTTCAACTCGCACGAGCTGGGTGGCGGCCGGCCCGACGCGGCGCTGCAGTCGCGGTACGTGGCCGCGCTGATCGCCGACCTCGAGGCCGCGCTGCCGCTCGTCTGGGGCCGGCCGGTGATCAGCGTCTTCATCGGTGGCGGCACGCCCAGCCTGCTGGAGCCGGCCATGGTCGACCGGCTGCTGGCCGCGGTGCGTGCGCGCCTGCCGCTGGAGCCCGGCTGCGAGATCACGCTGGAAGCCAACCCCGGCACCTTCGAGCGCGAACGTTTCGCCGCCTTTCGCGCCGCCGGCGTGACGCGGCTGTCGGTCGGCGTGCAGAGCTTCGACGACGCCGCGCTGGCCGCCATCGGCCGTGTGCACGACGGTGCCCAGGCGCGCGCCGCGCTCGAAGAAGCGGCGCGTGCCTTCGACACCTTCAACCTCGACCTGATGTACGCGCTGCCGGGCCAGGACCTGGCGGCGCTGGCGCGCGACCTCGACACGGCGCTGTCCTTCGCGCCGCCGCATCTGTCGATCTACCACCTGAGCCTGGAGCCGAACACACGCTTCGCGTCGCGCCCGCCCGAAGGCCTGCCCGACGACGACCTGGCCAGCGACATGCTCGACCTGATCGCCGAACGCACCGCGGCTGGCGGCCTGGCGCGCTACGAGGTCTCGGCTTTCGCGCGGCCGGGCCACCGCTGCGTGCACAACCAGAACTACTGGCACTTCGGCGACTACCTGGGCCTGGGCGCCGGCGCGCACGGCAAGCTGTCGTTCGCCGAACGTGTCGTGCGCCAGGTGCGCTGGCGCGAGCCGCAGGCCTATGTCGAGCAGGCGCTGGCCGGCCACGCGGTGTCCAACGAGCACGAGGTCGGTGCCGCCGAGCTGCCGTTCGAGTTCATGCTCAACGCGCTGCGTCTGCGCGAGGGTTTCGAGCCGGGCCTGTTCGCCGAACGCACCGGCCTGTCGCCGACGGCGCTGGAGCCGGGCCTGACGCAGGCGCTGGCGCGCGGCCTGCTGGAGCGCCAGGGCACCCGCCTCGTGCCGACGGTGCGCGGTTTCGACTTCCTCTCGGACCTGCAGCAGCTGTTCCTGGCGCCGTCCTGAGCCGCCGGCTCAGACGTGCAGCAGCTTGAGCCCGGCGACGACGAGCAGCGCCGCGATCGCCGGCCGCAGCAGGCCCTCGGGCATGCGCGTGCTCAGGTGCGAGCCGATGATGATCCCGGGGATCGAGCCGATCAGCAGCGTGCCCAGCAGCACGAGGTCGACGTTGCCCAGCAGCAGGTGGCCGGTGCCGGCGACGATGGTCAGCGGGATCGCGTGCACGATGTCGGTGCCCACCAGCCGCGACGGCGTCATCCGGAACGGGTACAGGTAGACCAGCATCACCGCGCCCAGCGCCCCGGCGCCGATCGAGGTCAGCGTCACCAGCAGGCCGAGCACGGCGCCGGCGACGACGGTCAGCGCCGGCTGCCAGCGCTTGAAGTCGACCGGCGAGACGGTGCGCAGCTTCAGGCCCACGGCCTGCACGCGCTTCTTGAAGACCATCGCCACCGCGGTGAGCAGCAGCACGGCGCCCAACGCGCTCATCAGCAGCCCGCTCTTGAGCTGCGAGGCGTTGCTCAGGTGCAGCCAGGCCAGCGTCGCCAGCGAGGCCGGCAGGCTGCCCAGGCACAGCAGCTTGAGCACCTCGCGGTCGACGGTGCCGCGCGAGTGGTGCACGAAGCCGCCGACCGACTTGGTGATGGCCGCGAACCAGAGGTCGGTGCCGATCGCCGACGCCGGCGCCACGCCGAACAGCAGCACGAGGATCGGCGTCATCAGCGCCCCGCCGCCGACGCCGGTGATGCCGACGACGGTGCCGACACCGAAGCCGGCGATGGCGTTCACCCACCACGCGTCCAAATAAGTTCCTTGCAGACTTTGCCCGCGTCGATCCTACCGGCAGGCATGAAGACCCGCTGCCGCCGGCCCCTCCCGACGGGGGAGCAAGCTCCGGGCCGGCCTGCGGCCCGGGGCCGCGTGGTTCAGACGCGGGTCGTCGCCAGGCCGGCGGTGCTGCGCAGGCGCTCGATCAGCGCCGTGGCGATGCGCTGCAGCGGCAGCACCTCGTGCGCCGCGCCGTGGGCGATGGCTTCGCGCGGCATGCCGAAGACGACGCAGCTCGCCTCGTCCTGGGCGACATTCCAGCTGCCGGCGTCGCGCATCTCGCGCATCGCGCGCGCGCCGTCGGCGCCCATGCCGGTCAGCATCACGCCCAGCGCGTTCGGGCCGACGACCCGCGCCGCCGACTGGAACAGCACCTCGACCGAGGGCTTGTGGCGGTTGACCGGGTCGCCGTCGCGCACGCGGGCGATGTAGTTGGCGCCCGAGCGCTCCACCGACAGGTGCAGGCCGCCCGGGGCGATGTAGGCGTGGCCGGGCAGCACACGCTCGCCGTCCACCGCCTCGGCGACGCGGATGCGCGCCAGGCCGTTCAGCCGCGCGGCATAGCTCTTCGTGAAGCCCGGCGGCATGTGCTGGGTGATCATCACCGCCGGCGCGTCCGGCGGCAGCTGGGTGATGACCTCGCGCGTGGCCTCGGTGCCGCCGGTGGAGGCGCCGATGAAGATGATCTTCTCGGTCGACAGCCGGCCCAGCGGGCTCACCGTCGCCGGGCGGGCGGCGCCGGGAGTGGCGGCGGCCGGCGCCGGCGCCGCAGCCAGGCGGTGCACACGCGCCTTGGCGGCGGTGCGGATCTTCTCGGTGATGTCGTCGCCGAGCTGGCGCAGGCCGTCGGCGACGCCGATCTTGGGCTTGGAGACGAAGTCGACGGCGCCGAGTTCCAGCGCCTTCATCGTCACCTCGGCGCCGCGTTCGGTCAGCGTCGAGACCATCACCACCGGCATCGGCCGCAGCCGCATCAGCCGCGACAGGAAGTCGATGCCGTCCATGCGCGGCATCTCGACGTCCAGCGTGATGACGTCGGGGTTCAGGTTGCGGATCATCTCGCGCGCCACCAGCGGGTCGGCGGCGGCGCCGACACAGGTCATGTCCGGCTGGCGGTTGATGATCTCGGCCAGAAGGCCGCGCACGAGGGCTGAATCGTCGACGACGACGACGCGGGTCTTGCTCATCCTGACGGTCTCCTGCGTGCTTGTCGCCGTGTTCAGAACAGGTCGATGCTGCCGCCGCTGCTGCCGGCGGGCACTCGCTGCGACGCCGCCGCGCGTTCCTGGGCCACCAGCGCCTCGGTGTTGGCCGAAGCGAGCTTCTTGACCATCGCCTTGCCGCTGTGCGGCAGGAAACACACCTTGCGCGGGTAGATGTCGAGCACGTCCTTGCTGACCACCGTGATGCGCTCGGTGCGCAGGTAGTCCATGACGAAGGTCGTGTTGCGCTCGCCGACGTTGATGCTGTTCATGCCGCTGATGACCGCGCCGCCGCCGAAGACCTTGGCCTCCATCGTCGAGCGCGTGGCGCCGCGCTTGATCATCTCGTTGATCAGCAGTTCCATCGCGAACGAGCCGTAGCGGCCGCAGTCGGCCGAGCCGCCGGCGTCGGGCAGCATGAAGTGGTTCATGCCGCCGAGTTTCTTCTCGCGGTCCCACAGGCACGCGGCGATGCACGAGCCCAGCGTCGTCATGATGAGGATGTCCTCGTCGTGCACGAAGAACTCGCCGGGCAGCACCTTGACCGCCTCGTTGCGGAAGTGCGAGTCGTAGAAGAAGAACGAGGCCTCGCCCGGGCGGCGCGATGCGCTCTTCAGACGCTCCAGGCGCGAGGGCCCGGCGGGCGCACGCGCGGCGGGCGCCGCGGACAGGGAGGCGATTGACATGGCCGTCTTATCGTCCGTTTCGGATCCGTTCTTGAGCCGGGACCGTGTCGGCGGCCTCAGACACGCTCGTAGATCGTCTTTCCGCGCAATCTGAACAGGTCGCGCGAGTCGGTGAAGTTCTCCGAGTGGCCGACGTAGAGCAGGCCGCCGGGCTTCATCGCCGCGTGCGTGCGCTCCAGCACCTTGCGCTGGGTCGGGTTGTCGAAATAGATCATCACGTTGCGGCAGAACACGATGTCGAACGGGTCGCCCAGTGCCGACCAGCTCGTGCTCATCAGGTTGAACGTGCGGAACTCGACCAGCCGCGACAGCTCGGGCTTGACGCGGATGAAGCCCTCGTTCTTGGCCGTGCCGCGCATGAAGTGGCGCTTCAGGCGCTCGGGCGACAGGCCGCGGGCGTCGGCGGTGTAGACGCCGCGGCTGGCCGTGGCCAGCACCTTGGTGTCGATGTCGCTGCACAGGATCTTCGCCTGCGCCGAGGTGCCCAGCGTCTCGACGACGGTCATCGCCAGCGAATACGGCTCCTCGCCGGTGGACGCGGCGTTGCACCAGATGCGGATCGGCTTGGAGGCGCGCGCGCGAAGGTCCTCGACGAGGGCGTGGAAGTGGTGTTCCTCGCGGAAGAAGGCCGTCAAGTTGGTGGTCAGGCAGTTCACGAACTCCTGCCACTCGTGGTCGGAGCCGCCGCGTTCGAGCGCCTGCAGGTAGCTCGAGAAGTCGCGGTAGCCGGTCTCGCGCAGGCGGCGCGACAGACGGCTGTAGACCATCGCCTGCTTGCCGGCGTGCAGGCTGATGCCGGCGCGCTGGTAGATCAGCTGGCGGATGCGTTCGAAATCGGCCGCCGAGAGCGTGAACTCCTGGTCGGCGACAGCGGCCAGCACGGGAAGGGCGGCGTTCATGGCAGGCATTCGCGCCGCGCGTGCGGCGCGGCCTGGGATGTTGGTTCCGGTCGACAGTGTCGCGGTGTGCGGCGCGGCCGTGGTCCGGAGTTGTGCGGCGTTTTCCGCTCAGATCTCTTTTGCGGCCGTTCGCGGCCCCGGCTAGACTGGTGCTTTCCCGGGGAGTGGCGTCGTCGCTGCCGGGAATGACACCCTTGGACTGTCCCCGTCACCCCCCAGCCGATCCGCCTGTGACGCTTCGCCTGAACGAGGCGCTGCAACTGCTCGCCCATTCGGGCCTGCCCGAGCCTGCGGGCGAACCCGGCAGCGTGCAGTGGATGCAGCGTCTCATCGACGCCCTGGTCGACCTGTCCAGCCGTGACGCGCTCACCGGCCTGGCCAACCGTCGTGCTTTCCAGCTCGCGCTGGAGCGCGAGATCGACCGTGTCGCCCGCAGCGGCGAGCCGGCGCTGATGCTGGTGGCCGACATCGACCACTTCAAGCTCGTCAACGACCGCCACGGCCATGCCGCCGGCGACGAGGTGATCCGCGCCGTCGCCGCCGTGCTGGCCGACAGCGTGCGGCCGATGGACCTCGTCGCGCGTGTCGGCGGCGAGGAGTTCGCGATCATCCTGCCCAACTGCCCGCACACCTTCGGCCTGACCGTCGCCGAGCGCATCCGCCAGAAGGTCGAGCGCATGAGCGTGTCCGTCGGCAACGGCCGCGCGCTGTCGGTGAGCGTCAGCGTCGGCGGGGCCTTCGCACCGCAGTGGGTGCGTTCCACACCGGCGCTGTGGCTCGAACGCGCCGACCTGCAGCTCTATGCCGCCAAGGCCGCCGGCCGCAACCGCGTGCTGCTCGAACCGACCGCCGACTCGCACGTCAGCCACGACGAGAAGCGGCTGCTGTTCGACTCCACGAGCTTCCAGGACTTCCTATGACCGACGGTACCCCGCCGGCCGCCGTGCCCACCCGAGACGACGCCTCCCGCGCCGCGCGGCCGCGTGCGCGCATCAGCGCGATCACCAGCGGCAAGGGCGGCGTCGGCAAGACCTTCGTCGCCGCCAACCTGGCCGCCGCGCTGGCGCGCCAGGGCCGCCGCGTGCTCGTGCTCGACGCCGACCTGGGGCTGGCCAACCTGGACGTCGTGCTCAACCTGTACCCCAAGCTGACGCTGCACGACGTCTTCACCGGCAAGTGCTCGCTCGAGGACGCGCTGCTGCCGGCGCCGGGCGGCTTCACGGTGCTGCTCGCCGGCTCGGGCATGGTCGAGTACTCGCGCATGACGCCCGAGGTGCGTGACCAGCTGCAGCGCGTGATCTCCGATGTCGCGCCGCGCTTCGACCATGTCATCCTGGACACCGGCGCCGGCATCTCCGACGTCGTGCTCTACACGGTGTCGCTGGCCGACGACGCGATCGTCGTCGCCACGCCCGAGCCGACCTCGCTGACCGACGCCTACGCGACGATCAAGGTCCTGGCGACGACCCAGGGCCGGCGCCTGATCCAGATGCTGGTCAACCAGGCACGACGTCCCGGCGAGGGGCGAGCCGTTCGCCAGCAGTTGCAGGCCGTCGTCGACCGCTACGTCGCGCCGTCGCTGGACGGGCCGGTGCGCCTGGATCTGCTCGGCGAGCTGCCTGCCGATCCCGCGGTGCGCGAGGCCGTGCTGCGCCGCCAGCTGCTGCTGGAAAGCCTGCCCGGGACGCCGGCGGCGATCGCCATGGTCGGCGTCGCGACTCGGCTGCTGTCCCTCGTCGACGGGGCGCGGTGAGCGCCGCCGAAGCCGCGCCGACGCCGTTCGTGCGCCTGGGCGGCGAAGCCGGCGTTCGCACGCTGGTCGACCGCTTCTACGACCTGATGGAGCTGGAGCCGGCCTACGCGGCGCTGCGGGCGATGCACCCCCAAAGCCTGGACGGCTCGCGCGACAAGCTGTTCTGGTTCCTTTGCGGCTGGCTTGGCGGGCCGGATCACTATGTCCAGCGTTTCGGCCACCCGCGGCTGCGTGCGCGCCACCTGCCGTACGCGATCGGCATCGCCGAACGCGACCAGTGGATGGCCTGCATGATCCAGGCGCTGGGCGACTGCGGCCTCGAACCCGCACTGGCCGACCGGCTGACCGAGTCGCTGTTCGGCACCGCCGACTGGATGCGCAACCAGGGCGGGTGAAGCGGGACGCCCGGGGTCAGGGACGCCCGGGGTCAGGTCTCTCGAGACCTGACCCCGCCGCTGCGGGAGATGCCCGGGATCAGGTCTTTCGAGACCTGACCCCGTCGCTGCGCTGACCCCGTCGCTGCGTGACCCCGTCGCTGCGAGACCTGACCCCGCCGCTGCGGGCTGGCCCGAGGGGCCGGCTGTCCGAGCTCACCCCAGCAGCACGATCAGCGCCCCGGCGCCGCCTTGCGGGCCGGTGGCCTGCGCGAAGGCGATGACCTCCTCGCACTGCGCCAGCCAGCGCTGCGCCTTGACCTTCAGCACCGGCTTGCGCCCCGGCGAGCCGTGGCCCTTGCCGTGCACGACGCGCACGCAGCGCTGGCCGCGCTGCAGCGCCTCGCGCACGAAGCGCACCAGCGCGTCGCGGGCTTCGTCGCGGCGCAGGCCGTGCAGGTCGACCTCGGCCTGGATCGACCAGTGGCCGCGGCGGAGTTTGGTGACGACGTCGGGGCCGACGCCGAAGCGGCGGAAGGACAGGCCGTCGTCGGTCAGCAGCAGCGACTCGACGTCGACCTCGTCGGACAGCGTCGCGCGCAGCGCCTCGCGCTCGTCGGCCTCGCGCTGGCGCGGCAGCGGCGCCGGGCGGGCGCGGTGCACGTGGGCGCGGCCGTGCGGCCGCAGCGCATGCACCGGGCCGACGGCATGGGCGAAGACGCGGCGCGCGGCCTCGGCCTCGGCGGCCTCGCGGCGTTCGCGCTCGGCGCGTTCGGCGGCTTCGCGCTCGCGCCGGGCGATGGCCTCGCGCAGCGCCTGCAGTTCCTTCAGGCTGGAGACCTTCACACCAGCCCCCGCTCGGCCATCGACACCACCTGGCCGCGGCCGACGACGAGGTGGTCGAGCACGCGCACGTCCAGCAGCTGCAGCGCCTGGCGCAGCGTCTGCGTCAGGAACTCGTCGGCGCGCGACGGTTCGGCGACGCCCGACGGGTGGTTGTGCGCCAGGATCACCGCGCCGGCGTTGAGCGCCAGCGCCCGGCGCGCCACTTCGCGCGGGTAGACGCTGGTCTGGGTCAGCGTGCCGTGGAACATCTCCTCCATCACGATCAGGCGGTGCTGGCTGTCGAGGAACAGCACCGCGAAGACCTCGTGCTCCCGGCCGGCCAGCTGCAGCGCGACGTAGTCCTTGACCTTGTCCGGCGAGTCGAACACCGGCGCGGCGCGCACCTTGGCGGCCAGCGCGCGGCGCGCCAGCTCCATCACCGCCAGCAGCTCGGCCTGCTTGGCCGGCCCCAGGCCCTTGACCCGGCCCAGCGTGGCCGGCGTCGCGGCCAGCAGCCCGCCGGCGCCGCCGCAGGCCGCGAGCACACGCTGCGCGAGCTCGAACACGCCCTCGCCGGGCAGCCCGGTGCGCAGCAGCAGCGCCAGCAGCTCGCCGTCGGCGAGCGCGCCCGGGCCGCGCTGGAGCAGCTTCTCGCGCGGGCGCTGGTCGGCGGGCAGGTCCTTCAGGAGGGGCATGGGGCGGCTCTTACAATGGCCGCAACCAGTCTATCGTCAGCGACGTACCCCCAGTGACCACCGTCCAGTCCGGCTCCTTCCTGACCCTGCACTACCGGCTTGCCGGGCCCGACGGCGGCGACATCGTCAACACCTTCGGCGGCACGCCGGCGACGCTGACGATCGGCGCGGGCGACCTGTCGCCGGGCCTGGAGCAGGCGCTGATCGGCCTGGACGACGGCGCCGAGGCGCGTTTCGAGCTGCCGCCGGGCGCCGCCTTCGGCGAACGCAACCCGCAGCTGATGCAGCGCGTGAAGATGTCGCTGATGCGCGAGCTCGGCGACGAGGACACCGTCTACACCGTCGGTGACGTCGTCCAGTTCCCGACCCCCGACGGCCTGGGCAGCTACGCCGGCATGGTGCGCGAGGTCGGCGAGGACTGGCTGCTGTTCGATTTCAACCACCCGTTGGCCGGCCAGTCCGTGCACTTCGAGGTGCGCATCCTGGGAGTGCTGTGATGGCGGCGATCGAGGAACTGGTCCTGGCCGAACCGCGCGGCTTCTGCGCCGGCGTCGACCGCGCGATCGAGATCGTCGAGCGTGCGCTCGCCAGGTTCGGCGCGCCGATCTACGTGCGCCACGAGATCGTGCACAACACCTACGTCGTCAACGACCTGCGGGCCAAGGGCGCGATCTTCATCGAGGAGCTCGCCGAGGTGCCGCCCGGCGCGACGCTGGTCTTCAGCGCCCACGGCGTCAGCCAGGCGGTGCGCGAGGAGGCCGACCGCCGCGGCTTCAAGGTCTTCGACGCCACCTGCCCGCTGGTGACCAAGGTCCACGTCGAGGTCGCCAAGCTGGCGCGCGAGGGCTACGAGTTCATCATGATCGGCCACAAGGGGCACCCCGAGGTCGAGGGCACGATGGGCCAGCTCTCCGAGGGCATCTACCTCGTCGAGGACGCCGAGGACGTGCCGCGCGTGCAGCCGCGCGGCGACAAGCTCGCCGTCGTCACCCAGACCACGCTGTCGGTGGACGACGCCGCCGAGATCCTGGCCGCGGTGAAGGCGCGCTTCCCGCACGTGCGCGAGCCCAAGAAGCAGGACATCTGCTACGCGACGCAGAACCGCCAGGACGCCGTCAAGCTGATCGCGCCGGCGGTCGACGTCGTCATCGTCGTCGGCAGCCCGACCAGCAGCAACAGCAACCGCCTGCGCGAGCTGGCCGAGCGCCTGGGCACGCCGGCGCACATGGTCGACAGCGCCGCCGACCTGCAGGCGGCCTGGCTCGAGGGCCGCAGCCGCGTCGGCCTGACCGCCGGGGCCTCGGCGCCGGACATCCTCGTGCAGCAGGTCATCGCCCGGCTGCGCGAGCTGGGCGTGCTCAGCGTGCGCAACATGGACGGCGTCAAGGAGTCGGTGCGCTTCCCGCTGCCGCGCGGCCTGGGCGACCGCAGCATGGCCGGGCTCGACGCGCCGTCCGCGTCTGACTGAGATTCCCGCGCCATCCCCGACGACGGCGCCACGAGGGCGCCGTTCGCCTTTCTAGAATCACCCTCTCCGGAGGACCCATGCTCGACATCACCCTGCTGCGCCGCGACCTCGCGAGCGTCGTCGCCCGTCTCGAAAAGCGCCGCGCGCCGCAACCCTTCCTCGACGTCGAGCGCTTCACCGCGCTCGAGGCCGAACGCAAGCGCATCCAGACCCGCACCGAGGACCTGCAGGCGCGGCGCAACCAGCTGTCCAAGCAGATCGGCCAGGCCAAGGGCCGCGGCGAGGACGCCTCGGCGCTGATGGCCGAGGTCGGCGGCATCGGCGACGAGCAGAAGGCCGGCGCCGAACGGCTGGAGGCGATCCAGGCCGAACTGCAGCAGATGCTGATGTCGATCCCGAACCTGCCGCAGGACAGCGTGCCGGTCGGCGCCGACGAGAGCGGCAACGTCGAGCTGCGCCGCTGGGGCACGCCGCGCACGTTCGAGTTCACGCCCCGGGACCACGTCGACCTGGGCCAGCCGCTGGGCCTGGACTTCGACACCGGCGCCAGGCTCGCCGGTGCGCGCTTCACCTTCCTGCGCGGCCCGGCCGCACGCCTGCATCGTGCGCTCGCCCAGTTCATGCTGGACACGCAGACCCAGGAGCACGGCTACACCGAGTGCTGGACGCCGTACATCGTCAACCGCGAGGTGCTCGAAGGCACCGGCCAGCTGCCGAAGTTCAAGGAGGACATGTTCTGGGTGCTGCGTGGCGGCGACGAGGAGCAGCGCGAGCAGTACCTGATCTCCACGTCGGAGATCCCGCTGACGAACACCGTGCGCGAACAGATCCTCGACGCCGCGGCGCTGCCGATCAAGCTGACGGCGCACAGCCCCTGCTTCCGCTCGGAAGCCGGCAGCGCCGGGCGCGACACGCGCGGCATGATCCGCCAGCACCAGTTCGACAAGGTCGAGATGGTGCAGATCGTGCGTCCCGAAGACAGCGACGCCGCGCTGGAACAGATGGTCGGCCACGCCGAGGCCATCCTGCAGAAGCTGGAGCTGCCGTACCGCGTGATCACGCTGTGCACCGGCGACATGGGCTTCGGTTCGGCCAAGACCTACGACCTGGAGGTCTGGCTGCCGGCGCAGGGCACCTACCGCGAGATCAGCTCGTGCAGCAACTGCGAGGCCTTCCAGGCGCGGCGCATGCAGGCGCGTTTCCGCAACGCCCAAGGCAAGACCGAGTTCGTGCACACGCTCAACGGCTCGGGTCTGGCGGTCGGCCGCGCGCTCGTCGCGGTGCTGGAGAACCACCAGCAGGTCGACGGTTCGATCCGCGTGCCGGCGGCCTTGCGGCCGTATCTAGGCGGCGCCGAAATCCTGCGCTAGAATGCGCGGCTTCGCTGACCCCAGCGAGACCACGCGAATACCAGGAAAGGTGGCAGAGTGGTCGAATGCGCCGGACTCGAAATCCGGTTCACGGGTCCTCCCGTGACGAGGGTTCGAATCCCTCCCTTTCCGCCAGAACAGTCCCTCACCGCCCCCGGCCGTGAGGGATTTTTCTTTTCGGACCCGTCCACATGATCCTCCGCGAACGCCCGGTCGGCCCGCGCCTGTTCTTCGTGCTGCGCGGCTCGATCCTGCACCGCATCCTGGTGCCGCTGGCCGGCACGACGCTGACGGCCGTCGTCGTCACGCTGCTGCACGGCGAACTGCTGCACCACAAGATCACCGTCACGACGATCCCGTTCTCGCTGATCGGCATCGCGCTGGCGATCTTCCTCGGCTTTCGCAACAGCGCCGCCTACGACCGCTACTGGGAGGCGCGCAAGCTCTGGGGCGACGTCGTGCACCGCAGCCGCAGCCTGGCGCGCCAGGCGCGCTGCCTGGTGCGCGGCGCGGTGCCGGCGCAGGCTTCGCTGGGGCTGGACGACCTGCGTGTGCGCATCGTCTGGCGCACCGTCGCGCTGGCGCACGCGCTGCGCCACCATCTGCGCGACACGAAGCCAGAGCCTGAACTCGCGCGTTTCCTGACGCCGGCCGAATGGGCCGGGCTGCAGGCCGCGTCCAACGGCCCCGAATACCTGCTGCAGCGTTTGGGCGACGACCTGCGCCGCGGCCTGGACGAGGGCGCGCTCGACTCCATCGTCGCCTGCGAGATGGACCAGACGCTGGCCGCGTTCGCCGCCGCCTTCGCCGGCTGCGAGCGCATCAAGGGCACGCCGATCCCGTTCGCCTACTCGCTGCTGCTGCACCGCACGGCCTACCTGTACTGTTTCCTGCTGCCCTTCGGCCTGATCGACGCGCTGGGCTTCGTCACGCCGCTGGTCGTGGCCTTTGTCGCCTACACCTTCTTCGGCCTGGACGCCGTCGGCGACGAGATCGAGAACCCGTTCGGACACGGCTACAACGACCTGCCGCTGGACGCGATCTGCCGCACGATCGAGATCGGCCTGCGCGAGAGCCTGGGCGACGAGGGCATCCCGCCGCCGCTGCAGCCGGTGGACTTCTGGCTGCGCTGAGCGCCATGAAAAACGGGCCCCGCGGGGCCCGTCGTCGTCAGCCGGTTCCAGCCGCCGCTCAGGCGGCGAGGTCGAAGCGGTCGAGGTTCATCACCTTGGTCCACGCCGCGGCGAAGTCCTGCACGAACTTGCCGGCGTTGTCGTCGCTGGCGTAGACCTCCAGCAGCGCGCGCAGCTCGGAGTTCGAGCCGAAGACCAGGTCGGCGCGTGTCGCCGTCCACTTCAGCGCGCCGCTGGCGCGGTCGCGGCCTTCGTAGACGCCGGCCTCGGCCGCCGGGCCCCACTTCGTGCCCATGTCGAGCAGGTTGACGAAGAAGTCGGTCGACAGCGTGCCCGGGCGCTCGGTCAGCTGGCCGTGCGTGCTGCGGCCGGTGTTGGCACCGAGCACCCGCAGGCCGCCGACGAGCACCGTCATCTCCGGCGCCGTCAGCGTCAGCAGCTGGGCGCGGTCGAGCAGAAGCTCCTCGGCCGGTGCCTGGCTGTCGGCACGCTGGTAGTTGCGGAAGCCGTCGGCGCGCGGCTCGAGCACCGCGAAGGACTCGACGTCGGTCTGCTCCTGGCGGGCGTCGGTGCGGCCCGGGGCGAAGGCCACCGTCACCGGATGTCCGGCGCGGCGCGCGGCTTCCTCGACGGCGGCACTGCCGGCGAGCACGATCAGGTCGGCCGCCGAGATGCGCTTGCCGCCGGTCTGCGCGGCGTTGAAACGCTCGCGCACGCCGTCCAGCACCGCCAGCACCCGCGCCAGCTCGGCCGGTTCGTTGACGTCCCAGTCCTTCTGCGGCGCCAGACGGATGCGCGCGCCGTTGGCGCCGCCGCGTTTGTCCGAACCGCGGAAGGTCGAGGCCGAGGCCCAGGCGGTCTTCACCAGCTCGGCGACCGTCAGCCCCGAGGCCAGCACCTCGGCCTTGAGCTGTTCGATGTCGGCGGCGTCGACCAGCGCGTGGTCGACCGCGGGCACCGGGTCCTGCCAGATCAGGTCTTCGGCCGGCACCTCCGGGCCCAGGTAACGCGAGCGCGGCCCCATGTCGCGGTGCGTCAGCTTGAACCAGGCGCGGGCGAAGGCGTCGGCGAAGAGTTCCGGGTTCTGGTGGAAGCGGCGCGAGATCGGCTCGTAGACCGGGTCGAAACGCAGCGACAGGTCGGCCGTCGTCATCATCGGCCGGTGCTTGCGGCTCGGGTCGTGCGCGTCGGGGATCAGGTGCTCGGGCTTCACGTCCTTGGCGAGCCACTGCCAGGCGCCGGCCGGGCTCTTGACCAGCTCCCACTCGTAGCCGAAGAGCATGTCGAAGTAGCCCATGTCCCAGCGTGTCGGGTGGGGCTTCCAGGCGCCTTCGATGCCGCTGGTCGTGGTGTGCACGCCCTTGCCGCTGCCGAAGGCGTTCTGCCAGCCCAGGCCCATCTGCTCGATCGACGCGGCCTCGGGTTCGGGGCCGACCAGCGCGGCGTCGCCGGCGCCGTGCGCCTTGCCGAAGGTGTGGCCGCCGGCCACGAGCGCGACGGTCTCCTCGTCGTTCATCGCCATGCGGGCGAAGGTCTCGCGCACGTCGCGGCCCGAGGCCACCGGGTCGGGCTTGCCGTCCGGGCCTTCGGGGTTCACGTAGATCAGGCCCATCTGCACCGCGGCCAGCGGGTTGGCGAGCTCACGCTCGCCGCTGTAGCGGCTGTTGGGCTTGTCGCTGGTGGCCAGCCACTCGGCCTCGGCGCCCCAGTTGACGTCTTCCTCGGGCTCCCAGATGTCGGGGCGGCCGCCGCCGAAGCCGAAGGTCTTGAAGCCCATCGACTCCAGCGCGACGTTGCCGGCCAGGATCATCAGGTCGGCCCAGCTCAGCTGGTTGCCGTACTTCTTCTTGATCGGCCAGAGCAGGCGGCGCGCCTTGTCCAGGTTGCCGTTGTCGGGCCAGCTGTTCAGCGGCGCGAAGCGCTGGTTGCCGCGCCCGCCGCCGCCACGGCCGTCGGCGGTGCGGTAGGTGCCGGCGCTGTGCCAGGCCATGCGGATCATCAGGCCGCCGTAGTGGCCCCAGTCGGCCGGCCACCAGTCCTGCGAGTCGGTCATCAGCACGCGCAGGTCGTGTTTGACGGCGGCGTAGTCGAGCTTGCGGAACTCGGCCGCGTAGTCGAAGCCGGCGCCCATCGGGTCGGACTTGGCCGAGTGCTGGTGCAGGATCTTCAGGTTCAGCCGCTTCGGCCACCAGTCGGTGTTGGACCGCATCTGGGCCGTGACACGGGCGCCGTGTTCGGCGTGGAAGGGGCAGCGGGCTTCGGTGGACATCGGCAATCTCCTCGAGTCAGGTCTGAACGACGAGCATCAATTTAGTCAATTGCGCGAGCCAATGTGATTGCATTAGGCTATCTTGTCGATCGACGCCCGGGCGCCGGACTGCGCCACCAGCACCGCCAGCGCCGCTGACGCCAGCCGCGCGGTGGCGCCGTCGGCGCGGCTGGTCAGCGCGATCGGCACCCGCGCGCCGAGCACGATGCCGCTGCCCACCGCGCCGCCCAGGTATTCCAGCTGCTTCGCGAGGATGTTGCCCGACACGAGGTCGGGC
This sequence comes from Rubrivivax sp. JA1026, assembly GCF_011065555.1. Lineage (NCBI taxonomy): Bacteria > Pseudomonadati > Pseudomonadota > Betaproteobacteria > Burkholderiales > Sphaerotilaceae > Rubrivivax > Rubrivivax sp. JA1026. Next base: position 63,555 of record NZ_JAALCQ010000001.1, read on the forward strand.
ACCACGAGGATGTCGGGGTTGCCGGCCACCGGCGAGACGATGCCCTTGGTGCGCGCGGCCTCGGCCGAGATCGCGTTGTCGAAGGCCAGCGGGCCGTCGACGATGGCGCCGCGGATCTGGCCGCGGTCGGCCATCTTGCACAGCGCCGCGGCGTCCAGCGTGCAGGCCATCTTCGGGTTGACGCCTTCGACGGCCGCCAGCACCGCCACCTTGGGCAGGTCGACGCCGAGCACCAGCGCCAGGTCGATCGCGTTCTGCACGATGTGCGCCTTGTCGTCGAGCGTCGGCGTGATGTTCATCGCCGCGTCGGTGACGAGCAGCGGCTTGTGGTACGCCGGCGCGTCGAAGCGGAAGACGTGCGAGATGCGGCGCCCGGTGCGCAGCTCGGGGCGCGACAGCACGGCCTTCATCACCTCGTCGGTGTGCAGGCTGCCCTTCATCAGCGCCTGCACCGCGCCGTCGGCGGCCATCGCGGCGGCGCGTTCGGCGGCGGCGTGGCTGTGGCGCACGTCCTCGATCTCGACGCCGGCCAGGTCCAGCCCGGCGGCGTCGGCGGTGGCGATCAGGCGGTCGCGCGGCGCCACCAGCACCGGCGTGAACAGGCCGTGGCGGGCGGCATCGAGCGCGCCGCGCAGCGACTCGGCGTCGCAGGGGTGCACGACGGCGCAGCGCAGCCCGGCGTGGCGCGCGGCCTGCTCGATCAGCGCGCGCACGCCGGCGGCGGCGTCGAAGACGTGCCAGCGCAGCCCGGTGGCCTTGCGCACCCGCTCCTTGTGGCGCGGCGCCTCGACGACGGCCTGCCCGTCCATCAGCAGCGTGCCGTCCTGGCGGCGCACGCTGCAGTCCAGCGTCACGCGGCCGCTGGCGGCGTCCTTGGCGCACACGGCGACCCGCACCTCCAGCACGTCGCCGGCGCGCGCCGTGGCGTGGAAGTCCATGCGCTGCGAGACGTAGCGTGTGCCCGGGCCGGGGAAGACGGTGCCGAGCACGGTCGACACCAGCGCGCCGCTCCACATGCCGTGCGCGGTGCGGCCGGCCAGGCCTTCCTCGCGCGCGAAGCGGTCGTCCAGGTGGGTGGGGTTCAGGTCGCCGGAGATCGCGGCGAAGCCGGCGATGTCGGCGTCGGTCAGGGCGCGGCGCATCGTCGCGCTGCGGCCGACGGCGAGTTCGTCGAAGGTGCTGTTCTCCAGCCACTCGTCGCGCAGGTCGATGTCCATCTGCCGTCCGACCGCGGCCGTGACGGGGCCGCCGGGAGCGAAGACTAACGCTGCCAGGCCATCACGGGGATCCAGGATCGCAACCGGCGGCCGTCGTGCACCCGTCGGTCCAGCCGCTGCGCCAGGCGCCAGGTCGTGTAGGGCAGGGCCGCGCGCAGGCGCAGGATCGCCATCGCGTCGTCGGCGGCCTCGGACACGATGACGATCTCGATCTCGACCTCCGTGTCGGCCCAGCGTCCCAGCAGGGCGTGAAGTTCATCGATGGTGCATTGGGTGCGCAGGCCGAAGACGACGATGCGCCATTCGGCGGGCACGAAAAAGGCATTCATGGCAAACCTGGCGTGCGTCCAGTGCACGCCGATGACCGAGCGTAGCGCGGGGCGCGCTGCCGTGCCGGATACCCGCCGGGGGGCGTCGTGCAATTGCACGCCGGGCTGGCGCTTGATCTGCCGCAACCTTGATCTGGTGGCGGGACGCCCGAACCGGGGGCAGGGACACTGCGCCCCCGCCGTGCGGCCAGGCCCCGGCTTCACCCTCGCGCTCCACGCGCTCCCAACCGCATCGATTTCCCGAGGAGTCGACCGACCCGATCATGTCCGAACAAGCCATCGTCCTCCATCCGCGAGCCGGCACCGCCGCCACCGACTCCCAGCCGGCCATCGTCGGCCAGCGTGTCGAGCTGCAGTTGCTGACCACGCTGCGCTGCAACCTGAAGTGCAGCTACTGCTCGATCGCCGAAGGCGACGTGCGCGAGTCGCAGGGCCACGTGGCCTACACGATGGACCAGCTCGACGCGTTCATCGCCCAGCAGCTCGCCGGCAAGGAGGTCTACGTCACGTTCTACGGCGGCGAGCCGACGCTGAACCGGCCGTTCATCGAGGCCGTGATGCAGCGCCACCCGCTGTTCCGCTTCCAGCTGCAGACCAACGGCACGCTGCTCGACGACCTCAGCCACCACGTGCTGCAGCGCCTGTCGAACGTGCTCGTGTCGATCGACGGCGGCCAGGAGGTGACCGACGGCTACCGCGGCAAGGGCATCTACAAGCAGATCCTGCGCAACGTCGGCGTCGTGCGCGACAGCCTGGGCGGCACGCTGACGGCCCGCGTGACCTGGTCCGACGAGACCATCAGCTTCGACGAGCTGGACCAACTGACGAAGGCCTTCGACTACGTCTACTTCCAGTTCGTCGCCGGCGACGCCTATGCCGGCCAGTCGGTCGAGCGCCGCAAGGCGGTGCTGACGCAGCTCGTCGAGCGTTTCTTCGCCGACAGCGACCGCGTCTACCCCTTCATCCCGCTGATGGGCGCGGTGCGCAACAAGCTGTTCCCGTCGCGCGCCGTCGAGCAGTGCGGCGGCGGCACGGCCTGCCGCGTGTCGACGCACATCCTCAACGTGATGCCCGACGGCCGCATCTTCGCCTGCCCGGACCTGATGCACCTGCCGGAGATGCAGACCGGCGACGTCGTCGGCAACTGGCTGCGCCGCAGCCCGCTGCAGCCCGACCCGAAGATGCCCTGCACGAGCTGCGAGGCGCAGAGCTGGTGCCGCGGCAACTGCATGAAGAACCTGTACCTCGGCTACGTGCGCGAGGACGGCGACTGGCGCAGCAAGGTCACCGACCCGATCTGCGAGCTGGTGCGCCACCTCGGCCGCGAGATCGACCGCCACGACGTCACGGGCTGGTTCGAGCAGCTGCCGCTGCCGCAGCGCCGCGTGCTGCTGGACTGCGAGGTCTACCAGTACGTCGAAGTCATGCCCTGACGGGCCGGCCCGCGCTGCAGAAAAAGAAAGCCGGTCGAGGCATCGGAGGCACCTCGACCGGCGAAGTCCGCCGCGCGGGTGCGCGGCGCCGTCAGAACCCGTCCCGGACGACGGCAGGGCGCAGGCGCCGGGGCGCGTGCGGTGCTGGGCCGGTGTCGAGGTGCCGACACCGGCAACCTCGGTGCAGTGATATTAATGATATTTGTGCTGCGTGAAAAGTGCTGTTTTCACGCTGGCGCACCGGGCGAAGCCTGGTTCCGTGCGGCGGCAACGAAAAAGGGGCCCCGAAGGGCCCCTGGTGATGCCGCGGCCGCGGCGGGCGCTTGCTCAGGCGGCGGGCGCCGCCTCGGCGGCCTTCGCCGGGCGTGCGCGGCGCGGCTTCTTCGCCGGCGCCGCCTCGACCACCGCCGCCACTTCGGCGACCGCCTTGCGCACCCGGCGTGCCGCCGGCTTCACCGCCTCGGCGACGGCCTTCGTGCGCTTCTTGCCGACCGCCGCACGCGTCGCCTTGCGCGCCTTGGGCGTTCCGGCCGCGTCGGCCAGGCGCTCGGCGCCGCGCACCACGGTCGTCGACAGCTTCAGCGCGATCTTCGCGCCGGGCAGCGTCATCTTGGCCGCGGTGTGCAGGCCGTTGGCCAGCACCGTGTTGTCGACGCCGGCGGCCAGATCGGCCATCTTCGCGACCTGCGCGGCGGCGGTGTCGCCACCGAGGTCGACGAGCTTGACGGCGCGGTCGGCGACCTCGTCGATGCCCTTGTCGACCGTGCCGGCGACGGTGCCGCGCAGCGCGTTCATCTTGTCGGTGGTGCGCGGCGCGATGCGGGCGGTGCGGGTGTAGACGCCCTTCTCGATCACGCCGTCGACCAAGCCGACGAGGCGGTGGCCGCCGAAGCGGTAGGCCGCGACCGTCTTCTCGGCCGCGGCGCGGTAGTTCTCGATCGTCTTCAGCGTGACGCTGGCGAGGTCTTGAGTGGACATGTGCTGCCTCCGTGGATGGTGAATGGGCTTTGCCGACACCACCCAGTCTCGGCCTTGCGCCTAGAGAGCGCACCCCAGGACGGCGGTCTTTCCTAGAGAGCGCTCTCCAGAGCGGGGGCGCGTCAGTGCGCCATCAGCACCGGCAGCGTCATCGAGCGCAGCACCGTGCGCGTGACGCCGCCCAGCACCAGCTCGCGCGCCCGGCTGTGGCCGTAGCAGCCCATCACCAGCAGGTCGGCGTCGGTGTCGGCGGCCACCGACAGCAGCGCCTCGCCGATGCCGGTGCCGGCCAGGCCGTGGCTGCGGATCGGCGCGGTGACGCCGCTGGCGCGCAGCCAGCGCTCGAGCGCCGCGACGCCGGTGCGCTCGTCGTCGCGCCGCGCCAGCGTGCAGGCGACGTGCACCTCCTCGGCCGCCAGCAGCCAGGGCCGGGCGGCGGCCACCGCACGCGCGGCCTCGGGCGTGGGTTTCCAGGCGATCAGCACGCGGCGCACCGGCGCGCCGAACTCGCCCTGCGACGGCAGCACCAGCGCCGGCTTGCCGCTGTCGTGCACCAGCGTCGCGACCAGGCCGCGCGGCACCGGGCCGGCCTCGCGGTCGTCGGGGTCGTGCTGGCCGAGCACCAGCAGGTCGGCAAACAGCGCGTGCTCGACGACCGCGACCTCCAGCGTGTCGTGGCGGATCTCGAACCACTGCATCGGCACGCCGGAAACCGCTTCACGCTCGAACATCTCGCGCGCACGGGCGCGCAGCTGGCGGTCGGTCTCCTCGAGCAGCGAGGCGGCGGCATAGGCGCCTTCGGCCGCGGCGAAGGGCACGGCGACGATGGCCGGCAGCACCGCGAAGACCGCGGTCAGCTGGGCGCCGTGCTGGCGTGCGAGGCGGTGGGCCAGCGCGAGGCGGGTCGCCGAGCGCGGCGAGGCGTCGAGGTGGACGAGGATGCTCTTCATGATGCGCTCCTGGCCCGGGTGGCGCCTGCCGCCCGCCCGGGCAGCGGGTGGGGGTGTCGCGGCCATGCTCCGCCGCGTGGCGGCGGGTGTCAAGGCGCCCGCTCAACCCGCGGGCGAACGTCCTCAGCCGCGCGGGACGCCCGGGTGGGCGTGGCGGCGCCAGGAGCGCTCGGCGGCGGGCCGCCTGCCGGTGTCGGCGTCACCGTGCTCGGCGGCGGGCGGGGCGGCGTGGCGCCGCGGCCAGGCCAGCTGCGGCACCGGCGGCGCGGCGGGTTCGGGGTCGAACGGGTCGGTGACTCGGAGGGCGCACATCGGCTGCTCGGCGGCGGCGTGGCGACGGGCCACGGTGCCGGGCGCGATCCTCGCGAGCCGGCCGTCCGGCCGGGTTGACCGGCGGCAAGCGACGGCGTCGCAGGCGTCTCGTGGCCGCCGTCCGTGTCGGCTATGTCACGGGCGCGGCCAGCAGCGCGGGCCAGTCCGGCGCCTGGTCCGGCGTCACGCGCAGCGCTGCGGCGGCTTCGGCGGCGTCCAGCGGGTCGCCGGAGCGCTGCTGCGCGGCGAGCACCGCCAGGTCGGCGTCCGAGGCGTCGTCGCCGCGCTGCCCGCGGGCGGCGACGCGGGCGCGCAGCGTCGCGTCGTCGGCGGCGAAGTCCAGCAGCACGAAGCGCGCGCCGCGTGCGGCGGCGAAGCGGCGTGCCGCGTCGCGGGCCGCACGGTGCAGGAAGGTCGCGTCGAGCACCACGACGAAGCCGCCGTCGAGCACCGCCCCGGCGGCGTCGAGCAGCCGGGCGTAGGTGGCGCTGCCGGCCTCGGCGCCGTACAGCCGCGTCTTCAGCGCAGCGTCGGGCCGCTCCAGCGGCTGCAGGCCGAACAGCCGCTTGCGCTCGACGTCGGCGCGCACGCGCAGCGCGCCCTCGCCCTCGACCAGCGGCTGGGTCAGCGTGGTCTTGCCGCTGCCCGACACGCCGTGCGTGACGAGCAGCACCGGCGCCGGCGCACGCGTGGCCTGCAGCGCCAGCGCGATGTAGCGCCGGGCCTCGGCCGCGGCGTCGGCCGGTGCACCCGGCTGCGCGGCGCGCAGCGCGGCGACCTTGGCGCGCACCAGCGCGCGGTGCACGAGGTAGTAGCGCAGCACGCGCGCCGCGTCGTAGTCGCCGCAGGCAGCCATCCAGCCGTCGACGAAGCGGTGGGCCAGCGCCGGCAGGCCGTGCGCGTGCAGGTCCATCGCCATGAAGGCCACCTCGCTGGCCACGTCGATCCAGCGGAAGTCCTCGTTGAACTCGATGCAGTCGAAGACCGTCGTGCGGCCGTCGATCTCGACGACGTTGCCCAGGTGCAGGTCGCCGTGGCACTCGCGCACGCGGCCGGCGGCCAGGCGCGCAGCGAACACCGGCTGCAGCCGCGCGAACTGCCGCGTCTGCCAGGCGCGCAGCTCGCCCAGCGCGGCAGCGGCCGGCGCCGCGGCCGCCAGCGTGTCGAGCACGTCCAGGCTGTCCACCAGCGGCGCGCGCACGCGCTCGGGGTGGCCGAACTCGCCGTCGGCGGGCGCGACGGCGGCGCCGGCGTGGAACCGCGCCAGCACCGCCACCAGCGCGTCCACCTGCGCCGCCCCCAGCGCGCCGCGGGCGGCCAGGCGGTCCCAGAGCCCGTCCTGGGCGAAGGCACGCATGCGCAGCGCCCAGTCCAGCGCCTCGCCGTCGCCGCCCAGGCGCGGCGCCTCGGGCGTGCCGGTCACGGCGACGACGTCCAGGTACAGCTCGGGCGCCAGGCGCCGGTTCAGCGCCAGCTCGGCGTCGCAGAAGCGGCGGCGGCGCTCGCGTGTCGTGTAGTCGAGGAATCCCGGCGCGATCGGCTTCTTGAGCTTCCAGGCGTGCTCGGCGCTGACGAGCACGCGCGAGACATGGGTCTCGAAGGCCTGCACCGGGCCCTGCGCCGCCAGCGCCTGGGCCAGCCGCGCGACGAGGCGCGCCTGGGCCGGATCGTCGAGTTCGGCAGCCGCCATCATCGACGCGCGGCGCGCTGCTCGACGAGTTCGGCGGCCATCTGCGCGCCCAGCGCCGCCGGACGCACGCGCTCCAGCGTCGCGCCGCTGAGATCGAACTGGCGCTCGACGGTGTGGCGCGGCGCCCCGATGCGCGGCCGGCCGTCGGCGGCCTGCAGCAGCGGGTACTCGCGCAGCCGGGCGACCAGCGCGCCGGCCTCGGTGTCGGCGAAGACCGTGGTCTCGACGATGCGCACGCAGCCGGCGTCCTCGGCCCGGGCGATCACCGCGCGCACGGTGGTGGCCGGGTCGTCGGCGGCCACACGCGCGACCAGCGGCAGCGCCGTCTCGCCGCGCTCGCCCAGCACCTGCGCGACACGCTGGTTGAACGCCAGGTTGATGCCGTCCCACTGGCGCGCGGCCTCGGTGTCGGCGGCGTCGACGTGGCGGCCCTGGCCGAAGACCAGGGTGCAGTCGGCCGCCGCGGGCCGGGGCAGGGCGGCGGTGCAGGCCAGGACGAGCAGGGGCAGCAGCGGACGGTGCGGGTGCGGCACGGCGGCGAAGGCGGGCGGATGCGGTCATGCTAGCGCCGCAGACACGTTTCTTTGCGTGCCCGTGCGGCGCCGCGGTCAACGGCGCCGGTGGGCGCCGCATTGAAACGCAGGCGGCATCCGCCGCCGTGCCACCCGAGGAGTGCCCCGATGAACAGGTTCGTGTCCGTGCTCGCGCTGGCTGCCGCCGCGTCGCTGTCGGTCCCGGCGTTGGCCCAGCCGGCCGGCGGCGAGCGCCGCGAGGCGATGAAGGAGCGCTGGGAGTCGATGTCGCCCGAGCAGCAGGCGCAGGCCCGCGAGAAGCTGCGTGATCGCTGGCAGCAGATGAGCCCCGAGGAACGTGCCGCGGCGAAGAAGCGCCTGGCCGAGCGCCGTGGCGGCGCGCGTGCGGCGCCGCCCGCCTCGGCGCCTGCCGGCTCCTGACCCCGCCCGCGGCCCGGGCGCCGCGGGCCGCGGGCTTGCGGCGTCTTCGAGCGCAGGCAAAATGCCCCGCTTCATGACGCGCCTGCCGACACGCCTTGCCACCTGCCTCGTCGGCCTTGCCGTCGCCGGGTGCGCCACGCGTTCCGTCGACGTGCGGCCGCAGCCGGTGGACCCGGCCGACTTCGCCGCCTGGGACTGCGTGCGCCTGGCCGACGAGAGCGACGCCGTGCAGCAGCGTGCCGCCGATGTCGCCTATGCCGTCGACGACATCGCCGGGCGCAACATCGTCGCGCTGGGCGTCGGCGTCAGCATCTTCTGGCCGGCGCTGTTCGCGCTGCGCCCCAATGGCCACGAGGCCGGCGAGCTGGCGCAGCTCCAGGGGCGCTACGAGGCGATGAAGACCGCGGCGCATCGCCAGGGTTGCGCGCACACCGACGAGCTGCCGCCCGAGCGCCTGGCGGCGCTGCCGATCGCTTCCGGCGACCGCCTCGTCTACGAGGAGCGCACCAGTGCCCGCGGGGCCTCCGGCGAGTGGGCGCTGCAGGTGATGTCGCTGCGCCGCGATGTCTTCGAGTTCCGCGTCAGCCAGACCGGCCCGTCGCGGCCCTGGCGCCAGGACCCGCTGGGCAACGTCGTCGCCGCGCCGGCCGGCGAGCTCGCGTGGCAGCGCCTGTTCCGCCGCGACATCGCGCTCGGCGACGTGCTCGCCGGCGAGCTGCGCATCTCCGGCGACCCGTATGCCCGCGCGCTGGTGCGCGGTCAGGTCGTGGCCACCGGACGGCAGACCATCGCCGGCCGCGCTTTCGACGTCGCCGTCGTCGAGCTCTTCGGCGACGCGCAGAACGGCGAGTTCAGCTCGCGCCTGGAAGGCGCCATCGTCGTCGACCGCAGCAGCGGCCTGCTGGTGCGCCTGGACCTGCGCAGCGCGACGCCGGGCTTCCGCCTCGAACGCCGCCTCGTGCGCGTGCAGCCGGCCACGCCCTGAGCGGCCGGCGCCGCCGGAGGCGGCGACAAGCTTCTTTACCCGCCCGGCACCGCGCCGACACGGGGCCCCGGCACAGTGGATCCCATGCCGTCATCCACTCTGCCGAAAGCTGCCGCGATGAAGCCCACCTCCCGTTTCCCGCTCCCGAGCGCCCTCCGAACCCTGGCCTGCGCCGCGCTGCTCGGCGCCGGCATCGCCGCCGTCGCCGCGCCGCCCGGCGGTGCCCATCCGGTGTCGATGGCCGGCGGCCCGATGGGCGGGCCCGGCATGGACCGCGCCGGCGGCCTGCCCTGGCTCGGCCACCCGGCGATGCTGCAGCGCCTGCTCGACGAGGTCGACGCGACCCCCGCGCAGCGCCGCCAGATCCGCGAGATCGTCGGCTCGGCGCAGGACGATCTGTCGCGCCAGCGCGCCGACGCCCGCCGCCTGGGCGAGCAGTTCGCGGAACTTTTCGTCCAGCCGACGGTCGATCCGAAAGCCGTCGAGGCGCTGCGCCAGAAGATGCTGGCCCTGCATGACCAGTCCAGCCAGCGTTCGACGCAGGCCATGCTCGAGGTCAGCCGCGTGCTGAGCGTCGAGCAGCGCCAGCAGATCGCCGACACGATGAAGGAACGCCGCGAGGCGATGGACAACCGCCGCGGCCGCAGCGATCCGCCGCGGCGCTGACAGCCCTTCCTGCCATCGTTATCCTTTTCCTCCTGTGGCTTTGACATGAAGCCTTCGCCCCGCGGCCTCGGCCCCGGGGCTCTTTTCGTTCGAGAACGCCCCGTGACGAGCCGACTGCTGCTGATCGACGACGACTCCCGCCTGACCACGATGGTCGGCGACTACCTGCGCCGCAACGGTTTCGAGGTCGACACCGCCGGCTCGCTGGCCGCCGGGCGCGAACAGCTGCGCCATCGCGCCTACGACGCGCTGCTGCTGGACCTGATGCTGCCCGACGGCGACGGCCTGGATCTCACGCGCGAGCTGCGTTCGGACGCGCGCACGCGCCGCCTGCCGCTGCTGATGCTGACCGCGCGCGGCGAGCCGATGGACCGCATCGTCGGCCTGGAGCTCGGCGCCGACGACTACCTGCCCAAGCCCTTCGAGCCGCGCGAGCTGCTGGCGCGCGTGAAGGCGCTGCTGCGCCGCGCCGCGCCCGAGCCGGCCGGCGACGAGGTGCTGCGCTTCGGCCGCCTGGAGGTCGACCTCGGCGCGCGCCAGGCCCGCCTGGACGGCCGGCCCTGCGACCTGACCAGCCACCAGTTCGACCTGCTCGTCGTGCTGGCGCAGAGCCCGGGGCGCGTGCTGTCGCGCGACCAGATCATGGACGCGCTGAAGGGCCATCCGCTGGAGGCCTTCGACCGCAGCATCGACGTGCACATCTCGCGCATCCGTGCGGTCATCGAGGACGATCCGAAGAACCCGAAACGCGTGCTGACGGTGCGCGGCGCGGGCTACGTCTTCGCCAAGAAGCAGGACGCCGAATGAGCGCCGCGACGGGCGGGCGGCGCTGAGATGCGCTCGCTCTACATCCGCATCTACCTGACGGTGGTGGCGGCGCTGGCGTTGTTCGCGCTGGTGTCGGTCTGGCTGCTGCAGAACCATCTCGAGCAGGAGCGTGCGCGGGCCCAGAGCACGCTGCAGGAGCGTGTGGCCGCGTGGGGCGAGCTGCTGCAGCGCTCGCTGCCGCGTGCCGACGCGCCGGCCGAGGTGCAGGCCGAGGCGCTGCGCGAGTGGTCCGAGCGCCTGCGCCTGCCGATGGCGCTGGACGACGCGCGCGGCCGGCGCCTCGGCGCCTCCGACTCCTTCGTGCGCCGCCAGGGCGGCGGCCCCGGTGCCGGGCGCGCCTACCCGATCCGTCTGGACGACGGCCGCACGCTGTGGGTGCTGCGCCCGCAGCTGATGCGTGGCGCGCTGCCGCGGCCCGACGGCGACCCCGGCGCGGCCGGCGATCCGGGCGAGCCCGGCGGTCCCGGAGGCCCCGGCGATGCCGGCCCGGGGCGCGAGGGCCCGCGTTTCGGCGGCCTGCAGCCGCGCAACCCCTGGCTGCCGCCGGGGCCGGCTTTCGACGGCCTGGGGCTGGCGGCGCTGCTGGTCGTGCTGTTCGCCGCGGTGGCCGCCGGCGCCTACCCGGTGGTGCGCCGGCTGACGCGGCGGCTGGAGGCGCTCAAGCGTGGTGTCGAGGCCTTCGGTGCCGGCCACCTGCAGCAGCGTGTCGCCGAGGACGGGCGTGACGAGGTCGCGGCGCTGGGGGCCAGCTTCAACCGCGCCGCGTCGCGCATCGAGGCGCTGCTGCGTTCGCACCAGAGCCTGCTGGCCAACGCCAGCCACGAGCTGCGCTCGCCGCTGGCGCGGCTGAAGATGGCGGTGTCGATGGCCGACGAGGCCACGCCCGAGCAGCGCGAGGCGCTGCGCCGCGAGATCGACACCAACATCGCCGAGCTCGACGCGCTGGTCGAGGAGGTGCTGCTGGCCAGCCGCCTGGACGCCGCGATGAGCGTCGACCGCCGCGACCCGGTGGACCTGCTGGCGGTCGCCGCCGAGGAGGCCGCGCGTGTGCAGGCCACGGCCCAGGGCGAGGACCTGCGTGTCGCCGGCGACGAGCGCCTGATCCGGCGTGCCGTGCGCAACCTGCTGGAGAACGCCCGCCGCTACGGCGGCGACGAGGTCGAGGCCCAGGTCGTGGCCGTCGGCGGCCAGGCCGAGCTGCGGGTCGCCGACCGCGGCCCGGGCGTGCCCGAGGCCTACCGCGAGCGCATCTTCGAGCCCTTCTTCCGCCTGCCCGGCCATGCCGAACGCGAGGGCGGCGTCGGCCTCGGGCTGGCGCTGGTGCGGCAGATCGCCGAGCGCCACGGCGGCAGCGTGCGCTGCACGCCGCGCGACGGCGGCGGCAGCTGTTTCACGCTGTCGCTGCCGCTGTCGGCCTGACTCAGGCCGCCGCGCGGCGCTGCCGGTGCAGCGTCCAGGCGAGGAAGGCCGACAGCGCCGCCGCGGTGAGCACCAGCCCCGCCGTCGACGCGATCCAGAAGCCGGGCGCGCCGTGCAGCGCCGGCGGCACCACGCCCAGCGGGTCGAAGGCCAGCAGGTAGCCGCCGCCCAGCCCGACGCCCCACAGCGCCGTGGCGTTGATGACCAGCGGCACGGTGGCGATGCGCCAGGCGCGCAGCACGAAGGCGGCCACGGTCTGCGTCGCGTCGGCGATGTGGAACAGCGCGACGAAGGCCAGCAGCGGCAGTGCCGCGGCCACCACCGCGAGGTCGCGCGTGTACAGGCCGATGACCGGCTCGCGCAGCAGGTACAGCGCGCCGCCGTTGAACACCGCCAGCCCGGCGCCGATGATCACGCCGTGCCAGCCCAGCCGGCGCGCCGCCGGCAGGTCGCGCGCGCCGATGCGCTGCGCGACCAGCGTGGCCGCGCCGTTGGCGATGGCCAGCGGCAGCATGAACAGCAGCGACACCAGGTTGGCCGCGATCTGGTGCCCGGCCACCGGCGTCTCGCCCAGCCGGGCGATGAAGATCGCCATGAAGGTGAAGCCGGAGACCTCGACCAGCACCGCGGCGCCCGAGGGCAGACCCAGCCGCAGCTGGGCGCCGATCGCCGGCCGGTCGGGCGCGTCCAGGCCGCGGCCGCGCAGCTGGAAGGCGTCGTAGAAGCGGTCGCGGCGCAGCAGCGCGAAGGCGGCGATCGTCTGCGCCCACATCGCCACCGCGGTGGCGATGCCGCAGCCCAGCACCCCCAGCGCCGGCAGGCCGAGCGCCGGCACGCCGAACACCAGCGCCGTCGACAGCGGGATCTTGAAGGCCAGCGCGCCGAGCTGCAGCGCCATCACCGCCTTGGGCCGCGACACCGCGACGTTGAACGCGCGGTAGGCGGTGAACAGCAGCGAGGCCGGCAGCGCCACCGCCAGCGCCGCGAGGTAGCCGCGCACCTTGTCGGCCTGCTCGGGCGTGGCCTGGGCCAGCGCCAGGAACGGCGTCGGGAACAGCAGCAGCGCGCAGCCGATCGCCGAGAAGGCGAGCGCGATCCACACCGCCTGGTGCAGCTGGCGCCCGGCGTCGGCCGGGCGGCCGGCACCGAAGAGCTGGCCGACGATCGGCGCCAGCGCCATCACCACGCCCATGAAGCCGACGAAGGTCGTGATGTAGGCGGCGCTGCCGACGGCCAGCGCCGCCAGGTCGGCGGCCGAGTGGCGCGCGACGAGCACGGTGTCGACGGTGCTGAAGGCCAGCACCGAGAGCTGGCCGACGAACACCGGCCAGGCCAGCGGGGCGATGCGCCGGCCGCTGTCGGCCAGCCGCGCGGCGCGGCCCGGCGGCGGCGCGGGAAAGGGTTCGGGAACCGGCTCGTCGCGCCCGGCCGCAGGCCCCAGCGCGCTCAACGCGTCCCCCGCGCGGCGCGTTCGGCATAACGGTTGAAGCGCCAGGCCGTGCCGTCGGCGGTGATGCGGCGCCAGACGGCGCGCTTCTCGGCGGGGGTCATCACGGTCCAGTGCTGGACTTCGTCGAAGGTCCGGCCGCAGCCTTTGCAGATCGCGTCGCCCTGCGTCGTCGAGCAGATCGCGATGCACGGCGCGTCGGGTGTGCTGGCGTACCAGGCGAGCCAGGCGGTGCGCGCCGCCGGCGGCAGAGTGTCTTCGTCGACCGTGCTGCGGCGTTCGCGCACCAGCGGCGCGTAGACCTCGGCCAGCGCCCGCACCTCGGCGCAGGCGGTCACGCCGTCGGGCGAGGGGGAGCGGTCGCGCCACCAGTTGATGGCGGCTTCGAGGTCGTCGAGATGCAGGTCGGCCATGCGGGCGGGTTCGGGCAACCCGCCATTGTCCGATGCCGGCCCCGGCCTTGGGTGGCCGGGGGCGCTCAGCGGCCGCGGGCCGCGGTGATCGCCGCCGACGCCGCGAGTTCGGCGTTCAGTGCGTCCTCCAGCGGCGAGCGGCACAGCCCCGCGTGTTCGTAGTGCAGGTTCTCGTAGAGCTCGGCGGTCGCCGGGGCGATGGCCAGCAGCGCCGGCAGGGCCTCGTCGCCTTCGGCTTCGGCGAGCAACTCGCGGACCTGCTGCACGACCCCGCGGTACTGCCCGGCGCTGGCCGAACGCGGCTGACGCTCCAGGCGTTCGAGCAGCGCGGCCATCGCGGCCAGCGTGTGCAGGCGGGCGGGGAGACGGACGGTTTCGGTGGGCATGCTCCGAAGCTGGGGCGTGCGCCGCCGAATTCAAGCCCGCCGCCGCGGCAGCACGCCGGTGGCCAGCGCCGTGCCCAGCAGCACGACGGCGCAGCCGGCCACCGTCGCCACCGACAGGCGCTCGCCGAGGAACAGCCAGCCCCACAGCACCGCGAACGCCGGCACCAGGAAGGTCACCGAGACCGCGTTCGCCGGCCCGGCATGCGCGACGAGGCGGAAGAACAGCCAGTAGGCGAAACCGGTGCAGGCGAAGGCCAGCACCGCCGCGCCGCCCCAGGCCGCGGCACCCGGCATCTGCGCCGGCCACCACCACAGCGCCGGGCCCAGCGTGAACACCGCCGCGGCGAGCTGGCTGCCGCCGGCCACCGCCATCGGCGGCACGCCGCCCAGGCGCTTCTTGGTGTAGCTGGCGGCGATGCCGTAACACAGTGTCGCCACCAGGCACAGCACGATGCCGGCGGCCGCGCTGACGCCGTGTTCGCCGGGTTTGAAACTCGCGTTGTGCAGGCCGACGGCCAGCACGCCGGCAAAACCGATCGCCAGCCCCAGCAGGCGCGGCCGGGTCGGCCGGTCGCCGAGCCAGGCCCAGGCGATCAGCGCCGCCCAGAGTGGCGTCGTGGCGTTGAAGATCGACGACAGCCCGGCGCTGAGCACCAGCGCCGCGACCATGTAGCAGGCGAAGGGCAGCGCCGAGTTCAGCAGCCCGACGACGGCGATCGGCCGCCAGTGGCGGGCCAGCGCCGCACCTTCTCCGCGCAGCAGCACCAGCGGCAGCAGCATCAGCGCCGCGCCGGCGACACGCACGAAGACCAGCGCCGCCGGGCCGAAGTCGGCCGCGCCCAGGCGCATGAAGAGAAACGAGCCGCCCCACAGCGACGCGAGCACGAAGAGCTCGGCGAGGTCGCGCCGCGTCACCGTGCGGCCCCGCGCTCCAGCGCCAGCAGGGCCTGCTTGCGCTCCAGCCCGCCGGCGTAGCCGGTCAGGGCACCGCTGCCGCCGACGACGCGGTGGCAGGGCACGACGATCGACAGCGGGTTGCGGCCGACCGCCGCGCCGACGGCGCGCACCGCGCTGGGCCGGCCGATGCGGCGCGCGATCTCGCCGTAGCTCGTCGTCGTGCCGGCGGCGATGGCGCGCAGCTGGTCCCAGACGGCGTGCTGGAACGGCGTGCCTTCGGCGTCCAGCGGCACCGTGAAGCCGGCGCCGTCGCCACGGAAGTAGGCCGCCAGCTCGGCCGCCGCCCGGGCGATCAGCGGATGCGCCGGGTCGACGGGCAGGTCCAGCGCGCCGGGGTGGTGGCGCTGGGCGTCGAACCAGAGGCCGGCCAGGCCGCTGGCGCTGGCGGCCAGCGTCACCGGGCCCAGCGGCGTGTCCAGGCGCGACTGCGCCTGGAGTCGGGGGTGTCTCATCGGGTGTCTCCAGGGCGCCAGAGCGCCATCGCGGCATAGGCGCGCCAGGGCCGCCAGGCCTCGGCCGCGCGTTCGTGTTCACGCGCGTCGCGGCTGCCCAGCGCGGCGGCGAGGCCGGCGTCGCCGGCGGGCCAGGCATCGGGCCAGCCGAGCACACGCAGCGCGACGAGCTGCACGGTCCAGGGGCCGAAGCCGGGCAGGGCGGCCAGCGTGGCCAGCGTCGGCGCCAGCGGCGCGCCGCGTTCGAGCTTCAGCGAACCGTCGGCCACCGCCGCGGCCAGCGCCTGCAGCGCCCGCACACGCTGGCGCACGAGGCCCAGGCGGCCGAGTTCGTCGGGGTCGGCGGCGGCCAGCGTCGCGGCGTCGGGGAAGGCGTGCGTCAGCGCGGTGAACGGCGTCGGCACCGGGCGGCCGTAGCGCCGCACTAGGCGTGCCGCCAGCGTGCCGGCGGCGGCCACCGTGACCTGCTGGCCGAGCACGATGCGCACCGCGGTCTCGAAGCCGTCGAAGGCGCCGGGCAGGCGCTGGCCCTCGGCCGCCAGGCCGGCGGCGGCCAGTGCCGCGGCGATCGGCGCCGGGTCGGCGTCCAGGTCCAGCGCCTCGCGCACGCGGCGCAGCACGGCGCCCAGCACCAGGGCCAAGGCCGGCGCGGCGCGCAGATGGACCTCGTGGCGCTCGGGCACGAAACGCGCCTCGATCCAGCCGTCGAGCACCGAGCCGCGCTGCGGCCAGGCCAGCGTGCGCCGCCAGGCCAGGCCCTCGACCTGCTCGACCCCGGCCAGCGCGCGGCGCGCGGCAAAACCGAGCATCGCCTCGACGTCGTAGGGCGGCCGCCAGGCCAGGCGCAGCACCGGCTCGGCCGGGGTCTCGCCGCGCGCGCGGCGCAGCGCCGTCGGCGCCAGGCGGTAGCGTTCCAGGAAGGCGGCGTTGAAACGCCGCAGGCTCTCGAAGCCGCTGGCCAGCGCGACCTGGGCCACCGGCATCGTCGTGTCGGTCAAGAGCTGCTTGGCCAGCAGCAGGCGCTGGGTGGCGAGGTACTCCCGCGGCGCGACGCCGTGCGCGGCGGCGAAGATGCGGCGCAGATGGCGCTCGCCGACACCCAGGCGTGCGGCCAGCGCCGGCAGCACGACCGGCTCGCCGGCCTGCACCGCGGCCTCGATCGCGCGCGCGGCGCAGCCGGCCAGCGCGTCGGAGGAGTCCATCGCCGACAGCCCGGGCGCGATCTCCGGGCGGCACTTCAGGCAGGGGCGGAAGGCCGCGGCCTCGGCCTGCGCCGGGCTGGCGAAGAAGCGGCAGTTCTCGCGCCGTGGCGTGCGCACGCGGCACACCGGGCGGCAGTAGATGCCGGTGCTGGTGACCCCGACGAACACGCGGCCGTCGAAACGCGCGTCGCGGGCGGCGAGCGCGAGGTAGGCGGCGTCGGGGTCGGGGAACATGCGGCCCATGATAGGGGGCGGGCTGACGCGGACTCGCCGTTTCCGGACATGTCCACCGCTGCAGCGATGTCCTAGGGCGGGCAGGGGACACGCGCGGCGCGGGCGATGGCCGGGCGAAGATCGCGCCCTTTGCAATCCGCCCCCGCACCCGCCGCCCGGGTGCGCCGTCGATGACTCCCGAAACCGTCTGGGTGCTGGCGCTGCTGGCCGGCTGCGTCGTCTGCTTCGTGCTCAATCGCCCGCGCATGGACGTGGTGGCGATGGCGGCGCTGACGCTGCTGGTGCTGGGCGGCACGCTGACGCTGCCCGAGGCGCTGGCCGGCTTCAGCGAGCCGGGCGTGATCCTGATCGCGCTGTTCTTCGTCATCGGCGAGGCGCTGGCGCGGGCCGGCATCGCGCACCGCGTCGGCGACTGGCTGGTGGCGCGTGCCGGCGGCCGCGAGGCCCGGCTGCTGGCGCTGCTGATGGCCGCGACCGCGGCGCTGGGCTCGGTGATGAGCTCGACGGCGGTGGTGGCGATCTTCGTGCCGGTGGCGCTGCGCGTGGCCGCGCGCGTGGGCAGCGCGCCGGGGCGGCTGATGATGCCGCTGGCCTTCGCCGGGCTGCTCAGCGGCATGCTGACGCTGGTCGGCACGCCGCCCAACCTCGTCGTGCAGGCCGAGCTGCACCGCCGCGGCCACGAGGGTTTCGGCTTCTTCGACTTCACGCCGATGGGCGCGGTGCTGCTGGTGCTGGGCATCGGCTACATGCTGGTGGCGCGGCGCTGGCTGGCCGAACGCGAGGCGCCGCGCCGCGACGGCGAGGGCCGGCGCCGGCGCTTGCGCGAGCTGGCCGCCGACTACGGCCTGCTCGACCGCACGCGGCGCCTGCGTGTCCCGGCCGCGTCGCCGGCCGTCGGCTGCACGCTGGGCGAGCTGGAGCTGCGCGCACGCCACGGCGCCAACGTCATCGCCATCGAACGCGAGCGCGGGCTCGGGCCGACGGTGGTCGACACCTCGGCGCACCAGCAGATCCTGCCCGGCGACGTGCTGCTGGCCGACTTCGCCGCGCCCGACGGGGCGGCCCAGGCGCAGCGTGTCGTCGAGGCGATGGGCTTCACCGAGCTGCCGTTCCGGCGCGACTACTTCTCGCGCCTGTCGCGCGAGATCGGCCTGGCCGAGCTGCTGGTGCCGCCGGGTGCGGCGGTGATCGGCCAGTCGATCCTCGAGCTGCGCATGCGCTCGCAGCGCGGCATCAACGTCATCGGCCTGCGCCGCGGCGGCCACCTCGTCGACGAGGATCCGCTGCACGCCAAGCTGAGGATGGGCGACACGCTGCTGGTGGCCGGCGCCTGGAAGGACATCCGCGGCCTGGCCGGCGCGGCGCGCGACTTCGTCGTGCTGACGCTGCCGGCCGAGGTCGACGACGTCGCGCCGGCCGCGTCGCGCGCGCCGCTGGCGCTGGCGGTGCTGGCGGCCACCGTCGCGCTGATGGTCTCGGGGCTGGTGCCCAACGTCGTCGCGGCGCTGCTGGGCTGCCTGGCGATGGGCGCGGTGCGCTGCATCGACGCCGAGTCGGCCTACCGCGCGATCCACTGGCAGAGCCTGATGCTGATCGTCGGCATGCTGCCGTTCGCCGTCGCGCTGCAGAAGACCGGCGGCATCGACTGGCTGGTGGGCGCGATGCTCGCGGCCACCGGCGAGGCCTCGCCACGCGCGGCGCTGGCCGGGCTGTTCGTGCTGACGGCGGCGGTGGGGCTCTTCGTCTCGAACACCGCGACCGCGGTGCTGATGGCGCCGATCGGGCTGGGCATGGCCGAGCGCCTGGGCTGCGCGCCCGAGCCGTTCGCGATGATGGTCGCGCTGGCGGCGTCGGCGGCCTTCATGACGCCGGTGTCCTCGCCGGTGAACACGCTGGTGCTGGGCCCGGGGCGCTACCGCTTCGCCGACTTCGTGAAGATCGGCGTGCCGTTCACGGTGGTCGTCGGCATCGTCTGCGTGGCGCTGCTGCCGCTGCTGTTCCCGTTCTGAGACGGCCGCGCCGGGGCGCAAGCCGGCCCGCCCGGCCGCTGCCTACAATCGCCCGCGACTTCCACCCGGCCCCCGGCCCGCCTTCCATGCAAGTCCATTCCTCGGTGTTCAAGGCCTATGACATCCGCGGCATCGTCGGCCAGACGATCGACGAAACGTTCGCGGAGCATCTCGGAAGGGCTTTCGGCACCGAGGCGCTGGCCGCCGGCGAGCGCGCCGTGGCCGTCGGCCGCGACGGCCGGCTCTCGGGCCCGGGTCTGGCGGCGGCGCTGGTGCGCGGCCTGGTGTCGACCGGCCTGGACGTCGTCGACCTCGGCGCGGTGACGACGCCGATGCTCTACTACGTCGCCGCGACACGTGGCGAACACGGCTGCCGCTCCGGCATCCAGGTCACCGGCAGCCACAACCCGAAGGACTACAACGGCTTCAAGATGGTGCTCGGCGGCCGCGCGATCTACGGCGAGGACATCCAGCGCCTGAAGCGCCGCATCGAGGCCGAGGACTACGTGCAGGCGCCCGGCCGCAGCGCGGCGATGGACATCCTGGCCGAGTACACCCAGCGCATCGTCTCCGACTGCCAGCTCGCGCGGCCGATGAAGATCGTCGTCGACTCGGGCAACGGCATCCCCGGCGCCAGCGCGCCCGGCATCCTGAAGGCCCTGGGCTGCGAGGTCATCGACCTGTACTCCAAGGTCGACGGCGACTTCCCGAACCACCACCCGGACCCGTCCAAGCCCGAGAACCTCGCCGACCTGATCAAGGTCGTGCACGCCACCGGCGCCGAGCTCGGCCTGGCCTTCGACGGCGACGGCGACCGCCTGGGCGTGGTCACCGCCGGCGGCAACGTCATCTACCCCGACCGCCAGGTGATGCTGTTCGCGCGCGACATCCTGTCGCGCCACCCGGGCGCCGAGATCATCTTCGACGTCAAGTGCTCGCAGCGCCTGCCCGAGGCGATCCGCGCCGCCGGCGGCGTGCCGCTGCTGTGGAAGACCGGGCACTCGCTGATCAAGGCCAAGCTCAAGGAGACCGGCGCGCCGTTCGCCGGCGAGATGAGCGGCCACCTGTTCTTCGGCGAACGCTGGTACGGCTTCGACGACGCGATGTACACCGCGGCGCGGCTGCTGGAGATCCTGTCGCGCGAGGCCGACCCCAGCGCATTCCTCGACGCGCTGCCGACGAGCTTCAGCACGCCCGAGCTCAACGTGCCCTGCGCCGAGGGCGAGAACCACCGCGTCGTCGCCGAGCTGCTGGCGCGTGCCGCCGACGGCCGGCTGGCGCTGGCCGGCGGCGACGTCGGCACCGTCGACGGCCTGCGCATCGACTTCGCCGACGGCTTCGGCCTGATCCGCGCGTCGAACACGACGCCGGTGCTGGTGCTGCGTTTCGAGGGCCACACGCCCGAGGCGCTGGAGCGCATCCAGGGCGACTTCATGGCCGCGCTGCGCGCCGTGAAGGCCGACGCCCGCGTGGAGGCCGCCGCGCACTGAGCGCGAGGCGGGCCTTCTTCCCGCCGCGGAACCCGACATGGCTGCTGACGGCGCTTTCGCCCGCTGGGTCTACTCGACCGGCCTGCGCCTGGCCGCGCCGCTGTACGTCGGCAAGCTGTGGTGGCGCGGGCGCCACGAGCCGCCGTACCGCAGCGCCTGGAACGAACGTTTCGCCACCGGCGGCGTCGGCGACGGCCGCAGCGGCCGCATCTGGGTGCACGCCGTGTCGCTGGGCGAGACGCGTGCCAGCGAGCCGCTGCTGAACGCGCTGCGCCGGCTCGCGCCGGAGCGCGGCCTGCTGCTGACGCACGGCACCGCCACCGGCCGCGAAGCCGGCGCGGCGCTGCTGCAACCCGGCGACGCCCAGGTCTGGCTGCCCTACGACACGCCGGGCGCGGTGCGGCGCTTCCTGCGCCGCCACCGGCCGGCGGTCGGCGTGCTGATGGAAACCGAGATCTGGCCCAACCTGCTCGACGCCGCCCTCGAAGCCGGCGTGCCGATGGTGCTGGCCAACGCGCGCCTGTCCGAACGCAGCTTCGCCAAGGGCCAGCGCCTGCAGGCGCTGCTGCGTCCGGCGGCGGCGAGCTTCTCGCGCGTGCTGGCGCAGACCGCCGACGACGCGCGCCGGCTCGAGGCCAGCGGCGCGCCGTCGCCGCAGGTCATGGGCAACCTGAAGTTCGACGTCTCGCCGAACCCGGCGCTGGTCGAGCGCGGCCGCGCCTGGCGTGTCGCGGCGGGCCGGCCGGTGGTGCTGGCGGCGTCGACACGCGAAGGCGAGGAGGAGTTGCTGCTGGCCGCCTGGAAGCGCCTGGACGCGCCGCGGCCGCTGCTGCTGCTGGTGCCGCGCCATCCGCAGCGTTTCGACGCCGTGGCGCAGATGGCCGCCGCCGCCGGGCTGTCGGTGCGGCGTCGCAGCGGCTGGGGCGAGACGCCGCCGGCCGACGCGGCCGGTGCCGACGTCTGGCTCGGCGACTCGATCGGCGAGATGCCGCTGTATTACGCCGCCGCCGACGCGGCGCTGCTGGGCGGCAGCTTCGCGCCGCTGGGCGGGCAGAACCTGATCGAGGCCGCGGCCTGCGGCTGCCCGCTGGTGATGGGGCCGCACACCTTCAACTTCGCGCAGGCCGCCGAGATGTCGCTGGCCGCCGGCGCCGCGCTGCGTGCGGCCGACATGGCCGACGGCGTCGCGCAGGCAGTGGCGCTGGCGTTCGACCCGGCGCGCGCCGAGCGCGTGGCCGCTGCGCTGGCCTTCTCGGCCCAGCACCGTGGCGCCGCCGAACGCATGGCGCGCGCGATCGTCGAGCTGCTGCCGGGCGTCAGCGCGCCAGCAGCGCGTTGACCGACTCGACGTCGGTCAGGCCCAGCCGGCCGGCCGCCTGGCGCAGCCGCAGCGTGTTGACGATGACGTCGTAGCGTGCGCGCGCCAGGTCGCGCTGGGTGGCGTAGAGCTGGGTCTGGGCGTCGAGCACGTCGAGGTTGACGCGCACGCCGACGCGGTAGCCGAGCTGCGTGGCTTCCAGCGACAGCTTGCTCGAGGCCTCGGCGGCCTCGTAGGCGCGGACCTGGGCGATGCCCGACTGCACCGCGAACAAGGCGGTGCGCGCGTTCAGCGCGACGTTGCGGCGCGCCGATTCCAGCTCGTTGCGCGAGCTCTCCTCCAGCAGCAGCGTCTCGCGCACGCGGTTCTGCGTCGCGTTGCCGGCGTACAGCGGCAGCTTGAACTGCAGGCCCATGCTGTAGGTGTTGGTGGCGCCGCCGGCGTTGTTCAGCGCCACCGAGCTGCCGCCGACACGCTGGCGCTCGGCCGAGGCCACCAGGTCCAGCGTCGGCAGGTGGCCGGCGCGGGCGCGTTCGGTCTCGAGGCGGGCGATGTCGTAGGCCACCTGGGCGCGGCGGATCGCCGGGTGGTCGCCCTGCGCGCTGCGCACCCACTGCTCGGGGTCGGCCGGGCTGGGCTCGGGCAGCACGACCGGCGTGGCCAGCGGCTTCGGGTCGGTGCCGAGGCGGCCGACCAGGGTGTCCAGCGCGGTGCGCCGCGTCAGCAGCAGGTTCTCGGCGGCGATCTCCTCGGCGAGCACGAGGTCGTAGCGGGCCTGGGCTTCGCGGGTGTCGGTGATCGTCGCGGTGCCGACCTCGAAGTTGCGCTTGGCCGAGGCCAGCTGCTCGGTGATCGCGGTCTTGCTCGCGCGCGTGGTCGCCAGCGCGTCCTGCGCCGCGAGCACGTCGAAATAGGCCTGGGCGACGCGCACGACGAGGTCCTGCTCGGCCGCTTCCAGCGCCGCCTGGGTGGCCGCCAGCGAGCGCTCGGCCTGCTCGATCGCGACCGAGTTGGAGCGGTTGAACAGCGGCAGGCTGGCGTCGATCGACGCGCGGGCGGTGTTGTAGGTGCCGCGCTCGACGCCGTCGGGGCGGGAGTCGCTGCCGGTGGCGCTGGCGTTCAGCGCCGCGGCCGGGCGGTTGAGCGCGCGCGTCTGGGCGACCTGGTACTCGGCCGAGTCGGCCTGTGCGCGTGCGGCCAGGTAGGACGCGTCGTAGGCGCGGGCGGCCTGGTACAGCTCGGACAGGCTCTGGGCGTGGACGGCCGCCGGCAGCGCGAACGCGACGGCGCTGGCCAGGGCGAGACGGGTGAGGAGCGGACGCATGAAACGGGTTCCCTCGGTTCTTCGTGTTTCGGCGGGACGAGCCGCGGTTCTAGCGCCGACGGGCCGGCGCCGCTGCCGTCATGCGACGGGCGGCGCCCCGGACGGGGCCGACGTGCCGCCGCAGGCGATGGACGGCAGGCCGGCGCGCGGGCATGCCGGGCTCAGAAGGCGAAGCGCGTCGGCTCGGCGAAGCCCTGCAGACGCGGCGCGACGGTGTCGAACAGGTCGACCTCGGACCAGGCCTCGGGGCCGACGCGGGTGTAGAGCCGGGCGCACATGATCGGCAGCTCGCCGACGATCGCCGCCAGCCGGCCGCCGACCTTCAGCTGCTCGAGCAGCGCGCGCGGCACCGCGGCGACCGAGCCCGACAGCACGATGGCGTCGAACGGCGCCTCGGCGGGCAGGCCGCGGGCGCCGTCCTCGGCCGTCACCTCGACGACCCGGACCGTCGTCACGCCGGCGCGGCGCAGGTTCTCGCGCGCCTGGGCGACCAGCGCCGAGCGGCATTCCAGCGTCCAGACCTGCTGCGCGCGGTGCGCCAGCAGCGCGGCCATGAAGCCCGAGCCGGTGCCGATCTCCAGCACCTTCTCGTGGCGCTGCACCTGCAGCTCCTGCAGCAGCCGGGCCTGGATCTTGGGCTCCAGCATCACCGGGCCGTGCGGCTCGTCGGCGATCAGCGGCACCTGCAGGTCGGCGAAGGCCAGGGCCTTCAGCGCCGGCGGCACGAAGTCCTCGCGCCGCACCGTCGCCAGCAGTTGCAGCACGCCGTCGTCCAGCACCTCCCAGGGGCGGATCTGCTGCTCGATCATGTTGAAGCGGGCGAGTTCGGTGTTCATCGCAATATACCGTGCAGGGTATCAGAGTCCGGGCTGTCCGGATTCTAGGCGCCGCTGGCGGCGTGCGCCGATCCGGGGTTTGGCGCCGCGGCCGGCCCGTCGCGGCGCTCGATGCCGCGCAGCAGGATGTCGATCTGCAGCGCCAGCAGTTCCTCGGTGGGCCGCACGGGCGGCGCCCACAGCGTGCCGCCGTCGAGCGCGCGCATCAGCAGCGGCGCGATCAGCGCGTAGCAGGCCTCCTCGACCGGCAGGGCGCGGAACTCGCCGCGTTCGATGCCGCGCTGCAGCGCACGGGCGAAGAGCTGGTCGGCCGGCGCCACGACCTCGTCGGCGTAGAAGCGCTGCAGCTCGGGGAAGTGCTGCAGCTCGGCCAGCAGCACGCGGTGCAGGCCGGCGGCCGGCCGGCTGCCGATGCGCTCCCACCAGATGCGGCCGAGGGCCAGCAGCAGCTCGCGCGTCGAGCCCTGGTGGTGCTCGGCGAGCTCGGCGCCCTCGGCGATCAGGTTGGACAGCGTCGCGCGCACGACGGCCTTGAACAGCTCTTCCTTGCTCGGGAAGTAGAGGTAGAGCGTGCCCTTGGAGACACCGGCCCGGCGGGCCACCTCGTCGGAGTGGGTGGCCGCGTAGCCGTTCTGCACGAACAGCTCGAGCGCCGCGTCCAGCAGCTCCTGCGGCCGTGCGTGCTTGCGGCGCTGCCGCGGCGGCCGGGGAGGGGTATCTAATGACTTCGAGGTCATTAGTGGACTGTACCCAGTCCGGCGGCCGGGCCGCAAGGCGGCTTTCCGGCGTCGCCGCATGACGCGGCCGGGGCAGGCGACCCGGCGCGCTCGTCCTGCGCTTCACGCACGCGCCGCGGTGACATCGGCGGCCGTGTCGCCGGCGGCCTCTATGATCGGCCGCTTTGCCGCTTCCAAGGGACGAGCATTTTGGATTTGCTGCTGCTGGCCAAGGCCGCGGTCATGGGCATCGTCGAGGGCCTCACCGAGTTCCTCCCCATCTCCTCCACCGGGCATCTGATCCTCGCCGGCTCCCTGCTCGACTTCACCGGCGAGACCGCCAAGGTCTTCGAGATCGCGATCCAGACCGGCGCCATGCTGGCGGTGATCTGGGAGTACCGCCAGCGCCTGGGCCGCACCGTCACCGGCATCGGCCACGACCCGCTGGCGCGGCGCTTCGCGCTCAACGTGCTGATCGCCTTCGTGCCGGCGGTGGTGTTCGGCCTGGCGCTGGGCAAGGTCGTCAAGGAGCACCTGTTCCACCCGGTGCCGGTGGCCACGGCCTTCATCGTCGGCGGCATCGTCATCCTGCTCGTCGAACGCCGCCACCGGCGGGCCTTCGGCGAACGCGACCTGGAGGGCGCGCGCCGGGCGCGTGTCGAGAGCGTCGACGACATGACGCCGCTGGACGCGCTGAAGGTCGGCCTGGTGCAGTGCCTGGCGCTGGTCCCGGGCACCAGCCGTTCGGGCTCGACGATCATCGGCGCGATGCTCTTCGGCTTCTCGCGTCGCTGCGCCGCCGAGTTCAGCTTCTACCTCGGCATCCCGACGCTGATGGGCGCCGGCGCCTACTCGGTGTTCCGCCAGCGCGACGCGCTGCACTGGGGCGACGCGCCGATGTTCCTCGTCGGCTCGGCCTTCGCCTTCGTCAGTGCGCTGCTGTGCATCCGCTGGCTGATCCGCTACATCTCCACGCACGACTTCACGGTCTTCGCGTGGTATCGCATCGTCTTCGGCTGCGTCGTGCTGCTGACGGCGTGGAGCGGTGTCGTCAGCTGGTCCGAGTGAACACCAGGTCCCAGACGCCGTGGCCCAGGCGCAGGCCGCGGGCCTCGAACTTGGTCAGCGGCCGCCAGGCCGGTCGTTCGGCGTAGCCGGCGGCGGTGTTGGCCAGCGAGCTGGCCGACAGCACCTCCAGCATCTGCTCGGCGTAGGGCTGCCAGTCGGTGGCGCAGTGCAGGTAGCCGCCGGGCGCCAGCCGGCTGGCGAGCAGCTCGACGAAGGCCGGCTGGATCAGGCGGCGCTTGTGGTGCCGCTTCTTGTGCCAGGGGTCGGGGAACCAGACGTGCACGCCGGCCAGCGAGGCCGGAGGGATCATCTCGCGCAGCACCTCGACGGCGTCGTGGCGCAGGATGCGCACGTTCTCCAGGCCGCGTTCGCCGATGTGGCGCAGCAGCGCGCCGACGCCGGGCTCGTGCACCTCGACGCCCAGCAGGTCGCGTTCGGGCGAGGCGGCCGCCACCTGGGCCGTCGCGTCGCCCATGCCGAAGCCGATTTCCAGCACCACCGGTGCCGTGCGGCCGAAGACGGCGGCGAAGTCCAGGGGCTGCGCCGCGTAGGGCAGCACGTAGCGGGGCCCGAGTTCGGCCAGCGCTCGCTGCTGTCCGGTGCCCATGCGGCCGGCGCGCAGCACGTAGCTGCGGATCGGCCGTTGCGGAGAAGGTGTGTCGTCCATGAGGGCGCGCAGTGTAGCGAGCGCCGGCCGCGCCGGGCCGGGGACATCTCGCGACGCCGCCGCGGCGGCGCTAGAATGCCGGCCCAGCGCGGGTGTAGTTCAATGGTAGAACGGCAGCTTCCCAAGCTTCATACGAGGGTTCGATTCCCTTCACCCGCTCCAGAACACGATGAAGCGCCTGTCCCCCGGACAGGCGCTTTTTCTTTGCCCGCCGCACCATGAAAAACGCCCCGGCGGGCCGGGGCGTCAGGGTGGGCCGGGGCCTCGCGGCCCCGGGCGACGTGGATCAGAACGAGTGGCGGATGCCGACGCCGAACATCTTGGTCTTGGCGTCGATGTTCATGCCGGCGCCCGAGAACAGCGGCACCTCGGTCGAACCCAGCGGGACGAGCAGCGCCACCGGGCCGCCGGCCAGGCCGGCGCCGCCGAGCAAGGGGTTGCCGTTGGAGATGTCGCCGCGGTCGTCCTTGACCTGGCCGGCACGCGCGAAGATCGCGGTGCGCTTGGACAGGTTGTAGTCGGCGCCGAGCATGAAGCCGGTGTCCTTGCCCTTGGTGAAGTTGGTGAACTTCGCCTGCATCACCTGGCCGATGAGGTCCAGCGAGCCGATCGTGTGCTTGGCCGCGATCGCCAGCACGCGCATCTTCGGGTCGGTGTCGCCGGTCTCGTCGAGCTGGCCCTGGTAGTAGCTGCCGCCGAGCTCGGTGCCGAAGGCGAACTTGTACTTCGCGGCGAGCATGTAGCTCGTGAACTTCTCGGTGGCGAACAGCGGCAGGAAGCCGTCCGGCGACAGCGGCGTGACGCGGAACGGCAGGCCGAGCTGCACGTTGGACAGGTCGTTGCGGTTGTACGCGGCCACGGCCTTCAGGTCGTCGCCCAGGTAGGCGATCATCGCGCCCCAGGTCTTGCCGCGGCCGTCGTCGCTCTCGGCACCGGCGGTCAGGCCGCCGAGGATCTGGCCCAGCTGCGGCGCCGAGCCCGACGGCGGGATCGTGCCGGTCGGGGTGTTGGTCGCCGTCGAGCGCACCGGGCTGATGCGCGCGGCGGCGCCGGCGTTCGGCGAGTACGACACGCGGCCGGCCCACGCGCCCTGGCGCACGCCGTAGCTGATGACGTTGTCCTGGTAGGTCTGCAGGTTGTTCAGCGCGACGCCGGTGGCGAACAGGTCGGTGCCGCCGATGCCGTCGAGCGTGCCCAGGAAGTAGGCGGCCAGCATCGGCGAGACCTGGCGGCCCAGGCGCACTTCGCCGACCGGCGTCGTCAGCGCCACCCAGGCCTGGCGGCCCCACATGCGGCCGTCGTTGCCCATCGTGCCGTTGTCGGCGATGACCGAGCCTTCGAGCGTGAACTTGGCCTCCCAGCCGCCGCCCAGCGGCTCGGTGCCACGCACGCCGAGGTGCGACTGGCGCGTCATGCTCGGCGCCAGGCGGGTCTGCTTCTGCTCGGGCGAGACGACCGAGTTGGCGCCGGCCAGCCCCTGGACGGTGCCGGTGACGTTGCCTTCGGACTTGTTGATGCGGTCGACGCTCAGGTCCAGCGTGCCGTAGATCTGCACGCTGCCGTCCTGAGCCTGCGCGGCACCGGCGAACAGGGCCGCGGCAGCCAGCGCGAGGGCGGTCAGGCTTCTGGGTTTGGAAATCAAGTTCAGTCTCCTGGTTGTACTTCGGGTGTGACGAGGAACCGGTCGGGACCCGAGGCAGGCGACGCAGGCCGATGGCCTGCCGGCGGCGCGGGAATCCGACAGCAGCCCGACGTTAGACAAGGGGGTGACGCTAGCGGCATCCACAAAACTACCAACGTCGCGCGCCCGCAACAGCCGCGACGGCCCGGTTGGCGGCCTTGGCGCTGATGTCGGGACCGTCGCAGCACGCGGTTACAGTGACCGCGGGCCGCTGTCGGCCCGTTGTGGCCCCGTGAACTGGGGATCCCCTCCGCCCGCGTCGCCTGCGCGACAAGGCCGTCTCGCTGCGGGAGCCGCGATGGATGCAGTGTTTCGAGTTCTCAGCCTGGGCGACGGGGCCCCGGAGATCGCCGGGTCGCCCTACGGTCCCTTCGTCGTCGAGCACTGCGATTCGCCCGAGCAGGTGGCGGCACGCCTGCGCGAGCAGCCGCCGGACGCGCTGCTGCTGGCCACCGCCGAGCCCGGAGCACTGCCGGACTGGCCGGCGCTGGCGCAGGCCGTGCTGGACACCGCGGTCGTCGTCGTGCTGCACGCACCGGCGCCGCGTGCGGCGGTCGAGCTGCTGCAGTTCGGTGTCCAGGACGTGCTGGCCGACGCCACCGACGTGCCGCGGGCGCTGCGCCTGGCGATCGAGCGCCGGCGCCTGGGTCTCGCGGCGCGCAAGGGCTATTCGACCGACCTGCCGACCGGGCTGCCCAACCACGCCCAGCTGCTGGAACACATGACGCATCTGCTGGCGCTGCGCGAGCGCGAGCCGGCGCCGATGGCGCTGATCGTGCTGCGTGTCGACGGCCTGGCCGCGGTCGCCGAGACGCTGGGCCAGGAGTCGGCCGACGTGCTGCGGCGCAAGGCCGCGGTGCGGCTGCGCGCGGCGCTGCGCGCCAGCGACGTCGTCGCCTCGATCGGCCACGACGCGTTCGCCGTGCTGCTGGCCTGGATCGACTCGCCGGCCGACGGCGAGCGTGTGATGGACAAGCTGGCGGCGATCCTGTCGCAGCCCTTCAGCGTCGCCGGGCGCGCGCAGCGCCTGCTGCCGCACGCCGGGCTGGCTTCGTACCCGGAGCACGGCAAGAGCGCCGAGCCGCTGCTGCGCCGGGCGCTGGGGGCGGCGCTGCAGTTCACGCCGGTCGGCCGCGACGCCGCGCAGCCGGCCGACCGCGGCCCGGCCGCGGCGGCCAACGACGAGGAAGCCTGAAGCCTTACTTCAGGATGTCGCCGAGGCAGACGTACTTGGTCTCGAGGTAGTCGTCGATGCCCTGGCGCGCGCCTTCGCGGCCCAGGCCCGACTGTTTGACGCCGCCGAACGGCACCTCGGCGGTCGAGATCAGCCCGGTGTTGACGCCGACCATGCCGTACTCCAGCGCCTCCGAGACGCGCCAGATGCGGCCGATGTCGCGGCTGTAGAAATAGCTCGCCAGGCCGAACTCGGTGGCGTTGGCGAGTTCGATCGCCTCGGCCTCGGTCTCGAACTTGATCACCGGGGCGATCGGGCCGAAGGTCTCCTCCTTCGAGCAGCGCATCTCCGGCGTCACGCCGGCCAGCACCGTCGGCGCGAAGAAACGTTCGCCGACACGCTCGCCGCCGGTCACCAGGCGCGCGCCCTGCGCCAGCGCGTCGGCGACGTGGGCCTCGACCTTGGCCATCGCCGGCTCGTCGATCAGCGGGCCGAGCTGCACGCCGGGCTCGAAGCCGTTGCCGACGGCGATCTGGCGTGCCCGTGCCGCCAGCTTCTCGACGAAGGCGTCGTGGATGCCGGCCTGGGCGTACAGGCGGTTGGCGCAGACGCAGGTCTGGCCGGCGTTGCGGTACTTGCTGACCAGCGCGCCCTCGACCGCACTGTCCAGGTCGGCGTCGTCGAAGACGATGAACGGCGCGTTGCCGCCGAGTTCCAGCGACAGCTTCTTGATCGTCGACGCGCACTGCTTCATCAGGATGCGGCCGACCTCGGTGCTGCCGGTGAACGACAGGTGGCGCACGACGTCGCTGGAGCACAGCACGTTGCCGATCTCGATCGAGTTCGCGGCGTCGGCCGGCAGCACGTTGAAGACGCCGGCCGGCATGCCGGCGCGTTGCGCCAGCTCGGCCACCGCCAGCGCCGACAGCGGCGTCTGCTCGGCTGGCTTGACGATCACCGGGCAGCCGGCGGCCAGCGCCGGCGCGACCTTGCGCGTGATCATCGCGATCGGGAAGTTCCACGGCGTGATCGCCGCGCAGACGCCGACCGGCTGGCGGATCACCAGGTAGCGCTTGTTGCCGTCGGTGGTCGGGATGGTCTCGCCGTAGACGCGGCGCGCCTCCTCGGCGAACCACTCGATGAAGCTGGCGCCGTAGGTCACTTCGCCACGCGCCTCGGCCAGCGGCTTGCCTTGTTCGGCGGTCATCAGCCGCGCCAGGTCGTCGGCGTGCTGGTGCAGCAGCGCGAACCAGCGCATCAGCACCGCGCCGCGTTCCTTGGCGGTCTTGGCGCGCCACGGCGCCCAGGCCCGCTCGGCAGCGGCGATGGCCGCGGCGCAGTCGACGGCGCCCAGGTTGGCCACCTGGGCCAGTTCGCGGCCGGTGGCCGGGTCGTGCACGGCGAAGCGGCTGCCGGCCTCGATCCACTCGCCGTCGATCAGGCCGGCGGTCTTCAGCAGCGACGGATCGGCCAGCGTGGCCAGCGGGGAAGCGGTGTCGTCCATCGTTCGTCCTCGGGTTCTGGGGGTCTCGGACCGGGTCAGTCCAGCGTGTACTCGAAGGTGCTGACGACGCGCAGCCGCTTGACGCGTGCGCTGCCGTCGTCGAAGCCCTCGCCGCCCGCCGCGCCGATCTGGATCACGCCCTGGTTGGCGTTGCGCAGCCCGCCCAGCGTGGCGCCGGCCTCGGCGGCGAACTTCTCGGCCTGCTCGCGCGCGTTGCGCGTGGCCTCGGCCAGCAGCGGCGCCTTGGCCTCGTTGAAGGCGCGCAGCTGGTAACGCGGCCCGGCCGGGCCGTCGCCGCCGAGCTGCACGCCGGCCTGGATCAGCGGGTCCACGGCCAGCGCCGCGGCTTCGACGGCCTGGGGCCGTGCCGACTTCACCAGCACCTGGGCCGTGCCCTGGAAACGCAGCGGCTGGTTGTTGCCGCCGTACTCGCGCGCCCAAAGGTCCTGCACCTGCAGCGGCCGGATCTCGATCTCGGCCTCGGTGAAACCCTGGGCCTTCAGGAAGGCGACGACGCGGTCGCGGTCCTCGGCGAGCTGGCGCTGCACGGCGCCGAAGTCGGCACCGCCGCGCCGGAATGCCAGCGGCCAGACGGCGTAGTCGCTGTCGACATCCTTCTCGGCCAACCCCTTGACGGTCACCGAACGGTCGGCGGCGCGGAAACGCTCCAGCCCCTTGCCGACGCCGTAACCGCCGGCGGCCAGCCCCGCCGCCAGGACCAGCGCCGCCACCAGCCCCACGGAACGCGTGTTGTCTGCCATCTCGGACCTCCTGACCCCCATTCTGGACGATGGCCCAACCTTAGAATCCGCGGCATGAAAGCCTCCGAGATCCGCTCCACGTTCCTGAAGTTCTTCGAATCGAAGGGACACACCATCGTTCCGAGTTCGCCGGTGGTGCCGGGCGACGACCCGACGCTGCTGTTCACCAACGCCGGGATGAACCAGTTCAAGGACGTGTTCCTCGGCTTCGACAAGCGGCCGTACACGCGCGCGACGACCAGCCAGAAGTGCATCCGCGCCGGCGGCAAGCACAACGACCTGGAGAACGTCGGCTACACCGCGCGGCATCACACCTTCTTCGAGATGCTGGGCAACTTCAGCTTCGGCGACTACTTCAAGAAGGACGCGATCAGCTTCGCCTGGGAACTGCTCACCGAGCACTTCAAGCTGCCCAAGGACAAGCTCTGGGCGACGGTCTACGCCGAGGACGACGAGGCCTACGACATCTGGCTGAAGGTCATCGGCCTGCCCGCCGAGCGCATCGTGCGCATCGGCGACAACAAGGGCGCGCGCTACGCCAGCGACAACTTCTGGATGATGGGCGACACCGGCCCCTGCGGCCCGTGCTCGGAGATCTTCTACGACCACGGCCCGGACGTCGCCGGCGGCCCCCCGGGCAGCCCCGAGCAGGACGGCGACCGCTACATCGAGATCTGGAACAACGTCTTCATGCAGTTCAACCGCACCGAAGACGGCACGATGCACCGGCTCCCCAAGCCCAGCGTCGACACCGGCATGGGGCTGGAGCGCCTGGCCGCGGTGCTGCAGCACGTGCACAGCAACTACGAGATCGACCTGTTCGTGAACCTGCTGGCCGCGGCCAAGTCGGCCGTCGAGGCCGCCGGCGGCCAGGACGTCGACGCCGAGAGCCCGAGCCTGAAGGTCATCGCCGACCACATCCGCGCCTGCGCCTTCACGGTGGCCGACGGCATCATCCCGGGCAACGAAGGCCGCGGCTACGTGCTGCGCCGCATCGCCCGCCGCGCCATCCGCCACGGCTACAAGCTCGGCGCGCGCAAGCCCTTCTTCCACACGCTGGTCGAGGCCCTGGCCGTCGAGATGGGCGAGGCCTATCCCGAGCTGCGCCGCGACAGGCTGCGCATCACCGAGGTGCTGAAGGCGGAAGAAGAGCGTTTCTTCCAGACCATCGCCCACGGCATGGAGATCCTCGAAGGCGCGCTGGCCAGTGGCGCCACCGTCATCGACGGCGAGACCGCCTTCAAGCTGCACGACACCTTCGGCTTCCCGCTGGACCTGACGGCCGACGTCTGCCGCGAGCGCGGCGTCACCGTCGACGGCGCCGGCTTCGACGCCGCGATGCAGCGCCAGCGCGAGCAGGCGCGCAGCAAGGCCAAGTTCAAGATGGCCCAGGGCCTGGCCTACGACGGTGAGGCGACCACCTTCCACGGCTACGAGCACCTGGTCTGCGAACACGCCAAGGTGAGCGCGATCTACGTCGACGGCACGCCGGTGACGAAGGCCCAGGCCGGCGACGACGTCGTCGTCGTGCTCGACCACACGCCGTTCTACGCCGAGAGCGGCGGCCAGGTCGGCGACCGCGGCGAGCTGCGCAACGGCCGCGCCCGCCTCGTCGTCGAGGACACGGTGAAGATCCAGGCCCAGGTGCACGGCCACCAGGCGCGCATCGTCGAAGGCGAGATCGAGATCGGCGACACGCTGGTCGCGCGTGTCGACGCCGAGCTGCGCGCCAAGACCATCCGCAACCACAGCGCCACGCACCTGATGCACAAGGCGCTGCGCGAGGTGCTGGGCGGCCACGTGCAGCAGAAGGGCTCGCTGGTGACGCCGGAGCGCACGCGTTTCGACTTCGCCCACAACGCGCCGGTGACCGCGGCCCAGATCGCCCAGGTCGAGGCGCTGGTCAACGCCGAGATCCTGGCCAATGCCGCCACGCAGGCGCGCACGATGGCCATCGACGAGGCGCAGAAGCTCGGCGCGATGATGCTGTTCGGCGAGAAGTACGGCGAGACCGTGCGCGTTCTCGACATCGGCGGCAGCCGCGAGCTCTGCGGCGGCACGCACGTGCAGCGCACCGGCGACATCGGCCTGTTCAAGATCGTCGCCGAAGGCGGCGTCGCCGCCGGCATCCGCCGCGTCGAGGCCGTCACCGGCGACAACGCGCTGGCCTACCTGCAGCAGCTCGAAGGCGCGCTCGGCGGTGTCGCCGCGACGCTGAAGGTGACGCCGGCCGAGGTGCCGGCGCGTGTCGACGCGGTGCTCGAGCAGCTGCGTGCGCTGGACAAGGAGATCACCGCGCTGAAGGGCCGGCTGGCCTCGGCCCAGGGCGACGAGCTGCTGGCCTCGGCCGTCGACGTCAAGGGCATCAAGGTGCTGGCCGCGACGCTGGCCGGTGCCGACGCCAAGGCGCTGCGCGAGACGATGGACAAGCTAAAAGACAAGCTCAAGAGCGCCGCCATCGTGCTGGCCGCCGTCGACGGCGCCAAGGTGCAGCTCGCCGCGGGCGTCACCGGCGATCTGGTCAAGGGCGGCAAGTTGAAGGCCGGCGAGCTGGTCAACTTCGTCGCCGGCCAGGTCGGCGGCAAGGGCGGCGGCAAGCCCGACCTGGCGATGGCCGGCGGCACCGACGCCGCCGCGCTGCCGCAGGCGCTGGCCTCGGTGGCCGGCTGGGTCGGCGAGCGCGCCTGAGGCGCCGGGCGGCGCCGGCCCGCTTCTCACCCGCCGCGGCTGCCGCCGGCCGCCGGCTGAACCTGCCGGCTGCCGCCGGCCGCACACGATGAAACCCGCACGCCAGAACACCGAGGCCGAGATCGAGGCCTTCAGCACCGTCTGCCAGCGCCTTGGTGGCTTCGACGGCCGTTTGTCGGCCGAATGGTGCGACGGCTTCCTCGCCGCGCTCGCCGCCGGCCCGAAGCCGCTGCCGATCGCGTCGTGGCTGCCGGCGATGGCCGGCGAGGCCTACGAACGTGCCTTCGCCGACCCCGAGGACCAGGCCGCGGCCGAGCAGGCGCTGACCACGCGCGCCGCGGCGCTGGCGGTGCAGCTCGACGCCGAGTCGATCGACGAGGACCCCGACGCGCTGCGCCTGGCGCCGCTGATGTACGTCTGGGACGACGCCGGCCGCCAGGAGGCGATCGAGGTCGACGGCCTGAAGCCCGAGGAGGCCGCGGGCCTCGTCACCGGCGCCGAATGGGCCGACGGCTTCTTCGCCGCGCTGCAGGCCTTCAGCGCCGACTGGCGCGCCGACGCTGGCGAGGACTCGATGGCCGCGTTCGAGGAGCTGCTGGCCCAGGTGCACGCGCTGCGCCTGGCCGAAGGCAGCGAGGAACTGGCCGAGCACGTGAAGGCCGTCTACGGCGACGAAGGCGCCGACCGCGACCGCCTGATCGACGAGGCCTGCTACGCCGTGCAGGACCTGCGGATGTGGTGGGTCGACCACGCGCCCAAGCCCGAGACCCGGCGTGTCGAGAAGACACCCGGTCGCAACGATCCTTGCCCCTGTGGCAGCGGCCTCAAGTACAAGAAATGCCATGGAGCGGCGGCCTGAAGCCGGCCCGCGCTTACAGTCCCGCCCCATGTCCGATCGCCAAGACCTTCTCGGCCGCCACGTCCTGCTCGGGCTGACCGGCGGCGTCGCCTGCTACAAGGCCGCCGAGCTGACGCGCGAGCTCGTGCGCGCCGGCGCCACCGTGCAGGTCGTGATGACCGACGCCGCGCTGCAGTTCATCACCCCGGTGACGATGCAGGCGCTGTCGGGTCGCCCGGTGTTCACCAGCCAGTGGGACGCACGCCCGGCGAACTCGATGGCCCACATCGAGCTGTCGCGCGAGGCCGACGCGATCGTCGTCGCGCCGGCGAGTGCCGACTTCATCGCCCAGCTCGCCCAGGGCCGCGCCGGCGAGCTGCTGGCGCTGGCCTGCCTGGCGCGGCCGGCCGAACGGGTGCCGCTGTTCGTCGCCCCGGCGATGAACCGCGAGATGTGGGCCCATCCGGCGACGCAGCGCAACGTGGCCCAGGTGGCCGCCGACGGCGCCATCGTGCTCGGGCCCGCCAGCGGCTCCCAGGCCTGCGGCGAGACCGGCGACGGCCGCATGCTGGAGGCCGTCGAGCTGCGCGACGCGCTGGTCGCGCATTTCCAGCCCAAGGTGCTGGCCGGCCGGCGCGTGCTGATCACCGCCGGGCCGACCTTCGAGGCCATCGACCCGGTGCGCGGCATCACCAACCATTCGAGCGGCAAGATGGGCTTCGCCGTCGCGCGCGCCGCCGCCGAGGCCGGCGCCGACGTGACGCTGGTCGCCGGCCCGGTGCACCTGCCGACGCCGGCCGGCGTGCGCCGCATCGACGTCTGCAGCGCGCAGCAGATGCACGACGCGGTGCTGCCGCTGGCGCCCACGCACGACGTCTTCGTCGCCACCGCGGCGGTCGCCGACTGGCGGCCCTCGCAGTTCAACGACCACAAGATCAAGAAGGACGGCAAGAAGATCGCGCCGACCTTCGAGCTGGCCGAGAACCCCGACATCCTGGCCGCCGTCGCGCGCCTGCCCGTGCAGACGCGGCCGTGGTGCGTCGGCTTCGCCGCCGAGAGCCACGACCTCGTGCGCCACGCACGCGAGAAGCTCGAGCGCAAGGGCGTGCCGCTGATCGTCGGCAACCTGGGGCCCGCGACCTTCGGCCGCGACGACAACACGCTGCTGCTCGTCGACGCCGCCGGCGAACGCGAGCTGCCCCACGGCGACAAGCTGAGCCTGGCCCGCGAACTCGTGCGCGAGATCGCCGGCCGCATCACCCGATTCCCGACCTGATGACGACGATCGACCTCAAGGTGCTGGACCCGCGCATGGCGGACCAGCTGCCCCGCTACGCGACGCCCGGCAGCGCCGGCCTGGACCTGCGCGCCTGCCTGGACGCGCCGCTGGAGCTGGCGCCCGGCGCCAGCGCGCTGGTGTCCACCGGCATCGCGATCCACGTCGCCGACCCGTCGCTGGCGGCGGTGATCCTGCCGCGCTCGGGCCTGGGCCACAAACACGGCATCGTGCTCGGCAACCTCGTCGGCCTGATCGACAGCGACTACCAGGGCCCGCTGATGGTCAGCGTCTGGAACCGCGGCAGCGCCGCGTACACGCTGCAGCCCTTCGAGCGCATCGCGCAGCTCGTCGTCGTGCCGGTGGTGCAGGCCACCTTCCGCATCGTCGAGGACTTCGACGCGTCGGAGCGCGGCGAGGGCGGGTTCGGCTCGACCGGGGCGCGCTGAGGATCGGCGGGGTCAAATCGGCGGGGTCAGGTCTAAATCGGCGGGGTCAGGTCTTGAGAGACCTGACCCCAGCTTTCCAGCGCCGGGCCGCCGGCTTCAGTGCAGCGGCTGCTCCGGCGCGGCCGCGTCCAGCACCGTGAA
The DNA here is from genome assembly GCF_011065555.1 of Rubrivivax sp. JA1026. Taxonomy (NCBI): domain Bacteria; kingdom Pseudomonadati; phylum Pseudomonadota; class Betaproteobacteria; order Burkholderiales; family Sphaerotilaceae; genus Rubrivivax; species Rubrivivax sp. JA1026. Next base: position 100,346 of record NZ_JAALCQ010000001.1, read on the forward strand.
GGCGTTGTTGCCGACGCTGCGCGCCTCGATCTCGTCCTCGTCGGCCTCGCGCACCGCGCGCACGCGGATCGTCAGCCGCAGTGCCATGCCGGCCAGCGGGTGGTTGCCGTCGAGCACGACGTGCGACGGGTAGACCTCGGTGACGACGTAGATCGTGTCGGCCGGCATGTCCGGCGTCGCCGCGCCCGGCGGCAGGCCCTCGAAGGCCATGCCGGTCTCCAGGTTCTCGGGGAAGAGCTTGCGGTCCTCGAAGCAGACGAGTTCGCTCTTGTAGTCGCCGAAGACCTGCTCGGGTTCGAGCTGCACACGCACCTCGTCGCCTTCGACGTGGCCGGCGAGCGCTTCCTCGACCGGGGCGAGCAGGTCGTCGCCGCCGTAGAAGAACTCGACCGGTTCCTTCAGTTCGTCGATGGTGTTGTTCTGGGCGTCGGTCAGCAGCCAGGTGAGGCTGACGACGCAGGGAGCTGCGATGTTCATCGGGCGATGATCGCACAGCGTCCGCGGGACAATGGGGCATGGATCTCAACGCACCGATCGCCCTGCTGGGCGGGCTCTCGCCGCAGGCCTTCATGCGGCGCCACTGGCAGAAGAAGCCCTTGCTCGTGCGCCAGGCGCTGCCGGGCGTCACGCCGCCGCTGGCGCGCGCCGCGCTGTTCGACCTGGCCGGCAGCGAAGACGTCGAGTCGCGCCTGGTGCAGCGCGACGGCGGCCGCTGGTCGCTGCGCCAGGGCCCGTTCGCACGCCGCGCGCTGCCGCCGGCTTCGCGCCCGGGCTGGACGCTGCTGGTGCAGGGCCTGGACCTGCACGTGCCGGCGGCGCACGAGCTGCTGCGCCGCTTCTCGTTCATCCCCGAGGCGCGGCTGGACGACCTGATGCTGTCCTGGGCCAGCGACGGCGGCGGCGTCGGCCCGCACCTCGATTCCTACGACGTGTTCCTGATCCAGGTGCACGGCCGCCGCCGCTGGCGCATCGGCCCGGTGGCCGACGAGACGCTGCTGCCCGACATGCCGGTGCGGCTGCTGCAGAACTTCGAGCCCGCCGAGGAGTGGGTGCTCGAGCCCGGCGACATGCTCTACCTGCCGCCGCGCTGGGGCCACGACGGCATCGCCGAAGGCGAGTGCATGACGGCCTCGGCGGGTTTCCGCGTGCCGCTGCAGACCGGGCTGGCGCGCGAGCTGCTGCAGCGCCTGGCCGAAGACGACGAACTCGGCGACGGCGCGCTCTACCGCGACCCGCGCCAGCCGGCCACCGCGACGCCGGGCGAGATCCCGGCGGGGCTGCGGGAGTTCGCCGGCCGCGCTGTCGAGCGTCTGCTCACGCGCCGCGGCGCGCTCGACCGCGCGCTCGGCGAGATCCTCAGCGAGCCCAAGCCGCGGGTCTGGTTCGACGGCGAGGCGGTCGACGGCGACGAGGCCTTCGCCGCCGGTGTCGCGCTCGATCCGAAGAGCCGCATGCTCTACGACGAGCGCCACGTCTTCCTCAACGGCGAGTCCTTCGTCGCCGGCGGCCGCGATGCGCGCCTGATGCGCCGCCTGGCCGACGACCGTGTCCTGTCGGCACGCGACTGTGCCGGCCTCAGCGACGGCGCACGCGAGACCGTGGCCGGCTGGATCGAGACCGGCTGGGTGCGCCGGGGTGGGCGATGAGCGCGGGCTCGGCGCTGTTCGACACGCGCGGCGCCTTCCACGACGCCGTGCACCAGGCCTTCGAGGCCGCGATCGCGCGTGGTGCGCGCCGCATCGTCTGCTGCGACCCCGACTTCGCCGACTGGCCGCTGGATGACGCCGCGCTGCACGACCGCCTCGTGCCCTGGCTGAAGCGGCCGCAGCGCCGCCTCGTGCTGCTGGCCGCCGACTGGAGCGTGCTGCCGCGCCGCCATCCGCGTTTCGTCGCCTGGCGCACGCCCTGGGCTCACGCCGTCGAAGGCTGGGCGCCGGAAGAGGGCGACGAGGCCGAGCTGCCGCGGGTGCTGGTCGACGACGGCGACGTCTTCGTGCACCTGCGCGACGCCGAGCACTGGCGCGGCCGTGCCGGCCGCGACGCGGGCGACGCGCAGCGCTGGCGCGACGTGCTGGACGGCCGCATCGAGCGCGCGCAACCCTCGTTTTTCCTCCGTCCTTTAGGCCTGTAGGGGAATGCACCTATTCGGCGCTATACTTTTAGGCTAGGCATGGGAGAGGCGCAAAGCCCGTCCTTGTCTTTCGGGGGTGGAGGGTTGCGAGATCCGGGTCGGGTCGACCCACCATCCCTTGAGGTTCCGTCGACCCACAATTCCCTGAGGACACACGCATGAACAAGTCGATCGTTCTGGCTTCGCTGGTCGCCGCGATGGCGCTGGCCGCCTGCGGCAAGAAGGAAGAAACCCCCCCGCCGCCGCCGCCGGCCGCTGAACCGGCTCCGGCCGCTTCGGAAGCTGCTTCGGCGCCGGTGGAAGCCGCGTCGGAAGTCGCCGCCCCGGCCTCGGAAGCCGCCTCGCAATAATCGCGAGACCGAGCGATCCGAACGCTCAAAAGCCGCCTTCGGGCGGCTTTTTTCATGCCTGCGACAAACCCGCAGGGACAAGAAAAAGGCCGCCCGCAGGCGGCCTTCTTTCACGTGGACGAGCTCAGCGCAGTTCGTTGGCCAGGATGCCGGCGATGCGATCACCCGACTCGCCGGCCGAGCCGCTGCCGCTGGCCGGCTGCACCGTCACCGTCGTCTTGTCGCCCGCGGCCTTGACCAGCACGCGGTAGCGCTGCGGGCCCGCCGGGCCGTCCTTGGCGCCGCCGAAGAGCTTCGAGAAGAAGCCGGGCTCCTCCTTGCCGATCTCCTTCGGGTCGATGTAGCGCACGAAGTACAGGCCGGCGGCGCGGTCGCGGTCCTCGACCGAGAAGCCGGTGCGGTCGAGCACCAGGCCGACTCGTCGCCAGGCGCGGTCGAAGCCCTCGTCGACCTCCACCGTCGCCGGCGTGCCTTGCACCAGGCGTGCACGCGACTGCGCCACGGCCGGGGCGGCCACGGCCTCACGGGCCTGCGTCTCGGGCGTGCCGAGCTTGACCATCAGCCGCGTCAGCATCTCGGCCTCGAGCTGCGGGTCGCTGGCGCGCGGGCGCCACTCGGTGGCGTCCTTGCGGTCGCCGACGTAGACCTCCTCCAGGCCGCGGTGGGCGATGTAGACCTCGCTGCCGGTGGCGGTGCGTTCGACGCGCATGCGGAAGCGGTCGCGCTCGCCGGTGTCGTAGAGGTTGCCGAACACGCGGCCGATCGTCGTGCGGATGAAGTCGTGCGGCAGCTTGGCGCGGTTCTCGGCCCAGTCGGTCTCGAGGATGCCGGTCTGCGCGTCCTCGCTCTCGATGACGAAGCCGCGCTCCTGCCAGAAGGTCTTCAGCTGCGGCCAGAGCTGGTCGGGCGACATCGGCACGACGAGCCAGCGCTCGTTGCCCAGGCGCTCGACGCGGGTCTCGCCGCGTGCCGCCGGGGCCACGGCGCCGGCGCCGGCCATGGCGGCGCCGTTGGCCGACGTCGCCAGGCCGGAGTTGGCGGCGCTGACGACACCGCCCTGGGCCTGGTAGCGGCTGTCGCGTGCGAGCTGGCTCAGGTCCGGCGGCACGTCCAGCGGCTGCTCGCGCACCTTGGTGCTGCGGTAGTCCACCTTGTCGCCCGACAGCATGTCGCCGATCGAGGAGCAGCCGGCCAGCGCGACGGCGACGGCGAGCGCGGTGGTCCGGGCTGCGGGAACGACGGGAATACGATTCACGGTGACGGTCTCCGGCGCGGCCTGTGGCGGCCGCGGGTGGCGGGTGAGGGGCTTCTTCAGATGCACACGCCGCTGTCGGCGAGCGCGGCGTCGACCGCGGCCTGGCCGGCCTCGGTGACGGGCAGCAGCGGCAGGCGCAGCACGTTGGCGCAGCGGCCCATCCGGTGCAGCGCCCACTTCGCGGGCGCCGGGTTGGACTCGCAGAACAGCGCGCGGTGCAGCGCCAGCAGCTGGAAGTGGATGGCCGTCGCGCGGCGCGCGTCGCCTTCGATCGCCGCGACGCACATCTCGTGCATCAGCCGCGGCGCGACGTTGGCGGTGACGCTGACGTTGCCCTTGCCGCCCAGCAGCATCAGCGCGACGGCGGTGCCGTCGTCGCCGGAATAGACCGAGAAGCCTTCGGGCGCGTGCTTGATCAGCCAGGCGGCGCGTTCGATGTTGCCGGTGGCTTCCTTGATGCCGAAGACACCCGGCACCTGGGCGACGCGCAGCGCGGTTTCCGGCAGCATGTCCGCGACCGTGCGGCCGGGCACGTTGTAGAGCATCAGCGGCAGGTCGACCGCTTCGGCGATCGCGCGGAAGTGGCGGTACATGCCTTCCTGCGACGGCTTGTTGTAGTAGGGCACGACCTGCAGCGTGCAGTCGGCGCCGACTTCCTTGGCGAAGCGCGTCAGCTCGATCGCCTCGGCGGTCGAGTTGCCGCCGGCGCCGGCCATGATCGGCACGCGGCCCTGGGCGCGTTCGACCGAGAAGCGGATCACCTCGCAGTGCTCGGGCACCGTGAGCGTCGCCGATTCCCCGGTGGTGCCGACGACGCCGATGCAGTCGGTGCCTTCGGCGATGTGCCAGTCGATGAGCCGGCCGAGTGCCTCGTAGTCGACGCTGCCGTCCGGGTGCATCGGCGTGACGAGCGCGACGATGCTGCCAACAATTGCCTTCATGCGCTTAAGCCGTAGCCGCGGTAAATCGCCGATTTTAGCTGCCAGAGTGCCGCGCTCCGGCGAGGGCGAGCGCGCCGCTGGGCGGCGCGATGGCGACGATGCGCTGCACGCGCCGCGTCGGCCCGTCGAGCAGCCCGTCTTCATAGGCCAGCACGTGCAGGCCCGAGGCGGCGGCCAGCAGTTCGCCCGGTGCCAGCAGGAACTCCGGCCGCGACGGCCGGCCGTAGCTCTCCTGGCCGCGCGCGAAGGTCTCGTAGATCAGCACGCCGCCGTCGGCCAGCGCCGCGCGCAGCGCCGGGAACAGCGGCCGCCAGAGGTAGTTCGTCACCAGCACCGCGTCGAAGCGGCGGCCGGGCAGGGGCCAGGGGCCGGCCTCGAGGTCGGCGACGACGGTCTCGGCGATGGCCGACAGCGGCGCCAGCGCCTGCACGTCGCGGTCGACGGCAGTGACGTGCCAGCCGCGTTCGGCCAGCCAGCGCACGTGCCGGCCGTGGCCGCAGGCCACATCGAGCACGCGGCCGCCGGCGGGCAGCAGGTGGGTCCAGCGCTGCAGCCAGTCCGACGGCGGGGCGAGGCCCGGCATCAGAAGCAGGACCAGACGCGCGTCGCCAGGTCGACGACGGTGTGCGGGTCGCGGTAGGCGGCGAAGACCGCGCCGAGCACGGCGGCCGCCGCGATCCAGGCCAGCACGCGGCCGGTCTTCATGCCGCCACCGGGCGCGCCTCGGCGCGCGGGATCGCCGTCTCGCGCACCGGCAGGTTGACGAGAGCCGCGAACACGCCCAGCGCCACCGCGATCCACCAGACGACCTGGTAGCTGCCGGTCGTGTCGTAGAGCCGGCCGCCGAGCCAGACGCCGAGGAAGGAGCCGACCTGGTGGCTGAGGAAGACGATGCCGCCCAGCATCGACATGTAACGCACGCCGAAGATCTGGGCGACGATGGCGTTGGTCGGCGGCACCGTCGACAGCCACAGCACGCCCATCGTCGCGGCGAAGAGATAGACGCCCCAGGTCGTGATCGGCGACAGCACGAAGATCGTGATGACGATGGCGCGCAGCAGGTAGATCGCGGCCAGGATGTGGCGCTTGGCGAGCTTCTGCCCCAGCACGCCGGCGGCATAGGTGCCGAAGACGTTGAACAGGCCGATCAGCGCCAGCGCGGTGGTCGCGACCTCGGGGCCCAGGCCCTGGTCCTTCAGGTAGGCCGGCATGTGCACGCCGATGAACACGACCTGGAAGCCGCAGACGAAGTAGCCGGCGGTCAGCAGCAGGAAGCTGCGGTAGCCCAGCGCCTCGCGCAGCGCCGCGCCCACGCTCTGTGCCGGGCCGGTGTGCACGCCGGCGCCGGCCGGCTCCTTCAGGCCGAAGGCCAGCGGCACGATGGCCAGCGCCGCGCAGCCGAGCAGGAACAGCGCGTTCTGCCAGCCCAGCCCGCCGATCAGCCAGTTCTCCACCGGCACCATCAGGAACTGGCCGAACGAACCCGCTGCGGCGGCCACGCCCATCGCCCAGGAGCGTTTCTCGGGCGCGACGTTGCGCGCGATGACGCCGTAGATCACCGCGTAGGTCGTGCCCGACTGGGCGATGCCGATCAGCAGCCCGGCGCCGCCGGTGAAGGCCAGCCCCGAGGTGGCGAGCGCCATCGACACCAGGCCCAGCGCGTACAGCACCGAGCCGACGATCAGCACGCGGAAGGCGCCCCAGCGGTCGGCCAGCATGCCGGCCACCGGCCCGGCCAGGCCCCAGGCCAGGTTCTGCACCGCCAGCGCGAAAGCGAAGGTCTCGCGTGTCCAGCCGCGGTCCATCGTGATCGGCTGCAGCCACAGGCCGAAGCCGTGGCGGATGCCCATGCTGAGGGTGACGATCGCGGCGCCGCAGAGCAGCACCTGCGTCATCGACAGGCGCGGTGCGGTCGTGGCGGGGGTCATGGGGGCGCAATGTATCCAATGCGGCGAGGGCGCGTCGGCGGCGCGGTCGGCGCGGCAATGGCTGTGCTCCACCGTGGTTCCTTCGTGCACTTTCGCGGTTCAGTTGCAGGCGATTCGGTGCATGCGCTTTTGAATGGTGAATCGTGAGGAGATGTTCGGGAAACTATGGTGAAAGCGTCTGCGGGCCGGTCGGTAGAGTGCGCCTCTTCAACGGCAACGGCAGCGGCGCATGAAGGTCCTGGTCCTGGGCAGCGGTGTCATCGGCACCTCGGTGGCTTACTACCTCGCGAAGTCGGGGCACGAGGTCGAGGTCGTCGAGCGCCAGAGCGGCCCGGCGCTGGAAACCAGCTTCGGCAACGCCGGCGAGATCTCGCCGGGCTACTCGTCGCCCTGGGCCGGCCCGGGCGTGCCGCTGAAGGCCGTCAAGTGGATGCTGATGCAGCATTCGCCGCTGGTCGTCAGCGCGCTGCTCGACCCGAAGATGTGGCGCTGGGGCCTGGCGATGCTGGCCAACTGCAACGCCCGCGCCTATGCGCTGAACAAGAGCCGCATGGTGCCGATCGCCGAGTACAGCCGCGACTGCCTGAAGGCGCTGCGTGCCGAGACCGGCATCGAGTACGACGACCGCGCCCAGGGCACCTTGCAGCTGTTTCGCACCCAGAAGCAGCTCGACGGCATCGGCGGCGACGTCGAGGTGCTGCGCCAGTACGGCGTGCCCTTCGAGGTGCTGGACCGCGAGGGTTTCGTCAAGGTCGAGCCGGCGCTCGCGCTCACCCAGGAAAAGTTCGTCGGCGCGCTGCGCCTGCCCAACGACGAGACCGGCGACTGCTTCAAGTTCACCAACCGCCTGGCCGAGATGGCGCGTGCGCTGGGCGTGCGCTTCCGCTTCGACACGACGGTGCAGGGCGTCGAGGTCTCGGGCGGCCGCGTCTCGGGCGTGCGCACGACGGCCGGCACGCTGACGGCCGACCGTGTCGTCGTCGCGCTCGGCAGCTTCTCGCCGCAGTGGATGAAGCCGCTGGGCCTCAGCCTGCCGATCTACCCGGTCAAGGGCTACTCGATCACGGTGCCGATCACCGACGCCGCCTTCGCGCCCGAGTCGACGATCATGGACGAGACGCACAAGGTGGCCGTCACGCGCCTGGGCGACCGCATCCGCGTCGGCGGCACGGCCGAGCTCGGCGGCTTCGACCTGACGCTGCGTGGCGGCCGCCGCCAGACGCTGGAGCACGTCGTCACCGACCTGTTCCCGCGTGGCGGCGACGTCTCGCGCGCCGAGTTCTGGTGCGGCCTGCGCCCGATGACGCCCGACGGCACGCCGATCGTCGGCGAGACGCCGGTGCGCGACCTGCTGCTGGCCACCGGCCACGGCACGCTGGGCTGGACGATGGCCGCCGGTACCGGGCGTGTCATCGCCGACATCGTCTCGGGCCGCCAGCCCGAGATCGACGTCGCGCCGCTGAACATCGCTCGCTACGGTTGAGGCGCCGCAGGGAAGACTGGGGTCAGGTCCCTCGGGACCTGACCCCATCCGCCTGACCCCATCCCCGGGGTTCCTAGAATCCGCCCCCTATGGCAATCAAGCAGGGCAGTTATGCCGAAGCCTCGATCCGCGTCTTGAAGGGCCTGGAGCCCGTCAAGCAGCGGCCGGGCATGTACACGCGCACGGACAACCCGCTGCACGTGGTCCAGGAAGTGATCGACAACGCCGCCGACGAGGCGCTGGCGGGCTTCGGCAAACGCATCGCGGTGACGCTGCACGCCGACGGCTCGGTCGCCGTCGAGGACGACGGCCGCGGCATCCCCTTCGGTCTGCACCCCGAGGAGCAGGTGCCGGTGCTGGAGATCGTCTACACGCGGCTGCACGCCGGCGGCAAGTTCGACAAGGGCTCGGGCGGCGCCTACAGCTTCTCCGGCGGCCTGCACGGTGTCGGTGTCAGCGTGACGAACGCGCTGGCGACACGGCTGGAGGTGACGGTCTGGCGCGAAGGCCAGTGCGCGACGCTGGCCTTCGGCAACGGTGGCGAGGTCATCGAGCCGCTGGCGGTGCGCAAGGCGACGTCCAGTGAACGCCGCCACGGCACACGCGTGCGCGTCTGGCCCGACCCGAAGTATTTCGAGAGCCCCGAGCTGCCGCGCGGCGAGCTGCTGCACCTGCTGCGCAGCAAGGCCGTGCTGATGCCCGGCGTCACCGTCACGCTGACGACCGAGAAGACCGGCGAGACCCAGACCTGGCGCTACGAGTCCGGCCTGCGCGACTACCTGCTGCAGAGCCTGGCCGCCGAGCCGCTGATCCCGCTGTTCGAAGGTGCCCAGTACGCCGCCGCCAACGAGACCGAGAGCTTCGCCGAAGGCGAGGGCGCGGCCTGGTGCGTGGCCTTCACCGACGAAGGCACGACGCTGCGCGAGAGCTACGTCAACCTGATCCCGACGGTGGCCGGCGGCACGCACGAGTCCGGCCTGAAGGATGGCCTGTTCCAGGCGGTCAAGGGCTTCATCGAGCTGCACGCGCTGCTGCCCAAGGGTGTCAAGCTGATGCCCGAGGACGTGTTCTCGCGCGCCAGCTTCGTGCTGTCGGCCAAGGTGCTGGACCCGCAGTTCCAGGGCCAGATCAAGGAGCGGCTGAACAGCCGCGACGCGCTGAAGCTCGTCGCCAGCTTCGTGCGCCCGGCGCTGGAGATCTGGCTCAACCAGCACGTCGAGTTCGGCAAGAAGCTGGCCGAGCTCGTGATCCGCCAGGCGCAGACGCGCCAGCGTGCCGGCCAGAAGGTCGAGAAGAAGAAGGGCTCGGGTGTCGCCGTGCTGCCCGGCAAGCTGACCGACTGCGAGAGCCGCGACCTGAGCTTGAACGAGGTCTTCCTCGTCGAAGGCGACTCCGCCGGCGGCAGCGCCAAGATGGGCCGCGACAAGGAGACCCAGGCCATCCTGCCGCTGCGCGGCAAGGTGCTGAACTCCTGGGAGGTCGAACGCGACCTGCTGTTCAAGAACAACGAGATCCACGACATCTCGGTGGCGCTGGGCGTCGACCCGCACGGCCCGGCCGACGAGCCCGACCTGTCCGGGCTGCGCTACGGCAAGGTCTGCATCCTGTCGGACGCCGACGTCGACGGCTCGCACATCCAGGTGCTGCTGCTGACGCTGTTCTTCCGCCACTTCCCGAAGCTGATCGAACGCGGCCACGTCTACGTCGCGCGCCCGCCGCTGTACCGCATCGACGCGCCGGCGCGCGGCAAGCGCCCGGCGGCCAAGCTCTATGCGCTGGACGACGGCGAGCTCGAGGCGGCGCTGGACAAGCTGCGCAAGGAAGGCGCGCGTGAAGGCTCGTGGACCATCAGCCGCTTCAAGGGCCTCGGCGAGATGAACGCCGAGCAGCTCTGGGACACGACGCTGAACCCCGAGACTCGCCGCCTGCTGCCGGTGGCCTTCGGCGCACCGGGCTTCGACAACACCGTCGAGCTGTTCACGCGGCTGATGGGCAAGGGCGAGGCGCAGGCCCGCCGCGACCTGATGGAATTGCGCGCCGACGCGGTCGAGATCGACGTCTGACGGGGCTGCGCTCGGTGTTCTCCTGACGCCGGGATCGGGGGTTGACGCTCTGCTCCGGCGTCGGAAAAGTCAAATGCTTCTGCCGCATGTGGCTTTTCTTTGCCGGAGTTCGTCCCATGACCCAGGTTCTCAAGCCGTTGCGCACGGCCGTCTTGCTGGCCGTGTCGGCGGTCGTCTGCAGCGCGTCGATGGCGGCCGTCGCGGCCGACGCGGGCAGCGTGAACGTCATCGTCGCGTACAAGGCCGGCGCCGCCGCCAAGCTGCGCAGCGGGCTCGCCGGTCTTGGCGGCAAGCTCCGCGCCGACCTCGCCGACGACAACGCGATCGCGGTCACCGTGCCGCGCGCCAAGCTCGCCAAGCTGCGGGCGCTGGCCGGCGTCGACTACGTCGAAGAGGACGTGATCCACACCCTCCAGGGCCAGCGCAGCACCTCGATCAAGAGCCGCAAGGCGGCGCTGGCGGCCGCGTCGACGCAGACGCTGCCCTACGGCATCACCGCCGTGCAGGCCGATCAGGTGGCCGGCACGCCGGCCTGGACACCCAAGGTCTGCATCGTCGACTCGGGCATCGACGGCACGCACGAGGACCTCGCCGGCAACAAGCTGGCGGGCCAGAACTTCTCCGGCTCGGGCAGCTGGAACACCGACGAGAACGCGCACGGCACGCACGTCGCCGGCACCGTCGCGGCGCTGGACAACGATGTCGGCGTCGTCGGCGTCAACGGCCGCAAGCAGGTCTCGCTGTACATCGCCAAGGTGTTCGACGCCTCCGGCAGCGCCAGCGCCTCGACGATCACCAAGGCCATCAACGCCTGCGGCCGCGCCAAGGCGAACATCGTCTCGATGTCGCTGGGCAGCGCCAGCCCCAGCCGCACCGAGAAGCGCGCCATCGACCGCCTGACGCAGAAGGGCATCCTGTTCATCGCCGCGGCGGGCAATGCCGGCACGACGGCGGTGTCGTACCCGGCCGGCTTCGACAACGTGATGTCGGTCGCTGCCGTCGACGAGAACAAGGCCTGGGCTTCGTTCTCGCAATACAACGCGACGGTGGAGATCGCCGCGCCGGGCGTCGCCGTCGTCTCGACGGTGCCGCCCAACGTGCTGACGATGAGCGTGCTGAAGGTCGGCGGCGTCGCCGTGCCCTCGCTGTCGATGGAAGGCTCGCCGGTCACCGGCGCCACCGGTGCGCTCGCCGACTTCGGCTTTGGCGACACCCCGGCCGCCGGCTCGATGACCGGCAAGGTCTGCCTGATCTCGCGCGGCAACATCTCGTTCGCCGACAAGGTCGTGAACTGCCAGACCAGCGGCGGTGTCGGTGCGGTCATCTACAACAACACCGCGGGCGAGCTGGCCGGCACGATGGGTGACGTCGTCACGACGATCCCGTCGGTCGGCATCACGCAGGCCGACGGCGCGGCGCTGATGGGCCAGCTCGGCCAGTCGACCTACGTCGCGATCGAACCCGATCCGGCCAAGTACGCCGCGTTCAACGGCACCTCGATGGCCACGCCGCACGCCTCCGGTGTCGCGGCGCTGGTGTGGAGCTACTTCCCGAGCTGCAGCGCGCAGCAGATCCGCAGCACGCTGGTCAAGAGCGCGCTGGACATCGGCGACCCCGGCCGCGACGACAAGACCGGCGCCGGCCTGGTGCAGGCCAAGGCCGCGATCGACCGCATCAACACGCTGGGCTGCGCGAACTGAGCCGCGACGCGAGAGGCCGCCAGGCCTCTCGCGCCAGGCTCGGCCCTCGCCGCAAGGCCTGGCCCGCCATCCGAGAACCGCCGGCCGTGCCCGGCGGTTTTCATTTGCGCGGCGCCGAACTGCACCACCGCGACGGCGGTGTTCGCCGGATCGCGGCGGCGGTGCGCCGCCTACGATGCGGCGATCGTGTCCCGCGTCCGCCCGAGCTTCCTCCGTCCCGTCCTGCTGGCGCTGCTGCTGGCCGCCGGTGGCCCGGCCCATGCCGAACTCTGGGGTTTTGTCGACGCCCAGGGCGTGGCGCACTTCGCCTCGCGCGCGGTCGACTCCCGCTACCGCCTGGTGCATGCCGACACCGCCGCCACCGGCCCGCGCGTGCCCGGCAAACGCGACGGCGCCGACGCGCTGCTGACCTGGATGGAAATCGCGCCGGAGGCCAAGGTGCTGGTGCCCTGGGTGCGCGAGGCCGCCCGCCTGCACGGTGTCGACGCCGAACTGCTGACCGCCGTCATCGCCGTCGAGTCGGGTTTCCGCCGCGACGCGGTGTCGCCGCGCGGCGCGATCGGGCTGATGCAGATCACCGCCGTCACCGGCGACCGCTACGCGACCGCGGCCGAGCGCCGCCAGCCTGCGGCCGAGCGCCTGCTCGACGCGCGCACCAACATCCACACCGGCGCGCGCATGCTCGCCGACCTGACGCGCCGCTACGGCCGCATCGAGCTCGCGCTGGCGGCCTGGAACGCCGGCGAAGGCACGGTGCGCCGCCACGGCGGCCTGCCGCGCCTGGCCGAGACCCGCGCCCACGTGCACCTGGTGCTGGAGCTGTACTGGGCGCTGCTGCAGCGCAGCCAGGCGGCGCGCGCGACGCGGCTGGCGCTGGGCTGAACCGGCGCGCTCCGGCGCCGCCCGGCGGCGTTTGCGAGAATCGCCGCCTTTCCAAGCCGAGCGGCCCCGCGGCCGCCCGCCCTGCATGCGAGACCTCTTCGATTTCGCGGCGGCCGAACCCGCCGACGCCCTGACGCTGGCCGACTACGCCGAACGCGCCTACCTCGAGTACGCGCTGTCGGTCGTCAAGGGTCGCGCGCTGCCCGACGTCTGCGACGGCCAGAAGCCGGTGCAGCGCCGCATCCTGTACGCGATGCACCGCATGGGGCTGGGCTACAACGGCAACGTCGGCGCCAAGCCGGTGAAGAGCGCACGTGTCGTCGGCGACGTGCTCGGCCGCTACCACCCGCACGGCGACACCGCGGCCTACGACGCGATGGTGCGCATGGCCCAGGACTTCAGCCAGCGCTACCCGCTGGTCGACGGCCAGGGCAACTTCGGCAGCCGCGACGGCGACGGCGCGGCAGCGATGCGCTACACCGAGGCCCGCCTGGCGCCGATCGCGCGCCTGCTGCTCGACGAGATCGACGAAGGCACGGTCGACTTCCAGCCCAATTACGACGGCTCGACCCAGGAGCCGCGTCAGCTGCCGGCGCGCCTGCCCTTCGTGCTGCTCAACGGCGCCTCGGGCATCGCCGTCGGCCTGGCCACCGAGATCCCCAGCCACAACCTGCGCGAGGTCGCGGCCGCCGCGGTCGAGCTGATCCGCGACCCGGCGCTGGCCGACGACGCGCTGTACACCCTGCTGCCCGGCCCCGACTTCCCCGGCGGCGGCCAGATCATCAGCAGCGCCGCCGAGATCCGCGCCGCCTACGCCAGCGGCCGCGGCAGCCTGAAGGTCCGCGCGCGCTGGACGATCGAGGACCTGGCGCGCGGCCAGTGGCAGCTCGTCGTCAACGAGCTGCCGCCGGGCACCAGCGCCCAGCGTGTGCTCGAGGAGATCGAGGAGCTGACCAACCCCAAGCTGCGCCCCGGCAAGAAGGCGCTGACGCAGGAGCAGCAGCAGCTCAAGCAGACCGTTCTCGCGGTGCTCGACGCGGTGCGCGACGAGTCCAGCAAGGACGCGCCGGTGCGCCTGGTCTTCGAGCCCAAGAGCCGCACCGTCTCGCAGCAGGACCTGATCACGACGCTGCTGGCCAACACCAGCCTGGAGTGCAACTCGCCGGTCAACCTGACGATGGTCGGCGCCGACGGCCGGCCGACGCAGAAGAGCCTGCGCCAGATGCTGGAGGAGTGGATCGGCTTTCGCCAGCAGACCGTGCAGCGGCGCACGCGCCATCGCCTGGACAAGGTGCTGGAGCGCATCCACGTGCTCGAAGGCCGGCAGCTGGTGCTGCTGAACATCGACGAGGTGATCCGCATCATCCGCGAGAGCGACGAGCCGCGCGCCGCGCTGATCGCCCGCTTCAATCTGAGCGAGCGCCAGGCCGACGACATCCTCGACCTGCGGCTGCGCCAGCTCGCGCGGCTGGAGGCGATCAAGATCGAGCAGGAGCTGAAGGAGCTGCGCGAAACGCAGGCCAAGCTCGAAGAGATCCTCGCCAGCCCGGCGGTCTTGAAGCGCACGCTGATCCGCGAGATCGAGGCCGACGCCAAGGCCTGCGGCGACGAGCGCCGCACGCTGATCCAGGAAGAGCGCCGCGCGGTCGCCGAGATCCGCGTCGTCGACGAGCCGGTGACGGTGGTCGTCAGCCAGAAGGGCTGGGTGCGGGCGCTGAAGGGCCACGAGGTCGAACGTTCGACGCTGGGCTTCAAGGCCGGCGACGCGCTCTACGCCACCTTCGCCTGCCGCAGCGTCGACACGCTGCTGGTCTTCGGCGACCGTGGCCGCGTCTACAGCGTCGCCGTCTCGTCGCTGCCCGGCGGGCGCGGCGACGGCGTGCCGATCACGACGCTGATCGAGCTGGAAGCCGGCACCGCCATCGCCCACTACTGGGCCGGCGCCGCCGACACGACGCTGCTGCTGGCCAACAGCGGCGGCTTCGGCCTGCTGGCCAAGGCCGGCGACCTGCACGGCCGCCAGCGTGCCGGCAAGAGCTTCCTGACGCTGGAAGCGGGCGAGCGCCCGCTCGAGCCCTGGGCCGTGGCCGCCGGCCAGACGAACGCCGCCTGCCTGGCGGCCGACGGCCGGCTGCTGGTCTACCCGCTCGACGAGCTGAAGCACCAGCCCAACGGCGGCCGCGGGCTGACGCTGATGGACGTCGACGCGGCGACGCCGCTGGTCGCGGTGGCGGCCTGCGCGCAGTCGGTGCTGGTCGTCGGCAGCGGCCGCGGCGGCAAGGCGCGCGACGAGGAGATCCGCAACAGCGCCTTCACCAGCTGCATCGGCAAACGTGCGCGCAAGGGGCGCAAGCTGGAAGGCTTCCAGAAGGTCGCCGCGCTGCGCTCGCCGGCCCCCTGAAGCTGCGGCGGGCGTGCACGATCTCACGCTCGCCCGCCCGCAGCAGGCGCCGCACCCCGGAGCGCGGGGATGTGTCAAACCGTAACGGCTTCTATCGTCCGGCCCGTTGCAAGCTCATGCGGACCCGACGATGACCCCCGTTCTCCTGCGCGCCGCCGTCGGCGCGATCGCCCTGTTCACGGCCGCCGGTGCGGCCCAGGCCGCCAGCGTCACGCTCACCGACTGGGCCTACGGCAGCGGCGTGTCGGTCGAGGGCGCCTACGTCAGCCCCGACGTGCCGGCGCGCGGCAACAGCTACCGCCACAGCTTCAGCGTCGAGGCCGGCGCGTTCAAGGGCAGCTGGCTGGCCGACGGCCAGAGCGCCGCCACCGACTTCATCACCTACTGCGTCGAGCTCGAGGAGACCTTCTCGTTCGGCCGGCAGGCGATGACCGGCTACCAGCTCGTCGGCGGTCTCGACTACTTCGGCAGCCAGGCCAAGGTCGACCTGCTGGGCCGCCTGATGACCTACGTCGGCCAGAACGCGTCGGCGGTCGACACGGCCTTCGAGTCGGCGGCGCTGCAGCTCGCGATCTGGAACACCGTCTACGACAAGGACACGAGCGTGCGTTCGGGCAGCGGCTTCAACCTCGCCGAGGGCCGGCCGCTGCGGGCGCTGGGCGACTACGCCAACGAGCTGCTGCTGGCCGCCGCCGGCGTCAGCTCGATCTACGACATCTCGGTGCTGCAGCGCAGCGGCTCGCAGGACTTCCTGATGGCCTCGCTGCGCCAGGGGCCGGCCAAGCCGGCCAGCAACGACGTGCCCGAGCCGGGCAGCGCGGCACTCGCGCTGCTGGCGCTGGGCGCCGCCGGTGCCGGCCTGCGCCGGCGCAAGGCCTGAGAGGCCGACCGCGGCCGGCGTTCGCCGCGTTCAGCGCCGCGGCTGCGCCATCACGGTGATGGCCCCGAGCGCCGACAGCACGAACAGGCCCAGGCTCCAGAACTCGTAGGGCAGGCCGAAGAGGCGGGTGGCCGCGTCGGCGCAGCTGGTCATCGCCATGAACAGGTCGGGGTAGCGAGCGTCCAGGCCGAGCGCGCCGATGAAACGTTCGGCGAAGGACAGGTCGCACGTGGCCTCGCTGGCCGCGACGAAGTGCTGCCACAGCGCCGCGCCGATGCCGCAGCCGGCAAAGCCCAGCGCCAGCAGCGCGCCGACACGCCGCCCCAGCGGTGAGCGCCAGACCAGCGCCAGCGCCGCTGCCGCCGCCAGCGCCAGGAAGATCAGGCGCTGCAGCACGCACCAGGGGCACGGTGGCATGTTCCAGGCGTGCTGGGTGTAGTAGGCCGCGGCGACGGCCGCCGGGCCGCCGAGCGCGATCGCACCCAGCACCAGATCGGCGCGCTTCATCGCCGGCTCCGCTCGCGCGTTACGGGGGGGGTCACTTAAGCTCGGCGATCAGTTCGATCTCGACGCAGGCGCCCAGCGGAATCTGGGCGACGCCGAAGGCGCTGCGCGCATGGGCGCCGACCTCGGCGCCGAAGACCTCGACGAAGAGCTCGCTGGCGCCGTTGGTCACCAGGTGCTGCTCGGTGTAGGTCGGCGTGCTGTTCACCAGGCTCATCACCTTGACGATGCGGGCGACGTTCTCCAGCCCGCCGGCCGCGGCCGCCAGCGTGCCCAGCAGGTCGACGGCGATCGCGCGCGCCGCGGCCTGGCCTTCGGCGGTGGTCATCGTCAGGCCGAGCTGGCCGACCCAGGGCTTGCCGTCGCGCTTGGCGATGTGGCCGGAGATGAAGACGAGCTTGCCGGTCTGCACGAAAGGCACGTAGGCGGCGGCGGGCACGGCGACGGCGGGCAGCGTGATGCCCAGCTGGTTCAGGCGGTCTTGGATGCTCATGGTCGGCTCGGGAGGGCACGCCTTCGGGGGTGCCGTTCAGGGGAACGGGCCATCCTACACTGGGCCGATGACCGGCCCGGCGGAGCCTGCGGCGCGAGAGTGGTGGGCCGCCGGTGCTGGCTGGCTGGCCGGTGTGCTGCTGCAGCTGCACCAGCCCGAACCCTGGGGCGCGCAGATCCAGCTGCTTCTGCTGGTGTCCGCCGCCACGTTGCTGGCCCTGGCCGGGGGCCGCGGCCCGCGCCGTGCGGCCTCGCTGGCACTGGCCGCCGCCGCGCTCGGCGCCGCCTCCACCGACTGGCGTGCCACCCAGCGCCTGGCCGAGCGCCTGGCGCCCGGGCTGGCCGGTGCCGAGCTGGTGCTCACCGGCGTCGTCGTGCGCATCCCGGCGGTGCATGCCGGCGGTGTGCGTTTCACCGTCGAGACCGAGGGCGCGGCCACGGCCGACGGCCGCCCGGTGACGGTGCCGCCGCGGGTCGTGCTCGGCGGGTATGTCGACGGCGACGCGCGCCCGCCGGTGCCGGCGGTCGGTGAACGCTGGCGCTGGCACGTCCGGCTCAAGCCGCCGCACGGCGGGCTCAATCCGCACGGCTTCGACGCCGAGCTGGCCTGGTTCATCCAGGGCATCGGCGCCACCGGCAGCGTGCGCGCCGCCCCCGCGCCGCAACGGCTGGCGGTCGACGCCGCGGCACCGCTGGAGCGCTGGCGCCAGCGCGTGCGCGACGCGGTCTTCGCGCGGGTCGCCGACCCGGCCGCCGCGGGCGTGCTGGCGGCGCTGGCGATCGGCGACCAGGCGGCGATCGAGCGCGAGGACTGGGAGCTCTTCCGCGTCACCGGCGTCGCCCACCTGATGAGCATCTCCGGCCTGCACGTGACGATGTTCGCCTGGCTGGCCGGTGCCGTGATCGGCCGGCTGTGGCGGCACGCCGGGCGCGGCCTGCTGGTGCTGCCGGCGCCGCAGGCCGCGCGCTGGGGCGGGCTGGCCTGCGCCGCGGCCTACGCGCTGGCCGCCGGCTGGGGCGTGCCGGCGCAGCGCACGGTCGGCATGCTGGCCACCGTCGTCGTGCTGCGCAGCGCCGGCCGGCGCTGGCCGCTGCCGGCGGTGCTGCTGGCCGCGGCGCTGGCCGTCGTTCTGATCGATCCCTGGGCGCCGCTGCAGCCGGGTTTCTGGCTGTCCTTCGTCGCGGTGGCGCTGCTGGCGGTGTCCGAGCCGGCGCACGCGGCGCAGGCCACTGCCGCCGCGGACCCGCGCCCCTGGCGCCGCCGCGCGGCGGCGCTCGCACGCGCCGCGCGCGGCGGCCTGCGCACCCAGGCCGTGGCCACCGTCGGCCTGGCGCCGCTGACGCTGCTGTTCTTCCAGCAGGTGTCGGTGGTCGGCTTCGTCGCCAACCTGGTCGCCATCCCGCTGGTGACGCTGGCGGTGACGCCGCTGGCGCTGGCCGGCGTGCTGCTGCCGCCGCTGTGGCTGGCGGCGGCCGGGCTGGTCGACGGGCTGCGCGTGCTGCTGGCGGCGCTGGCCGCCTGGCCGTGGGCCTCGTGGACGGCGGCCGCGGCGCCGCCCTGGGCCGTCGCCGCCGGGCTGCTGGGCGGGCTGCTCGCGGTGCTGCCGCTGCCGTGGCGGCTGCGCGGGCTGGCGCTGCCGCTGATGCTGCCGCTGCTCGCACCGCCGCTGCCGCGGCCGGCCGAGGGGCGTTTCGAGCTCGTCGCCGCCGATGTCGGCCAGGGCAGCGCGCTGCTGCTGCGCACCGCGCGGCACCTGCTGGTGTTCGACGCCGGCCCGCGCTGGAGCCCCGAGGCCGATGCCGGCTCGCGCGTGCTCGTGCCGCTGCTGCGCGCCCGTGGCGAGCGCCGCATCGACCTGCTGATGCTCAGCCACCGCGACGGCGACCATGTCGGCGGCGGCGCCGCGCTGCTGCAGGCGCTGCCGGTCGCCGAGATCGTCGGCTCGCTGCCGGCCGAGCACCCGCTGCTCGGCCGCGTGCCGCACCGGCGCTGCATGGCCGGCGAGCGCTGGCGCTGGGACGGCGTCGACTTCGAGGTCCTGCACCCGCCGGCCGGCATGGCCATCGCCGACGAGGCGTCGAACGCCACGAGCTGCGTGCTGCGCGTGCGCGGTGCGCTCGCCAGCGTGCTGCTGCCCGGTGACCTGCCGGCCGCACAGGAGCGGGCGCTGGTGGCCGCCGGTGCGCCGCTGCGTGCCGACGTGCTCGTCGTGCCGCACCACGGCAGCCGCAGCTCGTCGAGCGAGGCCTTCGTCGACGCGGTCGCGCCGCGGGTCGCCGTCGTGCAGGCCGGCTACCTGAACCGCTTCGGCCATCCGGCGCCGGAGGTGAGCGCGCGCTTCGTCGAGCGCGGCATCGTGCTGGTGCGCAGCGACGAATGCGGCGCGTGGACGCTGGCCGCCGACGGCCGCGCGCACTGCGAGCGCGAGCGCTCGCGCCGCTACTGGCATCATCGGCCGTCCTCCCGCTGATCCCGCCTGACCCGTGTCCGCCGCTGCCGAGTCCTTGTTCGCCAGGGGCACCCGCGCCCTCGAAGCGGGCGACCTGGCTGGCGCCGAGGCCGCGCTGCGTGAGGCGATCGTGCGGCAGCCGACGCTGGCCGAGGCGCATGCCAACCTCGCGCTGGTGCTCGAACGCGCCGGCCGCGCCGACGAGGCCGAGGCCGCTTACCGCGACGCGCTGGCGCTGGCGCCGCAGGCGGCGCCGATCTGGAACCTGCTCGGCACGCTGCTGCTGACGCGCAAGCGCCGGCTCGACGCCGAGGTCGCGCTGACGCGTGCGGTCTCGCTGGACCCGGCATCCGCCGCCGCCTGGACGCACCTGGGCCTGCTCTACGCGGCCACCGGCCTGGAGCGCCTGGCCGAAGGCTGCCACCGGCGGGCGCTGGAGCTCGACGCCGGCCACGTCGACGCCGCGCTCAACCTCGCGACGCTGCGGCTGCGCCAGGGCTGCTGGGACGAAGGCTGGGCCTTGTTCGAGCGCCGCCGCTGGTCCGACACGCTGGCCGCCCGGCTGCCGCTGCCGCGCTGGGCCGGCGAGCCGCTGGCCGGGCGTTCGCTGCTCATCGGCGCCGAGGCCGGCCTCGGCGACATGATCCAGTTCGTGCGTTATGCCGCCGTTGCCAAGGCCGCCGGTGCCGGGCGTGTCGGCGTGCTGGCCTATGCGCCGCTGGTCCGCCTGCTGGCCGGTGCCGACGGCGTCGACGTCGTCGTGCCGCCGACGGCCGAGGTCGCGCCGGGCGACTGGGACCTGTGGGCGCCGGCGATGAGCCTGCCGTGGCACTTCGGCACGCGCGTCGACTCGGTGCCGGCCGCGCTGCCCTATCTGCGCCCGGACCCGGCCCGCGTCGCCCGCTGGCGCGCCGTGCTCGGTGACGCCGGCGGCCGCCGCCGCATCGGCCTGGTCTGGCGCGGCAACCCGCGCTTCGAGACCGACGCCTGCCGTTCGCTGCCGTCGCTGGCCGAACTGGCGCCGCTGGCCATGCTGCCCGGCGTGCAGCTCGTCAGCCTGCAGAAGGGCGCCGGCGAGGACGAGGCCGCGGCGCCGCCGTTCGCGCTGCTGAACCCGATGCCCGACGTGGCCGACCTGGCCGACACCGCGGCGCTGATCGAGAACCTGGACCTCGTCGTCAGCGTCGACACCGCCATCGCCCATCTGGCCGGCGCGCTGGGCACGCCGTGCGCGCTGCTGCTGCCCGACTACAACGTCGACTGGCGCTGGCTCGAAGGCCGCGCCGACACGCCCTGGTATCCGGGCGTGATGCGGCTGTTCCGCCGTCCGGCGGCGGGCCGCTGGGCCGACGCGGTAGCCGAGCTGCAGGCCGAGCTCGAAGCCGCGCTCGCCATCTGAGGCCGGCTTGCGCGGCGCGCTGCGGCCGTCATCGCCGCGCTGGCATCATCGTCGCAGCCCGCGTGCTGCATCCGTGGCCCGGCACTTGCAACACCGCGGCATCCCGCCGCAGGAGCTCCGTCCGTGTCCATCCACGTCGCGCTGAACCACGTCACGCACTACCGCTACGACCGCCGCGTCGGGCTCTCGCCGCAGGTCGTGCGTCTGCGCCCGGCGCCGCACTGCCGCACGCCCATCGTCTCGTACTCGCTGCGCATCGAGCCCGGCGAGCACTTCGTCAACTGGCAGCAGGACCCGTTCGCCAACCACCTGGCGCGCCTCGTCTTCCCGGAGAAGACGACCGAGTTCAAGGTCACCGTCGACCTGGTGGCCGAGATGTCGGTCTACAACCCGTTCGACTTCTTCCTCGAACCCGAGGCCGAGCACTTCCCGTTCGCCTACGCGCCCGAACTGGCGCACGACCTCGCGCCCTACCTGGCGCGCGACGAGGCGACGCCGCTGTTCGCCGAGTTCGTCGCCAGCATCCCGCGCGAACGCGTGCGCACGATCGACTTCCTCGTCGAGATCAACCGCCGGCTGCAGCGTGACATCAGCTACCTGATCCGCCTCGAGCCCGGCGTGCAGACGCCCGAAGAGACGCTGGCCAGGAAGTCCGGCTCCTGCCGCGACACCGGCTGGCTGCTGGTGCAGGCGCTGCGCCACTGCGGCCTGGCGGCGCGGTTCGTCTCCGGCTACCTGATCCAGCTGAAGCCCGACCTGAAGTCGCTCGACGGCCCGAGCGGCGCCGAGACCGACTTCACCGACCTGCACGCCTGGTGCGAGGTCTACCTGCCGGGCGCCGGCTGGATCGGCCTGGACCCGACCTCAGGCCTGCTGGCCGGCGAAGGCCACATCCCGGTGGCCTGCACGCCCGAGCCTTCGACGGCGGCGCCGGTCTCCGGCGCGGTCGACGCCTGCGAAGTGACCTTCGGCCACACGATGCAGGTCACGCGGGTGCACGAGTCGCCGCGTGTCACCAAGCCCTACACCGAGGACCAGTGGCAGGACGTGCTGGCGCTCGGCGAGGCGGTCGACCGCGAGCTCGAACGCGGCGACGTGCGATTGACGATGGGCGGCGAGCCGACCTTCGTCTCGGTCGACGACCGCGACGGCGCCGAATGGAACACCGACGCGCTGGGCCCGACCAAACGCGGTCTGGCGAACGAACTCGTGCACCGGCTGCGCGCGCACTACGGCGAAGGTGGTTTCCTGCACTTCGGCCAGGGCAAGTGGTACCCCGGCGAGCAGCTGCCGCGCTGGGCGCTGACGATCGCCTGGCGCGCCGACGGCCAGCCCTGCTGGCACGACGCCTCGCTGTTCGCCGACGAGCGCGACACGCATGCCTACACGGTGGCCGACGCTGAACGTTTCGGCGCCGCGCTGGCGCGCCGGCTGGGCCTGGACCCGAAGTGGCTGATGCCCGGCCACGAAGACGCCTGGTACTACCTCTGGCGCGAGCGCCGGCTGCCGAGCAACGTCGACCCCTTCGACTCGCGCCTGGACGACGAGCTGGAGCGCGCGCGCCTGCGCCGTGTCTTCAGCGCCGGGCTGGATGCCGTCACCGGCTACGCCTTGCCGTTGCGCCGCGAGTGGTTCGCCGGCGCCGCGGGGCCGGAGTGGATCAGCGGCCCCTGGTTCCTGCGCGACGAGCGCCTCTACCTGATCCCCGGCGACTCGCCGATGGGCTGGCGTCTGCCGCTCGATTCGCTGCCCTGGGCCGAGGCTGGCGACCGGCCGGCCTCGTTCGCACCCGACCCCTTCGCGCCGCAGGCCCCGCTGCCGGTGCCGGCCAGCGTGCGCGCCCAGCCGCGCGGCTGGGACGCGCACCGCGAAGGCGGCGGTTTCGCCGAAGGCGGCACGGTCGCCTGGCCGGGAAGCGCCCGCGGCACGGACCTGCCCCCTCTCCCGCTCGCGGGAGAGGGCTGGGGTGAGGGTGCCGGCGCACCCCCAGCCCTCACCCCGCCCCTCTCCCGCGCCGCGGGAGAGGGAGATCCCGCCATCGCCCGCATCCCTGTCCCGCCTCATCCGCAGGGCCTCGACGCCCGCCCCGAGCGCCGCGAGTCGGCCGGCTGGATCACCCGCACGGCCCTCTGCGTCGAGGTGCGCGACCCGCAGCGCGCCAACGGCCCCAAGGCCGAGGCCGAGCACGGTGGCAAGAGCGGCGTGCTCTACGTCTTCATGCCGCCGCTGCAGCACCTGGAGGACTACCTGGACCTGCTGGCCGAGGTCGAGGCGACCTGCGTCGAACTCGGTGTCAAGGTCGTGCTCGAAGGCTATCCGCCGCCGCGCGACGCGCGCCTGAAGACGCTGGCCGTGACACCCGACCCGGGTGTCATCGAGGTCAACATCCACCCCGCGAAAGACTGGGCCGAACTGGTCGAGCACACCGAGTTCCTCTACGACGCCGCGCACCGCACGCGGCTGTCGACCGAGAAGTTCATGCTCGACGGCCGCCACACCGGCACCGGCGGCGGCAACCACTTCGTGCTCGGCGGCGCGACGCCGGCCGACAGCCCTTTCCTGCGCCGGCCCGACCTGCTGGCCAGCCTGCTCGCCTACTGGCACAACCACCCCAGCCTCAGCTACCTGTTCAGCGGCCTGTTCATCGGCCCGACCAGCCAGGCACCGCGCATCGACGAGGCGCGCAACGACCAGGTCTACGAGCTGGAGATCGCGCTGGCCGAGCTGGAACGCCGCATCGCGGAGGAGGGCGGCGAGGTGCCGCCGTGGCTCGTCGACCGCAGCCTGCGCAACCTGCTGATCGACGTCACCGGCAACACCCACCGCAGCGAGTTCTGCATCGACAAGCTGTATTCGCCCGACGGCCCGACCGGCCGCCTGGGGCTGCTGGAGCTGCGCGCCTTCGAGATGCCGCCGCATGCGCGCATGAGCCTGGCGCAGCAGCTGCTGCTGCGCGCGCTCGTCGCCTGGTTCTGGCGCGAGCCCTACACCGGCCGCGGCGCGACGCGGCTGACACGCTGGGGCACGGCGCTGCACGACCGTTTCCTGCTGCCGACCTTCGTGCAGCTGGACTTCGACGACGTCGTCGCCGAGCTGAAGCGCGCCGGCTTCGCTTTCGACGCCGCCTGGTTCGCGCCGCATTTCGAGTTCCGCTTCCCGCTGATCGGCGAGGTTGCGGCGCTGGGCGTCAAGCTGACGCTGCGCACCGCGCTCGAACCCTGGCACGTGATGGGCGAGGAGGGCGCGATCGGCGGCACGGTGCGCTACGTCGACTCGTCGCTGGAGCGGCTGGAGCTGAAGGTCACCGGCCTCAACGACAACCGCCACGTCGTCACCGTCAACGGGCGCGCGGCGCCGCTGCAGCCCACCGGGCGCAGCGGCGAGTACGTCTGCGGCGTGCGCTACCGCGCCTGGGCGCCGCCGTCGGCGCTGCACCCGACGATCCCGCAGCACGCGCCGCTGACGGTGGACCTCGTCGACCGCTGGCTGGAGCGCTCGCTGGGCGGCTGCCGCTACCACGTCGCGCACCCGGGCGGGCGCAACTACGAGACCTTCCCGGTCAACGCCTACGAGGCCGAAAGCCGGCGGCTGGCGCGTTTCTTCCGCTACGGCCACACGCCGGGCACGCTGAAGGTCGAGCCGGCGGCTCCCAGCCTGGAGTTCCCGTTCACGCTGGACCTGCGCCGCGGCTGAACGCCGTGGCAGGATCGCGCCGGTGAACGCCTCGCAGAGCACGCTGCCTTTCGACCCCGACGCCGCCGCCGGCGGTGCGCTCGGCCTGTTCGTCGAGCGCGCCCTGCCGGCCGAGCCCGGCGTCTGGGACGAGCTGCGCGCCGGCGACGGCAGCGTGCGGCCGGCCTGGCGGCAGTTCGCCGACTGGATGCCCGAGCCCGCCGGCGCCGACCTCGCCGCCGACCTCGACC
This sequence comes from Rubrivivax sp. JA1026, assembly GCF_011065555.1. Lineage (NCBI taxonomy): Bacteria > Pseudomonadati > Pseudomonadota > Betaproteobacteria > Burkholderiales > Sphaerotilaceae > Rubrivivax > Rubrivivax sp. JA1026. The sequence continues at coordinate 125,128 of NZ_JAALCQ010000001.1, forward strand.
GCCGCCTGCTGCAGATCGCGCAGCAGATCCGCCTGGACGGCGTCACGCACAACGTCTTCGACGACCAGGGCGCGCCGATGCGGCCGTGGTCGCTGGAGCTGCTGCCGCTGTTGATCGAGCCCGCCGACTGGGCCGGCATCGAGGCCGGCGTGATGCAGCGTGCGGCGCTGCTCGAGCGTGTGCTCGACGACCTCTACGGCGCACGCCGCCTGCTCGCCGAGGGCCTGCTGCCGCCGGCGCTGGCGCTGCGCCACCCGGGCTACCTGCGGCCGATGATCGGCGCGCGCGTGCCGGGCGGCCTGCGCCTGCACATCGTCGCCTTCGACCTCGCGCGCGGCCCCGACGGCCGCTGGTGGGTCGTCGCCCAGCGCACGCAGGGGCCCTCGGGCCTGGGCTACGTGCTGCACAACCGGCTGCTGGTGTCGCGCCAGTTCCCCGACGCCTTCCGCGAGCTGCGCGTGCAGCATCTGGCGGCCAGCTACCGGCGCCTGCTCGACACGGTGGAGGCCGCGGCGCGCGAGGTCGCCCGCGGCACCACGCCGCGTGTCGCGCTGCTGACGCCCGGGCCGTACAGCGAGACCTACTACGAACACGCCTACCTCGCGCGTTACCTCGGCCTGCCGCTGGTCGAAGGCGGCGACCTGACGGTGCGCGACGACCGCGTGTACCTGAAGACCGTCGAGGGCCTGGAGCCGGTGCACGCGCTGCTGCGCCGCCTGGACGACGACTGGTGCGACCCTCTGGAGCTGCGCCCCGACTCGACGCTGGGCGTGCCCGGGCTGCTGCAGGCCGCACGCGCCGGCCAGGTGGTGATGGCCAACGCGCTGGGCAGCGCCTTCCTCGAGTCGCCGGCGGTGCAGGGTTTCCTGCCCGGCATCTGCGAGCGCCTGACCGGCGAGCCGCTGCGCATGCCGGCGCTGCCGACCTGGTGGTGCGGCGAGGCGGCGGCCTGGCAGGACGTGCGCGAGCAGCTCGACGGCAAGTTCGTGCGCAGCACCTTCCCGCATGGCGGACGCACGTCGCAGGTGCACGACGGGCACCAACTCAGGGTGGACGAGGACCCCGACGCGTGGACGATTCAGGGCCGGTTGCGGTTCTCGCGTGCGCCGATCTGGGGCGGCGCGGCGCTGAATCCGCGCCCGGCGATGGTGCGTGTCTACGCGATCGCCGAAGGCGGCGGCCGCTGGCACGTGCTGCCCGGCGGCATGACCCGTGTCTCGCGCCGCGAAGACGCCTCGGTGTCGATGCAGCGCGGCGGCTCCAGCCTGGACACCTGGGTGCTGACCGACGGCCCGGTCGACACCTTCTCGATGCTGCCGCGCCGGCTGGAGGTCGACGACATCGCCGCGCGCCGCCGGCCGGTGTCCAGCCGCACCGGCGAGAACCTGTTCTGGCTCGGCCGCTACACCGAGCGCACCGAGCAGCTCGTGCGCCTGGCGCGTGCGACGCTGCTGCAGATCGACGCCGAGAGCGACGCCGACCTCGCCGTGCAGCGTGCGCTGTCGGCGATGGCCGTGGCCAGCGGCCTGGCGCCGGCGGGCGTGCCGACTTTGGAGCAGTCGGCCTCGCGCTTCGAGCGTGCGCTGCTCGGCGCGCTGGGCGACGCCGACGGTGCCTGGAGCGTGGCCTTCAACCTGCGTGCGCTGGAGCAGGCCTCGCAGGCGCTGCGCGAGCGGCTGTCGTCCGAGCAGTGGGGGCTGATCCGCTCGATGCGCGAGGCCTTCGAGGCCGCGTTCCCCGGCGGGCCGACACGGCCGCCGCCGCTGCCCGAGGTGCTGCCGGCACTCGACCGCCTGGCGCTGCGCCTGGCCGCCGTGACCGGCGTGCAGACCGACCGCATGACACGCGACCACGGCTGGCGGCTGCTCGCCGTCGGCCGGCTGCTGGAGCGCCTGATCGGCCTGGCCTCGCGGCTGGAGGCGCTGCTGCAGGCCGGCGCGCTGGGCAGCGCCGCCGGTGTCGACCTGCTGCTGGAGCTGTTCGACAGCGCGATCACCTTCCGCGCCCGCTACCAGCGCCACGAGGACCTGCTGGCGCTGGCCGACCTGCTGGTCTTCGACGACTCCAACCCGCGTGCCTTCGCCGGCGTGCTGCGCCGGCTGCGCACCGAGCTGCGCAAGCTGCCGCTGGACCCGAACGGCGCCGCCGCCCTGCTGGCGCGGCTGCCGCCCGGCGGCACCGGGCTGACGCTGGAGTCGCTGCGCGGCGCCAGCGACGCGGTCATCGTCGAGCGCCTGCTGGCGCTGTCGGTGTCGCTGCGTGCCGCGGCGATGGCGCTGGCCGACGACGTCGGCACGCGTTTCTTCACGCTGGCGCACGGACAGGACCGACGCGTGTGACCGAGCTCGAGGTCGTCCACGAGACACGCTACGACTACGCCGCGCCGGTGACGCTGGCGCACCACCTGGCGCATCTGCGGCCGCTGGACGACGCCGGCCAGCGCCTGCTGGCGCACGAGCTGGACATCGAGCCGGGGCCGCAGCAGCGCCGCGACGACGCCGACGCCTTCGGCAACCACCAGAGCCACTTCACCTTGCTGCGCCCGCACCGCACGCTGGTCGTGCGCGCGACGAGCCGGGTGCGGGTCGCGGCGCGTTTCGCGGCGCTCGAGGCGGCGCGGTCCCCGGCCTGGGACACGCTGGCGGCGCGGCTGCGCTACGTCGCGCGGGCGCCGTTCGAGCCGGCGGTGGAGTTCGTGCTGCCGTCGCCTTTCGTGCCGCGGCTGCCGGCACTGCGCGAGTGGGCGGCGCCTTCGCTGCGGCGCGGCCGCCCGGTCGCCGAAGCGGCGATCGAGCTGATGCGCCGGCTGCACCGCGAGTTCGAGTACGAGAGCCGCAGCACCGAGGTCGACACGCCGCTGGCCCAGGCCTTCGTGCAGCGCCGCGGCGTCTGCCAGGACTTCGCCCACCTGCTGGCCGGCGCCTTGCGCATGCACGGCGTGCCGGCGCGCTACGTCAGCGGCTACCTGCTGACACGCGGGCCCGAGGACGGCACGGCGATGGTCGGCGCCGACGCCTCGCATGCCTGGGTCCAGGCCTGGTGCCCCGACACGCCGGGGGTCGACGGCGGCTGGCTGGACCTGGACCCGACCAACGACCTGGTGCCCGGCAGCGGCCACGTGCGTGTCGCCGTCGGCCGCGACTTCGGCGACGTCACGCCGCTGCGCGGCGTGATCCGCGGCGGCGGCCGCCACACGCTGGCCGTCGGCGTCACGACGCGGGTGGTGGGTCCGGTTGTTGCTAACCCCGGTTGAAGAGGAGCGATGTCGACGATGAAGCCCAGCTTCGACGAGATGAGCGCCGCCGACGGCGCCGTGCGGTCCCATTACCGGACTTACGAACGCTGGCTGCGCCAGCAGCCGGCCGACGCGATGCAGTCGGCACGCAGCGAGGCGGAGATGATCTTCCGCCGTGTCGGCATCACCTTCGCCGTCTATGGCGCCAAGGACGAGGACGGTGCCGGCACCGAGCGGCTGATCCCGTTCGACGTCATCCCGCGCGTGATCCCCGGCGCCGAATGGCGCGAACTCGAAGCCGGCCTCGCCCAGCGCGTCACCGCGCTGAACCGCTTCCTGCACGACGTCTACCACGAGCAAGAGATCCTCAAGGCCGGCGTCGTGCCGGCCGACCTCATCCTGCGCAACAGCCAGTTCCGCCCCGAGATGATGGGCGTGGACGTGCCGGGCCAGGTCTATTCGCTGATCGCCGGCATCGACATCGTGCGTGCCGCGCAGCCCGACGGCAGCGGCTGCTACTACGTGCTGGAGGACAACCTGCGTGTGCCCAGCGGCGTCAGCTACATGCTCGAGAACCGCAAGATGATGATGCGGCTGTTCCCCGAGCTGTTCGCCAGCCACCGCATCGAGCCGGTCGCGCACTACCCCGACCTGCTGCTGGAGACGCTGCGCGAGTGCGCCCCGACGGCTGCCGACGACCCGACCGTCGTCGTGCTGACGCCCGGCATGTACAACAGCGCCTACTTCGAGCACGCCTTCCTCGCCCAGCAGATGGGCGTCGAGCTGGTCGAGGGCCAGGACCTGTTCGTGCGCGACGGCTTCGTCTACATGCGCACCACGCAGGGCCCCAAGCGTGTCGACGTGATCTACCGCCGCGTCGACGACGACTTCCTCGACCCGCGCGCCTTCCGCCCCGACTCGACGCTGGGCTGCGCCGGGCTGCTGGACGTCTACCGCGCCGGCAACGTGACGCTGGCCAACGCCATCGGCACCGGCATCGCCGACGACAAGAGCGTCTACCCGTACGTGCCGAGGATGATCGAGTTCTACCTCGGCGAGAAGCCGATCCTGCACAACGTGCCGACCTGGGTCTGCCGCGAGCCGGGCGACCTGGCGCACGTGCTGGCGCACCTGGGCGAGCTGGTCGTCAAGGAGGTCCACGGCGCCGGCGGCTACGGCATGCTCGTCGGCCCGGCCGCCAGCCAGGCCGAGATCGAGGCCTTCCGCCAGCAGCTGCTGGCCAACCCGTCGAACTACATCGCCCAGCCGACGCTGGCGCTGTCGACCTGCCCGACCTACGTCGAGCAGGGCATCGCCCCGCGCCACATCGACCTGCGGCCCTTCGTGCTGTCGGGCAAGGGCGTGCAGATGGTGCCCGGCGGGCTGACGCGCGTGGCGCTGAAGGAGGGCTCGCTGGTCGTCAACTCGTCGCAGGGCGGGGGCACCAAGGACACCTGGGTCCTCGAGGACTGACGCGCGCAGGAGGAACAAGATGCTGTCTCGCACCGCCGATCACCTGTTCTGGATGGCCCGTTACATGGAGCGGGCCGAGAACACCGCCCGGATGCTGGACGTCAACTACCAGACCTCGCTGCTGCCGCAGTCGGCGGACATGGCGGAGCAGGGCTGGCAGGGGCTGCTGTCGATCAGCGAACTCACCTGGAGCTTCCAGCAGAAGTACCGCGAGGTCACGCCGCGCAACGTCATGGATTTCATGGTGCGCGACGAGACCAACCCGTCGAGCATCCTGTGCTGCCTGCGTGCGGCGCGCGAGAACGCGCGGGCGGTGCGCGGCGCGCTGACCACCGAGGTCTGGGAGACGCAGAACCAGACCTGGCTGGAGTTCAACCGCCTGCTCAAGGCCGGCCGCTTCGAGCGCGACCCGGGCGCGATCTTCGAGTGGGTCAAGTACCGCTCGCACCTGTCGCGCGGCGTCACCGTCGGCACGATGCTGCAGGACGAGGCGATGCACTTCCTGCGTGTCGGCACCTTCCTCGAACGCGCCGACAACACCGCGCGGCTGCTCGACGTGAAGTTCCACGCGCTGTCGTCCGAGTACTTCGGCAACGGCAACGTCAAGGAGACGCAGGAGGTCGACTTCTATCACTGGAGCGCGATCCTGCGGTCGGTCTCCGGCTTCGAGGTCTACCGCAAGGTCTACCGCAACGTGATCCGCCCGGAGCGTGTCGCCGAGCTGCTGATCCTGCGCCCGGACATGCCGCGCTCGCTGGCGGCCTGCATGAACGAGGTCGTCGCCAACCTCGAGCCGGTGGCCAACCAGCAGAGCGCCGAGACGCTGCGCCGCGCCGGGCGGCTGCAGGCCGACCTGCAGTACGGCCGCATCGACGAGATCCTGGCCACCGGGCTGCACGCCTACCTGACGCAGTTCCTGGACCGCGTCAACGACCTCGGCGCCGGCATCGGGCGCGACTTCCTGGTGCCGGTGGCAGCCTGATTCAGCGCGCCGCCGGGCCGCTTGCCGTCGCGGCGGCGGCGGCCTCGGCACGCGCCTGGGCGACCGCGTCGCCGAGCGCGATGACCGCCATCGCGTAGTACGACGAGGCGTTGTAGCGCGTCAGCACGCGGAAGTTGGCGGTGCCGGCGACGTAGCTCGGCGCCGCAGCGCCGTTCTGCAGCTCGACCAGCGCCATCGGGCCGCCATGGGCACGCCCGGCGGCGTCGAGCTCGGCCCCGGCGGCGGCGAACTCGGCCGCGGTGAAGCTGGGCTCGATGTCCGGCGCCAGCAGCCGCGCACGCGCCGCGGTGTCCACCGGCGGCGCCACCGCGTGCGTCGTCGCCATCCCCGGCTGCCAGCCGTGCGCCGACAGGAAGTGGGCGACGCTGCCGACGGCGTCGACGCCGTTGCCGCCCAGGTCGACGTGGCCGTCGCCGTCGAAGTCCACGGCCAGCCGGTTCAGGTTGCTGGGCATGAACTGCGGCAGGCCGATGGCGCCGGCGAAGGAGCCGCGCACCGCCTGCGGGTCGCGGCCCTCGCGCTCGGCCCAGACCAGGAACTCCTCCAGCTCGCGGCGGAAGAAGGGGCTGCGGTCGCTGCGGCCGGTGGGGAAGTCGAAGGCCAGCGTCGCCAGCGCGTCGACGATGCGAAAACGCCCGGTGATGCGGCCGTAGAAGGTCTCGACGCCGATGATGCCGACGACGATCTCCGGCGGCACGCCCCAGCGCGCCTGGGCACGCGCCAGCGCGTCCTCGTGGTCCTGCCAGAAGGCCAGCCCGGCGGCGATGCGCCGCGGCTCGACGAAACGCGCGCGGTAGGCCGCCCAGTCCTTGGCCGTGCCGGCCGGCGGCGGCATCACCAGGCGCTGCACGCTGTCCAGCCGGCGCGCCTGGGCGAGCTGTACAGCGACCCAGTCGGCGTCCAGGCCGCGGCGCTCGGCGACCTCGGCGGCGAAGCGGCGCAGGTCCTCGCGTTCGCCGTACAGCGGCGCGGCGGGGGCCACGGCCTTGGCCTTGGGTTTCTTCTTCGCCGCGGCGTGTTGCGCGGCGGTGGCTTTGCGGGCGGGCTTCTCGGCGGCGTGCACCAGCGGCGGTGCGGCCAGGGCCAGGGCGATCAGCGCGATGCTCGCGAGGGCGGAGTTCGGGGCGGGCATCGGCCCATTATGGGCGGCCCACCTGGCGCAGGGCCTTGGCGAAGCCCGGCCACCAGCGCCGCGCCGGCTGGGCGACGCCGTCGCCGTAGCGCAGCCGGTCCAGCGCCTCCAGCTCCACGGCCAGCGGTTCGCCGGCCGCGCCCAGCGCGGCGCGCACACGCTCGGCGCGCGCCCGCGGCCCGTGCTGCGGGCCGACCTTGATACCACGGCCGGCCAGCGCCCGCTGCACACGCGCCTGCAGGCGCTGCCACGGGTCCTGGCGGTGGCGGTCCCACAGCGCCCAGCCGGCACCGGCGGCTGCGGCGGCCGCGGCCAGCAGCACCAGCGCGCGCGCCAGGTCCTGCCAGTCGGGCGACTCGACGCCCAGCGCCCGCAGCAGGTCGAACTGGCGCTGGCGCGAGTAGTTCAGCACCGCCTGGTTCCAGCGGTTGTTGAGCGTCTCCCAGGCCTCGCGCAGCCGCGCCGCCAGCGCCGGGTTGACGGCGACCATCGTGCCGGCGACGAAACCCGGCGCCGGCGCCAGGCTGCTGCCGCGCTGCACACGCTCGGGCGCGACGGCGGCCGTCGGGTCGGCGCGCACCCAGCCGACGCCCGGCTGCCAGTACTCGGCCCAGGCGTGGGCGTTGCGCTGGCGCACGATCCACCAGCCGTCCACCGGCGCCGGGTCGGTGCCCTGGTAGCCGGTGACGATGCGCGCCGGCACGCCCATCGCGCGCATCGCGACGACGAAGGCCGCGGCGAAGTGCTCGCAGAAACCCAGCTTGCGGTCGAGCCAGAACTCGTCGATCGCGTCGCGGCCGTAGGGGCCGGGCTCCAGCGTGTAGCCGTAGCCGCCGCCGGCGACCTCGCGCAGCAGCGCCGCGGCCAGCGTGCGCGCGTCGGCGCCGGCCAGCTCGGGCCGGGCCTGCAGCGCGCGCGCCCAGGCCAGCGTGCGCGGGTTGTAGCCCGGCGGCAGGCCCAGCCAGTCGGCCAGCTGCGGCACCGCGCTGCGCGGGCCGTGGCGGTGGGCCGGCCAGGCCGCGGCGCTGAAGCGCACGCGGTCGGTCAGCGGGCGGTCGAGCTGCCACTGCAGGTCGGCGCGCAGCCGCGGGCTCCAGCCTTCCAGCCGCGGCGCGGCCCCGTCGCGCGCCGGCGTGATCTCCAGCAGCGGCAGCATCGCCAGCCGGCTGGGCTCCAGCGTCATCTCGTAGCGCAGCGGGGCGCCGAGCAGCTGCGGCTCGCCGGCCGCGCCGAAGCGCTCGGGCACGCGGTTCCAGTCCAGGCCGTCGAAGCGGCCGAGCACCGGGCCGCGGAAGTACATCGCGTCCGGCGGCGGCACCGCGCCGTCGAAGCGCACGCGCAGCGCGATCGAGTCGTCGTTGGCCACCTCGGCGACGCCGCCCAGGCGCATCGTGCCCGACAGCCCGGTGCGCCCGGCGGCGTCGTTGGGCACGCCCCACAGCGGGCCGATGCGCGGGAACAGCAGGAACAGCGCCACCATCACCGGCGCGCCGAGCAGCGCCGCGCGCGCCGCCAGCGCCCCGGCGCGCGCCAGCGGCGGCCGGCCCACCGGCATGTGCGCCAGCACCAGCGCCGCCAGCAGCCCCCACACCGACAGCAGCATCGACGCCGCCACCAGCAGGCTCTGCGAGTACAGGAAGTTCGTCAGCACGACGAAGAAGCCGAGGAAGAAGACGACCAGCGCGTCGCGCCGCGCACGCAGCTCCAGCGTCTTCAGCGTCATCAGCACGACGAGCAGCGTGACGCCGGCCTCCTTGCCCAGCAGCGTGCGCTCGCTCCAGAAGGTCAGCGCGCCGGCCAGCAGCAGCAGGCCGACCCGCACCCAGTGCCCCGGCAGCGGCCGGTTGCCCACCGCCAGCCAGGCCCGCCAGACGAGGATCACGCCGGCCAGCACGCTGCACCACACGGCCACGTGGGCGGCGTGCGGCAGCAGCGTCCAGCCGATGACGGCCAGCAGGAACAGCGTGTCGCGCGCTTCGCGCGTCGTGCGCGGCGGCGGGCTCATCCGGGCCAGCCCGCCAGCAGGTCGAGCGCGGCGCGGCGCTGCGTGTCGCCGCCGCCGGGCGCGAGTTCGCGGCCGGGCAGGCGCAGCCCCCAGGGCCGGCCGGCCTGTTCGCAGGCCTGCACCCAGGCCGCCAGCCGCGACAGCCGGCGTTCGGTGTCGCCGCCCGTGTCGGCCCAGTCCAGCCAGACCTCGCGCCGGCCTTCGCCGCGGCCGTCGCGGCTGACCAGCTCGCCGGTCTGCGCGACCTTCTTCCAGACGATCTGGCGCAGGCCGTCGCCGCGGCGGTAGTGGCGCACGCCGTCGAACTCCTGCCCGGCGGGCTGGGCCGCGGGCGCCGCGGCCTCGCCCGGCTGCGCCGCGGCGGCCGGCACGGCCGGCGCCGGCGTCTCGGGCCGCGGCCAGGCGAGCACGCGCGCGGCCGGCCGCCAGACGCTCCAGGCGCGGAACAGCCCGAGCGGGAACACCGTCTCGACGACCACCAGCGGCAGCGCGTGCCAGCCGCGCCGCGGCGGCACGAAGGCCAGCTGCACCGTCTCCTGCGCGCCGGCGTCGACGTCGCACCAGGCGACACCGCCCTGGCGCCGCCAGCCCAGCGCGATGCCGTGGCGCGGGCGCCGGCCGGGGTTGGTCAGCACGATCTCCACCGTCGCCGCGTCGGCGGCGAAACCGGGCCGCGGCGCCTTCAGGTGCAGCGTCAGCCCGCGCAGCGTGCCGTGCGTCTGGTGCATCGACACCAGGCCGGCGCCGGCGAGCAGGAAGGTCAGCACGTAGCCGAGGTTGAGCTGGTAGTTGATCGACGCCAGCAGCATCGCCAGCAGCGTGGCCGCGAACGCCAGCCCGGCGCGTGTCGGCACGATGTAGAGGTTGCGCTGGGTCAGCGTCCAGGTGTCGGACGCCGGCATGCGGCGCTCGAGCCAGCGCTCGAAGGCCTCGCGCGCGGCGGCGATCACGGGACCGGCGTGGCCTCGACCATCGCCCGCACCTGCGCCACGGCGCCGCGCCCGGCACCGGGCACCGGCTGCAGCCGGTGGGCGACGGCCTGCGGCAGCAGCGCCTGCACGTCCTCCGGCGCGACCCAGTCGCGCCCGGCCATCAGCGCGCGGGCCTTCGCCACGCGCAGCACGGCGATGCCGGCACGCGGCGACAGGCCCTGCACGAACCAGCGCCCGGAGCGTGTCTCGGCGATCAGCGCCTGCAGGTAGTCGAGCAGCGGCTCGCTGGCCTTGACGCGCTGCACCGCCTGCTGTGCGGCCAGCAGCCCGGCCGGGTCCATCACCGGCCGCAGCCGCGTCGCCAGCTCGCGCCGGTCCTCGCCGGCGAGCAGCGCACGTTCGCTGGCGCGGTCGGGGTAGCCCAGCGTGATGCGCAGCAGGAAGCGGTCGAGCTGGCTCTCGGGCAGCGGGTAGGTGCCGAGCTGGTCGCTCGGGTTCTGCGTCGCGATGACGAAGAATGGCCGCGGCAGCGCGCGCGTCTCGCCGTCGATGGAGACCTGGTGCTCTTCCATCGCCTCGAGCAGCGCGCTCTGCGTCTTCGGGCCGGCGCGGTTGATCTCGTCGGCCAGCAGCACCTGCGCGAACACCGGGCCGGGGTGGAAGACGAAGGCGTCGCGCTGGCGGTCGAAGACGCTGACGCCGACCAGGTCGCTGGGCATCAGGTCGGCGGTGAACTGCGTGCGCGAGAAGCTGAGCCCCAGCGAGCCGGCCAGCGCGTGGGCCAGCGTCGTCTTGCCGACGCCGGGAACGTCCTCGATCAGCAGGTGGCCGCCGGCCAGCAGGCAGGCGACGCTGTCCTCGATCTGCGGGCGTTTGCCGACGATGATCGTGCTAATCTGGTCGACCAGCCCGGAGATCTGGCGCGCAAGGCTCGAATCCATGCGCGGGACCATACCCCGAAACCATAACGACGACTCATGACGACCGCGTTCTACAGCCATGCGGAGTGCCGATTGCACGATATGGGGCCAGGACACCCCGAGTGCCCGCAGCGGCTGGACGCGATCTCCGATCACCTGCTGGCCACCGGCCTGGACGTCGCGCTCGACTTCCGCGACGCGCCGCCGGCCACGCTCGAGCAGATCGAGCGCGCGCACAGCGCCGGCTACGTGCTGCAGCTGCAGGACGCGCTGGTGCAGATCCAGGAGAGCGGCCAGGCCCGCGCGCTGGACCCCGACACCTTCGCCTGCCCCGACACCTGGCGCGCCGCGCTGCGTGCCGCCGGGGCCTGCGTCGCGGCCACCGACGACGTGCTCGACGGCCGCGCCCGCAACGCCTTCTGCGCCGTGCGCCCGCCGGGCCACCACGCGACGCGCGACGAGACGATGGGCTTCTGCTTCTTCAACAACGTCGCGATCGCGGCGCGCCACGCGCTCGACGTGCGCGGCCTGAAGCGCGTGGCGATCATCGACTTCGACGTGCACCACGGCAACGGCACCGAGGACATCGTCGCCGGCGACGAGCGCATCCTGATGTGCAGCTTCTTCCAGCACCCGCTGTACCCGTACAGCGGCGCCGTGCCCAAGGGCGAGAACATGGTCAACGTGCCGATCCCGCCGTACACGCGCGGCGGCGAGCTGCGCGAGACGCTGATGGCGATGTGGATGCCGCGGCTGGAGGAGTTCGAGCCGCAGATGGTCTTCATCTCCGCCGGCTTCGACGGCCACCGCGAGGACGACATGGGCCAGCTCGGCCTGGTCGAGGCCGACTTCGAGTGGATCACGCGCCAGGTCGTCGGTGTCGCCGACCGCTGCGCGAAGGGCCGCGTCGTCTCGGTGCTCGAAGGCGGCTACAACCTCAGCGCGCTGGCGCGCAGCGTGGCCGCGCACATCCGGGTGCTCGCCGACGTCTGATGGTCCGCGCCACGACGGCCGAACGCCTCGGCCAGATCTTCGATTCGCTGCGTGCGCCCGGGGCGCTGATCGAGCTGGGCATCGTCGTGCTGTGCCTTGCGCTGGCCTGGGCGCTGGTGCGCCAGATCGCCGCCCGCGTCGAGCACAAGGGCTCGATCTGGCTCGGCAGCCGCGGCGTCGACGGCGTGCTGTTCCCGCTGCTGGCGCTGTGTTTCGCGGTCGCCGGCGAGTGGATCCTCGGCGACGCGGTGCCGCGTGCGGTGTTCCGCCTGGCGGTGCCGGTGCTGCTGTCGCTGCTGCTGATCCGGCTGACGGTGCGTGTGCTCCAGCAGGCCTTCCCGAAGTCGGGCGTGATGCGTGTCGTCGAGCGCAGCGTGTCCTGGATCGCCTGGATCGGCGCCGTGCTGTGGATCACCGGCGTGCTGCCGCTGTTGATGGCCGAACTCGACGCCATCACCTGGAAGGTCGGCAGCGTGCGGCTGTCGGTGGGCAGCGTCATCGAGGCGGTGTTCAACACCTCGATCGTGCTGGTGCTGACGCTGTGGATCTCGCAGGTGCTCGAGCAGCGCCTGCTCAAGGGCGCGGGCGACAACCTGTCGGTCCGCAAGATGGCGGCCAACCTGCTGCGTTCGGTGCTGCTGTTCGTCGGCCTGATGATGGCGCTGTCGGCCGCCGGCATCGACCTGACGGCGCTCAGCGTGTTCGGCGGCGCGATCGGCGTCGGCCTCGGTTTCGGCCTGCAGAAGCTGGCGTCCAACTACGTCAGCGGCTTCGTCATCCTGGCCGAGCGCAGCGTGCGCATCGGCGACATGGTCAGCGTCGACGGATTCTCCGGCCGCATCACCGACATCAACACGCGCTACACCGTGATCCGCGCGCTCGACGGCCGCGAGTCCATCGTGCCCAACGAGATGATGATCGTGCAGCGTGTCGAGAACGCCTCGCTGGCCGACACCCGGGTCTGGCTGTCGACCGTCGTGCAGGTGGCCTACGGCACCGACCTCGACACGCTGATGCCGCGCATCAGCGCCGCGGTCGCGGCGGTGCCGCGTGTGCTCGCCGACCCGGCGCCGTCGGTGCAGCTCAGCAGCTTCGCCGCCGACGGCCTGGAGCTGACGATCGGCTTCTGGATCGGCGACCCGCACAACGGCCAGGGCAACGTGCGCTCGGCGGTCAACCTGGCGCTGCTGCGCCTGCTGAACGCCGAGGGCGTCGAGATCCCGTTCCCGCAGCGTGTCGTGCGCCAGGTCGGCGACGCCGCGGCCGACTGATCAGGCCTCGCGGCCGATCGCCTGCGCCAGCCGCGCCCAGCGCGGCGCCGACACCTGCTGGCGCACCACGCCCAGCAGCGCCTCGACGGCCTGCGGCGGCGCCTTGGCGCGCAGATCGGCGAACAGGATCGCCAGCTCCGGCACGCTGAGCGCCACCGCCAGCCAGCGCACCACCAGCGCCATCTCCTGCGGCGGGATCGTCGCCATCAGGCGGTCGTGCAGCGCGACGAGCTCGTCGTCGCGGTACAGCGCCCACAGCGCGGCGTTGTTGCGCGTCTCCTCGACCTGCATGTGCAGCAGGTTCTCGCCGACGAAGGCCGCGAGGTGACGGTACAGCCGCAGCGCCAGCAGCGCGCGCTGCGCCGGTGCCGCCGTGCGCAGCGCGTGCGTCTCGTCCTCGAGGTTGGCGATGGCCTCCAGGTGCTCGACGTGGTCACCGGCGGTGTCGGCGGCGCCGCCGGGCCGGCGCGCCTCGATCGCGGTGTGGATGAAGTCGTTCTCGTGCTGCACGTGGCCGCGCAGCGTGGCCAGCAGCAGCTCGACCTGGTCGAGCACGTCGGCACGTTCGCCGGCATCGTCGACGTCCATCGCGCCGACGGCGGCGACGGTGTGGTGCATGAACTCGCGCAGCGCCTTGTGGATGAAGACGTAGAGGTCGAAGCGCGCGGCCGTCGCGGTGGCGGCGTAGGTGTTGCCCGGCAGGGCGGAGATCGTGTGCATCGGGGTTCCTCGTGATCGCCGGCGCCCTGCGGCCGGCGTGGAACCGAAGTCTGGACAGCGGCCCCTGCGCCGGCATCGTCCGCAGGAGCCATCGCCGCGGCCACGACGGGCCATCGGCGGCGGCTCAGCCGCGCTGCGCGGCGTGCCAGGCGGCGGCCTGGCCGCGCGACGCAGCGCCCAGCTTGTCGAGGATGTTGGCGACGTGGCGCTTCACGGTGTGCGGGCTCAAGTCCAGCGCGCGTGCGATCAGCTTGTTGCTGTCGCCGGCGGCGATGCGCTCCAGCACCTCCCACTCGCGTGCGCTGAGGCCGCCGGGCAGTGGTGCCGGCGCCGCGGCCGGCGGCGCGAAGGCGCGACCCAGCCAGCCGCCGAGCACGGCGACGGCTTCGTCGGCCAGCACGCCGGTCCAGTCGGTGGCGGCCAGCGCCTCGAGGGCCGGGCGCGCGAACAGCGCCGCGCCGACGCCGGCACCCCCGGCGACGCGGCGCACCGCGGTCGCCAGCTCGGCGGCGGCCGACTCGCGCCGGCCCTGGGCGAGCAGCGCCGCGGCGCGGTACAGCCGCACCTCGACGGCGTGGCCCAGGCGGTCGACGGCCTCCTCGCACTCCAGCGCCCGGCTCCAGCAGTCGATCGCCGCATCGGGGCGGCCGGCCAGCCGTTCGGCGTGGCCCGCCAGCGCCTCGATCTGGCTGGCCTGGGCCGCGGCGGCGAAGCCGTCGGCCGACGGATGGCCGCGCAGCCAGTCGAGATGGCGCAGCAGGCGCTCGCGTTCGCCGAAACGTGCGGCCACACGCGCCGCGTGCAGCCGCAGCACCCGCAGCGAAGCCGGCCCGCGTGCCGCCGGGTGTTCGTCGACCAGGCGCTCGGCGGCGGCCAGCGCCGGCTCGCGTTCGCCGCGCAGCGCGTGCACGAAAGCCGCCAGCAGCTGCGCGCTGCCGGCGACGTTGGCCGGCTCGCCGAGCCAGCGGCAGTCGTCCAGCACCGCGGCCAGTTCCTGCTCGGCGGCGTCGAGCTCGCCGCGCTGCCAGGCGTGGTGCCAGCCGGCCTGCACACGCGCCAGCGCACGCAGCGGCAGCGGCCGGTCGGCGGCGACCCGCAAGGCGCCGCGCACGTAGCGCTGCAGCGCGGCCTCGGTGCCCGGCAGGCCGTTCAGGCGCGGCAGCGGGTGGGCGCGGTACCACAGCGAGGCGTCGTCGCAGGTCTCCAGCAGCGCCACCAGCTCGTCGAGCAGCGGCCCCAGCCGGTGCAGCGAGCCCAGGTCCAGCGCATGCCAGGTGCAGGCGACGAGCACGACGACGCGCGTGTCGCGCGACATCGCCTCGCGCCGCAGCGGCCCCAGCCGCGCCGCGCTCTCGACGTGGCGGCCCAGCGCGTTCAGCGCCAGCGACTGGTAGGCCACCGCGGCGCGCGCCCGGTCGGCCTCGCCGCATGCGACCCAGCCGCGTTCGGCCGCGCGCATCGCCTGCAGCATCGCCGGGAAGTCCCAGCGCGCCCAGGCCAGCAGGCCGCGCACCTCGTGCAGCGCCGGCGACGTGGCGGCAAAGCTGTCCGGGAACAGCGCCAGCAGGTGGGCGACGGTGGCCAGCGCGCCTTCGGTCAGCAGCGTCGGCGCCTGGGCGAGCAGGGCCGCGGCGGCGCCGTCGACGTCGCCGGCGTGCAGCAGCATCGGCAGCTGGCGCGCGGGGTCGCTCTCGCCGGCGGCGGCGCGCCGCCACAGCGCCGGCCATTCGTCGGGGTGCTCGAGCCGCAGGCGTTCGAGCAGCGTCTCGCGGAACAGGTCGTGCAGCCGCAGCGTCGGCTCGGCGGCCTGCAGGCTGCTGACGAACAGGCCCAGGCGCTCGATGCGCTCGATCTGGGCCGCGGCGCGCGCGTCACCCGTGACGGCGGCGGCGCGCGCGGCGGTCAGCTCGGGCAGCACGGCGCTGCGCAGCAGGAAGGCCCGCAGCTCGGCCGGCAGCGGCCCGATCACCTCCTCGTCGAGGAAGTCGCGGATCGCACGTTCGCCGGCGGCGGCGCTGCGGGCACCGTGCGCCAGGGCCAGCCGCAGGCCGGCGGGCCAGCCGCGTGTGCGTGCGGCCAGCGCCGTCGCGCCCGGGCCCTCGGCCTCCAGCGCGCCGGCCAGCGCTTCGGCTTCCTCGGTGGCGAACTGCAGCTCGTGGCGGCGGAACTCGGCCAGCTCGCCGGCGGCGCGCCAGCGCGCCAGCGACAGCGGCGGGTCCTCGCGTGTCGCGACGGCCACCGTCCAGCGCGGGCCCAGGCGTTCGAGCACGCCGTCGAGCAGCTCGAAGAACGCGGCGTCGGCGACGCGGTGCAGATCGTCGAAGACGATGACGCCGTGCTCGACTTCGCAGGATTCGAGCGCGTCGAGCAGCTCGGCGGCCAGCCGGGCGCGGCCGCGCGGATCGTCGACACGCGCCAGCAGCGCCTCGGGCGCGGTGCGCCACGGCAGGTCATGGGGTTCGAGCGCGGCGATCCAGCACTCCAGCAGGCGGTGCAGGTCGTCGTCGGCGTCGGCCGAGATCCAGGCGACGGCGGTGCCGGCCGGCAGCCGGGCGAGCTGTCTCGCCAAGGCCGTGGTCTTGCCGTAGCCGGCGGCGGCGCAGACCAGCACCAGGCGCTGGCCGAGCAGCGCGTCCAGCAGATGGGCGTCGAGCGCCGGGCGCTCGATCCAGGTGCCGGCCGTGCCGGCGCGCGGCCGCGGCGGCTGGATCTTGGTGCGGGCGAAGCTCATGCCGCGGACCCCCCCGGTGGCGGCGGACGCCGGATTCTGCGCCGAGCGCCACGGGCCGCGCCTCGGGAGTGTCCGCGACAGGGTTTGCGCGCTGTCCATGGCGCATGGTCGCGCCCAGGGTGGCGCCGGCGCGCGTGCCGTGCGACGAAACGCGGGCCGGCGGCGACGAAGCGCCGCTGTCGCGGCTTACGGCGCCAGCCGCTCCCGCACCCACGCGCCGCCGTCCAGGCGGTAGCGCAGCCGGTCGTGCAGCCGGCTCTTGCGGCCCTGCCAGAACTCCCAGCCGTCGGGCACCAGGCGGTAGCCGCCCCAGTGCGGCGGCCGCGGCGGCGACAGCGCGTAGCTCGCGGCGTACTTGGCCGCGTTGGCGACCAGCGTCGCGCGCGACGGGATCACCTGGCTCTGCGGCGAGGCCCAGGCACCGATGCGCGAGTCCAGCGGCCGCGAGGCGAAATAGGCGTCCGACAGCTCGGGCTCGACCTTCTCGACCCGGCCCTCGATGCGCACCACACGCTCCAGCTCGATCCAGTGGAACTGCAGCGCGGCATGGGGGTTGACGGCCAGCTCGCGGCCCTTGCGGCTGTCGTAGTTCGTGTACCAGACGATGCCGCGCGCGTCGAAGCCCTTGATCAGCACGACGCGCGTCGACGGCCGTCCGTCGGCGCCGACGGTGGCCACGGTCATCGCGTTCGGCTCGGGCACCTGGGCGTCGATCGCCTGTTTCATCCAGCGCTCGAACTGGCGCAGCGGGTCGGCGTCGGAAGCGGTCTCGTCGAGCGCGTCGCGCTCGTAGCTCTTGCGGAGGGCAGCCAGGTCCATGGGCCGAGTATAGGAAGCGGGCCGGCGACGCCCGGCCCGGCGGTGCCCAGACGGTGCTTCCCTTACGTGGAACGCCGTAGGTGAACGTCCCACTGCCGGCCGTCGTCCGCCGCCGCCATTCTTCGTGACACGGGGAGTCGACGGGGAAGGCGAGCGCCATGAACACGAGCCCGACGATCGTCGTGCTGGCAGCCGGGCAGGGGGCGCGCTTCCACCCGGCGCGGCACCCGCTGGATCAAGCGCTTCACGGCTCGACGGTGCTCGGCACCACCGTCGCCCATGCGCTGCAGACCGGCCTGCGTGTGCTCGTCGTCACGACCGAGCGCCTGGTGCCGCTGCTGCGGCCGGCGCTGCCGCTGCGTGACCTGCTGGTGCTCGACGACGCCAGCGCCCAGCGCGGCGCGGGCCAGTCGATCGCCGCCGGTGTGCGCGACAGCCCCGACTCGGCCGGCTGGCTGGTGCTGCCCGGCGACCTGCCGATGCTGCGGCCGGCGACGATCCTGGCCGTCGCCGGCTCGGTGGCCACGCATGCGGTGTCCTATGCCCAGCACGGCGGACGCCGCGGCCATCCTGTGGGCTTCGCCGCCGAGCTGTACTCGGAACTGGCGTCGCTGCAGGGCGACGACGGTGCGCGCCGGCTGATGGCGCGTTATCCGGCCGTCGGCGTCGAGGTCGACGACGCCGGCGTGCTCGTCGCGGTCGACCCCGACGACGATCTGGACGCCCCTCGCTGGCCGTTGCGCCGCGCGCTGGCCGGCTGATCGCCGCCGCGGCCGACCAGCCCGGCACAGGCCGCCAGGCGCATCAGGCGCTCGATCTCGCGGTCGTGCACGCCACGGTCACGCAGCGCGGCGGCGGTTTCGGCCAGGTACTGCAGCGTCGTGCCGTAGCGTCCCCGGGCGTGGCGCAGGATGGCCAGCACCTCCTCGTCGCACAGCCGGCCGGTGTAGTGCTCGCTGCGCCGGCTGAGCGTGAAGGCCAGCGCCGGCACCGTGCCCTGCGGCGTCTCGCAGGGCAGGAAACGCGGGTCGTAGATGCCGCCGCCGACCATCTCGCGGTCCCACAGCCGCTGCAGCTCGGCGTCGGCGGTCTCGGGCCGCATGCGGTAGACGAAGCCGCGGCAGGCGCCGCCGGCCATCAGCGCGAAGACCAGACCGGGCTGCTGCGGCGTGCCGCGGTTGATCTGCGAGCGCATGCGAAAGGCGCGGTGCCAGCCGCGCACCAGCGCCGGACGGTGCTCGGCGGCCTCGAACTCCGGGCGCCAGATCAGCGAGGCATAGCCGAAGACCCACAGGTCACCGCGCCCGCCCCACTGGGCGCGCAGCAGCGCGAGGCGGGCGGTGGGGTCGTGCGGACAGGCGCTCACGGGTGGGAGCGCGCCGCGGGGCGCGAGAGCCGGGTCATGGAGTTCATTGTCGGCAGCGAGAGTCTTGCAATGACGGTGCCGCGGGCGGCGCCACGAGGTCCCCGGGAAGCCCTTCACGAAATCGCGATGTAACCGGGTTACTTTGTTTTCGGTGCTATGGTTACGGCCGGAGGTCAGCATGAAGCCCGCCATCCAAACCATCACCGATCGCATCCGGGAACGCAGCGCCGACACCCGCGCGGCCTACCTACAACGCGTGGACCGCCTCGCGCGCCGACCGCGCGGGGCCGAACGCATGGGCTGTGCCAACGTCGCGCACGCCTTTGCGGCGCTGCCGGGTGACGACCGGCTGCGCGTCGTCGCCGAACGTGCGCCCAACGTCGCGGTCGTCACCGCCTACAACGACATGCTGTCGGCGCACCAGCCCTTCGAGGGTTTCCCGGCGCTGATCCGCGACGAGGCGCGCCGCCACGGTGCCACCGCGCAGGTCGCCGGCGGCGTGCCGGCGATGTGCGACGGCGTCACGCAGGGCCAGCCCGGCATGGAGCTGAGCCTGTTCTCGCGCGACACGATCGCGATGGGCACGGCGATCGCGCTGTCGCACGACGTCTTCGACGGCGCGCTGATGCTGGGCATCTGCGACAAGATCGTGCCGGGGCTGCTGATCGGCGCGCTGCACTTCGGCCACCTGCCGACGGTGTTCGTGCCCGCCGGGCCGATGAGCACCGGGCTGGCCAACGAGGACAAGGCCAAGGTGCGCGAGCAGTACGCGCAGGGCCTGGTCGGCCGCGACGCGCTGCTGGCCGCCGAGTCCGCCGCCTACCACGGCCCGGGCACCTGCACCTTCTACGGCACCGCCAACAGCAACCAGATGCTGATGGAGGCGATGGGCCTGCACGTGCCCGGCGCCGCCTTCGTGCACCCGCACGAGGGCCTGCGCGAGGCGCTGACGCGCGAGGCCGTGCGCCGCGTGCTGGCGATCGGCGCGCACGCCGACTTCATGCCCATCGGCCGCCTCGTCGACGAGCGGGCGATCGTCAACGCGATGGTCGCGCTGCTGGCCACCGGCGGCAGCACCAACCACCTGATCCACTGGGTGGCGGTGGCGCGTTCGGCGGGCATCACGATCGACTGGAGCGACTTTGCCGCGCTGTCGGCCGAGGTGCCGCTGCTGGCGCGTGTCTACCCGAACGGCGCCGCCGACGTGAACCAGTTCCAGGCCGCCGGCGGCCCGGGCTACGTGATCGGCGAACTGCTGCGCGCCGGCTGCCTGCACCCGGACGTGGCGACGATCGCCGGCCCCGGGCTGGAGCGCTACGCGGCGCTGCCGCAGGCCACCGACGGTGGCGCGCTCGCCTGGACCCCGGTCGGCGCCAGCGGCGACACGGCCATCCTGCGCCCGGCCGACGCGCCGTTCTCGCCGACCGGCGGCCTGAAACTGCTGCAGGGCAACCTGGGCCGGGCGGTCATCAAGGTCTCGGCGGTGCCGGCCGAGCGCCACGTCATCGAGGCGCCGGCGCGTGTCTTCGACGACCAGGAGTCGCTGCAGGCGGCGTTCAAGGCCGGCGAGCTCGACCGCGATGTCGTCGCCGTCGTGCGTTTCCAGGGGCCGCACGCCAACGGCATGCCCGAGTTGCACAAGCTGACGCCGCCGCTGGCGGTGCTGCAGGGCAAGGGTTGGCGCGTCGCGCTGGTCACCGACGGCCGCATGAGCGGCGCTTCGGGCAAGGTGCCCGCGGCGATCCACGTCAGCCCCGAGGCATTGGCCGGCGGGCCGCTGGCCAAGGTGCGCGACGGCGACCTGCTGCGTGTCGACGCCGACGCCGGCACGCTGCAGGCGCTGGTCGACCCGGCCGAGTGGGCCGCACGCACGCCGGCCACCATCACCCCGGACCAGGCGGCCGCCAACGGCCACGACCTGGGCCGCGAACTGTTCGCGGGCCTGCGACGCAACGCCCGCAGCGCCGAGGAGGGCGCCGTCACATGGCTCTGAAACCGATCGAACTTGCCGCCCCGGGACCCGTGATCCCGGTCATCGTCATCCAGCGTGTCGAGGACGCGCTGCCGCTGGCCGAGGCGCTGCTGGCCGGCGGCGTGCGGGTGCTCGAGGTCACGCTGCGCACGCCGGCTGCACTGGAGGCGATCCGCCGCATCGCGCGCGAGCTGCCCGAGGCGCTGGTCGGCGCCGGTACCGTGCGCAGCGTCGCCGACGCCCAGGCGGCACGCGACGCCGGGGCGCGTTTCGCCG
Organism: Rubrivivax sp. JA1026; assembly: GCF_011065555.1. Classification (NCBI taxonomy): domain Bacteria; kingdom Pseudomonadati; phylum Pseudomonadota; class Betaproteobacteria; order Burkholderiales; family Sphaerotilaceae; genus Rubrivivax; species Rubrivivax sp. JA1026. Next base: position 145,976 of record NZ_JAALCQ010000001.1, read on the forward strand.
TCAGCCCGGGCTACACCTCCGAGATCGGCCGCGCCTGCCGCCAGATCGAGCTGCCGCTGCTGCCCGGTGTCGCCACGCCCAGCGAGGTGCTGGCGGCGACGGCCGACGGCTACGACTTCCTGAAGTTCTTCCCGGCCGCCGCGGCCGGCGGCATCCCGATGCTGAAGGCGCTGGCCGGGCCGTTCCCGGACATCGCGTTCTGCCCGACCGGCGGCCTGACGCCGGAGAACGCGCGCCAGTACCTGGCGCTGTCGAACGTGAAGGTCTGCGGCGGCTCGTGGCTGTCGCCGCAGGCGACGATCGACGCCGGCGACTGGGCGCAGATCACCCGGCTGGCGCGCGCCGCGCAGGCGCTGCGCGAAGACTGAACGATCGAAGGACCGGCGGCCTGGCGGCCGCCGGCTCATGCATCAGGCGCGCAGCGAGTCCGCGGGCGCAGCCGATTCGGCGCGCTGGATCAGCTCGACCTTGTAGCCGTCCGGGTCGGTGATGAAGGCGATCACCGTCGAGCCGCCCTTGACCGGGCCGGGCTCGCGCGTGATGTTGCCGCCGGCGGCGCGGATCTTGTCGCAGGCCGCATAGGCGTCGGGCACGCCGATCGCGATGTGGCCGTAGGCCGTGCCCAGGTCGTACGACGAGACGCCGTGGTTGTAGGTGAGCTCGATCTCGGCGTGCTCGGGGTTGGAGCCGTAGCCGAGGAAGGCGAGCGAATAGCCGTGGGCGGCGTTCTCGCTGGTGCGCAGCAGCGTCATGCCCATGACCTTGGTGTAGAAGTCGATCGACCGTTGCAGGTCGCCGACGCGCAGCATCGTGTGGAGCAGTCTCATGCGGGCGATTTTCCCGCAGCTGGCCTGCCCCTAGACGGGCACGGTGTAGTTCAGCGTCATGCGGCCGCCGTCGACGACGACGATCTCGCCGGTGACGTAGCTGGCGGCGTCGGACAGCAGCCAGGCGCAGACGTCGGCGACCTCGGCGGGTTCGCCCAGGCGTTTCATCGGCGTGCGGCTCAGGATGCGCGCCTTGGCCTCGTCGCTGGTCAGCACCGCGTTCTTCGCCAACTCGGTGGCGATCGTGCCCGGGGCGACGGCGTTGACACGCACGCCGCGGTCGGCGAGCGACAAGGCCATCACGCGCGTCAGCTGGTCGATCGCGCCCTTGCTGGCGTTGTAGCTGGCGATCGACGGGATCGTCAGCCGGCCGTTGACCGAACTCATGTTGACGATCGCGCCACCGCCGGCCTTGACCAGCTCCCGCGCGACCGCCTGGCCGACGAGGAACGAACCCTTCAGGTTGACGGCGATGACGGCGTCCCAGTCGGCCTCGGTGACCTCCAGGAAGTCGGCAGCCTTGAAGATGCCGGCGTTGTTGACGAGGCCGTCGACACGGCCGAAGGCGGCCAGCGTCGCCGCCAGCGCGGCGTCGACCTCGGCCTTCTTCGAGACGTCGCAATGGGCGTAGACGGCGCGGTGGCCGGCGGCCGTCAGCTCGTCGGCCAGGCGCCGGCCGGCGTCGTCGGCGACGTCCCATAGCGCGACCGCGGCGCCGTCGCGCACGAGGCGGCGGGCGCAGGCTTCGCCGATGCCTTGCGAGGCGCCGGTGATGACGACGACGCGGCCGTCGAGGCCGAAATGAACGCCTTGCTGCATGGGGACGGGCGGCCGGGCCGCGGCGGTTGGGACGGACCCGCAGTGTAGGCAGGCCCCGGCCGCGTGGCGCGACGACCCCTGCGGCCGCGGTGGCGCCGCTCGTTCAGGTGGCGCAGGCTGGGCCGGCGGCCGCGTGCAAAGGGGCGCGCGCGCTGCGGCGCAGCGCGACGGCGTCGGCTGCGGCGGGCGCCGCGCCGCGCCCCGCGTCGAGGTGGAAGAGCTGCACCGCCTCGGTCACGGTGTTGGCCTTGGCGCGCAGCTGCATCGCCGCCGCGGCGATCTCCTCGACCAGCGCCGCGTTCTGCTGCGTGATGCCGTCGAGCTGGGCGACTGCGGTGTTGATCTGCGAGATGCCCTGCAGTTGCTCGTCGGCACCGTGGCTGATGCCGGCGACGACGCTGCCGACGCGCTCGACGGTGTGCACCGCCTCGGCGATCGTCGTGCGCGCCGCGCTGCTGAGCCGGTTGCCGGCGTCGACCTTCTCGGTCGAGTCGACGATCAGCTGCTTGATCTCGCGCGCCGCGGTGGCCGAACGCTGCGCCAGCGCCCGCACCTCGCCGGCGACGACGGCGAAACCGCGGCCGGACTCGCCAGCGCGTGCCGCCTCGACGGCGGCGTTGAGCGCCAGGATGTTGGTCTGGAAGGCGATGCCGTCGATGACCTGGATGATCTCGCCGATGCGGCGCGAGGACTCGCTGATGACCTGCATCGTGCGCGTGACCTCGTCGACGGCCTGGCTGCCGCGGCGCGTGACGCCGGCGGCCTCGGCGGCGAGCTTGGCGGCCTCCGACGCGGCGGTGGCGCTCTGGCGCACCGTGCTCGTGATCTCCTCCATCGACGAGGCCGTCTGCTGCACGTTGGCGGCCTGCGACTCGGTGCGGCCGGACAGTTCCTGGTTGCCGCTGGCGATCTCGCAGGTGGCGTCGCGCATGTGCTCGACCTCGTTGCGGGCGTCGCGCACGATCGAGCGCAGGTTCACGTTGAGCTGGTTCAGCGCCTTGGACAGACGGCCGAAGGCGTCGTCGCCGAAGGCCGGCAGGCGTTCGGTCAGGTCGCCGGCGGCCATGCGGTTGGCGAACCCCAGCAGCGGTGCCAGCGGCGCCAGCACCAGGCGGGCGAGCAGCGCCGCGCCGACGGTGCTGCCCATCAGCACGCAGCCCAGCACGGCGTACCAGCCGAGGTAGTGGCCGATCAGCGCGCTGCTGCCGGTCAACAACGCCGAGGCCAGCACCAGCGGCAGATGGCGGCGCAGCCGCTTCAGCCGCTTCAGGCGGCCCCAGACGGTGGCGCGGTACGGCGTGCCGGCCTCCACACGCAGCGTCGACTGCCCGGCCGCCTTCTCGGCGCGCATGCGGGCGTACAGCGATTCGGCGCACTGCACCTCCTCGCGCGTCGGTTCGGTGCGCACCGACATGTAGCCCACCGGCTGACCGTCGCGCATCAGCGGCGTGACGTTGGCCATCACCCAGTAGTAGCGCCCGTCCTTGCGCCGGTTCTTCACCGGCGCCGACCAGGGCTGGCCGGCGCCGATGCTGGCCCACATGTCGCGGAAGGCCTCTTCCGGCATGTCGGGGTGGCGGATCAGGTTGTGCGGCTGGCCCAGCAGCTCGTCCTTGACGTAGCCGCTGACCGAGATGAAGGCCGGGTTGCAGTAGAGGATCCGGCCTTTCAGGTCGGTGGTCGACACCAGCGTCTCCCCCGCAGGAAACGGATACTCCTCGTCACTCACGGGCAGATTCACGCGCATCGACAGTCCTCCGCAGGTTCTCAGCGTGATTGCTGGAATCGGTTGCGATGGCGAACGATAAAGATGCGGCGAATGTTAGAGGTGCGGAAAAGTGTGCGAAACGTGGGTTGATTTTGGCGAATTCGCCGGGGCGCCTGAGGCCCTCCGGGGCTCGGCCCGGGGCCTCGGGACTTGAGCGCTGTTGCGCTTTTTTACGGCTGGCCGGCGCTCTCGCGGTCCAGCCAGACCGCCATGCCCTGGGCGTTGAGCTCGACGTCGAGCTCGAGCAGCCGGCGCAGCGGCTCGGGCGCCAGCGTGCAGCCGTGTTCGGCCAGGCTGCGGCGGTAGATCGTGTTCAGCCCCTCGCACAGCGCGGCGTGGCGGGCGTCGCCGAGCGCGGCGACACGCCGGCCCAGCGCCACCATCTCGTCGAGCAGCGCCAGCAGCAGCGCGCCCAGCCGCGGCACGTCGCCGACGCGGCCGTAGTGGGTCAGGAACATCGAGCGCGGAGAACGTGCGAGCAGCCGCTCGACCGAGACACGCATCGCCTCGGGGTCGAACTGCACCGGCGTCGAGGTCGGCAGCAGCCAGGCGCCGCGGGCGGTGTCGAATTCGCGGTACGACAGCCCGAAGGTGTCGCCGGTGAACCAGCCGGCCGAGGCCTCGTCCCAGAGGCAGTGGTGGTGGCGGGCGTGGCCCGGCGTGTCGGCGAACTCCAGCGTGCGGCCGGCCAGCGACAGGTGCAGACCGTCGCGGCTGTTGTCGACACGTTCGGCCGGCACCGGCACCAGCGTGCCGTAGTTGCGCCGCATCTCGGCTTCGCCGTAGACCGCGGTGGCGCCGGCCCAGAGCTGCGACGGGTCGACGAGGTGGCGCGCGGCGCGCGGGTGGGCCATCACGCGGGCCGCCGGCAGTTCCTGCACCAGCAGGCCGACGCCGCCGGCGTGATCGAGGTGGACGTGGGTCGGAATGACCCAGTCGACGGCGTCGCGGGCGAGGCCCAGCGCGGCCAGCGCCTCGAGGATGCGCGGTACCGCGTGGTTGGTGCCGGCGTCGACGATGGCGGCGCGGCCGCCGTGCAGCACCAGATAGGCGGCGTCGAAACGCGGGCGGTGGAAGCCGGTGTCGACGGCGTAGATGTCGTGCCCGCAGGGCTCGACGAAGGAGGGCAGGGCTGGGACGGTCATGCGCCGCATTGTCGGCGCCGGCGCTGCCGTCGGCTGTCGCCTGCGTTATCTCGCGTCACCGCGCCGCGCCAGGCGACGGGCGTGCAGGGCCTCGCGGCCCCGCACGGTCGGCCTCAGTGGGCGGCGAGCCAGAGGCGCGCGATGTCGGCGGCGCCGTCGTTGCCCTTCACGGCGCGCAGCGTCTGCGCGGCGGCGGCCTTCTGGCCGGCCTGCGCCTGGACCTGGCCCAGGCGCAGCCGGGCGTCCTCGGGGCGGCGCAGGCCACCCTTGGCGATGCCCTTCTGGATCAGCGCCGCGCCCTTCTCGGCCTCGCCGATCGAGGCGTAGGCGAAACCGACCTTGACGAGGTCGTCGCCGCTCTTCTCGGCGTTGGCGGCGTCGGCCTGCGCGGCGATGTCCGCCTTCTGCTGCGTCGCCTGCTTCTGTGCCAGGTCGCGCAGGCGCTGATGGCGCGTGGCCTCGGCGCCGGTGCCCAGCGCGCCGGCCTTGTAGCCCTGCTCGACGATGCGCAGCGCCTCGCCCGGCAGGCCGGCCTGCAGCGCCAGCTGCGCCATCTCCATGTACTCGTCGGTCTTGCCCAGCGTGCCGGTGGCCAGCTTCAGGCGCATGACGTCGAGCGCAAAACGGTCCGCGAACCCGCTCTTGCGCTGCAGGCGGCCCAGATAAGCCGTCCAGTAGTCCTTCTTCGGGTAGTAGGTGACCAGCTTCTCGAGCGTGCCGACGTAGCCGTTGGTGTTGCCGGTGCGCTGCTGGGCGTCGGCCAGGCGCAGCAGGTCGCCTTCGTCGGGCTTGCGGCCGGCCTGTTCGGCGGCCGTGACGGCGGCTCCGGCGTCGCGTGCGATCGCGTTGTAGTCGCCGCTGGCCGACTGCAGGTAGGCCTGCATCTGCTTGACCGTGGCGCTGTTGTTGCCGGCCGCGACCGCCTTGTTCAGCCACTCGCTGGCCTTGGCGTTGTTGCGCAGCTGGGCGTAGGCGGCGGCGAGCTGCTCGGCGAGCTGGCCGAGCTCGTTGCCGCTGGCCTTGGCGGCGAGCGCCTCGAGGGCCTGCACCGCGGTGGCGTAGTCGCCGGCACGCTGGGCGGCGGCGGCCTTCATGCGGTCGATGGTCTGCTGCTCGGCGGCGCTGCGGCTGCCGACGCTCTCGGCCTCGCGCACCTTGGCGAGCGCCTCGCGCGCCTTGCCGGCCTTCAGCAGTTCGCCGGCCTGCTGCAGCGGCTTGCCGATCTCGGCACGCAGCCCCTGGGCTCCGGCGACGGACAGCCAGCCGGCGGCGACGAGGCAGAGGGCAAGGGTTCGCAGCTTGGTCTTCATCTCTTGGATTCCTCGGCGAACCGCCTGCCAGCAAACGGCACGCCAGGTGGAGGGGTGCGGTAATGTCAAGCGGACGCCGCGCACGGGCTCTGCCCGTGCGCTGGCGTCGCCCCCTCGAGGGGGAGCGGCGCAGCCGCTACGGGGGTGGTCCTCAATTCATGAACTGCTCGTTGCCGACGATGCCGATCTTGGTCACGCCCAGGCGCTGGGCGCTGGCCATGATCATCGCGACGACCTTGTAGGTCACGAGCTTGTTCGGGCGCAGGTGCACCTCGGGCTGGTCGGCCGCGGCGGCGACGGAGGCCAGCTTGGCTTCCAGCGCCGCGCGGTCGGGCACGATCTCGCCGTTCCAGCCGATGGTGCCGTCGAAGTCGACGTCGATGCGGATGATCTCCGGCGGCTGCGGCGGCGGCGCCGCGTTGTTCGGCGTCGGCATGTTCATCTTCACCGCGTGCGTCTGGATCGGGATGGTGATGATGAACATGATGAGCAGCACCAGCATCACGTCGATCAGCGGCGTGGTGTTGATGTCCACCATCACGTCGTCGTCACCGCCGCCGGAACCTACTTGCATGGCCATGTTGTTCTCCGTTCAGCGCGCCACGGCGCCCGCCGGCGGCTCGGTGATGAAGCCGACCTTGAAGATCCCGGCACGCTGGCAGGCCACGACCACGCGGCCCACGGACTCGTAGCGCACCTCGCCGTCGCCGCGGATGTGGACCTCGGGCTGCGGTTCCTTGACCGCCTCGACCTTCAGCCGCGTGACCAGCGCCTCGATGTCCGGCAGCCGCTCGATGCCCCAGAAGAGCTCGCCGTCGCGGTTGACCGCGATGACGATGTTCTCGGGCTTGGTCTGCAGCGGGATGTTGCGTTCCTTCGGCAGCTCGAGCTTGATCGACTGCGTGACCACGGGAATCGTGATCAGGAAGATGATGAGCAGCACCAGCATCACGTCCACCAGCGGCGTCGTGTTGATCGAGCTGTTGAGCTGCTCCTCCCCGCCGTTCTCGGCGGGGCCTACTTGCATCGCCATCGCGATCTCCTGGAGGACGACGGCCGCCCGGTGCCGCACGCGCTGCCGTGCCCGCAGGCACGGCCGTCGCGGCGGCGGCGGCCGATCGGCATCACGTCAGCGCTTGCCGGCGATCAGCACGTTGTGCAGGTCGGCGCTGAAGCTGCGGACCTGGTCCAGCACGGCCTTGTTGCGACGGATCAGCCAGTTGTAGCCCATGACGGCCGGCACGGCGACGGCCAGACCGATGGCGGTCATGATCAGCGCTTCACCGACCGGGCCGGCGACCTTGTCGATCGAGGCCTGGCCGCTGATGCCGATGCGCACCAGCGCGTTGTAGATGCCCCAGACGGTGCCGAACAGGCCGACGAACGGCGCGGTCGAGCCGACGGTCGCCAGGAAGGCCAGGCCGTCGGTCAGGCGGCCCTGGATGTTGCCGACGGCGCGCTCGACGCTCATCGTCACCCAGGTGTGCTTGTCGATCGACTCGACCATCGTGCCTTCGTGATGGTCGCTGGCCTTGATGCCCGACTCGGCGATGTAGCGGAAGGCCGAGCCTTCCTCGAGGGCGGTGACGCCGGCCTTCACCGAGTTCGCCTTCCAGAAGGCCTCGGCCGACTCGCGCGCGCTCTTCATCATCGAGCGCTGCTCGTACAGCTTCGTGAAGATGATGTACCAGCTGCCCATCGACATGATGACCAGGATGATCAGCGTGCCCTTGGCGACGAAGTCGCCCTGCATCCACAGCGCCTGCAGGCCGTAGGGGTTGTCCACCGCCTCGTGTTCGGTGGCTTGGGCCGGGGCCGTGGCCGCCGGCGGGGCGGCGGTGTCAGCCTGGGCAAGGGCGGGTTGGGTGCCGAACGTGGCGACCAGCGCGACCATCATCGCCGCCAGCGACGATCGCATCAGTTTCATCAAGGACATCGTGCCTCCAAGGGGAAAGAACGCCGGCTCGAGCGCCGCACGTGGGTAAGAGCGTCGCCGCGCACCACGCGGCGAAGCGCAACAACAGGGGCCTCGCTACTCGAGGTTCCAGACGTATTCGACTTCGGCCTGGCCGCCGATCGCGTTGCCGTGCTCGTCGGTGCCGGGCCTGAACTGGCACTGGCTGAGCTTGTTGATGGCAACACGGTCGAGCAGCTTGTGCTCGCGCGAGGGGCCGGCCGAGCGCACCAGTTCGGACGCCGAGACGCGACCGCTGGCGTCGACGGTGAACCGGACCTTGGTCGTGCCCGTCGCTTCGGCGCGCACGGCCGCGGCGGGGTAGTCCTCGCGCGTCGGCGCGCAGGATCGGGCACTGATGATCGTCGGGCGCACGTTGCGCGGCGCCGGCGGCGCCTCGGCACGCGGGACCGTGACGGCCTGCGGCGGCGGCGCGACCGTGGTCGTCGTGATCGTCGGCGCCGGGGTCGGCGGCGGGTTCACGTTGACCTCGGGCGGCGGCACGAACGACGGCGGCGGCGGCGCGAACTTGGGCGGCGGCGGGAGGTTCTCCGGCGGCGGGGGCTCCGGCGGCTTCACCTCCTCGATGATCTTGGTCTCGATCGGGGCCTTGATGACCTCGACCATGCGCTGCGCTAGACCCGAAAGCAGTGCCCAGCCCAGCAGCAGGTGCAGGGCGAGGACGATGCCGATCCCAACGGCGTGCTTGCCCGGGTTTCGTTGTTGCTGGGCGTAATCCACTCAGAATCCTCCAGGAGTTCCGACACCGCCATCCGGTGCCCGAACCCGTGACCAACTTCTCACGCGGCCTCGTGGACCGCAGGCGGCCTGGTCGACCGCGAAGCGCGGGACTATATCGCGAAAGTCAAGCCGTCCCGTCTCGTGACTTGCCCCGGATCACGCGGGGCCGACGGCATGCCCACGAACCTTTGCAAGTTCGGGGCCAGCATTCTGCCGCTGGGTGGAGTGCGCAGCTTGTTCGTTATGCGAACACCCCCGTGCCGGCGCCGCATATCGCGCCGACGGTCCCGTGAGCCGGTGTCCCGGCCGTGACATCGAGGCCGGAAAACGGCAATTTGCGCTCCCGTGCGGAACTTCGGCCGTGTCGGGCGGCTCCCTTTACGGACCATGCCCGTCGCCGGCCGGTCCCGCAGGGGCCCGGGCGCGCTTCGCGGGCCACCGGATCGCCCCCGTCCTGCATCGTTCCTCCCTGGAGCCCCTGCGCGGCGGCGTGCGTCCGGCAGATTCAAGAGGAGGATGTTCCCGATGCAGTTGTTCCTGTCCGCCGGCCTGATCGCGGCGATCGTCGCCTGGGGCCTCGTCGCCCCGGCGTCGCTGGGTGCGGTGTTCGACCGCGCGCTGGCGACGATCACCGTGCACTTCGGCTGGTTGTATCTGTGGGTCGTGCTCGGCCTCGTCGTCGTCTGCGCCCTGCTGGCCTTCAGCCGCTACGGCGACCTGAAGCTCGGCGCCGACGACGACGAGCCCGAGTTCTCGCGCGGCACCTGGTTCGCGATGCTGTTCGCCGCCGGCATGGGCATCGGCCTCGTGTTCTGGGGCGTGGCCGAACCGATCTCGCACTTCGTCGCACCGCCGCCGGGCATCACGCCGGGCACGCCCGAGGCGGCCAACGCCGCGATGCGCTACGCCTTCTTCCACTGGGGGCTGCATCCGTGGGCGGTGTACGGCGTCGTCGCGCTGGCGATCGCCTTCTTCACCTTCCGTCGCGGCCGTGCCGCGCTGATCAGCTCGGCCACCGAGTCGCTGCCCTGGCGCGGCGTGCGCGTGCTGTCGCCGCTGTTCAACGTGCTCGCGGTCATCGCCACCGCCTTCGGTGTCGCCGCGTCGCTGGGCATCGGCGCGCTGCAGATCAACAGCGGCCTGAACGCCGTCTTCGGCGTGCCGGTGGGCACGCTGCCGCAGATGCTGATCATCGCCGTGACGACGGCACTGTTCCTGGGCTCGGCCCTCACCGGGGTGACACGCGGCATCAAGTGGCTGTCGATCGTCAACCTGCTGATCGCCGCGGCGCTCGCGCTGTTCGTCTTCGCCGTCGGCCCGACGGTGGCGATCATCGACACCTTCACGACGACGCTGGGCGCCTATGCCAGCGAGTTCGTGCGCATGAGCCTGCGCATGACGCCGTTCCGCGACAGCGGCTGGGTCGGCGGCTGGACCATCTTCTACTGGGCCTGGTGGATCGCGTGGTCGCCGTTCGTCGGCCTGTTCATCGCCCGCGTCTCGCGCGGCCGCACGATCCGCGAGTTCGTCATCGGCACGGTGTTCACGCCGACGCTGGCCGGCTTCCTGTGGTTCGCGATCTTCGGCGGCACGGCGCTGAACCTGCAGATCTTCGGCGGCGTGCCGATCGCCGACGCGGTCAAGGCCGACGTCTCGACGGCGATGTTCGCGATGTTCGACGCGCTGCCGCTGGGCACCGTGATGTCGGTCGTGGCCACGGTGCTGGTGCTGGTGTTCTTCGTCACCTCGGGCGACTCGGCGACGCTGGTGCTGGGCATCATGAGCTCCAAGGGCGAGCCCGACCCGAAGGGGCGCGTCAAGCTCGTCTGGGGCCTGCTCGTGGCCGGCATCGCCGCCAGCCTGCTGCTGTCCGGCGGCATCAAGGCGGTGCAGACGGCGACCATCGTCTTCGCGCTGCCGTTCACGCTGGTCATCGTGCTGATGACCGCCGCGTTGTGGCGCGCGGTGCGCGAGGACTGGCAGGCCGAGCAGCGCCGCGAGCGTGAACTGCGGCGGCGCCTGCGCGAGATGGTCGGCCCGGGCCCGCTCTGATGGGCGTCGAGGCCGGGGCGCTGCTGCTGGCGTTCGGCAAGGGGCTGCTGTTCGCGCTCGCGACGCTGCTGCCGATCGTCAACCCGGCGGCGACGGCGCCGATCTTCCTCGGCCTGACCGAAGGCGCGAGCGACACGACGCGGGCGCTGCTGGCGCGGCGCATCGCGCGCAACATGTTCGCGCTGCTCGTCGGCTCGATGCTGGTCGGCTCCTACGTGCTGGACTTCTTCGGCATCTCGCTGCCGATCGTGCGTGTCGGCGGCGGCCTGATCGTCGCCGCCACCGCCTGGCGCATGCTGAGCGTCACCCCGGCGACGATCGAGTCCCGCAGCGACATCGCCCAGGCCTTCACGCCCGAGCAGGCGCGGCGCCAGGCCTTCTACCCGCTGACCTTCCCGATCAGTTGCGGGCCGGGCTCGATCGCTGCGGCGATCACCGTCGGCGTGGCGCTGCACGACACGACGATCTCGGTGTCGCTGGCGCGCATGGGCGGGGCGATCGCCGCGCTGGTGCTGATCGGCGTCGTGCTCTACGTCGCCTTCCGCTACGCCCGGCTGCTGCTGCGCCCGCTGGGCGAGGCAGGCGCGGTGGTCTTCCTGCGCCTGTCGGCCTTCATCCTGCTGTGCCTGGGCGTGCAGATCGTCTGGGACGGTGTGAGCGAGCTGCTGCTGAGCGTGCTGCGGCCGCTGTAGCGGCCGGCCGGTGCGCCGCAGCGTGCGATGTTGCCGTGCGGCGTCCTCAAGCGCATCCGCTGGCTGCCGATACAGCGGCAAACGCTGGGGAGTAAACCATCAGGCTCCTTGGACCGGCTTTCGCAGCCAGCATTCCTTGGGGGATTCGTGGGACTTCTTCGTGACATCCGCATCGGCGTGCGCCTGGGCGGCGCATTTCTCGGCCTCGTCGTGCTGCTCGCCGTGACCGGGGTGATCGGCCTGAGCAGCCTGCAGGCCACGCAGGCGCGGCTGGAGTCCGTCTACGGCGACCGCGTGGTGCCGCTCAAGCAGCTCAAGCTGATCGCCGATGCCTATGCCGTCAACGTCATCGACGCGGTGAACAAGGCCAACGCCGGGCGCATGCCAGCCCAGGAGGCCGTCCAGCAGCTGACCGCGGCCCAGGGCGTGATCGCCCGGTCCTGGAAGGACTACATGGGCACGCGGCTCACCGAACAGGAGGCGCGACTGGCGCGCGAGGCCGAGCAGCTGTTCGAGCCGGCGAACCGCGACATCGAACGCGTGCGCCAGGCGCTGCAGGCGCTGTCGGGCTCCGCCGCCGGCCAGCTCGGCCAGTTCGACGGCGCGCTGTACGACAGCGTCGACCCGATCAGCGCCAAGATCGCCGAGATCACCGAGCTGCAACTGCATGCGGCCGAGCAGGACGTCGAGGCCGCATCCGCGACCTACGCCTGGACCCAGGCGGTGATCCTGGGCGTGACCTTCGCCTCGGTGCTGCTGGCCGCCGTCGGCGGGCTGGTCATCACCCGGTCCATCACGCGCCCGGTGCAGGAGGCCGTGCTCGCGCTGCAGGCGGTCGCGGCGGGGGATCTGGGGGCCCGGGTCGAGGGCTCGTCCAAGGACGAGGTCGGCCAGCTGCTGGCGGCGCTGCGCACGATGAAGGAGGAGCTGTCGCAGATCGTCGGCACGGTGCGCGCCAGCAGCGACAGCGTGGTCACCGCGTCGACGCAGATCGCGCATGGCAACCAGGACCTGTCCGGCCGCACCGAGGAGCAGGCCAGCGCGCTGCAGCAGACCGCGGCGACGATGGACGAGCTGGGCAGCACGGTGCGCAACAACGCCGACAACGCCCGCCAGGCCGACCAGCTCGCCCGGGCTGCCGCGCAGGTCGCCGCCCAGGGTGGCGAGGTCGTCGGCCAGGTGGTGACGACGATGGCCGGCATCAGCGACTCCAGCCGCAAGATCGGCGACATCATCGGCGTCATCGACGGTATCGCGTTCCAGACCAACATCCTGGCGCTCAACGCGGCGGTCGAGGCGGCGCGCGCCGGCGAGCAGGGCCGTGGTTTCGCGGTCGTCGCCGGCGAGGTGCGCACGCTGGCCCAGCGCAGTGCCGAGGCGGCCCGGGAGATCAAGGCGCTGATCACGCGCAACGTCGAGCAGGTCGGGCAGGGGGCGTCGCTGGTCGACCGCGCCGGCCAGACGATGGACGAGATCGTCGGGTCGATCCGACGCGTCAGCGACATCGTCGGCGAGATCAGCTCGGCGACCACGGAGCAGAGCAGCGGCATCCAGCAGGTCGGCGACGCGGTGAGCCAGATGGACCAGGTGACGCAGCAGAACGCTGCGCTGGTCGAGGAAAGCGCGGCCGCGGCCGAGAGCCTGAAGGTGCAGGCTCAGCAATTGGCGCGTGTGGTGTCGATCTTCAAGCTCGACGCCGCGGCGGCACGCGCGCTCGCCTGACCCCGCGCCGCACAGCCGCCCGAGGGCGGCTCCTGCGGCGAGCCGGAAACGAAAAAGCCGCTGATCTTGCGATCAGCGGCTTCGTTGTTTTGGTGGAGACGAGGAGGATCGAACTCCTGACCTTCGCATTGCGAACGCGACGCTCTCCCAGCTGAGCTACGCCCCCGAAACAGCTAGCAGTATAGCACCAAAAACGGGCTTGTCATCAAGTCGATGCCCGCGACGTGTCCGCCCGCCCGCGGCGCTATCGTCGCCGCATGGACCCGAACCCCTCGAACGAGCCGCACGGCGGCCTGCTGTCGCCCATCGTCGCCGGCTGCTGGCGGCTGCACGAATGGGGCTTCGACGTCGCGGCGCGCGTGCGCTGGATCGAGCGCACGCTCGAGCTCGGCATCACGACCTTCGATCACGCCGACATCTACGGCGGCTACCGCGTCGAGGCGCTGTTCGGCGAGGCGCTGGCCGCCGCGCCGGGGCTGCGCCAGCGGCTGCGGCTGGTCAGCAAATGCGGCATCAAGCTCGTCGGCGACGCGCGGCCGGCGCATGCGATCAAGTCCTACGACAGTTCGCGCGGCCACATCGTCGCCTCGGTCGAGGCCTCGCTGCGGGCGCTGCGCACCGACCGGCTGGACCTGCTGCTGCTGCACCGGCCGGATCTGCTGGCCGACCCCGACGAGATCGCCGCCACCTTCGACGCGCTGCGCCGCGCCGGCAAGGTGCTGCACTTCGGTGTCTCCAACCACACGCCGTCGCAGTTCGCGCTGCTGCACCGGCGGTTCCCGCTGGTGACGAACCAGGTCGAGCTGTCGCCGCTGCAGATGCAGGCGCTGGCCGACGGCACGCTGGAGCAGGCGCTGGACCTGGGCCTGCCGCCGATGATCTGGTCGCCGCTGGGCGGCGGCCGGCTGTTCCGCGGCGACGACGAGCAGGCGCGGCGCGTGCGCGCAGTGCTCGAGGCGCTGGGCGCCGAGCACGGTGTCTCGGCGGCGACCGTCGCCTATGCCTGGATCCTGCGCCACCCGTCGCGGCCGGTGCCGATCACCGGTTCGTCGCGCATCGAGGCGTTGGCCGAGGCGACCGCGGCGCTCGCGCTGCGCCTGCCGGCCGAGGCCTGGTACCGCGTCTGGCAGGCGAGCATGGGTCACGAGGTGGCCTGAGACTCAGGACTCGTCCGGGGCGGCGGGACTGGCCGCCAGGCCGAAGGGTGCTCCCGTGATCCCCTGACGGCGGCGCGGTCTCGCGTTCGGTGCGGTGGCCTCGGCGCCGCATGATGCGGCGGTGCCGCGTGTCGTCTTCACCCCGCAGCTCGCCCGCTTCGTCGGCCCGGTCGATGCGGTGCAGGCCGACGCGGCCACGCTGGGCGAGGCGCTGGACGCCGCGTTCGAGCACTATCCGCGGCTGCGCGGCTACGTGCTCGACGACCAGGGCGCGCTGCGCGCCAACGTCGCCGTCTTCGTCGACGGCCGGCGCAGCACGGCGCTGGCCGACACGCTCGCGCCCGCCAGCACGGTGCACGTGCTGCAGGCGCTGTCCGGAGGCTGAAAGGGGACCATGATGGACCACGACCGCGCCTGGGCCGCGACGCGCAAGGGCCTGTTCGAACTGCGCCACGACGGCGCCGGCGCCTGGCGCGTGGCCGGCGTCTCCTTCCTCGGCGAGCCGGTGTCGGCGCTGCTGCCGCCCGACGCCGACGGCCGCATGCTGGCGGCGCTGAACCTGGGTCACTTCGGCGTCAAGCTGCACGCCAGCGACGACGCCGGCGCGAGCTGGCACGAAGTCGCCGCCCCCGTTTATCCGCCGCAGCCCGAAGGCGCGCCCGGGCCGGCCTGGACGCTGGTGCAGGTCTGGACGCTGGAGCGCGACCGCGGCACCGTCTGGGCCGGCACCTTGCCCGGCGGGCTGTTCCGCAGCGAGGACTTCGGCGCCTCGTGGCAACTGGTCGAGGCCTTGTGGCACGCACCCGGCCGTGCCGAGTGGTTCGGCGGCGGCTACGAGGTGCCGGGCCTGCATTCGGTCTGCCCCGATCCGTCGCGCCCGGGCGCGCTGCTGGTCGGCGTGTCCTGCGGCGGCGCCTGGGCGAGCGAGGACGACGGCGCGAGCTGGGCGCTGGCGGCGAGCGGCATGCACGCCGAGTACATGCCGCCCGAACGTGCCGACGACCCGGCGGTGCAGGACCCGCACCGCATCGTGCGCTGCGCCGCGGCGCCCGATGTGCTCTGGTGCCAGCACCACAACGGCATCTGGCGCTCGGGCGACGGTGCGCGCTCGTGGCAGCGTGTGCAGGCGCCGCTGTCCTCGTTCGGCTTCGCCGTCGCGGTGCACCCGCGCGACCCCGACACCGCCTGGTTCGTGCCCGCGGTGAAGGACGATTGCCGCGTGCCGGTCGGTGCCGCGCTGGCCGTCAACCGCACACGCGACGGCGGCGCCAGCTTCGAGACGCTGCGCGCCGGGCTGCCGCAGCGCGACTGCTACGAACTCGTCTACCGCCACGCGCTGGACGTGGCTGCCGACGGCACGAGCCTGCTGCTGGGCAGCACGACCGGCGGCCTGTGGGCCAGCGTCGACGGCGGCGAGCAGTGGCACACGGTGGCGACGACGCTGCCGCCCATAAACGCGGTGCGTTTCGGTTAGGGGCCTGGCCGGCGGCCAAGCCCCTAACCTGCGGGTGAACGTACGGCTCCCCCGAGCCCCCTCCGCGAGGGTGCTCCCGCTCGTTCGACGGCTCCCTCCAGCCTCCCTCCGAGAGGGAGGCTCCAGTCAGGAGGACGATGGCGGCCGGGTGCAGCCTGCGCGCTGGTTCTTATCGAATTTCGCCGTCGACGTAGAACCAGCGGCCGTCCTCGCGCACGAAGCGGCTGGTCTCGTGCAGCCGGAAGGCGCGGCCGGCGAGCTTGCTGCGGGCGACGAACTCGACCGTCGCGGCGTCGCCGTCTTCGCGGGCGCGGCGGACCTCCAGGCCCAGCCACTTCAGGCCGGGCTCGAACTCGACGCTCTCCGGCCGCGTGCTGGCGTGCCAGGTGGCCAGCAGATAGGGCTCCAGCGCCAGCACGTAGGCGCTGTAACGCGAGCGCATCAGCGCCTCGGCGCTCGGCGCCGCGGCGCCGGCATGCCAGCGGCCGCAGCAGTTCTCGTAGTCGGCCTTCAGGCCGCAGGGGCAGGGGGTCATCGTCTCGTCCTCGGGCGGCGCGAGCATACGGCGGCGGCCGTGCGGCCGGGATGCGCTGGCTACACTCGGCGCCGCCGGCCGCCGCACGCGTCGCGTGCACGCCACCGTCCCGCCAGGAACCCCCGATGCTCGACCCCCAAGCCCGCGCGCTGCTGGACCTGATGATCGACAAGCGTGTGCCGCCGGTGCACACGCTGCAGCCGGCCGAAGCCCGGCGCTTCTACGCCGAGCGCCGCGCCTTCACCCAGCCCGAGCCTCCGTCGGTGGCCGAGGTGCGCGACCTGGCCACCGACGCCGGCCTCGCGCTGCGCCTGTACCGGCCGGCCGAGGGTGTGCTGGCGCTGCTCGTCTACTTCCACGGTGGCGGCTGGACGATCGGCGACCTGGACACGCACGACGTCGTCTGCCGCACGCTGGCGCTGGCCTCGGGCTGCGCCGTGCTGTCGGTGGACTACCGGCTGGCGCCCGAGCACCGTTTCCCGGCCGCCGTCGACGACGCCGTCGCCGCCGTGCGCTGGGCGCGGCGCGAGGCCGCCGCACTCGGCATCGACCCCGCGCGTGTGGCCGTCGGTGGCGACAGCGCCGGCGGCAACCTGGCCGCGGTGGCGGCGATCGCCGCACGCGATGCCCACGACCCGCTGGCCGCGCAGCTGCTGATCTACCCGGTGACCGACATGCGCGCCGTCGCGCCTTCGCACGCCGCCAACGGCCAGGGTTATCTGCTGACGAACGACAGCATCGCCTGGTTCCGCGGCCACTACGTGCCCGACGAGGCGCAGTGGACCGACTGGCGCGCCTCGCCGCTGCTGGCGCCCGACCTGAGCCGGCTGCCGCGGGCGCTGGTCATCACCGCCGGCCACGACCCGCTGCGCGACGAGGGCCTGCAGTACGCCGACGCCTTGTCGGCGGCCGGCAACCGCGTGCAGTACGTCGGCTTCGAGCGCCAGATCCACGGCTTCGTGACGATGGGGCGTGTGCTCGACGAGGCGCACACCGCGCTCGCGCTGGCCGGCGGCTTCCTGCGCGAGGCGCTGGCGCCGGTGGCGGCCTGACGGTGCGCCGGCTGCTGCCGCAGGGGCGCCGATGAGCGGCGGCCACCCGAACCAGTTCGCGCTGCTGGCCCAGCGCCGCTTCGCGCCGTTCTTCGCCGTGCAGTTCCTCGGCGCCGGCAACGACAACCTGTTCAAGTTCGCCTTCACGGTGATGGCGACCTACGAGCTGCAGCTGGCCTGGATGCCGCCGTCGCTGGCCGGGCTGGTGATCGGCGCGGTCTTCATCCTGCCCTTCGTGCTGTTCTCGGCCACCGCCGGGCAGCTCGCCGACAAGCACGACAAGGCGCTGCTGGCGCGCTGGGTCAAGTCGCTGGAGATCGCGATCATGGCCGCCGCGGTCTGGGGCTTCGTGCGCACCGACGCCGTCATGCTGCTGGCCTGCGTCTTCGGCATGGGGCTGCACTCGACGCTGTTCGGCCCGGTGAAGTACGCCTACCTGCCGCAGCACCTGGACGAACGCGAGCTGACCGGCGGCAACGGCCTGGTCGAGATGGGCACCTTCGTCGCCATCCTGCTGGGCAATCTGGCCGGCGGCCTGCTGATGGCGGTGCCCGAGGCCGGCGCGCGCCTGGTGGCCGCCGCCTGCCTGGGCGTGGCGCTGCTCGGCCGGCTGGTGGCGCAGGCGGTGCCGCGTTCGCCGGCGCCGCAGCCCGATCTGACGATCAACTGGAACCCGTTCAGCGAGACCTGGCGCAACCTGCGGCTGTCGCGCGAAGACCCGGTGGTCTTCCGCTCGCTGCTGGGCATCTCGTGGATGTGGGCCTTCGGCGCGGTCTTCCTGTCGCAGTTCCCGGCTTTCGCCAAGGACGTGCTGCACGGCGACGAGCAGGTGGCTTCGCTGCTGCTGGTGCTGTTCTCGGTGGGCGTGGGCGTCGGCGCGCTGCTGTGCGAGACGCTGTCGCGGCGCCACGTCGAGATCGGCCTGGTGCCGCTGGGCGCGGCCGGCATGAGCGTCTTCGCCGTCGACCTGTATTTCGCCGCCCACGCGCTGCCGGCCTCGGCGCTGATGCCGGTTTCCGCCTTCGTCGCCCAGCCGGCGCACTGGCGCGTGATGGCCGACCTGGTGCTGCTGGCGCTGGCCGCCGGCGTCTACAGCGTGCCGATGTACGCGCTGATCCAGCTGCGCAGCCCGGCGACGCACCGCGCCCGCATCATCGCCGCCAACAACATCCTCAACGCGCTGTTCATGATCGCCAGCGCGCTGGGCGCCGGTGCGCTGCTGGGCGCGGGGCTGTCGATCCCGGGTGTGTTCCTCGTCGCCGGCGTCGTCAACGCGCTCGTTGCCGGGGCCGTGTTCTGGTTCGTGCCCGAGTACCTGCTGCGCTGCCGCGCGCTGCTGCACGGGCGGCTGGTGCGCCGGCTGCGTGTGACTGGCTCGGTGCTGCCGCCGGCCGACGGCGCCGCGCTGCTCGTCGGCCCGGCGCCGGCCGGCGCCGACCTGCTGCTGCCGGCGGCCGCCGGGCCGCGGCCGCTGCGCTGGGTCGTCGACCGGCAGCGCCTCGCCAGCCCCGGCCTGGGCGCGCTGCTGCGCCGCGCCGGCGCCGTCGCCTGGGTGCCGGCGCACGAGGACGCGGCGGCGCACGCCGAAGCCGTCGAGCGTGCGGCGCAGGCGCTGGCGGCCGGCGAACTGGTCGGCCTCTTCGTCGCCGACGAGGCCGGGCGCGCGGCGACGCAGGCCGCGCTCGTCGCACGCCAGCCGGTGCCGGTGCTGAGCGTGGGCTTCGTGCCGGGGCGGCCGGCCGTCTTGTCGCTGGAGGCGGTGCCCGGCTGAACGTGACCGGATGCCGCTGGCTGCGGTTTCCGGTGCTTGCGGCGAATACTGTATGGACATACAGTCTCCATCATGGAGACGCTGCCCCTGTTCGCCCCGTCGCCGCCGGCTGCCGTGCCGGCGGAGGGGCGGCGTGCGCGGCGGCCGTGGCCGGAGCCGCCCCCGGTGGTGCCTCCTGTGCCGCCGGCGCCGGCCGGCGAGGGGGCCGTGCCGGCCCCTGTGGTGCAGCCTTCTCCGCCCTCTGCGCCGGCCGTGCCGCCGCGGCCCGCGGCGCTGGAAGACCTGCACCCGGCGCTGTGGCGCGCGCACCAGCTCGGTCGCCAGCACGAGACCACCTGGCCCAGCGGTTTCGCCGCGCTCGACGCGGTGCTGCCCGGCGGCGGCTGGCCCTCGCGAGTGCTCACCGAGCTGCTGCTGCCGCGTGCCGGCCTGGGCGAGATGCGGCTGCTGGCGCCAGCGTTGGCCGCGGTCCAGCGTGCCGAGGGCTGCGTGATGCTGTTCGACCCGCCGGCGCTGCCCTTCGGCTGGGCGCTGGCCGAATGCGGGCTCGACCTGGCGCAGCTGTTCGTCGTGCGCAGCCGCCAGGCGCAGCGCGGCCGCGCGCGTGGGCCGCTGCCGGCTGCCGACGTGCTGTGGGCGCTGGAACAGGCGCTGCGTTCGGGCCAGGTCGGCGCCGTGCTCGCCTGGCTGCCGGCGCGCCTGCCGGCCGACGCGCTGCGCCGGCTGCAGCTGGCCGCGCAGACCCACGACGGCCCGGCTTTCGTGCTGCGCGACGACGCCGCGCGCACCCGGCCCAGCGTCGCGCCGCTGCGGCTGTGGCTCTGCGCCGCGGGCGCCGACGCGCTGCGTGTGCACCTGCTCAAGCGCCGCGGCCCGCCGCTGGCCCAGCCGCTGGCGCTGGCCCTGCCTCCGGTGCTGCCGGCTGCGGCGCGGGCCCGCGCCGCGACGCCGGTGGCCCGCACTGCGTTCACCCAGGAGGTCCTGCAACCATGAACTCTCCCGCCTTTCTCGCCGGCGGCGCCGCCGTGCCGGCTTCGCCCGCGCTCGATGTTTCGCCGTCGTCGGCCGCCGTCGGCCCGGCCGTGGGTGCCGCGGCGCTGGTGCACGAGTTCTGGCGCCGCATGGCGAGCAACGACTTCGCCTCGGTCGGCGAACTGCTGACCGAGGACTTCGTGCTCGACTGGCCGCAGTCCGGCGAACGCTTCCGCGGTGCCGACCGTTTCGTGCGCATGAACCAGGAGTACCCGGCCAACGGGCCCTGGCGTTTCCGGCTGCACCGCGTCGTCGGCGGGGCGCACGACGCGGTGTCCGACGTCGGCGTCACCGACGGCGTGCAGCAGGCGCGTGTGATCTCGTTCTTCGACTGCGATCTCGCCGCCGGCCGTGTGCGCCGCCTGGTCGAGTTCTGGCCCGAACCTTATGCGGCGCCGACGAACCGCGCCCACCTGGCCGAGCCGATCGACGACGCGGAGGGCGAGGGCGGCTGACCGGGCGCCGTGGGCGCGCGGGCGAGCGTCGGGGTGCCGCGGCAGGGCCCGGTGTCGGCGTTGCCGTCTGCCCACCTGTCCGGCCGTTCGCCCGTTCTCCTGTTCGCCCGTTCGCGTTGCCCACCAGCCGTTCCGCCGGAGGCTCCCCGTGTTCTGGATCGCGCTGCACGCCCCGCGGCTGTCGCTGGAGTCCTGGCGCGCCACGCTGGGTGCGGCCGAGGCCGCCCGGCCGCTGGCGCTGCTGGCCGCGCACCGCATCGCCGTCGTCGACCGCCGGGCCGCCGAACGCGGTGTGCAGCCCGGCATGCGGCGTGGCACCGCGCTGGCGCTGGCGCCCGATCTGGTGCACGGCGAGGCCGACGCGGTGCGCGACGCCGCCGCGCTGACGGCGCTGGCACACGCCGCGCTGGCCTTCACGCCGATGGTCGTGCCGGAGCCGCCGGCCACGGTGTTGCTGGAGGTGGCGGCCAGCCTGCGCTGCTTCGGCGGCGGGCCGCGGCTGCTGCAGCGGCTGCAGGCCGCCGTCGAGCCGCTGGGGCATGCACTGGCCCTCGCCAGCGCGCCCACGGCGCGCGCCGCCTCGCTGCTGGCGCGCTGGCGGGGCGATCAAACGGGCTTCATGCTCCTGCCGGGCGACCGGCTGGCGGCGCTGCAGGCCGTGCTGGCCGGCGCGCCGCTGGCCTTGCTGGACGCCGGGCGCGAGCACGCCGCGGTGCTGCAGGGCATGGGCGTGCACACGCTGGGCGAACTGCAGGCGCTGCCGCGCGACGGCGTCGCCCGCCGCTTCGGCACCACGCTGCTGGCCGAACTCGACCAGACGCTGGGCCACGCCGCCGACCCGCGCGAGCCGCTCGTGCCGCCGGCGGTCTTCGAGAGCCGGCTGGAGCTCTTCGCGCGTGCCGACACCACGGCCCAGGTGCTGCACGGCGCCGGCGTGCTGCTGGCGCGGCTGGTGGCCTGGGCGCAGGCGCGCCAGGTGCGCATCGCCGCCTTCACGCTGGGCATGCGCCACGACCGCTGCCGTGGCGACGCGCTGCCGGCCACGCGGCTGCGGCTGGAGCTGGCCGAGCCTTCGCTCGACCCCGGGCACCTGCAACTGCTGCTGCGCGAGCGCCTGGGCCGGCTGGAACTGGTGGCGCCGACGCTGGAGCTGGAACTCGAATGCCGTGAGGCGGTGCACGCGCCGGCGCCGAACGCCGAGTTGTTCCCGTCGCGCCAGGGCCAGGCGCAAGGCCTGCTGCGCCTGCTGGAGCGCCTGCGCGCGCGTCTGGGCGACGAGCAGGTGCTGCGCCTGGCGCCGCAGCCCGACCACCGCCCGGAATGCGGCACGCGGCTGCTGCCGCTGGGGCGCGTGCCGGCGCCGTCGGTGCGGCACGGCCGGCACCCGTCAGCCCCGCCGCGGGTGGTGGCGCAGGTCGCTGCACCGCCTGAACCGGCAACCGACCCGGCACAGGCCCTGATCGCCTCGCTGCTGGCGCGTGCCGCGCCGGTCGTGCCTGCAGCCGCACGGCGCCGGCGCGCCGCGCTGCACCGCCCGGTGTGGCTGCTGGACGCACCGCAGCCGCTGCCCGAGCGCCACGAGCGCCCGCAATGGCAGGGCCGGCCGCTGCGTGTGCTGGCCGGGCCGGAGCGCATCGAATCGGGCTGGTGGGACGGCGGCCTGGCGGTGCGCGACTATTTCGTCGCCCAGGCCGAGGACGGCGCGCTGGTCTGGGTCTACCGCGAACGCCTGCCGGCCGACGACGCAGCCGGCGGCTGGTACCTGCAGGGCTGGTTCGGCTGACGCCGCCGGCTCAGGCCAGCACCTTCAGCAGCCAGCGCTGCAGCGCCTGCACTTCCTCGAGACAGACCGAGTGTTCCATCGGGTAGTCGTGCCACTCGACCTCGAAGCCTTCGCGGCGCAGCGCCTCGCGCGCCGCCTGGCCGCGCACCAGCGGCACGACGCCGTCGTCGCGACCGTGGGCCAGGAAGACCGGCGTGCCGGTGCTCGCCGGGTGGCGTTCGGCGGCCAGTGTCTCGGGCAGCGGCAGATAACCCGACAGCCCGGCCAGGCCGGCCAGCCGGTGCGGCAGGCGCAGTCCGCCGCCCAGCGTGATCGCGCAGCCTTGCGAGAAGCCGGCGAGCACGATGCGCGAAGCCGGCACGCCGCGCGAGATCTCGCGCTCGACCAGCGCCTGCACCGCGGCGAAGGACTCGCGCAGCCCGGCCTCGTCTTCACGGCGCGGCGCGTCCGGCCCGAGGATGTCGTACCAGGCGCGCATGCGGTAGCCGCCGTTGATCGTCACCGCCCGTTCGGGCGCGCGCGGCAGCACCCAGCGCACGGGCCCCAGCGCCTCCAGCCGCAGCTCGTCGGCCATCGGCAGGAAGTCGGTGCCGTCGGCGCCCAGCCCGTGCAGCACGATGACCGTGGCCACCGGCGTCACGCCCGGGTCGAGTTCGATCGTCTGCAGCGCCATCGTGTCTCCTTGCTCGGTCTATCGCCCGCCGCGGCGGGCCATCAACGCGCACTCACTCCGCGAAGAAGCGTTTGCCAGAGCAGCGCACCTTCAATCCCCGCCAGCACGCACACGGCGCCTCAAGCGGCCGCCGCGGCCCGGCTTTGCCGGGCCGCTGGCGGCGCCCCCCTGGGGGGGAGCGCGTGAGCGCTCCGGGGGGGATCAGTAAGAAATGCCCATGGCTTCCCGGACGTCCTTCATCGTCTGCCGGGCCACCGTGCGCGCACGCTCGGTGCCCATCTCGACGATCCAGTGCACCTGCTTGGGGTTGGCGGTGAAGGCTGCGGCGCGTTCGCGCCAGGGCTGCTGTTCCTTGACGATCGCGTCGATGACCGGCTGCTTGCACTCCAGGCAGCCGATGCCGGCCGACGTGCAGCCCTGGCTGGCCCAGCTCTGGGTCGCTTCGTCGCTGTAGACCTTGTGGAAGGCCCAGACCGGGCACTTCTCCGGCGTGCCCGGGTCGGTGCGGCGCACGCGCGCCGGGTCGGTGACCATGCCGCGCACCTTCTTGGCCACGGTGTCCGGGTCGTCGCGCATCAGCACGGCGTTGCCGTAGCTCTTGCTCATCTTCGCGCCGTCCAGGCCGGGCAGGCGCGCGTTCTCGGTGTACAGCGCCTGCGGCTCGACGAGGATGCTCTTGCCGCTGCCCTTCAGGTGGCCGGCCAGCAGTTCGCTGTCGTGCGCCGTCCAGCCCTCGACCTGGCCTGCCGCCTTCTTCAGGATGCCTTCGCCCTTGGCCAGCGCCTCGGCGGCACCGGTCTCGCCGAAGGCCTTGCGCTGCTTCTCGAAGTAGCGCTGGTCGTCCTTGGAGAGTTTGGCCAGCGTCGCTGCCACCTGCTCGGCGAAGTCGGGTGCGCGGCCGTAGAGGCTGTTGAAGCGCCGCGCGCATTCACGCGTCAGTTCGACGTGCGAGGCCTGGTCTTCGCCGACCGGCACGTAGGCGGCCTTGTAGATCAGGATGTCGGCGGCCTGCAGCAGCGGGTAGCCGAGGAAGCCGTAGGTCGCGAGGTCGCGGTCCTTCAGCTTGTCCATCTGGTCCTTGTAGGTCGGCACACGTTCGAGCCAGCCCAGCGGCGTGCCCATCGCCAGCAGCGTGAACAGCTCGGCGTGCTCGGGCAGACGGCTCTGGATGAAGATCGTGCTCTTCTCCGGGTCCAGGCCGGCGGCGAGCCAGTCGATCACCATCTCGTAGACGTTCTTCTCGATGACGTCACGCTCTTCGTAGTGCGTGGTCAGCGCGTGCCAGTCGGCGACGAAATAGAAGCAGTCGTACTGGTCCTGCAGCCGCACCCAGTTCTTGAGCGCGCCATGGTAGTGGCCGAGGTGCAGGGAGCCGGTCGGGCGCATGCCCGAGAGAACGCGGGGTCGCATGGAGTTTTGCCGGGACAAGGAAAACGTCGATTGTCTCAGGTCGCGGGGGGCCGCTCGCTACACTGCGCGCCCCATGAAGCGCATCGTCATCCTGATCTCCGGCCGCGGCTCGAACATGGAGGCGATCGTCCAGCGCTGTGCCGCCGAAGGCTGGCCGGCGCTCGTCGCGGCCGTCGTCTCGAACCGGCCCGACGCCTCGGGGCTGGCCTTCGCCGCCGCGCACGGCGTGCCGACGGCCGTCGTCGACCACCGCGGCTTCGCCGGTGACCGCGAGGCCTTTGACGCCGCGCTGGCCGCCGAGATCGACCGCCACGAGCCCGACCTCGTCGTGCTCGCCGGCTTCATGCGCATCCTCGGCGACGCCTTCGTGCGCCGCTACGCCGGGTGCATGCTGAACGTGCACCCGTCGCTGCTGCCGGCCTTCCCGGGGCTGCACACGCATCGCCGCGCGATCGAGGCCGGTTGCAAGGCCGCCGGCGCCACCGTGCACTTCGTGACGCCCGAGCTCGACCACGGGCCGATCGTCATGCAGGCCGTGGTGCCGGTGCTGCCGGGCGACGACGAGGCGGCGCTGGCCGACCGGGTGCTCGCCGCCGAACACGTCATCTACCCGCAGGCCGTGCGCTGGTTCGTCGAAGGCGCGCTGGTCGTCGACGGCGGCGTCGTGCGCCAGCGCGACGGCCAGGCCCAACTGCTCGTCTGAACCGCCCGCGGCAGCCGCCGTCGCGCCCCGATCCGGGGCGCGGGCCGCGCTCACGGGATAATCGCGCCCCTATGCATCCGAACGCCCTGCTCGACCTCGCCACCGAACTGCTGCGCAGCGTGCTGCGCCTGGACCAGCCGGCCGACGCCGTCGTCTCCGCGTTCTTCCGCCAGCACCGCGCGCTCGGTGCGCGCGACCGCCACGCGCTCGCGGAGACCGCCTACAACGTGCTGCGCCAGCGCCTGCTGCTCGCGCACCTGGCGCAAAGCGGCAGCGGCGCGCTCGAGCGCCGGCTGGCGATCCTCGGCTGGCAGGGCGGCGACAACTTCCTGCGTGGCGCGCTCGGCCCGCACGAGCAGCAGTGGCTGGCCCAGGTCAACACCGTCGACCGCACGACGCTGGCCGACAAGCTGCGCCACAACCTGCCCGACTGGCTGGCCGGCGCGCTGCAGACGCAGCTCGGCGAGGAGTTCTGGCCGCTGGTGCAGGCGATGGACGCCGCGGCGCCGCTGGACCTGCGCGTCAACGCGCTGAAGACCAAACGCGACGAAGCCGCCAAGGCCCTGGCCGCCGCCGGCATCACCGCCGAGCCGACGCCGTATTCGCCCTGGGGCCTGCGCGTCGACGGCAAGCCGGCGTTGAACAAGCTCGAACTCTTCACCAACGGCAGCGTCGAGGTGCAGGACGAGGGCAGCCAGCTGCTGGCGCTGCTGACCGGTGCCAAACGCGGCGAGATGGTCGTCGACTTCTGCGCCGGCGCCGGCGGCAAGACGCTGGCGCTGGGCGCGATGATGCGCAACACCGGCCGCCTCTACGCCTTCGACGTCTCGGGCCACCGCCTGGACAACCTGAAGCCGCGGCTGGCGCGCAGCGGCCTGTCCAACGTCTATCCGGCGCAGATCGCGCACGAGCGCGACGAACGCGTCAAGCGCCTGGCCGGCAAGATCGACCGCGTGCTGATCGACGCGCCGTGTTCGGGCCTGGGCACGCTGCGCCGCAACCCCGACCTGAAGTGGCGCCAGTCGCCCAAGGCGGTGCAGGAGCTGCAGGCCAAGCAGCAGGCCATCCTGGCCAGCGCCTCGCGCCTGCCCAAGTCCGGCGGCCGTCTGGTCTACGCCACCTGCAGCCTGCTGACGGCGGAGAACGAGGAGATCGTCGCCGCGTTCGACGCCGAACACGGCCGCGACTTCGTGCGCCTGGACGCTGCCGAGCTGCTGCGTGAGCAGGGCGTCGAGCGTGCCGACGAGCTGGTGCAGGACCGCTGCCTGCGCCTGTGGCCGCACCGCCACCGCACCGACGGCTTCTTCGCCGCCGTCTGGCAGCGGCGCTGACGCCGCGGCGCGGCCGCGCTTGCCACGATCAGCGCCTGAAAGCCAGGCGAAATCGCAAATCACCTTGCAAAAACAGGCTCGTACAATGCCTGGTTTGAGATAACGCAAGGCGAAAGACGCGATGACCCAGTTGTTGACCTTCCACGACGTCCTCGTCGATGGGCTCGCCCACGGGCTGCTCGGCGCGTCGTGGTGGCAGATCGTGCTCTTCACGCTGGTCGTGACGCACGTGACGATCGCCGCGGTGACGATCTTCCTGCACCGCTCGCAGGCGCACCGCGCACTCGACCTGCACCCGGTCGTCTCGCACTTCTTCCGCTTCTGGCTCTGGCTGACCACCGGCATGGTGACCAAGGAGTGGGTCGCGATCCACCGCAAGCACCACGCGAAGTGCGAGACCGAGGAAGACCCGCACAGCCCGGTGACCCGCGGCATCAAGACGGTGCTGCTGACCGGCAGCGAGCTCTACCGCGCCGAGGCCAAGGTCGGCGAGACGCTGAAGAAGTACGGCCATGGCACGCCCGACGACTGGATCGAGCGTCATCTCTACAGCCGCTTCAGCTGGCAGGGTGTGGCGCTGATGCTGATCGTCGATCTGCTGCTCTTCGGTGCCGTCGGCGCGACGGTCTGGGCGGTGCAGATGCTGTGGATCCCGATCCATGCCGCCGGCATCATCAACGGCATCGGCCACTTCTGGGGCTACCGCAACTTCGAGGCGGCCGACGCGTCGACCAACATCTCGCCCTGGGGCATCCTGATCGGCGGCGAGGAACTGCACAACAACCACCACACCTATCCGACCTCGGCCAAGTTCTCGGTCAAGCGCTACGAGTTCGACATCGGCTGGGTCTACATCCGCGGCATGCAGACGCTGGGGCTGGCCAAGGTGCGCAAGACTCCGCCGCGGCTGGCGCTGGGTGAGCTCAAGCCGGTGGCCGACGGCCAGACGCTGGACGCGCTGATCGCCAACCGCTACGAGGTGATGGCGGGCTATGCCAAGGAGATGCGCCGCGCCGTGCGCGCCGAGCTGGCGCGGCTGAAGGCGCAAGGTGCCCAGAACAGTGCGCACTGGCGCCATCTGGTGCTCGCCAAGACCTGGCTACACCGCGACGAGGACAAGATCCCGCACGGCGTGCGGCCGCAGCTGTCGCAGGCGCTGGGCGACAACCCGAGCCTGGCCAAGCTGGTGGCGATGCGCGAGGAGTTGCGCGCGCTGTGGACGCGCACCAACGTCTCCGCCGATCAACTGGTCGCCGACCTGCAGGCCTGGTGCCGCAAGGCCGAGGACAGCGGCATCGCTGCGCTGCAGGAGTTCTCGCTGAAGCTGCGTTCGGCGCGCGCCTGAGGGCAGGGCGCCCGAACGGCAAAGGGGCCTCGCGGCCCCTTTTTCCTTGCCGGCAGCTCTGCCGCGTGGCGGGCGAAGCGCCCAGGCCTCCCGGGGTCAGGCCTCCCGGGGTCAGGTCTTGCGTTTTGCAGGAAGCGCCACCGGCGCCGCAAAAGGCAAGACCTGACCCCGTTCGTGAGCCGTACGCAAAACAAACGGGGCCCGAAGGCCCCGTTGTCTTGGTCCGCGCCGCCGGATGGCGGCCGGCCGATCACTTCAGCTTCACTTCCTTGTACAGGACGTGCTTGCGAGCCTTCGGGTCGAACTTCAGGAATTCGAGCTTTTCGGGCGTCGTCTTCTTGTTCTTGCTCGTGGTGTAGAAGTGGCCGGTGCCCGCGGTGGACTCCAGCTTGATCTTTTCGCGTCCGCCTTTGCTGGCCATGTCGCTCTCCTAACGGTCTGTCAGATTTCGCCGCGGGCACGCAGGTCGGCAACGACCTTCTCGATGCCCACCTTGTCGATCAGGCGCAGCGCCGCGTTGGACACGCGAAGACGCACCCAGCGGTTCTCGCTTTCCATCCAGAAGCGGCGGTACTGCAGGTTGGGCAGAAAACGACGCTTCGTTTTGTTGTTGGCGTGGGAGACGTTGTTCCCCACCATCGGGCGCTTGCCCGTGACTTGACAGACGCGTGCCATGACGCTTCTCCGAAAGGTTCGAGGGTGATGGCCGCCTGCGAAAGATACCGAGCTCCCAGCGGAGCCGGGCCATCAAAGGCAGCAAAGCCGAAAATTATAGCCCAGATTGCTCCAGATAGCGCTGGGCATCGAGCGCGGCCATGCAACCGGTGCCGGCGCTGGTGATCGCCTGGCGGTAGATGTGGTCCTGCACGTCGCCCGCGGCGAAGACGCCGGGCACGCTGGTCATCGTCGCGAAACCCTCGGATCCGCCCTTGGTCAGCACGTAGCCGTCCTTCATCTCGAGCTGGCCCTTGAAGATCTCGGTATTGGGCTGGTGGCCGATGGCGATGAAGCAGCCGTTGACCTTCAGCTCCTCGGTGCTGCCGTCGTTCACCGACTTCAGGCGCACGCCGGTCACGCCGCTGGCGTCGCCGAGCACCTCGTCGAGCGTGGCCCACAGGTGCAGCACGATCTTGCCGGCCTTCACCTTGTCCATCAGCTTGTCGACCATGATCGGCTCGGCGCGGAACTTGTCGCGGCGGTGGATCAGGTGCACGGTGCTCGCGATGTTCGACAGGTACAGCGCTTCCTCGACGGCGGTGTTGCCCCCGCCGACGACGCAGACCGCCTGGTCGCGGTAGAAGAAGCCGTCGCAGGTCGCGCAGCCGCTGACGCCGCGGCCCATGAAGGCCTGTTCGCTGGGCAGGCCCAGGTACTTGGCGCTGGCGCCGGTGGCGACGA
This sequence comes from Rubrivivax sp. JA1026, assembly GCF_011065555.1. Taxonomy (NCBI): domain Bacteria; kingdom Pseudomonadati; phylum Pseudomonadota; class Betaproteobacteria; order Burkholderiales; family Sphaerotilaceae; genus Rubrivivax; species Rubrivivax sp. JA1026. The sequence continues at coordinate 175,125 of NZ_JAALCQ010000001.1, forward strand.
TCAGCGTGTCGCAGGTGTACCGGCCGGAGTCGCCGGTCAGCACGAAGGGGCGCTGCGAGAAGTCGACGGCGTTGACGTGGTCGAAGACCATCTTCGTGTTGAAGCGCTCGGCGTGCTGCTGGAAGCGCTGCATCAGGTCCGGGCCCATCACGCCGTTGACGTCGGCGGGCCAGTTGTCGACCTCGGTGGTCGTCATCAGCTGGCCGCCCTGGGCGATGCCGGTGACGAGCAGCGGCTCGAGGTTGGCGCGGGCGGCGTAGATCGCGGCGGTGTAACCGGCGGGGCCGGAGCCGAGGATCAGGACGCGGGCGTGGGTGGTGGTCTGGGTCATGGGAACTCTGAAAAAGGAGCCGGGCGCAACTCGGGCGTCGCGCCGATCCGACGGTCCGAGGATACCGCCCACGAGGCGCCGCGGCAGCCCGATGCGCTCAATGGGCACAATAGGGAATAACTTTCCGCGTCCCGGCCGTCGCGGTCGGGCGGGGAAATACATAAAAGGAGGTCCCCGTCGTGTCGATGCTCTCGAACCTGGATCTGATCCGGCGCGTGCCGCTGTTCTCGATGCTGACGGCCGAACAGGCCCAGGCGATCGCCGACAGCGTCGTCAAGCGCCGGTTCCGCCGTGGCGAACTCGTGGTCGAGCAGGGCCGCAAGAGCAACGCGCTGTTCATCCTCCTCAACGGCCGGGCGCGCGTGCTGACCGCCGACTCGCGCGGCCGCGAAGTCATCCTGGCGGTGCTCGAGTCCGGCGACTACGTCGGCGAGATGAGCCTGATCGACGGCGAGCCGCACTCGGCCACCGTGCGCGCCGAGATCCAGACCGACATGCTGGTGCTGCAGCGCGCCGATTTCGCGCGCTGCCTGCCCGAGGGCTCGACGCTGGCCTACGCGATCCTGCGCGGGCTGGTGCGCCGGCTGCGCAACGCCGATCGCCAGATCGAGTCGCTGGCGCTGCTGGACGTCTACGGCCGCGTCGCGCGCACGCTGCTCGACATGGCCGAGGACGACAAGGGCACGAAGATCATCCGCCACAAGGTCTCGCGCCAGGACATGGCCAAGGTCGTCGGCGCGTCGCGCGAGATGGTCAGCCGCGTCATGAAGGACCTGGAGGACCGCGGCGTCATCGAGACCCAGGAGAACGGCTCGGTGATCATCAAGGAACGGCTGCAGACCGACTGACACGGCGGCCGCCGGGGCGATCGGCCACAATCGCCGCATGACGTTCCCGCTCGGATCCCTGGGTGCCGGCGCCGCGGCGGCGAAGGCACCGCGGCCGGTTCCGGCCCCGGCGCGCTGGCGCCAGCAGGCGCTGCTTTTCGCCGGCGCGGTGGCCTGGCTGCTGCTGGTGCTGGCGCTGGCCACCCACCACCCGGCCGACCCCGCGTTCACCACTTCCGGCACCGGCGAGCCGGTGCACAACGCCGCCGGCCTGGCTGGCGCCTGGGTCGCCGATCTCGCCTATTTCCTCTTCGGCTTCTCGGCCTGGTGGCTGGTGCCGGTGGGCCTGCGCGCCTGGCTGTCGCTGCTGGCGCAGACCCTGCGCAGCGGTGACGACGCCCCGGCCGAAGCCGGTCACCCGCGGCTGCGCTTCTGGGCGGGCCTGGCGCTGCTGATGATGGCGGCCACCGCGCTCGAATGGACGCGGCTGTACCGCCTGGAGCCGCTGCTGCCCGGGCATTCCGGCGGCGTGCTCGGCTACACGCTCGGGCCGTTGTCGATGCGCTGGCTGGGTTTCGCCGGTTCGGGCGTGCTGTGGATCGTCGTGCTGGTCGCCGGGCTGGCGCTGGCGCTGCGCTTTTCCTGGCTGAAGCTGGCCGACGCGATCGGCGAGCGTTTCGACGGCCTGCGCGAGCGCCGCGCCGAGGTGCGTGAGCAGGAAGAAGACCGTCGCATTGGCGAGCAGGCCACGCGCGAGCGCGAGCACGTCGTCGAGGTCGAGCGTCAGGTCGTCGAGGAGCACGTGCCGATCGTCATCGAGCCGCCCGTCGTCGAGGTTCCCAAGTCCGAGCGTGTCGCCAAGGAGCGCCAGAAGCCGCTGTTCGTCGAGCTGACCGACACCAAACTGCCGCAGGTCGACCTGCTCGACGCCGCGCCGGGCCGCCAGGAGAGCGTGACGCCCGAGTCGCTGGAGATGACCAGCCGGCTGATCGAGAAGAAGCTGAAGGACTTCGGCGTCGAGGTGCGTGTCGTCGCCGCGTCGCCAGGTCCGGTGATCACGCGCTACGAGATCGAACCGGCCACCGGCGTCAAGGGCGCGCAGATCGTCAACCTCGCCAAGGACCTGGCGCGTTCGCTGTCGCTGATCTCGATCCGCGTCGTCGAGGTCATCCCGGGCAAGAACTACATGGCGCTGGAGCTGCCCAACGCGCGCCGGCAGACGATCCGCCTGGCCGAGATCCTCGGCTCGCAGGTCTACCACGAGGCCGCGTCGCTGCTGACGATGGGCCTGGGCAAGGACATCGTCGGCAACCCGGTCGTCGCCGACCTGGCGAAGATGCCGCACTGCCTGGTCGCCGGCACCACCGGCTCGGGCAAGTCGGTGGGCATCAACGCGATGATCCTCAGCCTGCTCTACAAGGCCGAGGCGCGCGACGTGCGGCTCATCCTGATCGACCCGAAGATGCTCGAGATGAGCGTCTACGAGGGCATCCCGCACCTGCTGGCGCCGGTCGTCACCGACATGAAGCAGGCGGCCAACGCGCTGAACTGGTGCGTCGGCGAGATGGAGCGGCGCTACAAGCTGATGAGCAAGCTCGGCGTGCGCAACCTCGCCGGCTACAACAAGAAGATCGCCGACGCCCAGGCCAAGGGCGAGAAGATCGGCAACCCGTTCAGCCTGACGCCCGAGGAGCCCGAGCCGCTGGAGCGGCTGCCGCACGTCGTCGTCGTCATCGACGAACTGGCCGACCTGATGATGGTCGTCGGCAAGAAGATCGAGGAGCTGATCGCGCGCCTGGCGCAGAAGGCGCGTGCCGCCGGCATCCACCTGATCCTGGCGACGCAGCGGCCCAGCGTCGACGTCATCACCGGCCTCATCAAGGCCAACATCCCGACCCGGTTGTCGTTCCAGGTGTCGAGCAAGATCGACAGCCGCACCATCCTCGACCAGATGGGTGCCGAGGCGCTGCTGGGGCAGGGCGACATGCTCTACCTGCCGCCGGGCAGCGGCATGCCGGTGCGCGTGCACGGCGCCTTCGTCAGCGACGACGAGGTGCACCGCGTCGTCGAGTACCTGAAGACCCAGGGCGAGGCCAACTACGTCGAGGGCATCCTCGAAGGCGGCACGCTCGAAGGCGATGCCGACGCGATGCCCGAAGGCGGCCCCAGCGGCGGCGGCGAGGACGACTCGATGTACGACCAGGCGGTGCAGGTCGTGCTGCAGCACCGCCGCGCCTCGATCTCGCTCGTGCAGCGCCATCTGCGCATCGGCTACAACCGTGCCGCGCGGCTGCTCGAGCAGATGGAGAAGTCCGGCCTCGTCTCGGCCATGGGACACAACGGGAACCGCGACCTGCTGGTGCCCAAACGCGAAGAATGAAGAAGCTCCTGATCGCCGCGGCGCTGGCCGCCACCACCGTCGCCGCGCAGGCCGACGCCGTGCAGACGCTGCGCGCCTTCGTGCGCGACGTGAAGACCGGCCGCGCCGAGTTCACGCAGACCGTCACCTCGCCGGACGGCGCACGCAAGAAGACGTCTTCCGGGCGCTTCGAGTTCGCGCGCCCCGACCGCTTCCGCTTCGGCTACGAGAAGCCTTTCCAGCAGACCATCGTCGCCGACGGCCAGAAAGTCTGGATCCACGACCCCGACCTGAACCAGGTCAGTTCGCGCCGCCTGTCGCAGGCGCTGGGTGCGACGCCGGCGGCGCTGCTGGCCGGCGGTTCGCTGGAGTCCGATTTCGTGCTGTCCAACGGCGGCAGCCTGGGCGGGCTCGAATGGGCGCAGGCGACGCCGCGCACGCCCGACGGGCCGTTCAAGTCGATGAAGGTCGGTTTCCGCGGCGCCGAGTTGGCGGCCGTCGAGATCGTCGACAGCTTCGGCCAGCGCTCGCGGCTGGACTTCAAGGGTTTCGAGGCCGGCGTCGCGCTGCCGGCCGAGCGGTTCCGCTTCACGGTGCCGGCCGGCGCCGACCTGCTCGAGCAGTGACGCCGGGGCGCCGGCTCAGCCGCCGGCGTGATCCATCAGCCCCATGTCCGGGCTGCGCATCAGGGCCTCGATGTCCAGCAGGATCAGCATGCGCTCGTCGTCGCCGGTCTTCAGCGTGCCCAGGCCGGTGATGTAGCTGGCGTCGACCGCGGCGCTGAACTCCGGGGCCGGCTTGATCTGGCCGGCGGCGAGCTCGAGCACGTCGCTGACCGAGTCGACCACCATGCCCACCGTGCGCCCGGCGACGTTGAGGATGATGACGACGGTGAAGCCGTTGTACTCGGCATCGGCGAGGCCGAAGCGCAGCCGCATGTCGACCACCGGCACGATGACGCCGCGCAGGTTGACGACGCCCTTGAGGAACACCGGCGCATTGGCGATGCGTGTCGGCGGCTCGTAGCCGCGGATCTCCTGCACCTTCAGGATGTCGATGCCGTACTCCTCGGCGCCGAGCTTGAACGACAGGTACTCGCGCGCGGCCTGGGCGGCGGCTGCGTCGTGGGTGTCGGCTCCGGTCGCGGCCGGGTGGTCGAGGGTGGTGCTCATGCGGGCTCCTTTTCCGGAGGTCTTGTGCTGTCGCGGTCCGGCAGGCGGCCGCGGCGCAGATTCTGTGCAGCGCGCGCGGTGCCGGAAGCGGCGATAAGCGGCGCCGGCCGGGCGCATTTCGGGCTCGGCGACAATCGGTCATGGACGCCCAGGACTCCCTGTTCGCCGACGAACCGCCGCCGCGCCCGGCCGCGGCGCCGGCCGTCGAACCCGGCGCGCCGCTGGCCGAGCGGCTGCGGCCGCACACGCTGGCCGAGGTCATCGGCCAGCAGCACCTGCTCGGCCCGGGCCGGCCGCTGCGAGTGGCCTTCGAGAGCGGCCGCATCCCGTCGATGATCCTCTGGGGCCCGCCGGGCGTCGGCAAGACGACGCTGGCGCGGCTGGTCGCCGGCTCGGTCGATGCCCAGTTCCTGGTGCTGTCGGCGGTGCTGGCCGGCGTCAAGGACATCCGCGACGCGGTCGAACTCGCCAAGGACGCGCGCCGCCGCGGCCAGGCCACCGTCGTCTTCGTCGACGAGGTGCACCGCTTCAACAAGGCGCAGCAGGACGCCTTCCTGCCGCACGTCGAGTCGGGCCTGTTCACCTTCATCGGCGCGACGACCGAGAACCCGTCCTTCGAGGTCAACTCGGCGCTGCTGTCGCGGGCCACGGTGCACGTGCTGAAGTCGCTGGCCGACGAGGACCTGGGCGTGCTGCTCGACCGCGCCCGCGCGCTGCTCGGCGCGCCGCCGCTGACCGACAGCGCGCGCACGCGTCTTGTCGCCCACGCCGACGGCGACGCGCGCCGGCTGCTCAACGCCTACGACAACCTCGTCGCCATCGCCGGCGACGTGCCCGAGCTCGACGAGGCCGTGCTCGAGCGTGCGCTGGGCGAGTTGCTGCGCCGCTACGACAAGGGCGGCGACCAGTTCTTCGACACGATCTCGGCGCTGCACAAGTCGGTGCGCGGCTCCGACCCCGATGCGGCGATGTACTGGCTGGCGCGCCTGCTCGACGGCGGTGCCGACCCGCGCTACGCCGCCCGGCGCATCGTGCGCATGGCTGCCGAGGACATCGGCCTGGCCGACCCGCGCGCGCTGCGCCTGGCGCTGGACGCCGCCGAGGTCTACGAGCGCCTGGGCTCGCCCGAAGGCGAGCTGGCGCTGGCCGAGGCAGTGGTCTATCTGGCGATCGCCCCCAAGTCCAACGCCGTCTACAAGGCCTGGAACGAGGTGCGTGCGCTGGTGCGCAGCGACGTCAGCCGGCCGGTGCCCGACCACCTGCGCAACGCGCCGACCCAGCTGATGAAGTCGCTGGGCCACGGCGCGGGCTACCGCTACGCCCACGACGAGCCGGGAGGCTACGCCGCCGGCGAACGCTACCTGCCCGAGGGCCTGGTCGGCCGGCGCTTCTACGCCCCGGCGGCACGTGGCCTGGAGGCCCGGATCGCCGAGCGCCTAGCAGAACTTCGCGCGCTAGACGATGCGGCGACTACTTCCGGGTGAGCGTTTGTTTTCAGGCGAGAATCGCGCCCTTGCGCGACGTCCGGCCGGCGTCGAAGGCCCGACGAGCCTCGCTTTACATACAAACTGAGACGATCCGGCCGGCTTCTTGCTAGCACTGCCCTGGCGCGCGGAACGCCCGCGCGGATCACCCCCGGAGACTTCTTTTCGATGGAAACATTCCTCCAGCAGATCATCAACGGTCTGGTGCTCGGCAGCATGTATGCGCTGGTCGCACTGGGCTACACGATGGTCTACGGCATCATCAACCTGATCAACTTCGCGCACGGCGAAGTGTTGATGGTGGGCGCGCTGACGAGCTGGACCGTCGTCACCCTGATGGCCGACTCGGGCCTGCCGGGCTGGGCGATGATGCTGATCTCGCTGCCCGTGGCGATCGTCATCTGTTCGACGCTGAACTTCACGATCGAGAAACTGGCCTACAAGCCCTTGCGCAACGCGCCCCGGCTGGCCCCGCTGATCACCGCGATGGGCATGAGTCTGCTGCTGCAGACCATCGCGATGATCATCTGGAAGCCGAACCCCAAGCCCTATCCGCTGCTGCTGCCGACCGATCCGATCGACCTCGGCGGCCCGGTCATCACCGTCACGCAGTGCCTGATCCTGGGCATCACCGTCGTCGTGCTGTCGGCGCTGATGTATCTGGTCAACCGCACCAAGCTCGGCCGCGCGATGCGCGCCACCGCCGAGAACCCGCGTGTGGCCACGCTGATGGGCGTGCGTCCGGACATGGTGATCTCCGCGACCTTCATCATCGGCGCGACGCTGGCCGCCGTCGCCGGCGTGATGTGGGCCGCCAACTACGGCACCGTGCAGCACTCGATGGGCTTCCTGCCCGGGCTGAAGGCCTTCACGGCGGCGGTGCTCGGCGGCATCGGCAACCTCGCCGGTGCGGTGGTCGGCGGCCTGCTGCTGGGCCTCGTCGAGGCCATCGGCGCCGGCTACCTCGGTGACCTCACCGGCGGCGTGCTCGGCAGCCACTACGCCGACATCTTCGCCTTCGTCGCGCTGATCCTCGTGCTGACGCTGCGTCCCGCCGGCCTGCTCGGCGAACGCGTCGCCGACCGCGCCTGAGTTCCGGGTCGACTCCCATGAAGAACAAGCTCTTCCTATTCATCATCGCCGCGCTGGCGCTGCTGGCCCTGCCGCTGTTCGCGCAGCAGTTCGGCCAGGGCTGGGTGCGCATCCTGGCGCTGGCCCTGCTGTACGTGCTGCTGGCGCTGGGCCTGAACATCGTCGTCGGCTACGCCGGCCTGCTCGACCTGGGCTACGTCGCGTTCTACGCCGTCGGGGCCTACATGTACGCGCTGCTCGCGTCTCCGCACCTGATGGAGAACTTCGAGTGGATCGCCAACGCCTTCCCCAACGGCTTGCACACGCCGATCTGGCTGGTCATCCCATTGGCAGCGGGATTGGCGGCGCTGGCCGGCGTGCTGCTGGGCACGCCGGTGCTCAAGCTGCGCGGTGACTACCTGGCGATCGTCACGCTGGGCTTCGGCGAAATCATCCGGGTGTTCATGAACAACCTGGAGTACCCGGTGAACATCACCAACGGGCCGCGCGGGCTCGACCGCATCGACCCGATGAACATCTTCGGGTTCGAGTTCGGCAAGGCGGTGACGATCGGCGACTTCACGATGCCGGCGGTCACGCTGTACTACTACCTGTTCCTGGCGCTGGTGATCTTCAGCGTGCTGATCAGCTACCGTCTCGAGCGCTCGCGCATCGGCCGCGCCTGGATGGCGATCCGCGAGGACGAGATCGCCGCCAAGGCGATGGGCATCAACACGCGCAACATGAAGCTGCTGGCCTTCGGCATGGGCGCCACCTTCGGCGGCGTGTCGGGCTCGATGTTCGCGTCGTTCCAGGGCTTCGTGTCGCCGGAGTCGTTCTCGCTGCAGGAGAGCGTGATGATCGTGGCGATGATCGTGCTCGGCGGCCTGGGCCACATCCCCGGCGTCATCCTGGGCGCGGTGCTGCTGGCCGCGCTGCCCGAGGTGCTGCGCTATGTCGCCGGCCCGCTGCAGGAGATGACCGGCGGCCGGCTGGACGCCGCCATCCTGCGCCAGCTGCTGATCGCGCTGGCGATGATCTCCATCATGTTGCTGCGTCCGCGCGGCCTGTGGCCCTCGCCTGAACACGGCAAGGCCGCACCGCGGCCGGTCACCAAGCTGATGCGCTGAGAAGGGACGCGAAGCGACATGTCGGAAACGATTCTCAAGGTTCAAGGCGTCTCCAAGCGCTTCGGCGGGCTGCAGGCCCTGTCGGACGTCGGCATCGAGATCCGCAAGGGCCAGGTCTACGGCCTCATCGGCCCCAACGGCGCCGGCAAGACGACGTTCTTCAACGTCATCACCGGCCTGTACATCCCCGACGCCGGCACGTTCGAGCTCGGCGGCGAGCCCTACAAGCCCAGCGCGGTGCATCTGGTGGCCAAGGCCGGCATCGCCCGCACCTTCCAGAACATCCGCCTCTTCGCCGAGATGACGGCGCTGGAGAACGTGATGGTCGGGCGCCACGTGCGCACGAAGTCGGGCCTCGGCGGCGCGGTGTTCCGCACCGCCCGCTTCAAGCGCGAGGAGGCGGAGATCGCCGCGCGCGCCAAGGAGTTGCTGGACTACGTCGGCATCGGCAAGTACGCCGAGTACAAGGCGCGCACGCTGTCCTACGGCGACCAGCGCCGGCTGGAGATCGCGCGCGCGCTGGCCACCGACCCCAAGCTGATCGCGCTGGACGAGCCCGCCGCGGGCATGAACGCGACCGAGAAGGTCGTGCTGCGCGAACTGATCGACCGCATCCGCCGCGACGGCCGCACGATCCTGCTCATCGAGCACGACGTGAAGCTGGTCATGGGGCTGTGCGACCGCGTCACCGTGCTCGACTACGGCAAGCAGATCGCCGAGGGCACCCCGGCGGACGTGCAGAAGAACGAGAAGGTCATCGAGGCCTACCTGGGCGCGGGCGGACACTGAGCATGAGCACCACGACGATGTTGAAGGTCACCGGTCTGAAGGTGGCCTACGGCGGCATCCAGGCCGTCAAGGGCGTGAACTTCGAGGTCCACCAGGGTGAGCTGGTGAGCCTGATCGGCGCCAACGGTGCCGGCAAGACGACGACGCTGAAGGCGGTGACCGGCACCCAGCCGGTGGCCGAAGGCACGATCGAGTACCTGGGCCGCAGCATCCGCGGCCAGGGCGCCTGGGACCTGGTCAAGCAGGGCCTGGTGATGGTCCCCGAAGGGCGCGGCACCTTCACGCGCATGACGATCGTCGAGAACCTGCAGATGGGCGCGTTCATCCGCAACGACAACGAGATCGACGCCGACATCGAGATGGTGTTCGCGTTGTTCCCGCGTCTGAAGGAGCGCCGCAACCAGCTCGCCGGCACGATGTCCGGCGGCGAGCAGCAGATGCTCGCGATGGGCCGTGCGCTGATGGCACGCCCCAAGGTGCTGCTGCTCGACGAGCCCTCGATGGGCCTGTCGCCGATCATGGTCGACAAGATCTTCGAGGTCGTGAACGACATCCACCAGCGCGGCACGACGGTGCTGCTGGTCGAGCAGAACGCCAGCCGCGCGCTGGGGCTGGCCAACCGCGGCTACGTGATGGACTCGGGCGAGATCACGATGACCGGCGACGCCAAGGTGCTGCTCAACGACCCGAAGGTGCGTGCCGCTTACCTGGGCGAGTGACCGCGCCTGCGTCGATAGGGGGGGCGGCACGCTCGGAATGCTTGCAACAACCCCTTACCCGACTAGCATCGGCAGCGTGAATCCGAGGGGAGGACGCCGCGTGGTCGTGTGCCGCGGGCGCTCCTGATGTCAGTCAGGTTTATCGAGGAGGAATGCATGTCTGAAGCCAAGCGCGTGTCGGCTGTGCCGAGGTCGCTGCTGCTGTCCGCCGTCGCCGTGGCGGCAACGGCGCTGCTGAGCGGGTGTCTGGCCACGGCGCCGACGCTGGGTACCAACAAGGGCACCGTGTCCGGCGCCGCCGGCGGCGAGACCGCCGAGGGCGACAACGGCGCGCTCGAGAAGTGCTCCGAGTCGCTCGGCACGCTGGCCCTGCAGGAAGACACCGCGGCACCCTGGTTCCTGCAGCTGAGCCAGTACAACCTGGGCTCCACCGTGCCGGTGCTGCGCCTGATGATCCAGCAGAGCAACTGCTTCGTCATCGTCGAGCGTGGCGGCGCGATGCGCAACATGGAAATGGAGCGCAACCTGGCGCGCAGCGGCGAGTCGCGCCAGGGCAGCAACTTCGGTGGCGGCCAGGTGGTCGCGGCCGACTACACGATGAGCCCGTCGATCCAGTTCTCCGGCAACACCGGCCGCGCCGGCCTGGCGTCGTTCCTGCCGGGCATGGCCGGCGCGATCGCCGGTGCGGTGCAGACCAACGAGGCGTCGACGACGCTGCTGCTCATCGACAACCGCTCCGGCGTGCAGGTCTCGGCCGCCGAGGGCACGGCGCGCAACTTCGACATCGGCATCCTGGGTGGTGTCGGCCTGCTCGGCGGCCTGGGCGGCGGTGCCTACTCCAAGACTCCGCAGGGCAAGGTCATCGTCGCGGCTTTCGCCGACTCCTACAACCAGATGGTCAAGGCCCTGCGCAACTACAAGGCCCAGACCGTCAAGGGCGGCCTGGGCACCGGCGGCCGCCTGTCCGTGGACGGCGCCACCAAGCCGGCGGCCCCCGCCAAGGCCGCGACGCCGGCCAAGTCGTCGACGCCGGCCAAGACGGCGCCCGCCAAGAAGACGACCGGCACCACGTCCTCCGGCAGCAAGTGATCGTGCGGGGTCACGGGTCCATGTGATCCGTGACCCGCCGCCGCGACCGCGGCTTCGGGTCTCAGTCGACCCTGGCGCCCGACAGCCGGACGACCTTCTGGTACTTCGCCAGCTCGCTCTTGGCGAAGGCCGCGAACTGCTCGGGCGTCGTCGGTGCCGGCTCGATCATCAGCGTCGCCATGCGCGACTTCAGCTCCGGCGCCGCCAGCGCGTCGGTGAAAGCCTTGTTCAGCCGCTGCGTCGTGTCCGCCGGCAGGCCGGCCGGGCCGAAGAGGCCGAACCAGGTGCTGATGTCGAAGCCCGGCAGGCCGGCCTCGGCGGCGGTCGGCAGCTCGGGCATCGCGCTGGCGCGGCGCGGCGTCGTCACCGCCAGCGCCTTCAGCTTGCCGTTGCGGATGTTGGCCGAGGCCGCGGCCAGGTTGTCGACGTTGAAGTCGACCTGGCCGCCCAGCAGCGCCAGCTGTGCCGGCGCGGCGCCGCCGTACGGGATGTGCACGGCGTAGACGCCGGCCAGCGACTTCAGCATCTCGCCGGCCAGATGCCCGGCGCTGCCGTTGCCGCCCGAGCCGTAGTTCAGCTGGCCGGGGTGCCGCTTGGCGTAGGCGATGAAGTCGGCGAGCGTCGCGATCTTCAGCCGCGCCGCGGTCTCGGCGTTCATCACCAGCACGTTGGGCACCTGGGCCACCAGCGTGATCGGCGTGAAGTCGCGCACCGGGTCGTACGGCAGCCGGGCGAACAGCCACGGGTTGATGGCGTGCGTGGCGACCGCGCCCATCACGATCGTGTGGCCGTCGGGTGCGCTCCGGGCGACGAAGTCGGCGCCGAGGTTGCCGCCGGCCCCGGGCTTGTTGTCGACGACGACCTGACCCAGGCTGTCCTTGACGCGTTCGGCGAGTGCACGCGCCACCGTGTCCAGCGGGCCGCCGGGCGGGTAGGGCACGACGAGGCGGATCGGGCGGTGGTCGGCGGCGAAGGCCGGCGCGCCGGTGGCGGCCAGCGCGCCGGCCGCGAGCAGGTGGCGACGGGAGATCATCAGGCGGTCGGGCCGTGCTTGTCGGCCTCCGAGGTGAAGGAATCGGCGTAGAACTCGTCGGCCGGCAGGCCGCAGCGGGCGACGAAGTCGCGCTGCGCGGCCTCCACCATCGCCGGCGTGCCGCAGGCGTAGACCTGGTGGCCCGACAGGTCGGGCCAGTCGGCCATCACGGCCTGGTGCACGAAGCCGGTTCGGCCGTCCCAGGCGTCGTCGGCCGTCGGTTCGGACAGCACCGGCACGTAGCGCAGGTTCGGCATCGCCGCCGCGGCTTCGACGCACCAGTCGTGGCGATACAGGTCGGCGCGGCGTCGGCAGCCCCAGTACAGCACGACCGGGCGCTCGATCTTCTCCAGCCGCATCTGCTCGAGGATCGCCTTCACCGGCGCGAAGCCGGTGCCGCTGGCCAGCAGCACGATCGGCTTGGTGCTGTCGGTGCGCAGGAAGAAGCTGCCCAGCGGGCCTTCCAGGCGCAGGATCTCGCGTTCCTTCATCGCGCCGAAGACGTGATCGGTGAACCTGCCGCCCGGCATGTGGCGGATGTGCAGCTCGATGGCCGGCGGCTCGCCGAGCTGCTGCGGCGCGTTGGCGATGCTGTAGGCGCGGCGCACGCCGTCGCGCAGGATGAACTCGACGTACTGGCCGGCGCGGTACTGCAGGTTCTGGTTGGCCGGCAGCTGCAGCTTCAGCACCGCGACGTCGGCCGCGGCGCGTTCGATCGCCAGCACACGCACCGGCATCTTCAGCACCGGGAACTGGCCGGCGGCGGGCACGCCGCGCGCCTCGATGGCGCAGTCGGTCAGCGGCACCGCGCAGCAGCTGAGGATCTGGCCGGCGGCCTCTTCCTCGGGTGTCAGCGCCTTCAGCTGGTGCGCGCCGTGCGTGACGCGGCCGTCGACCAGGCGGCACTTGCACGAGCCGCAGGCGCCGTCGCGGCAGCCGTAGGGCAGGCCCACGCCCTGGCGGATGGCGGCGGCGAGCATCGTCTCGTCGCGCTGGACCTCGAACTCGACCCCGGCGGGCTCGACCTTGACTCTGAAACTCATGGCAGGCGGCACACGTAAACTCACCCGTCATTGTGCCCCGTCCCACCTTGCTCATCGTCGGCTGCGGCGACGTCGGCTGCCGCGTCCTGCAGATCCTGGCCGGCCGCTGGCGCGTGCTGGCGCTCACCTCGTCGCCCGACCGCGTGCCCGCGCTGCGGGCGCTGGGCGCCGTGCCGCTCGTCGGCGACCTCGACCGCCCGGCGACGCTCGGCCGCCTGGCCGGTCTCGCCGACCTCGTGCTGCATCTGGCGCCGCCGCCCGGCGAAGGCGACGGCGACCCGCGCACGCGTGCGCTGCTGCAGGCGCTGGCGCGTGCGGGGCGCGTGCAAACGCTGGTCTACGCCAGCACCACCGGCGTCTACGGCGACGCCGGCGGCGCACGCTTCGACGAGACACGCGCCGTCGCGCCGGCCACGCCGCGCGCCCGGCGGCGTGTCGACGCCGAGGAACAGGTGCGGCGCTTCGGCCGCCGTCACGGCGTGCGCGTCGCGGTGCTGCGTGTTCCGGGCATCTACGCGCCCGATCGCGAAGGCGGTGACCCGCGCGAGCGTGTGCGCCGCGGCGCGCCGCTGCTGCTGCCGCCGCACGACCCGTACACCAACCACGTGCACGCCGACGACCTGGCGCGCATCTGTGTCGCCACGCTGTTGCGCGCCGCGCCGCAGCGCGTCTATCACGCCAGCGACGACGGCGAGTTCACGATGGGCGACTACTACGAGCTCGTCGCCCGCGTCTGCGGCCTGCCGGCGCCGCCGCGAGTCACCCGCGACGAAGCCCGGCGCACGCTGGGCGCGATGACGATGAGCTTCCTGGGCGAGTCGCGCCGGCTCGACAACACCCGCCTCAAGCGCGAGCTGCGCGTCGCGCTGCGTTACCCGACGGTCGTGGAAGGCTTGGCGCCCAAGGGCTGATCGCTACGAAACTTCGTCAAACCACCGGAGCCTCCCTCCCGGAGGGAGGCTGGTGGGTGTTCCGGAGCGAGCTGGAGCACCCTCCTGGAGGGGGCTCGGGGGAGCCCAACGTTCAGAGCCGGAGGCTAGAGACCGTGCGGTGAAGCCGCCCGGCTTCTAGCGCCGGCGCCCGCCGAACGGCGCCTGCCGGCGCCAGTAGCGGATCATCAGGAAGCCGCCGACCATGCCGCCCAGGTGGGCGAAGTGGGCGATGTCGCCGCGGTCCATGAAGCCCAGCAGCAGTTCCAGCGCGCCGAAGACGACGACGAAGGTGCGGGCCTTCATCGGGATTGGCGGGATCAGCAGCATCACCTGCCGGTTCGGGAACAGCATGCCGAAGGCCAGCAGCAGCGCGAACAGCGCGCCCGAAGCGCCGATCGTCGGATTCTGCGAGCCGGTCATCGCCGTCACCGCCATCTGCGCCGCGGCCGCGGCCAGCGCGCCGGCGAGCAGGAACTGCAGGTAGCGCTTCTGGCCCCAGACGCGTTCGAGCTCGGAGCCGAACATCCACAGGCCCAGCATGTTGAAGAACAGGTGGAACAGGCCGCCGTGCAGGAAGGCGTAGCTGACGACCTGCCAGGGCCCGAAGAGCCCGCTGCCGACCGGCCACAGAGCCAGCCACAGCGTCAGCGATTGCGGCACGAAGGTCTGCAGGCAGAACACCGCCGTGCAGATCAGGATCAGCGTCTTGGTGACCGGGGGAAGCGGCGGCATGGATCGGGCCGGACGGGCACGCCCGGCGGAAACGGTCGGGGTGGGGTGGTGCCCGCGGCCAGACTCGAACTGGCACGCCTTGCGGCGGCGGATTTTGAATCCGCTACGTCTACCGATTTCGTCACGCGGGCTCGCGGGGCGGAGCAGGGCTCGCCCGGGGTTCGAACGATTATGTCATGCAGGGTTCCGGCGGCCGGGCGCCGGCGCTGCCACAATGTCTGCCGAGGAGCGACGACGATGGATTCAACGGCCGCACCGGCCTACCCGACCCTGGAAGACGCGATCGGCCGCACGCCGCTGGTGCGCCTGCAGCGCCTGCCCGGAGACGACAACGCCGCCCGCGGCAACGTCATTCTCGGCAAGCTGGAAGGCCACAACCCGGCCGGCTCGGTCAAGGACCGCCCGGCAATCAGCATGATCCGGCGCGCCGAGGAGCGCGGCGAGATCAAGCCCGGCGACACGCTGATCGAGGCGACCTCGGGCAACACCGGCATCGCGCTGGCGATGGCCGCGGCGATCCGCGGCTACCGGCTGGTGCTGATCATGCCGGAGGACCTGTCGATCGAACGTGCGCAGACGATGAAGGCCTTCGGGGCCGAACTCATCCTGACGCCGCGCTCCGGCGGCATGGAGTACGCGCGCGATCTCGCCGAGCGCCTGCAGCACGACGGCAAGGGCCGTGTGCTCGACCAGTTCGCCAACGCCGACAACCCGCGCGTGCACTACGAGAGCACCGGCCCCGAGCTCTGGGAGCAGACCGGCGGGCGCATCACGCACTTCGTCAGCGCGATGGGCACCACCGGCACGATCACCGGCGTCTCGCGCTACCTGAAGGAGCGCAATCCGGCGGTGCGCATCGTCGGTGCCCAGCCGGCCGAGGGCTCGCGCATCCCCGGCATCCGCAAGTGGCCCGAGGCCTACCTGCCGAAGATCTACGACCCGGCGGCGGTCGACGAGACGGTGCTCGTCAGCCAGGCCGACGCCGAGGACATGGCGCGCCGCCTGGCGCGCGAGGAAGGGCTGTTCGGCGGCATCTCGGCGGCCGGCGCCTGCTGGGTGGCACTGCAGATCGCGCGCACGGTGGAGAACGCGACCATCGTCTTCATCGTCTGCGACCGCGGCGATCGCTACCTGTCCACCGGCGTCTTCCCGGCTTGAACGCCGTCGCCGCCCCCATGGGCGACGAAGCCCGCTTCTGCCTGCACTGCGGCACGGCGCTGGCCTGGATCACGCTGGACGAGGACGGCGGCCCGAAGGCGCGGCGGCGCTGCCCGGCCTGCGGCTGGACCCACTGGAACAACCCGACGCCGGTGCTGGCGGCGATCGTCGAGTGCGCCGACCGCGGCGGCCGGCTGCTGCTGGCGCGCAACGCCGCCTGGTCGGGGCGGCTGTTCGCGCTGATCACCGGCTTCATGGAGGCCGGCGAGAGCGCCCAGGACGGCATCCGGCGCGAGGTCGCCGAGGAGACCGGCCTCACGGTCGAGCGGCTGGAACTGGTCGGCGTCTACGACTTCCAGCGCCTGAACCAGGTCATCATCGCCTGGCATGCGACGGCGCGCGGCGAGATCCGGCTTTCGCCCGAACTCGCCGAGTACCGGCTGTTCGAGCCTTCCGAGGTGCGCTGCTGGCCCGCCGGCACCGGCTACGCGCTGGCCGACTGGTTGCGCTCGCGTGGTCACGAGCCGGTGTTCATCGACTGGCCGCCGCGCGATGACGCGGCCCCAGCGGCCTAGAATCCGGCGCGATGGACGCCCTGCCTTTCGACAAGGAACTCGACACCCGCGGGCTCACCTGCCCGCTGCCCATCCTCAAGGCCAAGAAGATGCTGGCCGTGATGAGCAGCGGCGAGGTGCTCAAGGTCGTCGCCACCGACCCGGGGTCGATGCGCGACTTCCAGGCCTTCTCGCGCCAGACCGGCAACGAACTCGTCGACCAGCACGCCGAGGGCGCCGAGTTCGTGCATTGGCTGCGCCGCCGCTGACGGGGTCACGCTGAGACGGGGTCAGGTCTCGTGAGACCTGACCCCGGACTCCCGCCGGTCTCGCGCTAAAGGGGGGTCAGGTCTCATGAGACCTGACCCCGGTCCCGCCGCGATCTCACGCGGGCCGGCTGTGGCGGCGCCCGCCGTCTCTTACAGCTCCAGTCCGCGCAGGTAGTCGCGGAAGCCGGGGCCCAGCTCCGGGTGCGCCAGCGCCAGCTCGACGTTGGCCTGCAGGAAGCCTTCCTTGCTGCCGCAGTCGAAACGTTTGCCCTCGTAGCGGTAGGCGAAGACCTTCTCGCGCCGCAGCAGGCTGGCGATGCCGTCGGTGAGCTGGATCTCGCCGCCGACGCCGCGCGGCTGGGTCATGATCTCGTGGAACACGCCCGGGGTCAGGATGTAGCGCCCGGCCACGCCCAGCCGCGACGGCGCCTCGGCCGGCGCCGGCTTCTCGACGATGCGCGTGACGTCGACCAGGCGGTCGTTGACCGGCGTGCCGTCGACGATGCCATAGCGGCGCGTCTGTTCCTGCGGCACTTCCTGCACCGCCAGGATCGAGGCCCGCCACTCGCCGAACTGCTCGACCATCTGCTGGAGCACCGGCGGCTCGCCGACCATCAGGTCGTCGGCCAGCAGCACCGCGAACGGCTCGTTGCCGACGAGGCGCCGGCCGCACAGCACCGCGTGGCCCAGGCCCAGCGCCTGCGCCTGGCGCACGTAGATGCACTCCATGTCGTCGGGCTTGACGCTGTGCACGACCTCCAGCAGCTCCTTCTTGTTCGCCTGCTCCAGCGCCACCTCGAGCTCGAAAGTCATGTCGAAATGGTCCTCGATCGGGCGCTTGTGGCGGCCGGTGACGAAGATCATCTCGCGCACGCCGGCGGCATAGGCCTCCTCGACGGCGTACTGGATCAGCGGCTTGTCGACGACCGGCAGCATCTCCTTGGGCTGGGCCTTGGTCGCCGGAAGGAATCGCGTGCCGAGGCCGGCGACCGGGAATATTGCCTTCTTGACCAACATTTGGTTACATAGAATGAGTTGATTCGAATTTCATTCTGGCACGCGACCCGCCGAGCCGACTTCGGCCCATGTCAGTGCCTGTCTTTGCATGGAAGTGCTGATCGTCGAGCCGCTGGAGCAGCGGGCGCTCGACTGGCTTGGCAAGCGACGTGCCGTTCACCTCGACCCGTCGCTGGCTTCGGACCCTCGCCGTTTCGAGGCGCTGCTCGCCCGGGCCCGGGCCGTGGTCGTGCCGCCGACGATGGCGATGGACGCGCGCCTGCTGCTGTCCGCGCCGGGGCTGCGTGCGGTCGGCCGGCTCGAGGGCGGCCCCGGCACGATCGACCTGATCACCTGCGAGAGCGCCGGCATCGCCGTCGTGCAGCCGGCCGGCGCGGGGTCGGTGGCCGAGGCCGAGTTCGCCACCGCCGCGATGCTGCAGCTGCTGCGCCGCGTGCCGGTGCACGAGGGTCACGGCGTCTTCGTCGGCCGCGAGCTGTCGTCGTCGACGGTGGGCATCGTCGGCATGTCGCCGACGGCGCGGCTGCTGTCGCAGCTGGCCGGCAACTTCGGCGCGCGGGTCGTCGGCTACGACCCGGCGCTGCACGCCTCGGATCTCGCCTGGCGCCAGGCCGGCATCCGCCCGGTGCCGCTGGTCGAGCTGCTCGAGACCTGCGACGTCGTCGTCGTGCTGCTCGCCTACTACTCGCGTTATCACGGCCTGCTCGGCGAGCGCCTGCTCGAGAGCTGCAAGCGTGACCAGGTGATGGTCTGCCTGTCGCCCGCGGCGCTGTTCGACGAGGCGGCGCTGGCTGCGGCGCTGAAGAGCGGGCGCATCGCCGCGGCCTGGTTCGACCGGCTGGAACCCGGCTGGCTGGACCCCGGGCGGCCGCTGAGCGAGGTCGACACCTTGCACGTCACGCCGCGGCTCGCGCCCTCGACACGCGAGGCGCGGGCCCGCGGCGCCTGGGCTCTGGTGCGCCGGCTGGATTCGCTGCTGGGGGTCGCCGACCCCCAGGCGGCGTTCAGCGAGACGGTGCCAGACGTGCTCGTTGGGCTTGCAGGCGGTCCAGCGCCTGCGTGAAGCCGTCCAGCCGCGCCTTTTCCTGCTCGACCACGGCCGCCGGCGCACGCGCGACGAAGCTCTCGTTGGCGAGCTTGGCGCGGGCCTTCGTGATCTCGCCTTCCAGCCGCGTGATCTCCTTGCCCAGGCGGGCGAGTTCGGCCTCGACGTCGATCTCGACGTGCAGCGCCAGCCGCAGGCCGCCGGCCAGCGCCACCGGCGCGGTCTGCGTCGCGGCGGCGAAGGCCGCCTCGTCGGCCGGCACACGCACCTCGGCCAGGCGCGCCAGCGCCTTCAGCAGCGGTGCGGCCTGCTCGACGAAGGCTGCGTCGCCGAACGCGACCAGCGGCACACGCTCGGCCGGCGACAGGTTCATCTCGCTGCGCAGGTTGCGCACCACGCCGACCACGGCCTTCAGCCGTGCCACCCACTCGTCGGCCGCAGCGTCGATCTTCTCCGGCTGGGCGACGGGGTAGGGCGCGCCGGCGACCGAGTCGGCCACCTTGCGGCCGGCCACCGGCGCGACCGTGTCCCACAGCTCGGCGGTGATGAACGGCGCGATCGGGTGCAGCAGGCGCAGCACGGTCTCGAGCACGCGGATCAGCGTGCGCCGCGTCGCGCGCTGCGCGGCGGCGTCGCCGGTGGCGATCTGCACCTTGGCGATCTCGAGGTACCAGTCGCAGTACTCGTCCCAGACGAAGGCGTAGATCGTGTTGGCGACGTTGTCCAGGCGGTACTCGGTGAAGCCCTGGGCCACCGCCTGCTCGACACGCTGCAGCTCGCTGACGATCCAGCGGTCGGCCGGCGAGAACGTCATGTACTCGCCGCAGCTGCCGCTGGCGCAGGCCGCGTCGGCCTGCTCGCCGAGGCCGCAGTCCTGGCCTTCGCAGTTCATCAGCACGAAACGCGTGGCGTTCCAGAGCTTGTTGCAGAAGTTGCGGTAGCCCTCGCAGCGCTTGGCGTCGAAGTTGATGTTGCGGCCCAGGCTGGCGTAGCTGGCCATCGTGAAGCGCAGCGCATCGGCGCCGAACCCGGGGATGCCGGCCGGGAACTCCTTCTCGGTCTCCTTGCGCACGCGCGGCGCGGTCTCGGGGCGGCGCAGGCCGGTGGTGCGCTTGTCCAGCAGCGCCGGCAGCTCGATGCCGTCGATCAGGTCGACCGGGTCGAGCACGTTGCCTTCGCTCTTGCTCATCTTCTTGCCCTGCGCGTCGCGCACCAGGCCGTGGATGTAGACGTCGCGGAACGGCACCTTGCCGGTGAAGTGCGTCGTCATCATGATCATCCGGGCGACCCAGAAGAAGATGATGTCGAAGCCGGTGACGAGCACCGACGACGGCAGGAACAGTTCCTGCTCGACGGTCTTCTCGGGCCAGCCCAGCGTCGAGAACGGCACCAGCGCCGACGAGTACCAGGTGTCGAGCACGTCCTCGTCGCGCTTGAGCTCGCCGGTGTAGCCGGCCGCCGCGGCACGTTCACGCGCTTCTTCCTCGCTGCGTGCGACGAACATCTCGCCGCCCGTACCGTACCAGGCCGGGATCTGGTGGCCCCACCAGAGCTGGCGGCTGATGCACCAGTCCTGGATGTTGTTCATCCAGTGGTTGTAGGTGTTGACCCACTGCTCCGGCACGAAACGCACCTGGCCCGAGGACACGGCGTCGATCGCCTTGGCAGCGATGCTCTTGCCGTCGGCGCCGGGCTTGTTGACGGCGACGAACCACTGGTCGGTCAGCATCGGCTCGACGATCTGGCCGGTGCGTTCGCAGCGCGGCACCATCAGGCGGTGCTTCTTGGTCTCGACGAGCAGGCCCAGGGCCTCCAGGTCGGCGACGACACGCTTGCGCGCCTCGAAGCGGTCCAGGCCGCGGTAGGCCTCGGGCGCGTTGTCGTTGATCGTCGCCTGCAGCGTCAGCACGCCGATCGACGGCAGGCCGTGGCGCTGGCCGACGGCCCAGTCGTTGGCGTCGTGCGCCGGCGTCACCTTGACGACGCCGGTGCCGAACTCGCGGTCGACGTAGGCGTCGGCGATGACCGGGATCGTGCGCTCGGTGAGCGGCAGTTTCACGCGCTTGCCGATCAGCGCCGTGTAGCGCTCGTCCTCGGGGTGCACCATCACCGCGGTGTCGCCGAGCATGGTCTCGGGCCGCGTCGTCGCGACGACCAGGCTGCCCGAGCCGTCTTCCAGCGGGTAGCGGATGTGCCAGAGGAAACCGTCTTCCTCTTCGCTGGCGACCTCCAGGTCGGAGACCGCGGACTGCAGCACCGGGTCCCAGCTCACCAGGCGCTGGCCGCGGTAGATCAGGCCTTCTTCATAGAGGCGCACGAAGGTCTCGGTGACGACGCGCGAGAGCTTGTCGTCCATCGTGAAGTACTCGTGGTCCCAGCTGACGCTGTCGCCCAGGCGGCGCATCTGGCGCGTGATCGTCGCGCCCGAGGCGTGTTTCCAGTCCCAGACGCGGGCGACGAAGTTCTTGCGGCCGAGTTCGTGGCGCGACTCCCCGACGGCCTGCAGCTGGCGCTCGACGACGATCTGCGTGGCGATGCCGGCGTGGTCGGTGCCGGGGACCCACAGCGTGTTGAAGCCGCGCATCCGGTGGTAGCGCGTCAGCGAGTCCATGATCGTCTGGTTGAACGCGTGCCCCATGTGCAGCGTGCCGGTGACGTTGGGCGGCGGCAGCTGGATGCAGAACGAGGGCTTGGCGGTGTCCAGCGTCGGCGCGTGCGCGCCGCTGGATTCCCAGACCGGGGCCCAGCGGGCTTCGATGGCGGCGGGTTCGAACGACTTGGCGAGTTCGGGCATGGGGCTCGTCGGCGGAAGGACGCCGCGGCGCGCACGGACGGCGCGCGCGGGCGGACGATTGGGGGAAGATCGGGATTGTAGGTTGCCGCCCCCAGGAGTTCCGCCTTGAGCCAGACCGTCCGTGTGTCGTCGTCCACCGTCCTGCGCCGCGCCGCGCTGGCGCTGCTGCCCGCCCTGCTGGCGGCCTGCGGCGGCGGGGGCGGCGGCGGCGACACCGGCGGCGAGTGCAGCGTGCGCTCGCGCCAGGTCTGGCTGCGCGACTACATGGCCGACTGGTACTTCTGGTACCGGATCTCGCCGCGTCCCGACCCGGCCGGCTACACGACCGTGGACGGCTACTTCGACGCGCTGCTGTACACCGGCAGCAGCGCCGACTTCCCGGCCGACCGCTGGAGCTACGTCGACAGCACCGCCGACTTCAACCGCTTCTGGGGCGAGGGCCGCACGATGGGCTACGGCCTGTCGGTCGCCGGCCTCGAGGTCGAGGGCCGCCCCGACCAGCCGCTGTACGTGCGGGCGGTGGAGCCGAACTCCGACGCGGCGCGGCGCGGCGTGGTGCGCGGCGACGAGATCGTCTCGATCAACGGCGTCGGCGCCTCGGCGCTGATCAGCGACGGCAGCTTCTCGGTGCTGACCGCCAACGCCGTCGGCGACACGCTGGCGCTGGTGCTGCGCCGCGACGGCGCGACGCGTGACGTCAGCGTCACGGCCTCCGAGTACGCGCTGGCGCCGGTGCCGGTGACGACGACGCTGACGACCCCCGGCGGGCGCAAGCTGGGCTACGTCGTCGTCAAGGACATGATCTCGCAGGTCAACACGCCGCTGGCCCAGGCCTTCTCGTCGTTTGCCGCCGCCGGCGTGGACGACATCGTGCTCGACCTGCGCTACAACGGCGGCGGCCTGGTGTCGGTCGGCACGACGGTCGCGTCCTACGTCGCCGGCGCCGCCAAGGCGGGCCAGGCCTACGCCCGGCTGCTCTACAACGACCGCCACCCGGGCAGCAACCAGAGCTTCCTGTTCCAGAACCCGGCCGCCGCAGCCGGCGTGTCGCGTGTGTTCGTGCTCGTCGGCCCGCGCACCTGCTCGGCCAGCGAGCAGGTCATCAACGGCCTGCGCGGCGTCGGCATCGAGGTCGTGGCGATCGGCGACACCACCTGCGGCAAGCCGGTCGGCTTCCTGCCCGAGGACGACGGCTGCGGCAGCACCTACAGCGTCGTCAACTTCGAGTCGGTCAACGCCCGCTACGAAGGGCGCTACTTCGACGGCTTCGCGCCGACCTGCGCCGTGGCCGAGGACTTCACGCGAGCGCTGGGCGCCGCCGCCGAGCCGCTGCTGGCCGCGGCGGCCTCCTACGCCGACACCGGCGCCTGCCCGGCCGGGGCCCGCGCCCGGGCGATGGCGGCGCCGCAGCGCGGCTGGCGCCAGCCCGAGCCCGACGAGCGCCGCGGCATGATCGCGCGCTGACGGCGCCGGAGCGCGCCGCTCAGGCGGCCGGCTGCGCGCCGGGCACGACGCGGTTCTTGCCGCTGCGCTTGGCCTCGTAGAGCCGGGCGTCGGCGGCGGCCACCAGCGCCTGGCGGCCGTCGGCCTCCTCGCGTTCGGCCAGGCCCGTCGACAGCGTCACGCGCTGCAGCTCCGGCGCGACGGCCGACCAGTCGTGGGCCTCGACGGCCGCACGCATCGCCTCGCAGGCGCGCAGCGCGTCGTTGGCCGAGGCTTCGACGAAGACGACGCAGAACTCCTCGCCGCCGTAGCGTGCGACGAGGTCGATGTCGCGGCAGTGCGCACGCAGCAGCGTCGCCACCTCGCGCAGCACGGCGTCGCCGGCGGCGTGGCCGTGGCGGTCGTTGATGCGCTTGAAGTCGTCGATGTCGATCATCGCCACCGCCAGCGCGTGGCCGTGGCGTGCGGCGCGCGCGTACTCGTCGCGCAGGCGCTCGTCGAGCTGGCGCCGGTTGGCGACACCGGTCAGCGGGTCGGTGCGCGTCTGCTCGGCCAGGCGCGCGCTCTCCAGCCGGGCCATCGCCGCGTCGTGGCGCGCGCGGGCCACGTCGTACTGCACCTGCAGCGCACGCAGCTTGCGGTCGGAGTCCTCGTTGAACTGCGCGCGCTCGGCTTGGTGGAAGGCCTCGTGCTGCGCGAGCGCGGCCTCGAAGCGGCCGGCCTTCTTGTGCAGCGCCCACAGCGCCTTGTGCGCGCGTGCGACGTGCTGGCGGCTGCCGCGTTCGAGCGCGATCCGCACCGCACGCTCCAGCGACTCGCAGGCTCCGGCGTCGTCGCCGTCGGCAGCCTGCAGCTCGCCCTGCAGCACGAGGGCGAAACACTCGGCGTTCGGGTAGCCCGCTGCCTGGGCCCGCGGCACGACCTCGGCCAGCGCGGCGCGCGCCTCGTCGCGCCGGGCCAGCGCGAGCAGCGGCTCGACCATGTTCAGCCGCGCGATGACGCAGCCGCCCGCGGGCTCGGGCTGGCCGGCGTCGATCTCGATCGCCTGCCGCAGGTGCTGCAGCGCCTCCTCGTGGCGGCCGAGGTTCTTGCAGTTGATGCCCATGTTGTTGAGCACGTGCACGCTGCGTGCGGCGTCGCCGGCCCGCTCGTAGAGCGCCAGCGCCTCGCGGTACTGCACCAGGCCGGCTTCCGGATCGCCGCCCTTGGACAGCACGACGCCGATGCTCAGCAGCGTGCCGGCGAGCTGGACGGGGTCGCCCAGCGTTCTGGCGATCTCGGCCGAACGCGAGCCCCATTCGAGCGCGGCATCGAGCACGCCGGCCTCGTCGCAGGCGATGGCCAGCGCACGCAGCACCTGGCATTCGAGCTGCAGTTCACCGGACGGCACCAGGCCACGAGCGGCCTGCAGCTCGTCCAGCGCTTCGGCATGGCGGCCGAGGAAGCTCAGCCCCAGGCCGCGCACACGCCGTGCCGCGGCCAGCGTCGCCAGCGGCAGCGCGGCCGACAGCGCCAGCGCCTGGTCGGCCAGGTGCAGCGTCTGCGCCGGCCGGGTGTAGTAGAGCTTCTCGGCCTCGGCGAGCAGCGTGCCGGCCTCGCGGTCGGCCGCTTCGGGGCTGTCCTGGGCGGCCGGGGTGTTCACGTCACATGAACAGGTGTTCGCCGGCGTTCTCGCCGCCGAGGATCACGTAGTTGACCTTCTTCAGGTCGGCCAGCGTGCTGCCGCCGGCGTAGCTGATCGAGCTCTGCAGGTCCTCGCGCATCTCGCGCAGCGTGTCGGCCAGGCGGCCCTTGATCGGCTCGAGGATGCGCTTGCCCTCGACGTGCTTGTACTCGCCCTTGTTGAAGTCGCTGGCCGAGCCGTAGTACTCCTTGTAGAGCTTGCCGTCGACCTCGACGGTCTGGCCCGGGCTCTCCTCGTGGCCGGCGAACAGCGAGCCGATCATGACCATCGTCGCGCCGAAGCGCACGCTCTTGGCGATGTCGCCGTGGTGGCGGATGCCGCCGTCGGCGATGATCGGCTTGGTCGCGACACGCGCGCACCACTTCAGCGCCGACAGCTGCCAGCCGCCGGTGCCGAAGCCGGTCTTCAGCTTGGTGATGCAGACCTTGCCCGGGCCGACGCCGACCTTGGTCGCGTCGGCGCCCCAGTTCTCGAGGTCGATGACGGCCTCGGGCGTCGCCACGTTGCCGGCGATGACGAAGGCCTGCGGCAGCCGCGTCTTGATGTGCTCGATCGTCTTGCGCACGCTCTCGGCGTGGCCGTGGGCGATGTCGATCGTGATGTAGTCGGCGCCGACGCCGTCGGCCGCCAGGCGGTCGATGGTCTCGTGGTCGTGCGGCTTGACGCCCGAGCTGATCGACACGAACAGGCCCTTGTCGCGCATGCGGCGCGCGAACTCGACGCTGTCGAGGTCGAAACGGTGCATGACGTAGAAGTGGCCGGACGCGGCGAGCATCTCGGCGATCGTCTCGTCGAGCACCGTCTTCATGTTCGCCGGCACCACCGGCAGCTTGAAGCGGCGTCCGCCGAAGACGATCGAGGGGTCGCATTCGCTGCGGCTTTCGACGCGGCATTTGCGCGGCAGCAGCAGGATGTTGTCGTAGTCGAAGATTTCCATGGCCGGGCTCCGTGATCCGTGAGAGGCGATGGACCCGGCTGCAGGGCGCCGGCGGCGGCGCGCGCACTGAATCGGCGGCCGGTGTGCCGGACGCAAGAAATCGAGTCCGGTGACCGATTCTACGCAGCGGCGCGCGGCGGGCGCGGCGCGGGGTTCTCCGAAGGACCTGCGTGTTACGCTGCGTGTCAGAGGTGACCAGGGACCGGAACGACGGGACGCGAGCCGGTCAGCGCCATGAACACTGCCATCGAGGAGCTGGGCCAGCGGCTTCGGCAGGAGCGCATCGCGCTCGCGTTGCTGTTGCTGGCCGTCGCGCTCGTGCTTGCCTGGGCACGGGTCCGCGCACGTGACGACGCCCTGGAGGCGGAGGGCGCGCGCCTGGCCGACCAGGCCAGCGCGGTGCGCGAGGTGCTGGCGCTGCAGGTCGGCGCGACGCGTTCCGCGTTGATCGCGCTGCGCTCCGGCCTTGCCGGCCCGACCGGCGCCGCACCGCTGCGTGCCTTCGCCGCCGCCACGCCCCAGGTCGGCGACGTGCTCCGGCTGGATGCCGCGGGCCGCGTGCTTGCCTCCAGCCGCGACATCCCCGCCGGCGCGACGGTCCCGGTGCTGCCGGCGTCACGCGACCCGGACCTGCTGTACCTGCTGCCGCCCGACGAGGACGAGCGCGGCCGGCGCCGGCTGCTGATGCTGCTGACGATGCCCGACGGCGGCTGGCTCGGCACCGAGCTCGACGCCGCGCACGCCGAGGCCGTGCTCGGCGCGGTGCGCTACGCGCCTGACATGCAGGTGTCGCTGGCGCACGGTGGCGGGCGCTTGCTGCTGAGCGTGCCGCCGGTGCCCGGGCTGGCCGGCGTCGACCTGGCGCGCAGCAGCCCGGCGTTCGCCGCCCACCGCGGCAGCGGCCGCAACCTGAGCGTGCAGCGCGCGCGCAGCGTGCTGTCGGGCGACGAGCGCCTGTTCGCGCTGGCGACGCTGCGTGCGCCGCAGCTGCCGCTGGGCGGCGACATCGAGTTCGGCACCAGCCGCCGCATCGACGCGGTGCTCGAGCCCTGGCGCACGCAGACGCTGCTGGCCGCCGCCGCCTTCTTGCTGGTGTCGGCGCTCGTGGCGGCCGGGCTGGTGGTCATGCAGCGGCGCCAGCGCCTGGCGCTGGAACAGCTGCGCGTGCAGTCCGAGCGCCTGTCGCTGGCGCTGCGCGGCGCCGACCTGGGGCTCTGGGACAACGACTGGACACGCGACCACGGCACCGTCAACGAACGCTGGTGCGAGATCCTCGGGCTGCCGCCGTCCGACGGCCGCGACATGCGGGCGGTCTGGATCGAGCGCCTGCACCCCGACGACCGCGATTCGGTGCTCGAGGCCGAGCGCCGCCATCTCGAAGGCCGCAGCCCGGCCTACGAGGTGCTCTACCGCTTGCGCCACGCCGACGGACGCTGGATCTGGGTGCTCGACCGCGGCAAGGTGCTGCAGCGTGATGCCGACGGCCGGCCGCTGCGCATGGCCGGCACGCTGCTGGACATCGACACCCGCATGCGCGAGCAGCAGGCGCTGGCGGCCAGCGAACGCCGGCTGGCGATCACGCTGCGCTCGATCGGCGACGGCGTCGTCGTCACCGACCGCGACGGCTGCGTCACGCGCATGAACACGATGGCCGAACGCCTGACCGGCTGGAGCGAGGCCGACGCGCTGGGCCGGCCGCTGACCGAGGTCTTCCGCATCGTCAACCAGCGCACCGGCGAGCCGGTGCCCAACCCGGCCGAGCAGGTCATCGCCACCGGCCGCATCGTCGCGCTGGCCAACGACACGGCGCTGCTGGCGCGCGACGGCCGGCGTCTGTACATCGAGGACAGCGCCGCGCCGATCCCCGGCGACGACGGCGGCGTCACCGGCGTCGTGCTCGTCTTCAGCGACGTCACCGAACGCTACGTCGCCCGCCAGGCGCTGCGCGAGCGCGAGCGGCTGCTGGCCGGCATCACCGACGCGCTGCCGGGCCCGGTGGCGCGGCTGGACCTGGACGGCCGCTACCGCTTCGCCAGCGCCGCCTACCGCGACTGGTTCGGACTCGACCCGGCGACCGTCGTCGGCCGCAGCATTCCCGAGGTGCTGGGCGAGCCGCTGCACCGCTTCGGGCTGCCCTACCTGCGCCGGGTGCGTGCCGGCGAGGCGGTGCGTTTCGACCTGCCGATGAAGACCGCCGACGGCCAGCAGCGCCACGCCCTGGTCACGCTGCTGCCTGACCGCGACGCCGACGGCACCGTCTGCGGCCACTTCGCCGTCACCTTCGACATCGGCGAGCTCAAGCGCACCGAGGAGGCGCTGCGCGCCAGCGAACGCCGGTTGCGCGCGCTGCTGGACAACCTGATGACTGGCGTCGTCGTGCACGAACCCGACCTGCGTGTGCGCGAGGCCAATGCCGCGGCGCTGGCCATGCTCGGGCTGGCCGACCAGCAGGCGCTGCGCGATCGTCCCGAGGCCGACTGGCAGGTCGTCGACGAACTCGGCGAGCCGCTGACGCACGACGAGCTGCCGGCGCCGCGCGTGCGCCGCAGCGGCCGGCGCATCGCCGACATGGTGATCGGCCTGCGCCGCCCCGACGGTCGCCAGCTCTGGGCGCTGTGCAACGCCGTGCCGCTGGTCGACGACGACGGCCGGCTCGAGTCCATCGTCGTCGCCTTCGCCGACATCACCGCGCGGCGCGAGGCCGAGCGCCTGGAGCGCCGGCTGCGCGACACGCAGAAGATGGAGGCCATCGGCACGCTGGCCGGCGGCATCGCGCACGACTTCAACAACATCCTCGCCGGCATCCTGGGCCGGCTGACGCTGGCGCGCGAGGACGCGGCCGCGTCGCGCCCGGTGCACGAACACCTGGACCAGGCGATGCAGGCCGGGCTGCGCGCGGTGGCGCTGGTGCGCAAGATCCTCGAGTTCAGCCGCGGCGAGACCGGCGCGATGACGCTGCAGCCGGCCGCGCCGGTCATCGAGGAGACGCTGGGCATGCTGCGCGCGATGGTGCCGCCCGGCGTGCAGCTGCGGGCCGTGCTGCCTGCCGATCCGGTGGCCGTGCGCGTCGACGGCACCCAGCTGCAGCAGGTGCTGCTGAATCTCGCCACCAACGCCTGGCATGCGCTGCCGGCCATCGGCGGCCGCGTCGAGGTGGGGCTGGAGCGTCTCGACGCCGCGCAGGCGCGCGCGCTGGGCGAGCCGGCGCTGGCCGAGGGCCCCGTCGCCCATCTCTGGGTGCGCGACGACGGTCACGGCATCGCGCCCGACGTGCTGTCGCGCATCTTCGAGCCCTTCTACACGACCAAGCCGGTGGGCAAGGGCACCGGGCTGGGCCTGTCGGTGGTGCACGGCATCGTGCTGGCCCACGGTGGTGCGATCCGCGTCGACAGCCGGCTCGACGCCGGCAGCACCTTCCACGTCTATCTGCCGTCGCCCGAGGCCCCCGAGCCGGCGCCGCCGCCGGTCGTCGGCACGGCCGCGGCGCCTCGGCCCGCGGCCTCGGGCGCGCACGTGCTGCTCGTCGACGACGACCCGATCGTCGCCGCGGTGCACGGCCAGCTGCTGCGCCGCGCCGGCTACCGCGTGCAGGTCTGCGACTCCGGCCGCGAGGCGCTGGCGCTGCTGGAGCGCTCGCCGGACGGCTTCGACGCCGTCGTCACCGACCACAACATGCCCGACACCTCGGGTGTCGAGCTCGCGCGCCGCATCGTGCAGGTGGCGCCGGCGCTGCCGGTGCTGCTGTGCTCGGGCTTCGTCGACGATGCGCTGCACGCCCAGGCCGCCGAGGCCGGCGTGCGTGTCGTCGTGCCCAAGGAGGACGCCTACGAGCGCCTGGTGCCGGCTCTGGCCACGGTGCTGGCCGCAGGGGGCGGCTCCTAGAATCCCGGGATGCATCTCCAAGACGCGCAGCTGCTGCGCAACCTGAATCCCGAACAGCTCGCCGCCGTCACGCTGCCGGCCGTGCCCGCGCTGATCCTCGCCGGTGCCGGCTCCGGCAAGACGCGTGTGCTGACGACGCGCATCGCCTGGCTGCTGGCCACCAACCAGGTCTCGCCGGGCGGCGTGCTCGCCGTCACCTTCACGAACAAGGCCGCCAAGGAGATGCTGACGCGGCTGGGCACGATGCTGCCGTTCGCCGTGCGCGGCATGTGGATCGGCACCTTCCACGGCCTGTGCAACCGCCTGCTGCGCGCCCACTGGAAGGCCGCCGGGCTGCCGCAGAGCTTCCAGATCCTGGACAGCGGCGACCAGCTCTCGGCCGTCAAGCGGGTCGTCAAGGCGATGAACCTCGACGAGGAGCGTTTCGTGCCCAAGCAGGTGGCGTGGTTCATCGCCGCCCAGAAGGAAGAGGGCCGCCGGCCGGCCGCCGTCGAGGCCTTCGACGAGCACACGCGCAAGCTGGTGCAGGTCTACGAGGCCTACGAGGAGCAGTGCCGGCGCGAAGGCGTCGTCGACTTCGCCGAGCTGATGCTGCGCAGCTACGAGCTGCTGCGCGACGACGAGCCGCTGCGCGAGCACTACCGCCGCCGCTTCGGCCACGTGCTCGTCGACGAGTTCCAGGACACCAACCGGCTGCAGTACGCCTGGCTGAAGATGTTCGCGCCGCCGGGCGCCCAGGGCCAGGGCGTGTTCGCCGTCGGCGACGACGACCAGAGCATCTACGCCTTCCGCGGCGCGCGTGTCGGCAACATGGCCGACTTCGAGCGCGAGTACCGCGTCAGGAGCGTCATCAAGCTCGAGCAGAACTACCGCTCGTTCGGCAACATCCTCGACGCCGCCAACGCGCTGATCGCGCACAACGCGCAGCGCCTGGGCAAGAACCTGCGCACCGACGCCGGCCCCGGCGAGCCGATCCGCGTGCAGGAGGCGGCCAGCGACTACGCCGAGGCCCAGTGGCTGCTGGACGAGGCGCGCGAGCTGCACCGCGGCGGCATGCCGAGGAGCGAGATCGCCGTGCTCTACCGCAGCAACGCGCAGAGCCGCGTCATCGAGAGCGCGCTGTTCAACGCCGGCATTCCGTACCGCGTCTACGGCGGCCTGCGCTTCTTCGAGCGTGCCGAGGTCAAGCACGCGCTGGCCTATCTGCGGCTGCTGGAGAACCCCGACGACGACACCAGCTTCCTGCGCGTCGTGAACTTCCCGGCGCGTGGCATCGGCGCACGTTCGATCGAGCAGCTGCAGGACGCGGCGCGGGCCAGCGGCCGCAGCCTGGCGCAGAGCGTCGGCGCGGTGCCGGGCAAGGCCGGCCTGAACCTGCAGGGCTTCGTGCACAAGCTCGACACGATGCGCAGCGCCACCCAGGGGCTGACGCTGCGCGAGATCATCGAGCACGTGGTGCACGAGAGCGGGCTGCTGGACTTCTACCGCACCGAGAAGGAAGGCCAGGACCGCATCGAGAACCTGCAGGAACTGGTCAACGCCGCCGAGAGCTTCGTCACCCAGGAAGGTTTCGGCAAGGACGCGGTGGCGCTGCCGCTGGACGAACACGGCCCCGGCACGCTGGCCGGTGGCGGCGAGACCGCGATCCCGTCACCCGACGCCGAGACCGGCGAGATCGTCTCGCCGCTGGCGGCCTTCCTGACGCACGCCTCGCTGGAAGCCGGCGACAACCAGGCCCAGGCCGGCACCGACGCCGTGCAGCTGATGACGGTGCACTCGGCCAAGGGCCTGGAGTTCGACGCCGTGTTCATCACCGGCATCGAGGAAGGCCTGTTCCCGCACGAACAGTCGCTGTCCGACGCCGACGGCGTCGAGGAGGAGCGGCGGCTGATGTACGTCGCGATCACGCGGGCTCGCAAACGCCTGTACCTGAGCTTCAGCCAGACGCGCATGCTGCACGGCCAGACGCGCTACAACGTCAAGAGCCGCTTCTTCGACGAGCTGCCCGAGGGCGCGCTGAAGTGGCTGACGCCGCGCCAGCAGGGTTTCGGCTCGGGCTACGCGCGCGAGTACCGCCAGGCCTGGGACCGCGGCCAGGGGCTGTCGGGCATCGTCGGCGCCGGGCGCGTCGAGCGTGCCGAGCCCTGGCAGCAGCCGGTGCCGTTCACGCCCAAGGCGCCGGCGGCGCCGGCCGGGCAGGCGCCGCTGCGCACCGGCCAGGCGGTGTTCCACACCAAGTTCGGCGAGGGCGTGGTCGTCACGCTCGAAGGCAGCGGCGAGGATGCGCGCGCCCAGGTGCGTTTCGGCCGCCACGGCGTCAAGTGGCTGCTGCTGGCGATGGCCAAGCTGACGCCGATCGAGTGACCGGCAGGGTGCCGGCCGGGCGGTCTCAGGCCGGCTCGGCCGGCTCCACCGGCGGCCGCACCGCGTCGGCACCGCCGAAGCTGTCGTTGAAGGTGAACAGCAGCGAGACGTAGAACACGGTCGAGAACAGCAGCCCCGCCGGCAGCGCCAGCATCGAGGCCGCGCTGTGCGCGCCGAGCAGCGAGAAGACCAGCGCCGCAACGATGCCGAAGACCGTCGCGACGACGAACCAGGCCAGGCCGTAGACGAAGAACGCGCCCTTGCAGCGCCAGACCGCCAGCGTGCTGGAGAACAGCGACTGCGCGACGCCCTGCCGGCCCCAGTGCACCAGCGCCGGCGCGTGCCAGAACGGCACCGACAGCAGCGTGCCCAGCACCAGGCCGACGAAGGCCGCGGTCGTCACGCCGGGCTCGGCCATCAGCGCGTCGAGTTCCTCCTGCGGCACGGTGCCCCGGGCCATCAGCTCCTGCAGGCGCTGCATCGCGCCGCCGGACACCAGGTCGCAGATCACCAGGATCGCGATCGCGCACAGCCCGTACAGCGCGCAAAGCACCAGCAGCGAGGTGCGCCGCCGGGCGTCGCCCTTCAGCGGCTCGACGAACTGCGCCGGCGTCACCGGCCCGCCGATCAGCGCCGACTGCGACGCCACCATGAAGCCCAGCGACAGCATCGGCAGCGACATCATCTGCAGCACGCCGCCGAGGACGGGCACCAGCGACACCGCCAGCGCCGCGAACAGGAACACGGCGAACAGCGCCGTGAAGGCCAGCGGGCGGCGGGCGTAGAGCGCGAAGGCGTCGCGCAGCCAGCGCGCACCACGCGCGGGATCGACGGTCTTCAGTTGCAGCGGCATGCGGGGGTTCAGGAGCTGGGCGTGGCCGGCGGATGCCACGGGTTGTCGATGCGGTCGCGCAGCAGGCGCTCGAAGTGCGCCGGGTCCTTGGGCTGCAGCAGCGCGGCGTCGCGTGGCAGGTGCCAGTCGCGCAGCCGCGAGAGCCAGAAGCGCAAGGCCGCGGCGCGCAGCAGGCCGGGCATCAGCCGGATCTCGGCGTGCGTCAGCGGGCGCACGGCCTGGTAGGCGGCCATGAAGGCGAGCGCCCGTTCCTCGTCGAGGCCGGCGGTCGTCAGGTCGGCGCACCAGTCGTTGAGGCAGACGGCGATGTCGAAGAGCAGCGTGTCGGTGCCGGCGAAGTAGTAGTCGAAGAAGCCGCAGAGGCGGTCCTCGCCGGCGGTCTCGTCGAACATCACGTTGTCGCGGAACAGGTCGGCGTGGATCGCGCCGCGCGGCAGGGCCTGGCCGGCTGCCGAGGCCGCGAGCTGCCGCTGGAACGCGAGCTCGTCCTGCAGCAGCGCGGCCTGCGCGGCGTCGACGAAGGGCAGCACCTCGGGCACCGTGGCCGCCCACCAGTCCAGCCCGCGCAGATGCGGCTGCTCGAGCGGCAGGTCGGCGACGGCGAGGTGGGCGCGGGCCAGCATTTCGCCGACCTGGGCGCAGTGCGGCGCCTCGGGCGAGAGCCGGTGGCTGCCGGGCAGCCGCGTGACCACCGCCGCCGGCTTGCCGGCCAGCGTGTGCAGCAGGCCGCCGTCGGCATCGGCCTGCGGCGCCGGCACCGGGATGCCGTGCTGCGCCAGGTGCTGCATCAGCGCCAGGTAGTAGGGCAGTTCGTCGCGCGACAGGCGCTCGAACAGCGTCACGACCCACTGGCCGCGTGCCGTCGTCGCGTAGTAGTTGGTGTTCTCGATGCCCGAGCGGATGCCGCGCAGCTCGGTCAGCGCGCCCAGGCCCAGGCGGCGGAGCAGGGCGTCGGCTTCGGCGAAGCCGACTTCGGTGTAGACGGCCACTTCAGGCTCCCGCGGGCGCGGCCGCGGCGCGGGGCTCGGACACGGTGCGCACGGTCAGAACGACAGCATGCGCCAGACGCGCCGGCCCGCCGGATCGCCCGGCTGCGAGGGGTCGCGCGAACCGCTGGACGGCACGATCTCGTAGGGCTTGGAGCCCGGCGCCTTGCCGTGCACGACGATGCTCTGCGTCTGGCCGCGCACCTTGACTTCCTCGATGCGCACGTGGTCGTCCTCGGAGACCTGGCGCTGCACGGCCGGCTCGGGCACCGACGTCGCCTGCGCGGCGGCATCGGGCGGCAGCACCGTCTGCGCCGGGGCGGAGGCCGCCGCGGCCGCAAGGGCCAGCGTCGGCAGGAGGAAGCGGAACGGTCGCGCCATGGCGTGATTCTAGGCGGCCTGCCGCAGCCCGCCGCCTCGCCTGGCCGACAATGGGGCGATGGACGACTCCCGCCCCACGCTGCTGCTGGTCGACGGCTCCAGCTACCTCTACCGCGCCTACCACGCGCTGCCCGACCTGCGGTCGCCCGACGGCTTCCCGACCGGGGCCCTGCACGGCATGGTCGCGATGATGAAACGCCTGCGCGAGCAGGTGCCCGCCGAACACGCCGTCTGCGTCTTCGACGCCAAGGGCCCGACCTTCCGTGACGACTGGTATGCCGACTACAAGGCCCACCGGCCGTCGATGCCCGAGCCGCTGGCGCAGCAGGTCGCGCCGATCCACGAGGTCGTGCGCCTGCTCGGCTGGCCGGTGCTCGAGGTGCCCGGCATCGAGGCCGACGACGCGATCGGCACGCTCGCCTGCGTGGCCAAACGTGCAGGCCACCGCGTTGTCGTCTCCACCGGCGACAAGGACCTGGCCCAGCTCGTCGACGAGCACGTCACGCTGATCAACACGATGAGCAACGAGACGCTGGACCCGGCCGGCGTGCTAGCCAAGTTCGGCGTGCCGCCGCAGAGGATCGTCGACTACCTGACGCTGGTCGGCGACGCGGTCGACAACATCCCGGGTGTCGAGAAGGTCGGCCCGAAGACGGCGGTGAAGTGGATCACCGAACACGGCTCGCTCGACGGCGTGATGGCCGCCGCGGCGACGATCAAGGGCGTGGCCGGCGAGAACCTGCGCCGCGCGCTGGACTGGCTGCCGCAGGGCCGGCGCCTCGTCACGGTGGCCTGCGACTGCGACCTCGCGGCCCACGTCCCCGGCTGGCCGGCGCTGGACGCGCTGGCGCTGCGCCCCGCCGACGAAGCCGGGCTCCTGGACTTCTACCGCCGCTACGGCTTCAAGACCTGGGGCCGCGAGCTGGAGGGCCAGCTCGGCGGCGACGTGCCCGCCGCGACGGCGACCGGCACCGTGTCGGCGGCTGCGGCGATCGACGTCGCACGCGAGTACGAGACGGTGACAACCTGGGAGCGCCTGGACGCCTGGCTGGAACGCCTGCAGGCCGCCGAGCTGGTGGCCATCGACACCGAGACCGACTCGCTGGAGCCGATGAAGGCGCGCATCGTCGGCATCAGCTTCGCCGTCGAACCCGGCCGCGGCGCCTACGTGCCGCTGGCGCACGCCGGCCCCGACGCGCCCGAGCAGCTGCCGCTGGACGCCGTGCTGGCGCGGCTGAAGCCCTGGCTGGAGGACGCCTCGCGCGCCAAGCTCGGCCAGAACCTGAAGTACGACCGCCACGTCTTCGCCAACGCCGGCATCGCGCTCGCCGGCGTGCGCCACGACACGATGCTCGAGAGCTACGTGCTCGAGGCGCACAAGCCGCACAGCCTGGAAAGCCTGGCCGAGCGCCACCTCGGCCGCAAGGGCCTGTCCTACGAGGACCTGTGCGGCAAGGGCGTGAACCAGATCCCGTTCGCCCAGGTCGACGTCGCGCGCGCCACCGAGTACTCGGCCGAGGACAGCGAGATGGCGCTGCACGTGCACCAGGTGCTGTGGCCCGAGATCGAGGCCGACGCCGGGCTGCGCCGCGTCTACGAGGCCATCGAGATGCCGGTGGCCGAGGTGCTGGCGCGCATCGAGCGCCACGGCGTGCTCGTCGACCCGCAGGAGCTGGCGCGCCAGAGCCGCGACCTGGCCGAGCGCATGGTGGCGCTGGAGCAGGAGGTCTACGCGATCGCCGAGCAGCCCTTCAACCTGGGCAGCCCCAAGCAGATCGGCGAGATCCTGTTCGGCAAGCTCGGCCTGCCGGTGAAGAAGCGCACCGCCAGCGGCGCGCCGAGCACCGACGAGGACGTGCTGACCGAGCTCGCCGCCGACTACCCGCTGCCGGCACGCATCCTCGAGCACCGCAGCCTGGCCAAGCTGAAGGGCACCTACACCGACAAGCTGCCGGCGATGGTCAACCCGGCCACCGGGCGCGTGCACACCAACTACGCGCAGGCGGTGGCGGTGACCGGGCGGCTGGCGAGCAACGAGCCCAACCTGCAGAACATCCCGATCCGCACGCCCGAGGGCCGGCGCGTGCGCCGCGCCTTCGTCGCGCCGCCGGGGCACGTGATCTTGAGCGCCGACTACTCGCAGATCGAGCTGCGCATCATGGCCCACATCAGCGAGGACGAAGGCCTGCTGCGCGCGTTCTCCGAAGGCCTGGACGTGCACCGCGCGACCGCCGCCGAGGTCTTCGGCATGCCGCTGGCGGAGGTGACGAGCGAGCAGCGCCGCTACGCCAAGGTCATCAACTTCGGGCTGATTTACGGGATGGGCGCCTACGGGCTGGCGGCCAACCTGGGCATCGAGCAGAAGGCCGCCAAGGACTACATCGACCGCTATTTCGCGCGTTTTGCCGGCGTCAAGCGCTACATGGACGAGACCCGGGTGCGCGCCAAGGAGAAGGGTTATGTCGAGACCGTCTTCGGCCGCCGGCTGTGGCTGCCGGAGATCAACTCCGGCAACGGCCCGCGGCGCAGCGGCGCCGAGCGCCAGGCGATCAACGCGCCGATGCAGGGCACGGCCGCCGACCTGATCAAGCTGGCGATGATCGCCGTGCAGAAGGAGCTGGACGCCAGCGGCCGCGCGACGCGCATGGTGATGCAGGTGCACGACGAACTGGTGCTCGAGGTGCCCGAGGCCGAGCTCGACTGGGCGAAGGACGCGATCCCGCGGCTGATGGCCGGCGTCGCCGCGCTGAAGGTGCCGCTGCTGGCCGAAGTCGGCGTCGGCGCCAACTGGGACGAGGCGCACTGAGCGGCGCGGCTGGCGGCGGGCCGGAGACGGCAGGGGTCAGGAGACGGCAGGGGTCAGGTCTTGCAAGACCTGACCCCGTCTTCCGCAGCGTTCCAAGGCTGCAGGGGTCAGGTCTCAAGAGACCTGACCCCGTCTTTCCCGTCTCGGCCGCGCGCGCTCACTGACATCGTTCTTTCGACGTTGCTTGCCGCGGGGGCATGCTGCAGGGGTCAGGTCTTGCAAGACCTGACCCCATCTTCCGCGGCGTTCCGAGGCTGCAGGGGTCAGGTCTCAAGAGACCTGACCCCGTCTCCCCCGTCTCCCTCGTCCATCGGTGAGGAAAGATGAAACCACTGCAAGGCCTGGCGCTGCTGCTGTTGCTGCAGGCCGCCGGCGAGTCGCTGACCCACGCGCTGGCGTGGCCGTTTCCCGGCCCGGTCGTCGGCATGGTGCTGCTGCTGCCGCTGCTGCGCTGGCGGGCGGTGCGCGAGCCGGTCGAGGCCACCGCCGGCTTCCTGCTGGCGCACCTGTCGCTGCTGTTCGTGCCGGTCGGTGTCGGCGTCGTCGCCCACCTGGACCTGGTGGTCGAGCACGGCGTCGCGCTGCTGGCGGTGATCGTCGTCTCGACCTGGATCGGCCTGGCGGTGACCGCGCTGGTGCTGCGCCGGCTGCTGCGCGGCGAGGAGGCGGGCGGTGGCTGAGGTCGTCGAACTCTGGGTCTACCTGTCGTCCCGGCCGCTGTTCGGGCTGACCGCGACGCTGGCCGTCTACGTCGCCGCCCAGGCCGTCTACCGCCGGCTGGACCACGCGCCGCTGGCCAATCCGGTGCTGTGGTCGGTGCTCGCGCTGGCCACGCTGCTGGCGGCCACCGGCACGCCGTATCCGGCCTACTTCGCCGGCGCGCAGTTCGTGCACGTGATGCTCGGGCCGGCGGTCGTCGCGCTGGCCTGGCCGCTGTGGCAGCGTGCGGCCGAGGTGCGCCGGCGCGGGCGTGCGCTCGTGCTGGCGGCGCTGGTCGGTGGCGCCGCGGCCGCCGGCAGCGCCGTCGCGCTGGCCTGGGCGCTGGGGCTGCCGCCCGAGGTGATCCGCTCGCTGGCGCCGAAGTCGGTGACGGCGCCGGTGGCGATGGGCATCGCCGAGCAACTCGGCGGCGTGCCGGCGCTGGCGGCGAGCTTCGCGGTGCTGACCGGGCTCGTCGGCGCGCTGTCGGCGCGCTACCTGTTCGCCTGGCTGAAGGTGCCCGAGTGGCCGGTGCGCGGTTTCGCGGTCGGCACGGCCGCGCACGGCATCGGCGCGGCCCGCGCGCTGCAGGTGCACCCCGACGCCGGCGCCTATGCCGGGCTGGCGCTGGGCTTGCAGGTGCTGCTGGCGGCCTTGTTGATTCCTCTCGTGGCGCGATGGCTGGGCTGACCGCCGGCCCGCCGCGCCGGGTGCCGCGTACGATGCGTCATCCCCGCAGCGAGGAGCCTCCGATGCCCAGGTCGCCGAAGCCCGCCACGCCGGTCGCCACGGGCCGCAAGCCCAAGCCGGCCGCCGCGCCGGCCGTGCGCCCGTTCCTGCGGTTCCACCACTCGCACGAGCTGCGCGTGAAGACGCTGCAGGTGCTGGACAGCGTCGAGGGCGCCGACAAACCTTCCGCCTGTTCAGCGCAGCTCACCGCGCTGGTGCTCGAGCTGACCGAGAGCGGCATGGAGCAGTACTTCCTGCAGCCGCTGAAGGCCACCCAGGCGAACTTCGTCGTCCAGCAGTCGGCCTCGATCGGGCTGTCGGGCGTGCAGAAGCTCATGGGTGGCGTCATCCGCAACATCCTCGCACGCATGGACGACCGGCAACTGCTGTCGGTCTGCGGCTCGATCCGCCAGTTCATGATCTGAGCCGGTGCTGGCACAGGGCCTGCCTCGGTGAAAGTCCCGCCCGCCGTGTCACGGCTTTGTCGCACGGCGTTCATAAACTGACGCCATGGCCGACGAAACGCGCGTCGGCGACCTGGGCGAGCCACCTGCGGCCGCCGTGTCGCCGCCCCCGACCCTGCTCAACCGCGAAAGCTCCATCCTCCAGTTCAACCGCCGCGTGCTCGCCCAGGCGCGCCGGCCCGACGTGCCGCTGCTGGAGCGGCTGCGCTACGTCACCATCGTCTCGTCCAACCTCGACGAGTTCTTCGAGGTGCGGTTCGCCGACCTGGCCGAAGCCTCGCGCCGCCCCGGCGGCGGCGTCTCGCGCGAGGACCTGGCCGCGGTCGCCGCCGCCGCGCACGCACTGATCGACGAGCAGTACGCGCTGCTCAACGACGAGGTCGTGCCCGAGCTGCAGCGCCACGGCATCGTCGTCGTCAACCACGCCGACCGCGACGAGGCCCAGCGCCGCTGGGTGCGCCGCTTCTTCGAGCGCGAGGTGCGGCCGCTGCTGGTGCCGCTGGTGCTCGACCCCAGCCACCCGTTCCCGCTGGTGGCCAACAAGTCGCTGAACTTCATCGCCCGGCTCGGCGGCCGTGACGCCTTCGGCCGCGAGAACTCGATCGCCATCGTCAAGGTGCCGCGTGTGCTGCCGCGCGTGATCCGCCTGCCCGACTCGGTCAGCGGCGGCCGCCAGGCCTTCGTGCTGCTGACCAGCGTCATCCGCGCTCATCTGGAGGAGCTGTTCCCGGGGCGCAGCGTCGAGTCCTTCTCGCAGTTCCGCGTCACGCGCGACTCGGAGCTGGAGTACGACGCCGAGGACGTGACCAACCTGCGCCAGGCGCTGCGCAGCAACCTCAGCAAGCGCCACTTCGGCCTGGCGATCCGGCTGGAGGTGGTGCACAGCTGCCCGCAGGAGCTGCACGACTTCCTGCTGCGCCAGCTGCAGCTGCCCGAGTACGCGCTGTACAAGGTCAACGGCCCGGTCAACCTGGCGCGCCTGACCGAGCTGATCGACCAGGCCGGCAGCGACGATCTGCGTTTCCCGCGTTACGAGCCGGTCTGGCCGGCCGCCGACCTGCCGCCGGGGCGCTCGATCTTCGACCGGCTGCACGACGGCGACGTCGTGCTGCACCATCCGTTCGAGAGCTTCGAGCCGGTCGTGCAGTTCCTGCGCGAGGCGGTCGAGGACCCGGACGTGCTGGCGATCAAGCAGACGATCTACCGCACCGGCAGCCAGAGCGTGCTGATGGACCTGCTGATCGAGGCGGCGCGCCGCGGCAAGGAGGTGATGGCCGTCGTCGAGCTGACCGCGCGTTTCGACGAGGAGGCCAACATCAACTGGGCCGAGCGCCTGGAGGCCGTCGGCGCTCAGGTGGTCTACGGTGTCGTCGGCCTCAAGACCCACGCCAAGCTGATGCTGGTGACGCGGCGCGAGCACGGCCGGCTGCGTCGCTACGTGCACCTGTCGACCGGCAACTACAACCCGAAGACCGCGCGCCTGTACACCGATCTCGGTTATCTCAGCACCGACCCCGAGCTGACCGCCGACGCCGACGCCGTCTTCCAGCAGCTTGCCAGCCAGGGCCGCACGCGCATGCGGCGCATGCTGACCGCGCCCTTCGTGCTGCATCGCCGGCTGATCGCACACATCGCGCAGGTCGCCGCGGCGGCGCGTGCCGGCCGTCCGGCGCGCATCGTCGCCAAGGTCAACGCGCTGACCGACCCGGGGCTGATCGCGGCGCTGATGGACGCCGGCCGCGCCGGCGCGAAGATCGACCTCGTGATCCGCGGTGCCTGCATGCTGCCGCCGGGTGTGCCGGGGCACACCGACACGATCCGCGTGCGCTCGGTCGTCGGCCGCTTCCTCGAACACACCCGGGTGCTGTACTTCCGCTGGGGCGAGGGCGACGACGACGAGGTGCTGTACCTGTCCAGCGCCGACTGGATGAGCCGCAACATGTTCCGCCGCATCGAGCTCGCCTGGCCGGTGCGCGACGCGGCGCTGCGCCAGCGCATCGTCGACGAGGCGCTGGTGCCCTATCTGCACGACGAGCTCGACGCCTGGACGCTGGGTGCCGACGGCGCCTACCGCCGTGTCGCCGAGGCCGGCATCAGCGCCCAGCAGGCGCTGACACGGCGCTACCGCTGAACCGGAGCCGCCGCATGGACCTGATCCTCTGGCGCCACGCCGAAGCCTTCGACGCCCGCGAGGGCCAGAACGATCTCGAGCGCGAGCTGACGCCCAAGGGCGAACGCCAGGCGCGGCGCGTCGCCGCGTGGCTCAATCGCCAGCTCCCGGCCGGCACGCGGGTGCTCGCCAGTCCGGCGCGGCGTGCGCAGCAGACCGCTGCCGCGCTGGAGCGGCGCATCAAGACCGTGGCCGAGCTCGCGCCCGACGCTTCGGTCGAGGCGCTGCTGCACGCCACGCGCTGGCCCGAGGCGCGCGAGCCGGTGCTCGTCGTCGGCCACCAGCCGATCCTCGGCCTGACCGCGGCGCTGCTGCTGTCCGGCGAGATCCAGGCCTGGACGGTGCGCAAGGCCGGCGTCTGGTGGCTGCGCTCGCGCGAGCGCGGCGACACGCTGCAGGTGGTGCTGCACGCCGTCGTCGGGCCCGAGGCGGTCTAGGAGTCAGCGCGGCAAACGCCGCGGCGCCTGCGGCGCCGCGTTCAGCGCGGCAGCAGCAGCTTGCGCGGCCCCGAGCGGGCCCAGGTCTGGGCTTCTTCCTCCAGCAGGAAGACGGTGCGCGGGTGGGCCTTGGCCCAGGCGGCGTCGTAGGCCAGCACGGCGTCGCGGCCGCGCACACGCAGCGCCAGCGCCTTGGTGTCGACGTCGGCCCGTGCGTGGCACTTGATCGCCGCCAGCCGCAGGCACATCACCTGCCAGCCCAGCAACTCGCTGCTGAGCGCATCCTCGATCTTGCGCAGGCCGCCACGCTGGCCCAGCACGAGCTGGCCGATGCGCCGCTGCTGGCTCTGCGAAAAGCCCGGCGCGTCGACGTGCGCCAGCAGGTAGGCGCTGTGGCGGTGGTGGTCGTGGTGCGAGACCATCAGCCCGATCTCGTGCAGGTCGCAGGCCCAGCCGAGCTCGCGCCGGACCTCGGCGTCGGCGTCCGGCATGACGCCGTCGAACAGCGCCAGCGCCACGGTGGCGACACGCCGCGCCTGCTTGACGTCGACATCGAAGCGGCGCTGCAGCTCGTGCACCGAGGCGTCGCGCATGTCGCTCGGGTGGCTGCGCCGCAGCGCGGCCAGGCGCTCGTGCAGGTCGACGACGACGCCCTGGCGCAGCGCGCCCTTGGCCGGCCACAGCGTGGCGATGCCGAAGTTCTCGGCCAGCGTCTGCAGGATCGCCAGGCCGCCGGGGATGACGGCGCGGCGCTCGGGCTTGAGGCCCGGCAGGTCGAGCCGGTCGACGTGGCCGGCGGCGATGCAGCGCTGCTCCAGCCAGGCCAGGCCCTCGGGCGTGATGCGGCCGTCGCTGACGCCGCTGGCGGCGAGGATCTGCGACACCGCGCCGGCGGTGCCCGACGAGCCCAGCGCCTGCTGCCAGTGGCGCGACGAGAACGGCTCCATCGCCTCTTCGAGCTCGGCGCCGGCGGCCACGCGGGCGGCACGGAAGGCCTCGGCGTCGATGCCGCCGTCGCCGAAGAAACGCAGCGACAGGCTGACGCAGCCCACGGCGAAGGACTCGGCGCTCACCGGCGTGCGGCCGCGGCCGAGGATCAGCTCGGTCGAACGCCCGCCGATGTCGACGACCAGGCGCGGCTCGTCGGCCGGCTGCAACTGGGCGACGCCGGCGTAGATCAGCCGTGCTTCCTCGCGCCCGGAGATGACCTCGATCGTGTGGCCCAGCGCTTCCTGGGCGCGCAGCAGGAAGGCGTCGCGGTTACGCGCCTCGCGCAGCGTCTGCGTCGCCACCGCACGCACCTGCGCCGGCGCAAAACCGGTCAGGCGCGCGGCGAAACGCCGCAGGCAGTCCAGGCCGCGCTGCACCGCTTCTTCGGTCAGCAGGCCCTGGTCGTCGAGGCCCGCGCCGAGGCGGACCATGTCCTTGTAGTAGTCGCTGCGGCGGTAGCGGCCGCGCTGGATCTGCGCGATCTCGAGCCGGAAGCTGTTGGAGCCCATGTCGACCGCGGCCAGCGGCAGGTCGGGCGAGGTGATGTCGGCCATGGGCCGATTGTGCAAGAGGCCTCTCACGGCGCCGTGACGGCCTTCCTAGAATCGACTCGACTTGTTTGAGGTCAAGGAGGCGAACATGCAGCAAGCCGAGTTCGATTCCCTGGTGTCGCCACGCGACCCCAACCGGC
Organism: Rubrivivax sp. JA1026; assembly: GCF_011065555.1. NCBI lineage: Bacteria > Pseudomonadati > Pseudomonadota > Betaproteobacteria > Burkholderiales > Sphaerotilaceae > Rubrivivax > Rubrivivax sp. JA1026. The sequence goes on from NZ_JAALCQ010000001.1 coordinate 218,189, forward strand.
GCGACTTCGTGCGCGGCGCCGTCGGCGGCACGTTTGCCGCCGCGGTGCTGCCGGTGGTGGCGCAGACGGTGATCACGACCGACAGCGCCGGCCTCGTCGCCGGCGAGGTCACGGTGCCGGTCGGCGACTTCCGCATGCCGGCCTACCGCGCCGCGCCGGCGAACCGCCCGAACGCGCCGCTGCTGCTGGTCGTCAGCGAGATCTTCGGCGTGCACGCACACATCGCCGACGTCGCGCGGCGCTTCGCCAAGGCCGGCTACTTCGCCGTCGCGCCGCAGCTCTTCGTGCGCCAGGGCGACGCCGCCGCCTACACCGACATCCCGCGCCTGATGAGCGAGGTGATCTCCAAGGTGCCCGACGAGCAGGTGATGCGCGACCTCGACGCGAGCGTGGCCTGGGCGGGCGGGCAGGGCGCCGACACGACGAAGGCCGGCATCACCGGCTTCTGCTGGGGCGGGCGCGTCACCTGGCTGTACGCCGCGCACAGCCCGCAGATGAAGGCCGGCGTCGCCTGGTACGGGCGGCTGGTCGGCGACAAGACGGCGTTGCAGCCGATGCAGCCGGTGGAACTGGCGTCGCAGCTGCGTGCGCCGGTGCTCGGCCTGTACGGCGGCCAGGACGGCGGCATCCCGCTGGACAGCGTCGAGCGCATGAAGACCGCGCTGGCCGGCGGCAGCGTGGCGGCGAAGCAGTCACGCTTGGTCGTCTATCCCGAGGCGGGGCACGCCTTCAACGCCGACTACCGGCCGAGCTACCGCCCCGACGCGGCGCAGGACGGCTGGAAACGCACGCTGGCCTGGTTCGCCGAGCACGGCGTGGGCTGATTCAAGGCCTCAGGGCGGCGGCCAGTCCGCGTCGGGCGCACGCGGCGCGTCGGCCGGCGCTTGCGGCGGCGCGGTCGGCGCCAGCACCGGCGGCGGCACGTCGACCGCACGCTGCACGAAGGCGTCGACCAGCTTGTCGGCGATCTTGTCGAACACCGGGCCGGCCATGCGTGTCATCACCGCGCTGTCGAACTCGTAGTCGAGCAGGAAGTTGACCTTGCAGGCGTCCTCGGCCAGCACCTTCAGCTGCCATTCGCCGTAGAAGCGGCGGAACGGGCCGCGCTCGAGGTGGATGGCCATGAACTCCGGCCGGCGCTTCGGGTTGCGCGTGCGGATCTCGAAGCCCATGCCCTTGAAGCGGATGCTGATGTCGGCCGACACCACGCTGTCGTCGCGCACGAGGATGGTCGCGCCGGCGCACCAGGGCAGGAAGGCCGGGTAGTGCTCGGCGCCTTCGATCAGGTCGAAGAGGTGGCTGGCCGGGCGGGCCACCAAGGCGCTGCGGCGGACCTGCACGACCTAGGCCCGTTCGGTGCGTGCGCCCGTCATCGGGCGATCATCGAGCCGAGCAGGGCGCCGGCGGACAGCAGCGCGGCGAACCACAGCTCCAGGCGGAAGGTGCGGAACAGGATCTCGTTGAAGGCGATGCCGCGCGGGCAGTGCACGAAGTCGCGGCGCAGCTGCAGCGTCGACGGCAGCAGCACCAGCGGCAGCAGCAGCGTCCAGGACTGCGACAGCAGCGCCATCGGCACGAGCAGCACGAACGGCAGCAGCAGCAGCACCGTGTACAGCGCCACCGAGCCCGCTTCGCCGAAGGTCACGGCGAAGGTGCGCCGGCCGACGAGCCGGTCGTGCGCGATGTCGCGGTGGTTGTTCACCGCCAGTGCCGCCGCCGCCACCGAACCCAGCGCCACCGAGGCGAGCACGGTCACGAGGCCGAAGCTGCCGGTCAGCACCCAGTCGGTGCCGACGACGGCGATCAGGCCGAAGAACACGAAGACCGTCAGCTCGCCGTAGGGCGTGTAGGCGATCGGCTTGGGGCCGCCCATGTAGGCCAGCGCGGCCAGCAGCGACGCCACGCCGATGGCCAGCACCGGCCAGCCGCGGTAGGCGACGAGCGCGACGCCGAGTGCCGCGGCCAGCAGCGCCGCGACGACGATGCCGGCGCGCACGTGGCGCACGCTGAGCCAGCCGTTGGCCGTGGCGCGCGGCAGCCCGGTGCGCGTGCCGGTGCTCTCGCCGCCGCGCACCGTGTAGCCGACGTCGTTCTGCATGTTGGTGATGACCTGCATCAGCAGGGCGGCACCGAGCACCAGCAGCGCGGCGATCATGTCGATCGCGCCGGTGCGGTCGAAGCCCAGCGTCGCGCCGACGAGCACCGGGCTCACGGCCACCGGCAGCGTGCGCGGCCGCACGGCGACGGCCCACGCCTCGACCGATCCGGTGCGGACCGCGCGCGTGCTGTTCACCGTGGCTCTGTCTCCGGGCATGTACGCGGACTCCGTGCGGGCGAGGGAAAACGAGGGTTCGATTGTCCGCGTCGCGGGGCGACGCGCTGCTTGTGCAACATCAAGCGGTGCCGGAAGGCGCCGCCGCCGCCGGGCGGGTGCCGACGTGCACGCTGGCGATGCCGAAGCTGAGGTCGTGCCAGCGCACCTGCTCGAAGCCGGCCGCGGAGATCATCGCCGCGAAACGCGGCTGGTCCGGGAAGCGCCGGATCGACTCGACCAGGTAGGTGTAGGCCTCCGGCGAGGCGGCGATCCACGCGCCCAGGCGCGGGATCACGGTGAACGAGAACAGGTTGTAGAACGGCCTGAGCCACCACGCCGGCGTCGAGAACTCCAGGCACAGGAAACGTCCGCCGGGCTTGAGCACGCGGTGGATCTCCTTCAGCGCGTCGTCGATGCGGGTCGCGTTGCGGATGCCGAAGGAGATCGTCAGCGTGTCCACCGAGGCGTCGGCCAGCGGCAGCTGCTCGGCGCTGCCGAGCATCCAGTCGACGTGGGCGTGGCCGCGCGAGCGGCCGACGTCCATCATCTCGGCGCTCGGGTCGACGACGGTCACGCGGCGGTCGGCGGCGGCCATCAGCGCGGCGACGTCGCCGGTGCCGCCGGCCAGGTCGACGATGTGCTGGCCGGCCTGCGGCGCGGCCATGCGCACGAAACGACGCTTCCAGAGCCGGTGGATGCCGAAGCTCATCAGGTCGTTCATCAGGTCGTAGCGCGCCGCGACGGCGCTGAAGACGCGGCGGATGCGCTGCTCGCGCTCGCGCTCGTCCACGCTCTGATAGCCAAAACTGCGCGACAGCGGCGTGGGATCGTTCATGGGTGCGGAGGTCGTTCGGGCAAGGGGTGTCAGGCGGTCTCGACACTTTAACTGCCCGGCCGAAAGCCCGTCGGAAGCGGTCCATCCCGTTGACCTGTGTCAACCGACGGGTCGGCGGGGTGACTAAGGTTCGCCCCTAGGTCAGGCTCGAAGCGCACCGGCGTTCGAGATGTCTTCATGAGAACGCCCATCCCTCCCGACGACAGCACCCCCCATCGCCCGTCCGCCAGCGTGCTGAAGATCGCGAACCTCGACGCCGGCGCCTCGATGTGCTGGCAGCCGCCGCAGGCTTCCAATCCGCTGGTGCAGGCGATGCCGCACGGCGAGGCCCAGACGGCCCGGTCGCTGTACGAGGCCGCGCTGCGTGGCCTGGCCGCGCGCGCCGACGAGCCGATCGCGGTGTCGGCCCGCGTGCCGTTCTGCGCCGCGCACTGCTTCTGCTGCGACCGGGACATCCGCGCCGCGCAGCCCGACGACGTCATCGACGACTACGTCGCCGGCCTGGTCGAGGAGATCCGCGAAGTCGCGCAGCTGCTCGGCGGCCGGCGCGAGGTGCTGCAGTTCCACCTCGGCGGCGGCACCGCCAGCGAGCTGACCGGCTCGCAGCTCGCGCGCCTGGTGCAGGCGATGCAGTCGGAGTGGCGCATGCCGGCGGACATCGACATGTCCTGCGAATGCGACCCGCGCCGCGTCAGCCAGACGATGTTCGAGGTGCTGCGCGGGCTGGGCTTCCGCCGTGTCTCGCTGGGTGTGCTCGATCTCGACCCCGGCGTGCAGCAGGCCATCGGCCGGCGCCAGTCGGCAGCGCTGATCGACGACGTCTGCGAACTCGCGCGTTCGGCCGGCATCGAGTACATCAACCTCGACGTCATGATCGGTCTGCCGCGCCAGACGATGGCCAGCTGGTGCACGACGATCGACCGCCTGATCGCGATGGGCCCCGAGCGCATCCGTCTGGCGCGCTACCACCACCGGCCCTGGCATGCGCCGGCGCAGGTGGCGATCGACACCGAGTCGCTGCCGTCGCCGGCGCTGATGGCCGAACTCGCGCGCGCCAGCGCCGAGATGCTGCGCAATGCCGGCTACCGCTGGATCGGCGCCGACCAGTTCGTGCTCGAGCACGACGACCTGTCGCACGCGATGGACGACGGCCGGCTGCGCCGCAGCCTGATCTCCTACACCGCCGCGCCGGCCACGCCGCTGATCGGCCTGGGTGTCGGCGCGGTCGGCGAGGTCGACGGCGCGATGTTCTGGAACGACGGTTCGCAGGCCGCCTGGCGCAACGCGCTGCGCCACGGCCGTCTGCCGGTGGCCCAGGCGCGCCCGGCCACGCCCGGCAGCGTGCAGCGCCGCGCCGCCGTCGAGCGCCTGCTGTGTTCGCTGGAGCTGCCTGCCGCGCAGGCGCAGGGGCTGGAAGAAGGGTACGGCCGTCTGGCCGCGCGCGAGGCCGACGGCCTCGTGCGTGTGTTCGACGACCGCATCGTCGTCACCGAGACCGGGCGCCACGCGCTGCATGCGCTGTGCACCGAGCTCGACGAACCCGGCGCACAGCCGGAAGGGAGGTCCGCCCGGTGCGGTTGCTGAAACGGCGCACGGCGGCGGCATTCGGTGCCGCGGCCGTGGGCCTGGTCCTCGCGCTGGGGTTTCCGGCGCTCTTTCCGTCCGAGGCCGATGCGGCAGCTGCCGCCGCGGCTCCCGTCCTGGCGCCAGGCGCCGCGCCGGTGGTTCCGGCCACCGAGACCGCGCCGCCGCACCGTCCGCTGCGCGACAACCGGCCGCCGCAGGCGCCCGACCCGCAGGAGCCGCTGGTCTTCGGCGGCTATCCCGACGCGCCGGCCTTCAGCGTCGTGCCGCGCAAGCCGCACCTGGGGCTGTACCCGTGCAGCCAGTGCCACAAGGTGCTGCCGCTGAACAAGCAGCCGCGGGCGCTGGTCGCCGCGCCGCACGTCGCCTCGCTGCCGCACGGCGGCGGCCGCATGTGGTGCCTGGACTGCCACGTCGGCGAAGACCGCGACTGGCTGCGCACCATCGACGGCCGGCGTGTCGACTTCGACCAGTCGCAGCTCGTCTGCGGCCAGTGCCACGGCCCGCGCCACCGCGACTGGGCTTTCGGCGCCCACGGCAAGCGTGACGCCAACTGGCAGGGCGACCGCACGATCTACGCCTGCACGCACTGCCACGACGCGCACGACCCCAAGATTCCGCCGCGCGAGGCCGCACCGCCGCCGCCGGTGCGTGCCGGCCTCGAACGCCCGGCGCTGACGCCGGCGCACGCCGCGCCCGTCTGGCAGCGCGCCGCTTCCGGAGCCCGATGATGAACCGCAAGCCCGACCCCGATCCGCCCGGCGGCGACGGCGCAGGCTTCCAAGCCTTGCGCCGCCGATTCCTCACCGGCGTGGCCGCCGCCGGCGGCGCCGCCGCGACCGCCCACGCCACCGGCGCCTGGGGTGGCCAGACGCTGCAGGATGCGATGGGCAGCCTGCTGCAGGACCACTACCAGCGCATGACGAAGGACGAGATCCACGCCGCGCTGCAACGCATCGAGCGCAACGCCAGCCGCCGCTATGGCGTCGAGGCCCGCTGCGAGGACGTGCCGCCGCTGCCGAACACCGTCTTCGGCTACGCGCTGAACATCAGCAAGTGCAAGGGCTACCGCGACTGCGTCGAGGCCTGCGTCAAGGAGAACAACCTCGGCCGTGACTCGCAGATGCAGTACATCCGCGTGCTGCAGATGCCCGACGGCACGATGGACCTGGAGAAGGCCGAGCACTACTACGACGCCAAGCAAGTCCCGGTGCCCGGCCACTGGTATCTGCCGGTGCAGTGCATGCAGTGCGACAACCCGCCCTGCGTGAAGGCCTGTCCGACCAAGGCCACCTGGAAGGAGCCCGACGGCATCGTCGTCGTCGACTACGACTGGTGCATCGGCTGCCGTTACTGCATGACGGCCTGCCCGTACTGGGCACGCCACTTCAACTGGACCGAGCCGCAGATCCCGGCGGCCGAGTTCAACCCGAACCTCAGCTACCTCGGCAACCGTCCGCGGCCCAGGGGCGTCGTCGAGAAGTGCCACTTCTGCACCCAGCGCACGCGCAAGGGCCGCCAGCCGGCATGCCAGGAAGCCTGCCCGACCGGCGCACGCATCTTCGGCAACCTGCTCGACCCGAACAGCGAGATCCGCTGGGTGCTCGAGCACAAGACCGTCTTCCGGCTGAAGGAGGACCTCGGCACCGAGCCCAAGTTCTGGTACTTCAGCGACGACCGGGTGAGTCCGGCATGAATCTCTCCCGCTTCGTGCTCGACGGCCTGCGTGCGATGGCCTCCGGCGGCGCGGCCTACCGGCGCTGGCTGGCCGCGCTGGCGGCGGTGATCGCCGCCGGCCTCTTCGCCTACGGCGGCCAGCTGCAGCAGGGCATGGTCGTCACCGGGATGAGCGACCAGGTCTCCTGGGGCTTCTACATCGCCAACTTCGCCTTCCTCGTCGGCATCGCGGCGGCGGCGGTGCTGCTGGTCATTCCGGCCTATCTGTTCCACCGAGGCGACGTCAAGCAGGTCGTCATCTACGGCGAGGCGCTGGCGGTCGCCGCGGTGGTCGCGGCGATGCTCTTCGTCACCGTCGACATCGGCCGGCCCGAGCGCATCTGGCACATGCTGCCGCTGGTCGGGCGCTTCAACTGGCCGCAGTCGATGCTGGCCTGGGACGTCGTCGTGCTCGTCGGCTACCTGCTGCTGAACCTCGGGCTGCCGGCCTACGTGCTGCACGCGCGCTGGCGCGGCGAGGAGCCGGTGACCGCGCGCTACTTCCCGGTGGTCGTGGTCGCGATCTTCTGGGCGGTGTCGATCCACACCGTCACCGCCTTCCTGTTCTCGGCCAACGCCGGGCGGCCGCTGTGGCACAGCGCGCTGCTGGCGCCGCGTTTCATCGCCTCGGCCTTCGCGTCGGGGCCGGCGCTGATCATCCTGGCACTGCTGGCCTTGCGCCGCTGGGGCGGGTTGGCCGTGAAGCAGTCGGTCATCGACCTGCTGGCGGTGGTCATGACGGTGGCGCTGCAGATCAGCCTGTTCTTCGTCGGCGTCGAGCTGTTCACCGACTTCTACAACGAGACCTCGCACGCGGCCTCGATCCGCTACCTGTTCTTCGGCCTGGCCGGCGCCGGCCAGCTGCAGCCCTGGATCTGGAGCGCGCTGGCGCTGAACGTCGTCGCGGTGGTGATCCTGTCGATCCACCCGCTGCGGCGCACGCCGCGGCTGCTGGCGCTGGCCTGCGGCCTGGCCTTCCTCGGCATCTGGATCGAGAAGGGCATGGGCCTGGTGGTGCCCGGCTACATCCCGACGCCGCTGGGCGAGATCTTCGAGTACGCGCCGAGCTGGCGCGAGTGGCTGGTGTCGGCCGGCATCTGGGCCTGCGGCGCGCTCGTCTTCACGCTGCTGGCCAAGGCCGCGCTGGCCTTCGACACCGGCCGCGCGCGGGCGCGGCCGGCGGCCGACGTCAAGGCGTCTTGAGGATCCAGTCGATCACGAGCTTGAGATCGGCGTCGCTGATGCGGGCCGGCGGGGTCGGCGTCATCGGCACCTTGCCGAAGATGCCGACGCTGCCCTTGCGCACGCGTTCGGCCATCACGGCCGGGGCGCCGGCCTGACCCTTGTACTTCTTCGCGATCTCCTGGTAGCTGGGGCCCAGGCCCTTGGCGACGGGCTGATGGCAGACGGCGCAGCCGGCCTTGGTGGCCAGTTCGGCCGGCGTCGCGGCGAGGGCGCCGGAAGCGGCGAAAACGGTGCTGGTGGCGAGGATGAGAGGCGTGAGTTTCATGTGTTTCATTCGGCCAAAGGGAGCGTGCGACTGTCTTGAGCCGCGTCAGTTCCGCTTTCTTGACAGAGGTCTGCCCCGTGTCAAAATCAGTTGACACTTTGGGGTGACATGACGACCTTACAGCGGTGCGCCATCCGGTGCCGGGTCGTCGGAGGAAGTCGATGAACATGCAGACCCGCATCGAACAGGCGCTGGAGGCGGCGGTTGCCGCCCAAGAGGGCGCCGGTTGCCCCCCGAAGCTGGCGGCGGCGATCCGCCACGCGGTGTTTCCCGGCGGTGCGCGCATCCGTCCTCAGCTGTGCATCGCTGTCGCGATGGCCAACGGCGACACCGACCCCGAACTGGCCGATGCCGCCGCGTCGGCGATCGAGCTGATCCACTGCGCCTCGCTGGTGCACGACGACCTGCCGTGTTTCGACGACGCGCCGACGCGCCGGGGCCAGCCCTCGGTGCACAAGGCCTACGGCGAACGCCTGGCCGTGCTCGCCGGCGACGCGCTGATCGTCACCGCCTTCCAGACCCTGGGTGCCGCCGGTGCCCGCCACCCGGAGCGCATGGCGCGCGTGCTGCAGACCGTGGCCCGCGGCGTCGGCACGCCGCTGGGCATCATTGCCGGCCAGGCCTGGGAGTGCGAGCCGCGTGTCGCGCTGTCCGACTACCAGCGCGCCAAGACCGGCGCCCTGTTCGCTGCGGCCACGGCCGCCGGTGCGCAGGCCTCGGGTGGTGACGGCGAGACCTGGCGTGCGCTCGGCGACTGGCTGGGCGAGGCCTATCAGGTGGCCGACGACGTGCGCGACGCGCTCGCCGACCCCGAGCAGCTCGGCAAGCCGGTCGGCCGCGACGTCGCGCTCGGCCGTCCGAGCTCGGCGATCCAGCACGGCCTCGTGGGCGCCGTCGAACATTTCGAGCGCCTGGTGCAGGGCGCGATCGACGCCATCCCCGACTGCAAGGGTGCCGGCATGCTGCGCCAGATCGTGCGCATGGAGTCCGAGCGCCTGGTGCCCAAGGCCTGGTGCGCCAACATCGAAGCGCTCGCCGCCGAGCGCGCCGCGGTCCGCGCCGCCACGATCCAGACCGCCTGACATCCCGATGGACCGAGCCGAGACGAGGCCGCAGGCCGGGCCGCGCCGTTCCCCGACGCTGGCCGAACGCTTTCGCGACTGGAAGCACCGCACGATCGCCCGCCCCGGGTTCCAGAAGTGGGCCGCGGCCTTCCCGCTGACCCGCCCGGTGGCGCGCAAGCACGCCCGCGAGCTCTTCGACCTGCTGGCGGGCTTCGTCTATTCGCAGATCCTGCTGGCCTGCGTGCGCCTGGACGTGTTCCGCATGCTGGCCGACGGCCCGCTGCCGCTGGCCATCGTCGCCGAGCGCTGCGGCCTGAGCCTGGAGGCGACACGTCGCCTGGTGGCGGCTGCCGACTCGCTCGAGCTGCTGGACCTGCAAAGCGGGGACCTCGTCACGCTGGGTCGGCTGGGCGCGCCGCTGGTCGCCAACGAGGCGATCACGGCGATGGTCGAGCACCACGCGACGCTGTACGGCGACCTGACCGACCCCGTGGCGCTGCTGCGCGGCCAGGGGCGTCCGGCGATGGCCGGCTACTGGCCGTATGCCGCGGCCGCCGATGCCGGCCCCGGCCTGCCGGCGACGCTGGCCACCGAGAAGGTCGCCGAGTACTCCAAGCTGATGACGGCCTCGCAGCCGCTGGTGGCGCGCGAGGTCATCGCCGCCTACCGCTTCGGCCGGCACAAGGTGCTGATGGACGTCGGTGGCGGCGAGGGCGCTTTCGTGCGCTGCGTGGCCGCCGAGGTGCCGGGTGTCGAACTGCGGGTCTTCGACCTGCCGGCCGTCGCCGAGCGTGCCAACGAGAACTTCCGGCGCTGGGGTCTGGCCGGCCGCGCCCAGGCTTTCGGCGGCGACTTCTTCGCCGACGAGCTGCCGCGTGGTGCCGACGTGATCTCCCTCGTCCGCGTGGCCTTCGACCATCCGGATGAACGGGTGTTGACGCTGTTCAAGAACGTGCGCCGGGCCTTGCCGGACAACGGCACGCTCGTGCTCGCCGAGGCGATGGCCGAGGTGCCCGGCGTCGAGCCGATCGGCGACGCGTACTTCGGCTTCTACCTGCTCGCGATGGGCCGCGGCCGTCCGCGTTCGGCGGCCCGCCTGACGCAGCTGCTGCACGAAGCCGGCTTCGCCAGCGTCCGTTCCCTGCCCACGCACATGCCGCTGCAGGCGGGTGTCCTGGTGGCGCGCTGCACTGCTTAAGGTTTCCTGATCTAAGGCATGTCCAGCCACCTTGACACACTGAACTGTCAGCTTAAGATGACGTCGTGATGTTGAAGCCGATGAAGCACCGTTCGCCGACGTGGCCTGTGATGCCGCCGATGGTCCGTCCGCTCTCGGCATGGAGGGCTGCATGAAGACTCAAGCCATCGTGCTCGAGCAGCCCGAGCGCCTGGTTCTCCGTGAACTCGAGCTGACGCCGCCGACCGGCGAGGATCTGGTCGTCGACATCGAGTACAGCGGGATTTCCACCGGTACCGAGAAGCTGCTGTGGAGCGGTCGCATGCCGGCCTTCCCCGGCATGGGCTATCCGCTGGTGCCTGGCTACGAATCCGTCGGCCGCGTCGTGCAGGCCGGCGCCGATGCGCACCACAAGGTGGGCGAGCGCGTCTTCGTGCCCGGCGCCCGTTGTTACGGCGAGGTGCGTGGCCTGTTCGGCGGTGCCGCGTCGCGGGTCGTCGTCGCGGACTCGCGCGTCTGCGCCGTGTCCGACAGCCTGGGTGAACAAGCCGTGCTGCTGGCGCTGGCCGCGACCGCCTACCACTCGGTGGCCGGCGGCGGCAAGCGCACGCCGATCGTGCCGCCCGACCTGATCGTCGGCCACGGCGTGCTCGGCCGTCTGCTGGCGCGCATGACCGTCGTCGCCGGTTTCCCGGCGCCGACCGTCTGGGAAACCAACCCGCTGCGTGCCGAGGGTGCCACCGGCTACACGGTCGTGCATCCCGACGAAGATCCGCGCCGCGACTACCGCGCGATCTTCGACGTCAGCGGCGACTCGTCGATCCTTGATCGTCTCGTCGAGCGCCTGGCGCGCGGTGGCGAGATCGTGCTGGCCGGCTTCTACACCGAGCCGCTGCACTTCAATTTCGCGCCGGCGTTCATGCGCGAAGCCCAGATCCGGTGTGCTGCCGAATGGCAGCGCCCCGACCTGCTGGCCGTGAAGGAACTGGCCGAGACCGGGCGCCTGTCGCTCGACGGCCTGATCACCCACCACGCCAGCCCGTCCGACGCCGACGCCGCCTACCGCACGGCTTTCGGCGATCCGGACTGCCTGAAGATGGTCCTCGACTGGAGCAGTACACGATGAGTCAGACCACCTCGCCCGTCATCCTCATGCGCGACGAGCGCCTGAAGAACGAGGCGGCGATCGAACCGGATGCGGTATCCACGGCCCCGGTGACCAAGACCACGCAGATCATCGCGATCTACGGCAAGGGCGGCATCGGCAAGAGCTTCACGCTCGCCAACCTGAGCTACATGATGGCTCAGCAGGGCAAGAAGGTCCTGCTGATCGGCTGCGACCCGAAGAGCGACACGACGAGCCTGCTGTTCGGCGGCAAGGCCACGCCGACGATCATCGAGACCAGCTCGAAGAAGAAGCTGGCCGGCGAGGCCGTCTCGATCGGCGACGTCTGCTTCAAGCGCGACGGCGTGTTCGCGATGGAGCTCGGCGGCCCCGAGGTCGGCCGCGGCTGCGGCGGGCGCGGCATCATCCACGGCTTCGAGACCCTGGAGAAGCTCGGCTTCCACGACTGGGGCTTCGACTACGTGCTGCTCGACTTCCTTGGCGACGTGGTCTGCGGCGGCTTCGGTCTGCCGATCGCCCGCGACATGTGCCAGAAGGTCATCGTCGTCGGCAGCAACGACCTGCAGTCGCTGTACGTGGCCAACAACGTCTGCAACGCGGTCGAGTACTTCCGCAAGCTCGGCGGCAACGTCGGCGTGGCGGGCATGGTGATCAACAAGGACGATGGCACGGGCGAGGCCCAGGCCTTCGCCGCCAACGTCGGCATCCCGGTGCTGGCCGCGATCCCGGCCAACGAGGACATCCGCCGCAAGAGCGCCGCCTACGAGATCGTCGCCCGTCCGGGCACGACCTGGGGCCCGCTGTTCGAGCAGCTCGCGACCAACGTCGCCGAGGCGCCGCCGGTGCGTCCGACGCCGCTGTCGCAGGACGCGCTGCTGGGCCTGTTCTCCTCGGAGAGCACCGGCCGCGACGTCGTGCTCGAGCCGGCGACCGTGCAGGACATGCTCGGCAAGGACGAGATCGTCCGCCCGACGCTCGAAGTCGTCTACGACGCCGCCTGAGACCCGCGATGAGCGAGCAACACGTCTCCAATCCTGGTGCGCCCGTGGCCGACGACGGCCTGGGTTGCCACGCGGGTCGGGAACAGATGCTGGCCGCGGCCGCCGCTTCGGGCAACGGCGAGATGCTGCAGCAGTACGCCCGCGACTATCCGATGCCCGAAGGCGCCGGCCCGCACGACCAGCCGCAGAGCATGTGCCCGGCCTTCGGTTCGCTGCGTGTCGGCCTGCGCATGCGCCGCACCGCGACCGTGCTGTCGGGCTCGGCCTGCTGTGTCTACGGCCTGAGCTTCACGGCCCACTTCTACGGCGCGCGCCGCTCGATCGGCTACGTGCCGTTCAGCAGCGAGACGCTGGTCACCGGCAAGCTGTTCGAGGACATCCGCGAGGCCGTCCACAAGCTCGCCGACCCGAAGCAGTACGACGCCGTCGTCGTCATCAACCTCTGCGTGCCCAGTGCCTCGGGCGTGCCGCTGCGCCTGCTGCCCAAGGAAATCGACGGCGTGCGCATCATCGGCATCGACGTGCCGGGTTTCGGCGTGCCGACGCACGCCGAAGCCAAGGACGTGCTCGCCGGCGCGATGCTGCGCGTGGCGCGTGGCGAAGCCGAGGCCGGCCCGGTGGCCGCGCCGCGCGGCGGCGTCAGCGAGAAGCCGACCGTCACGCTGCTCGGCGAGATGTTCCCGGCCGACCCGGTGGGCATCGGCATGATGCTCGAGCCGATGGGCCTGGCCGCCGGCCCGGTGGTGCCGACGCGTGAGTGGCGCGAGCTGTATGCCGCGCTGGACTGCGCCGCCGTCGCCGCGATCCACCCGTTCTACACCGCCAGCGTGCGCGAGTTCGAGACCGCCGGTCGCCCGATCGTGGCTTCCGCACCGGTCGGTCACGATGGCACCGAAGCCTGGCTGCAGGCCGTCGGCCGCGCCTGCAACGTGCCGCAGGCGATGATCGACGCGTCGAAGAACAAGTGGCTTCGCGCGATCAAGGGCGCGCTGGCCGCCACGCCGATCAAGGGCCGTGTCGTCGTCTCCGGCTACGAAGGCTCGGAGCTGCTGGTCGCGCGCCTGCTCGTCGAGAGCGGCGCCGAGGTGCCCTATGTCGGCACCGCCTGCCCGAAGACGCCCTGGAGCGCGCCCGACCTCGAATGGCTGCAGGCGCGCGGCGTGCACGTGCAGTACCGCGCCTCGCTCGAGCAGGACATCGCCGCGGTGCGCGAATGCCGCCCCGACCTGGCGATCGGCACGACGCCGGTCGTGCAGGCCGCCAAGCAGGCGACGATCCCCGCGCTGTACTTCACGAACCTGATCTCCGCGCGTCCGCTGATGGGCCCGGCCGGGGCTGGTTCGCTGGCCCAGGTCATCAACGCGGCCATCGCCAACAAGTCGCGCTTCCAGCAGATGCGCGAGTTCTTCGGCGAGGTCGGCACCGGCGACAACGCCGGTGTCTGGGAAGACGTTCCGCAGTCGCGCCCCGAGTTCCGGGCCGACACGCGCCGTCAGGTCATCAAGCTCCAGAAGCGCCGCAAGGCCGAGGAGATGATCTGATGTACGTGATCGACCACGACCGCGCGGGCGGCTACTGGGGCGCGGTGTACGTCTTCACCGCGATCAAGGGGCTGCAGGTCGTCATCGACGGCCCGGTGGGCTGCGAGAACCTGCCGGCCACCGCCGTGCTGCACTACACCGACGCGCTGCCGCCGCACGAGCTGCCGATCGTCGTCACCGGTCTCGGCGAAGAGGAACTGGGCCGCGAAGGCACCGAAGGCGCGATGAAGCGCGCCCACGCGGCGCTCGACCCGGACCTCCCGGCCGTCGTCGTCACCGGCTCGATCGCCGAGATGATCGGCGGCGGCGTGACGCCCGAAGGCACGACGATCCAGCGTTTCCTGCCGCGCACGATCGACGAAGACCAGTGGCAATGCGCCAACCGCGCGATGTTCTGGCTGTGGAGCGAGTACGGCCTGCGCAAGATCCCGCAGCGCACCCCGTTCGAGCAGCGCCCGGCCGGCGAGAAGCCACGCGTGAACATCATCGGCCCGAGCTACGGCACCTTCAACATGCCGAGCGACCTGGCCGAGATCCGCCGCCTGGTCGAAGGCATCGGTGCCGAGGTGAACATGGTGTTCCCGCTCGGCAGCCACCTGGCCGACGTGCCCAAGCTGGTCGACGCCGACGTCAACGTCTGCATGTACCGCGAGTACGGCCGCATGCTGTGCGAGGCGCTGGAGCGCCCGTACCTGCAGGCGCCGATCGGCATGCACAGCACGACCGCGTTCCTGCGCGAGCTCGGCCGCCTGCTGAACCTGGACCCCGAGCCCTTCATCGAGCGCGAGAAGCACACCACGCTCAAGCCGATCTGGGATCTGTGGCGCTCGGTGACGCAGGACTTCTTCGGCACCGCCAACTTCGGCATCGTCGCCGGCGAGACCTACGCCCGCGGCATCCGCCACTTCCTCGAAGACGAGCTGGGCCTGCCGTGCAACTTCGCCGTCGCCCGCAAGGCCGGCGAGAAGACCGACAACGAAAGCGTGCGCGAGCTGGTGCACTCGAAGACGCCGCTGGTGCTCTTCGGCAGCTACAACGAGCGCATGTACCTGGCGGAAACGACCTCGGGCCATGGTCCGAAGCCGGCCTATATTCCGGCCTCGTTCCCCGGCGCGATCATCCGCCGTCACACCGGCACGCCCTTCATGGGCTACGCCGGCGCGACCTACCTGGTGCAGGAGTTCTGCAACGCGCTCTTCGACGCGCTGTTCAACATCCTGCCGCTGGGCACCGAGCTCGACCGCATCGACGCGACGCCGTCGCGCCGCGGCGACTCCAGGCCCTGGGACGACGAGGCCCAGCAGGTGCTGCGCGACTACGTCGCCCGCCAGCCGGTGCTGGTCCAGATTTCCGCTGCCAAGCAGCTGCGCGACCGCGCCGAACGCGAAGCCGGCGCCGCCGGCGAGGAACGCGTCACCGCGGCCCGCGTGCGCCAGCTGCTCGGCCAGAAGGAGCCCGCGTGATCAAGGGCTCCATTCACCAGTTCCTGTCCGCGATCAGTGGACAAACCGAATGTCGTGGCACTCTGCCGCGGCTGCCCACCGTGCGCGGGTCTTGTGCGCACGCGGCCATCTGGCCGCTTATGAAGGAGTTTCCTCATGGCTGAAAGAAAGGGCTCGATCTCCGGGCTTACCGACGACGAGGCCCAGGAGTTCCACAAGTTCTGGGTTCAGGGTTTCGTGGGTTTCACGGCGGTCGCCGTGGTCGCTCACTTCCTGGTCTGGGTCTGGCGTCCCTGGCTCTAAGTACCTGATAGCTTGACCCGTCATTGGGGAGCGTTATGGCCCATCTTGAATCTGCAATGCCGAAGCCGGTCGCGGCGGGTGACTCCAGAAGTTTCTGGATCATCTTCGCGCTCAGCTACGTGGCGTTTCTGATCATTGCCCTCATCGGGCAATTGCTTGGTTGGCACTGGCGTTCCTGGTTGCCGGGTGCTGAAGGTGTGAAATCTATTTTTGGCGGCGTCAAGGCAGCGGTTTATACCTTCATGTCGCATTTGCTATAGGAGCTTGGATTATGTGGAGAATTTGGCGTCTGTTCGATCCGATGCGCGCCATGGTGGCCCAGGCGGTGTTCCTTCTCGGTCTCGCCGTTCTGATTCACCTGATGCTGCTGGGCACGAACAAGTACAACTGGATGGACGGCGCGAAGAAGGCGCCGGCGGCGACGGCTGTTGCCCCGGTTCCTGCCGAAGTGACGTCCCTGGCGCAGGCGAAGTAAAAAGCGCCACGCCAGTGCATGCGGGCGAGACCGGTCTTGACCGGTTTCGACCCGCTGCAACAACAAACTCGCCGTTCGGGTTGTCGGTGGCGACCCGTCGGTTGGAGGAATCAATATGGCAATGCTGAGTTTCGAGAAGAAATACCGGGTGCGCGGCGGCACGCTGGTCGGGGGCGATCTCTTCGACTTCTGGGTCGGACCGTTCTACGTCGGTTTCTTCGGCGTGACGACGCTCTTCTTCTCGGTCCTGGGAACCGCGTTGATCATCTGGGGCGCTTCGCAGGGGCCGACGTGGAATCTTTGGCAGATCAGTATTGCGCCCCCTGACCTGAAGTACGGGCTGGGCGTGGCACCGCTGATGGAAGGCGGTCTCTGGCAGATCATCACGGTGTGCGCCATCGGGGCATTCGTCTCTTGGGCGCTGCGTGAAGTCGAGATCTGCCGCAAGCTCGGCATGCAGTACCACGTGCCGATCGCATTCAGTTTCGCGATCCTGGCCTACGTCACGCTGGTCGTCATCCGCCCGGTTCTCATGGGCGCTTGGGGCCATGGCTTCCCGTACGGCATCTTCAGCCATCTGGACTGGGTGTCGAACGTGGGCTACCAATATCTGCACTTCCACTACAACCCGGCACACATGCTGGCGATCTCGTTCTTCTTTACGACGACGCTGGCGATGTCGATGCACGGTGGCCTGATCCTGTCGGCGGCCAACCCGAAGAAGGGTGAGCCGATGAAGACGACGGACCACGAAGACACGTTCTTCCGCGACGCGGTCGGTTATTCGATCGGTTCGCTGGGTATCCACCGCCTGGGTCTGTTCCTGGCGCTGTCGGCGGCCTTCTGGAGCGCGGTCTGTATCGTGATCAGCGGTCCGTTCTGGACCCGCGGCTGGCCGGAGTGGTGGGGCTGGTGGCTGAATCTGCCCGTCTGGAGTCAGTGGCCGCTCAACTGAGCTGCTCAGGAGAAACCCAATGGCTGAGTATCAAAACATCTTCACGCGTGTGCAGGTCGCAGGACCGGCGCACATGGGTGTGCCGCTGCCCGAGAGGGACAGCCCGCGCACCGGCAAGAAGCCTTGGCAGATCCACCTGCTGGGTCGTCTGGGCATGGCGCAGATCGGGCCGATCTACCTCGGTCCCCTGGGCATCCTGTCGGCGGTCTTCGGCGCGCTGGCGATCATGATCATGGGCTTCAACATGCTGGCCCAGGTCGGCTGGAACCCGATCGAGTTCGGCCGCCAGTTCTTCTGGCTGGCGCTGGAGCCGCCGTCTCCGAAGTACGGCCTGAACCTGCCGCCGCTGAACGACGGTGGCTGGTGGCTGATGGCCGGTCTGTTCCTGACGATCTCGATCCTGCTGTGGTGGGTTCGCATGTACACCCGGGCCCGCGCCCTGGGCATGGGCACGCACGTCGCCTGGGCCTTCGCTGCGGCCATCTGGCTGTACCTGGTCCTGGGCTTCATCCGCCCGATCGCCATGGGCAGCTGGTCGGAAGGCGTGCCGTTCGGCATCTTCCCGCACCTGGACTGGACCGCCGCGTTCTCGCTGCGCTACGGCAACCTGTTCTACAACCCGTTCCACGCGCTCTCGATCGCCTTCCTGTACGGCGCGACGCTTCTGTTCGCGATGCACGGTGCGACGATCCTGGCCGTCAGCCGCTTCGGTGGCGAGCGTGAACTGGAGCAGATCGCCGACCGTGGCACCGCCTCGGAACGCGCCCAGCTGTTCTGGCGCTGGACGATGGGCTTCAACGCGACGACCGAGTCGATCCACCGCTGGGCGTGGTGGTTCGCCGTGCTCTGCCCGCTGTGCGGCGGCATCGGCATCCTGCTGTCGGGTACCGTCGTCGACAACTGGTATCTGTGGGCCGTGAAGCACGGCGTGGCACCGGCCTACCCGGCGGTGTTCGCGCCCACGATCGACCCCGCCACCCTGCAGGGAGTCAAGTGATGGCACTCGCGGCTCGTTTTACGACCCTTACCGTCGCCGTGACCGCGGCGGTCCTGCTCGCGGGATGCGAGCGTCCGCCGGTGGAATCGGTGCAGCGGGGCTACCGCGGCACCGGCATGCAGCACATCGTCAACCCGCGCACGCTGGCCGAGCAGATCCCGACTCAGCAAGCCCCGGTGGCAACGCCGGTGGCTGACGATTCGGGCCCGCGCGCCAACCAGGTGTTCCAGAACGTCAAGGTTTTGGGCCACCTGTCGGTCGCGGAGTTCACGCGGCAGATGGCGGCGATCACCGAATGGGTGTCGCCGACCGAGGGCTGCAACTACTGCCATACCGAGAACCTCGCCGACGACTCGAAGTACCAGAAGGTCGTCTCGCGTCGGATGCTCGAGATGACGCAGAAGATCAACGCCCAGTGGACGCAGCACGTCGCCGCTACCGGCGTCACCTGCTACACCTGCCACCGTGGTCAGCCGGTCCCGAAGGAGATCTGGTTCACCGCTGCGCCGCAGAACAAGCGTTCGGACTTCATCGGCAACCTCGACGGCCAGAACCAGGCCGCCAAGGTCGTCGGGCTGACCTCGCTGCCGTACGACCCGTTCACGACCTTCCTGAAGGAAGACACGAACGTCCGGATCTACGCGACGACGGCGCTGCCGGCGGGCACTTCGACGGCCGACATCAAGCAGGCCGAGAAGAGCTACGGTCTGATGATGCACTTCTCGGGCGCGCTGGGTGTCAATTGCACGTACTGCCACAACACCAACGGCTTCGGCAGTTGGGAGAACGCCGCGCCGCAACGCGCGACGGCCTGGTACGGCATCCGCATGGCGCGTGACCTCAACAACAACTTCATGCAAGGGCTGACCTCGGCCTTCCCAGCCCACCGGCTGGGCCCCACCGGGGACGTGGCGAAGATCAACTGCGCCACTTGCCACCAGGGCGCCTACAAGCCGCTGTACGGCGCGCAGATGGCCAAGGACTACCCGGGCCTGAAGCCGGCTCCGGCGGCCCCCGCCGCCTCTGCCGTGGAAGCCGCTCCGGTCGACGCCGCCGCGTCGGCTGCTCCGGTCGCCACGGTGGCCACCGCCGCGAAGTGACGTGTTGAACGGCGGCCGCGGCACCCGCCGCGGCCGTTCCGCATGACGAACGAACTCAGCATTGCCGCCGGCGCCTCGCAACAGGCCCCGGCGGCATCTTCTTTGTCGAGCGAGGAGTTGCCGCGGGTCACCGCCGGTGGCGACGTGCTCGTTCTGCTGCTCATCGACGTGGCGCCCGCCTCGCGGCTGTGGGGTTACGGGCGTTTCATCGCCGGCAGGGCGCCAGCCCGTCGCGAGCCTGGCGCCCGCTTCGCCAAGCAACTCGGCACCGGCTACGAAGGCGGCTTCGGGCTGCGGCCCAGCGCCACGCGCCAGGGCCTTTTCGTGCTTTTCGAGGACGAGGCCGCGGCCGATGCTTTCATCGGGCACTCCGAGCTCGTCCAGGAATACCGCCGCCACGCGCGCGAGCTCTGCATCGTCAAGGCGCGGCCGTACGCGGCGCGCGGCACCTGGGATGGCCAGCAGCCGCGTGTCGGCGCACCGGCGCCGGTGGACGGCCCGGTCGCGGCATTGACGCGAGCGTCGATCCGGCTGTCGCGGGCGCACCGTTTCTGGCCCAACGCCGGGCCTTCGCAGGTTTCGCTCGAGCGCGCGAGTGGCTGCCGGCTGGCCGTCGGCCTGGGCGAGGCGCCGTTCCTGCGCCAGGCCACCTTCAGTGTCTGGGACAGCGTCGCCGCGATGGACGCCTACGCGCGCACCGGCGCGCACCAGCGCGCGATCCAGGCCTCGCGCGACTTCTTCTCCGAATCGATGTTCGTGCGCTTCGTGCCGCTGGCGATCGAAGGCGTCTGGAAGGGGCGCCGTTATGGCTGATGTCTCCCGCACCCATCGTGTCGTCGTCGTCGGTGCCGGCATCGCCGGGCTGACCAGCGCGTTGCTGCTGGCCGCACGCGGGCTCGACGTCACGCTCGTCGACAAGTCGGCGACGCCGGGCGGCAAGATGCGCCAGGTGATGGTCGACGGCGCGCCGGTGGACGCCGGCCCGACGGTCTTCACGATGCGCTGGGTCTTCGACCAGATCTTCGCCGCCGCCGGCGCCAGGGTCGAGGACCACCTGAAGCTGCAGCCGCTGGGCGTGCTCGCACGCCACGCCTGGCGCGGGCACGAGCCCCGCCTGGACCTGTTCGCCGACATCCAGCGCTCCGCCGAGGCGATCGGCGAGTTCAGCGGCCCGCAGGAGGCCCAGCGTTTCCTCGGCTTCTGCCGCCAGGCTCGCCAGCTCTACGACCATCTCGAGGGCCCGTACATCCGCTCCGAGCGGCCGACGCTCGGCAGCATGGTCGGCGACCTGGGCCCGCGCGGCCTGATGGTGCTGATGCAGATCGGGCCGTTCTCCAATCTCTGGCGCTCGCTGTCGCGGCACTTCCGCGACCCGAAGCTGCAGCAGCTGTTCGCGCGCTACGCGACCTACTGCGGCGCGTCGCCTTGGATGGCGCCGGCGACGCTGATGCTCGTCGCCCAGGTCGAACTCGACGGCGTCTGGGCCGTCGAGGGCGGCATGCATGCCGTCGCCCGGGCCTTCTCGGCGCTGGCCGAGGCGCGCGGCGTCAAGCTGCGCTACGGCTGCGGCTGCGAGCAGGTGCTGGTGCGCGATGGCCGCGCCGTCGGCGTGCGCCTGTCCGACGGCGAGGAGATCGCCGCCGACTCGGTGGTGTTCAACGGCGACGTCAACGCGCTGGCCCAGGGGTTGCTGGGCGACCCGGCGCGGCGGGCGTCGGCGCCGGTCGCGCCGGCGCGGCGCTCGCTGTCGGCGCTGACCTGGCTGGTCAACGCGCGCACCAGCGGCTTCCCGCTGGTGCGCCACAACGTGTTCTTCGACGAGGACTACGCGTCCGAGTTCGACGACATCTTCCGCCAGCGCCGCCTGCCGCGGCGCGGCACCGTCTACGTCTGTGCGCAGGATCGCACCGACGAAGGAATCGGGTCGGACGCCCCCGAGCGCCTGCTGTGCCTGGTCAATGCACCAGCCGACGGGGACCGGCGACCCTTCGACGTTTCGGAGACCGAACCATGCGAGCAGCGGAGTCTGGCGCTGATGCGCGAGTGCGGCCTGTCGATCGAGTGGAGCCCGCAGACGCACCGGCTGGTGACGCCGGCGGACTTCGAGCGGCTGTTCCCGGCGACGGGGGGAGCGCTCTACGGCCCGGCGACACACGGCTGGATGTCCTCGTTCCATCGGGCGTCGTCGACGAGCCGGCTGCCGGGGCTGTATCTGGCGGGCGGGAGTGTCCACCCGGGGCCGGGCGTGCCGATGGCAGCGATGTCCGGCCGGTTGGCGGCCGAGACGCTGATGGCGCACCTCGATTCGACCAGCCGGTCCCGCCGGGTGGTTATCTCTGGTGGTATGTCGACGCGGTCAGCGACGACGGGCGGCATGGCCTGACCTTCATCGCCTTCGTCGGCAGCGTCTTCTCGCCTTACTACGCCTGGGCCGGCGGCCCGAACGCCGACCGCGCCGACCCGGAGAACCACTGCGCGCTGAACCTCGCGCTGTACGGCGACGCCGGCAAGCGCTGGACGATGACCGAACGCGGCCGGCGCTGGATGCGCCGCAGCCGCGACGAGTTCGTCATCGGCCCGAGCCGGCTGCACTGGGATGGCGAATCGCTGCTCGTCGAGTTCGACGAGATCGGCGTGCCGATCCCGCGCCGCGTGAAGGGCAGGGTGCGGGTCTGGCCGAAGGCGCTGTGCCGCTTCGTCACTTCGCTGGACAGCGGCGGGCGCCACCGCTGGGGCCCGATCGCGCCGTGCAGCCGCATCGAGGTCGAACTCGACAGCCCGCGCGTGCGCTGGAGCGGCCACGCCTACCTCGACTCGAACGAGGGCGACGAGCCGATCGACCGGCCGTTCCACGAATGGGACTGGTCGCGCGCGACGATGGCCGACGGCAGCACCGCGGTGATCTACGACGTGCGCCAGAAGCGCGACGGTGACCGCGTCATCGCCGAACGTTTCCTGCTCGACGGCAGCACCGAGAGCTTCGAGGCGCCGCCGCGCCAGCCGTTGCCGACGACGCTGTGGCGCATCGGCCGCACGATGCGCACCGAGCCGGGGGTGCCGGCGGTCGTCGAGCAGACGCTCGAGGACACGCCGTTCTACGCGCGCTCGATGGTGCGTTCGGGGCTGCTCGGCGAGGTCGTGACCTCGGTGCACGAGACCATGCTGCTGCCGCGCGTGATCACGCTGCCGGTGCGGCTGATGCTGCCCTGGCGCATGCCGCGCCGGGGGTGACGGCGGGGCCGGCCGGGGGGGCCGGCTCATTCCTGGTGGTCGTCGGCGCGGCGGCCGTTGAACGAGCTGGGGCGGTAGACGTTGCCCTCGCGCTTGACGTTCGGGGCCCCGCGGCGGGCGCGTTCGATGACCTCGACCGCCTCGCGCTCGGCGTGCCGGCGCTGGCGGCTCCAGCGCCAGGCGCTGCGCGTGCGTTGCAGCATCGCGCTCACACGCTGGCGGCCGACCAGCATGCCCAGCAGCAGGGCCATGCAGACGGCCAGACCGATCGCGGCGAACACCTTCTCGAGCATGGCGACAATCTAGCGCGCTTCGCCGTCGGCGTCGCGCAAGTTGTGCACGGCGCGGGACGCGGTCTTGATCATTGTCGGCCGCAATCCCGCGAACATCGGGCGCCGGTGCGCCGCCTTCAGACGCCGCGGCGTGCCGCCTGGCGTTCCATCAGCTCGAGCACCCAGCCCAGCCGCTCGTTGAACGAGCGCGGCAGCGGGCGGTGGGTGGCCGAGGCGCCCGAGGTCGAGGCGACCGAGGCATCCACCAGGTACTGGATGGCCGGCAGCGGCGGGATCGAGGCGTGGGCCCGCCCGGGGCTGTTCAGCGCCGCGGACGCGGCGACGGCCATCAGCGCGGCCTTGCGGCGGGCCGGCACGACGACCCGGCGGTTGACCGAATCCAGGCCGTCGCGCTCGAGGCGGTGGCCGATCTCGGCGTAGACCAGCCGGGCGGCGCGGATCGCCGGGCGGCAGTCGCGCGGCAGCGCGGCGATGCCGTGCTCGGAGCGTTCGTACAGCTCGTCGGCAGCCCGCAGCAGCCGGCGCACGGTCTGCGCCACCTCGGGGCAGTGCACGGGGTTCTTCAGCCAGGCGTCGACGTCCAGTCCGGCCTCGCGCAGCCACTGCCGCGGCAGGTACAGGCGGCCGTTGCGGGCGTCTTCACCGACGTCGCGCGCGATGTTCGTGAACTGCATCGCCACGCCCAGCTCGCAGGCCCGGGCCAGCGCCTGCGGCGAGCGCACGCCCATGATTACCGCCATCGCGGCGCCGACGGTGCCGGCGACGCGTGCGCCGTAGGCCTCGACGTCGGCGACGGTCTCGTAGCGGCGGCCCTCGGCGTCCCAGAGGAAACCTTCGAGCAGCGCGTCGAGCAGCACGCGCGGCAGGCCGTGCCGGTGCACGGTGCAGGCCAGCGCGCGGTCGGCGGCGATCGGCTCGGGCGTGCCGGCGTAGACCTTGTCCAGCCGCGACCGCAGCTCGGCCATCGCGGCGTGCGGGTCGCCGCTCAGATCGACGGCGTCGTCGGCGACGCGGCAGAACGCGTACAGCGCGGTGGCCGGCGCGCGCACGCGTTGCGGCAGCAGCAGCGAGGCGGCGAAGAAGGACTTGGAGCCGCCGCGCATCAGTTCGCGGCAGGCCTGCAGTTCGGTCGAGACGCGCAAGTCAGCGGGCATGGAGCAGGTTGTTGTCGGGCGGGGGCACCAGCATCGGCGGCGGGTCGCGCGGCTCCCCCGGTTCGCGCGAACGCAGCGCCCAGCGCCACAGCGCGGCGACGGGCAGCGGCAGCACCATCATCCAGTGCTCGATGACGGCCATGCCGAGCATCGTGGCCACGAGCAGCAGGCCGACATGCATCGCCGGGCTGGTGCCGGGCAGCAGCGCCTCCTGGACCATCAGGCCGGCCACGATCGTCGGCACGGTGACCGAGATCGGGAACAGCAGGTTCATCGCGCGGCGGCGGAAGAAGCTGACGAGGTACTTCAGGTGCTCCGGCAGGAACTCCTCGCTCAGGTTGCGCACGCCCAGGAACAGGTTCAGCTTGGCGCTGGCGCGCATCGTCCAGAGCACCAGATAGGTCCAGGTGCCGACCTGGTTGGGCTCGCCCCAGGTGACGGCGATGATCGCGATGCCGACGCCGATGATCGCGATCTCGTGCCACAGGATGGCCTGGATGGCGTGGATGAAGCGTGTCCAGGTGCTCGCGCCGGGCGGCGTCGCGGTCTTGCGCGGGCCCGTGATCCAGCCGGTCAGGAAGGCCAGCTCGTGCCAGCCCCAGACCAGCAGCGCGCAGGTGAAGGCGCAGTACGCGTCGGCCGGCGTCGTGTTGCCGGCGGTGTGGACCAGGGCGCCGAAGGCCGTCACCGCCAGAGCGGTCGAGATGACCAGGCTCCAGCGGAAGGTCTTCCGCGGCAGACCGTCCAGCAGCAGGATCAGCCCGGTGCTGAACCACCAGACGAACACCGCGAACAGCACCGGGATCGCCACGCTCAGCATCATGTCCTCGCTTTCACCATGCCGGTGCCATGCGCACCTGCGCCGGCAGCGCGTGACGGCGCACCGGGATCAGGTACATGCGGGCGAAGGTCGCGGCACCCGCCACGGCCCAGGCACCCTGCTGCAGGCGGCCGACGAGGCCGCCCCGCTTCTTCGCGGCGTCGAACGCCGTCTTCACGCGCACCAGGCGCTCCATGCCGGCACGGAAGGCCGGATGGTCGATGTCCAGCGAGATCGGGAAGACCTGCTTGGAGATCTCGTTGGTGATCTCGAACACGCGGTAGTCGTAGTCGGTCGACTCCAGCCCCATCGCCTCGTGAAGCAGCGGCCGCATGTGGTCGCGCACGTACATCGTCGTGTAGACGGCGAGCAGGAAGAAACGCACCCACAGCAGGTTGGCGCCCGAGACCAGGTGCGGGTTGGCACGCAGGATCAGCGCGAACGATTCGCCGTGGCGGAATTCGTCGTTGCACCAGCGTTCGAACCAGCGAAAGATCGGGTGGAAGCGCTTGTCGGGGTGGCGTTCGAGCTGGCGGTAGATCGTGATGTAGCGCGCGTAGCCGATCTTCTCGGACAGGTAGGTCGCGTAGAAGATGTACTTCGGCTTGAAGTACGTGTACGCCTTGGTGCGCTTCAGGCCGCCCAGGTCGATGCCCAGGCCGAAATCGCGCAGCGCCTGGTTGATGAAGCCCGCGTGGCGCGACTCGTCGCGCGCCATGAAGCGCATCAGCGCCTTGACGTCCGGGTTCTCGACGTTCTTCTGGATCTCGTTGTAGAGCACGCAGCCCGAAAACTCGGAGGTCACCGACGAGATCAGGAAGTCCAGGAACTCCTGGCGCAGTTCCGGAGACACCTGGGAGAAACGCTCGGCCACCTCCTGCGCGAACTCGGGCGTGCGCTGGAAGTGGTCGTGGTTGTTGTCGCCCTCGTACTCGGCCAGCATCGCGTCCCATTCCGCGCGGATCGACGAGACGTCGATCGCGTTCATCGCGGCGTAGTCCGTGGTGTAGAAGCGCGGGCTCAGGAGCGTGCTCTCCTTGGCCCGGCGGGCGGCCTCTTCGGGTGATTCGATCGTCGGGGTCGCGAGCATGAGGGTCTCCGTGGTGTTTCAGCGGGCCGAAGCCGGCTGGGGTTCGACGTTCAGCAGGCGCGCGAACACGCCGGCGTTGGTCGGGCCGAAGGACTCCAGGTCGATGCGCTCACCCGTTGCCGGGTCCATCAGCGTCAGTCGGCCATCGTTCCGGGCGACGAGTTCGAACGCCTGCTCGGGGCCGAGGCCCCGCTTCATGCGTTCGCGGGCGAGTGCACGCAGGGCCCCACGGAGGAACCCGGCCTCGCCCTGGACCGATTCGAGCAGCGCGCCGTCGCGCGCATCGATGACGGCGATGCTGCCGTCGGGTCGATCCTCGAACCGGAGGGCACGCGTCGCGACGGCATCGCCGTCGGGCGCGCGGATCGACTGCCCGCTCAGGCGAACCGCGGCAACGCCGACGATGACGGCCACGAGCAGCACGCCGATGGCGATCAGCGGCGTGCGGGGCAGGTCGTTGGAACGGGACGTGGTGTCGCTCATGCAGCGGCACCCTGGCCCGCGAGATTGCCGGCGGCAGGCTTGCCGTCGGCCGCCGCGGCAGGCACGGCGGGCAGCTCGTTGGCCCGCGACCAGGCCTCCGACAGCTGCCGGGCCACCGCCTCGGCATCGGGAACGCAGCGCAGCATCGGCTCCGGCTTGGCGTAGCGCCACGGGCGGGCGTGCGGCCAGAGGTGCAGATACGCGATGCGATCCGTTCCGAGCAGCGTGATCGGGATGTCGCCGCTGCCGTCGCGATGACGGCGCAGGCCGGCGGCCGCGATGCGCTTGAACGGAATGTTGAAGGTCACCGTCAGCACGATGCCGATGCGCATGACCACGCGCCGGTCGGTGATGGTGTAGACGGCGCCGCGCGCCGTCAGCCAGGCGAGCCCGGTGATCAGCACGAGCGCGAAGACGACCAGAGGCAGCAGCAGCACGAGCGCGCGCAGTGCGTCGCCGGCGCTGCCGCCCTGGCTCAGCACGTAACCGGCACGGGCCGCCAGGACGGCGGCGAAGTACAGCACCAGCGCAGGCACGTGAAAGGCGCGCCGTGCGAGGGCGCGCCAGTCAGGACTGCCCTGCCAGAGGATGTGCTCCTCGGCAGGGAGGACCTCCGGCAGTCCGTGCACGGGCTCGTATTCGTGCTCGTGCCCGGTGGTGTGCCGGTGGCCGTGTGTCACAGCAGGGGCTCCTGCCGCGACGGCTCGGCGTACAGCGTGCCGGCGCCGTAGTAGGCGCAGATCTTCTCTTCCTCGAGCATCGTGACCTGCTCGGGATGCTTGGTCGCCGGGACGTCGGCGAACTGGCCGGCCAGCAGCGCCGTGACCTTGACCGCGTCACGCTTGAGGATCGCGAAGTTGATCGGCAGCAGCACCTTGCGGGCCCCGTCGTTCAGCTCGACCTCGATGTAGCGGAACAGGTTTTCCGGCGTGTCGACCCACAGGTCGGTCACCGTGCCGGCCTGCACGCCGTCGGCGCCGAAGACCGGCTTGCCGCGCGGGTCGCTGTCCTGCTTGGCGACGTCGAAACCTTCGACGAGGCGCAGCGGCAGGATGCGGGCGTTGCCGTCGGCGTCCGTGTCGGGACGGTCGGCGCGCTCGGCCCAGGCGCCCGGGCCGACGCCGGCCAGCAGCGGGTTGCCGGTCGGGACCAGCGGGGCACCGATCCAGCCGTGGGCCGGTTCGGCGGCGAGGTTGTCCTGCGACGGCTCGGCCTTCGGCACGACGTGCTCGTGGCCGTCGGCCAGCTTGAACGTCTTGGGCTCGGGGACCGGCCAGCCGGTGATGACACCGCGGCCCGTGCCGCTGTCCATCTCGGGGTAGCCCTCGCGATGGTTCTCGCGGATCAGGTAATAGCAAAGGCCCGCGAAGAACGCCCAGAAGGCGTACAGCACGAGCTGCGCAACGTCGACATAGGATGTGATGGCACCGGATTCCATGGGGTTCTCCTTCTCGCGAATCTCGCTAGCCGGGGAAATCGGCCAGTCCGAATTGGTTTTGGTCAGGCTGCTGCCGCCGCCCCGAGCGGCGCACCAGCGGGCCGATCGCGACCAGGGCCGCGAACAGCAGGATCATCTCGAGGTGATACACGAAGCTGTAGCCGGTCACGGGGCTGACCAGCACCTGGCCCAGCAGGCCTTGCGTCGCCATGCTCGACACGAGGTCGCGCATCGCGCCGCCGGCTGCAACCGCACCGCCGGCAGCCGTGGCCTGAACGGCGCCCCAGGCGCCGAGGGCCAGACCGACGTGCTCCTTGCGCTCCATTCCCATCGCCGCCGTCAGCGTGCCGACCGAGAACAGACCGCCTCCGAAACCGATCATCACCGTGCCGATGCGGAACATCGCCGGTGAATCCATCGGCGCGGCGAAGACCACCAGCGCGAACGCCGGCAGCCCGCAGACCGCACCCAGCGCCGCGACGCGCAGCGGATCCCAGCCGCGCGCCAGCAAGCGTGCGGCGAGCGCGAACGCGACCAGCGCACCGCCGGCCAGCAGGGCCGTCAGCGTGCTCGTGGCGGCGACGCTCAGCTTCAGGATCTCGCCGCCGTAGGGCTCGAGCACGATGTCCTGCATGTTGAACGCCGCGGTGCCCAGGCCGACCATCCAGAGGAAGCGCCGGGCCTGCGGCTGCTCGATGAAGCCGCGCCACATGGTGCGGAATTCCGGCGCGGGCTGGTCCTTGCTGCGGCGGCGGTTCGGGTCGCGCGCCTCCTGCTTCCAGACGGCGATCAGGTTCAGCGCGACGGTCAGCACGGCGGCGCCCTGGACGA
Organism: Rubrivivax sp. JA1026; assembly: GCF_011065555.1. NCBI lineage: Bacteria > Pseudomonadati > Pseudomonadota > Betaproteobacteria > Burkholderiales > Sphaerotilaceae > Rubrivivax > Rubrivivax sp. JA1026. The sequence goes on from NZ_JAALCQ010000001.1 coordinate 246,669, forward strand.
CCTCGACCAGGCGCTGCTCGGAGAAGTCCGACAGCAGGGCCGAGCAGGTCATGCCGCCGCCGACCAGGCCGACCAGCAGCATCACGTACATCAGCGCGACGACACGCGGGCGGGACTCCTCGCTGGCCAGGTCGGTGGCCAGGGCCAGCCCGGTGGTCTGCGTGGTCTGCAGGCCGGCGCCGACGAGCAGGAAGGCGACGGCGGCGAAGATCTGGCCGACCCAGCCCATGCCGAGGTGGCCCTGGCCGGTCAGCACCAGCAGCGCGAACGGCATGATCGCCAGGCCACCGAACTGCATCAGCGTGCCCAGCCAGATGTAGGGCACGCGGCGCCAGCCGATGACCGAGGCGTGGATGTCCGAGCGGAAACCGACGAAGGCGCGGAACGGCGCCGCCAGCATCGGCAGCGCGACCATCATCGAGACGATCCAGGCGTGCACGCCCAGCTCGACGATCATCACGCGATTGAGCGTGCCGACGAGCAGCGCGGTGGCCAGGCCGACCGACACCTGGAACAGCGCCAGGCGCAGCAGGCGCGACAGCGGCAGGCCGGGGCTGGCCGCGTCGGCAAAAGGCATCAGGCGCGGCACGACACGCTGCAGCCATTCGCGCAGCGGGTCGGGCAGGGCCGGGGTCGCCTTCACGAGCGTTTCCACTCCGTGGCCTGGGAGGTGTAGAAGCCGCTGGCGACGCGTTCGCTGCGGCCCCACTGCCAGTCCTTCAGCCCGGGGTGCGCGGCCATCAGCGCACGCAGCTGGTCGGGCGCGACCGGCACGATGGCCGGCGAGCGGTCACCGCGCGGGAACAGCTTGCCGACGGTCCACATCAGCGACAGCAGCGCGGTGCGCGGCGCGAAGGTGAAGACCATCGAGGTCGAGGTGCGCTCGGCGAGCCGCGACAGCGCCGCGACGGCGTCCGGCGCGTCGTAGTGGATCACCGAGTCCATCGCGATGACGTGGTCGAAGCGGCCCAGCGCCGCATCGAGCATGTCGCCGCTGCGGAAGTCGATCGAGCCCGGACCCAGCGACTCGGGCAGGCGCTCGCGGGCGTAGCCGACCAGCGTCGGCGACAGGTCGATCGCGACGACCTCGGCGCCGCGGCGCGCGAGTTCGATCGAGGCCGCGCCGGTGCCGCAGCCGGCGTCGAGCACACGCCGGCCGCGCAGGTCCTGCGGCAGCCACGACAGCAGCGTCGTGCGCATGCGGTCGCGGCCGGCGCGCACGGTGGCGCGCACGCCGCTGACCGGGGCGTCGGACGTCAGCCGCGCCCAGGTCTGGGCGGCGGTGCGGTCGAAGTAGTGCTCGACCTCGCCGCGGCGGTTCTGATAGCTGGTGTTGTCCATGGCGATCAGTCGTAGCCCAGCAGGTCGAAGATCTCGCGGTCCTTCAGCGGCTCGCAGTACAGCGGGTCGACGCCGTCCCACAGACGCTGGGCGAGCTGCAGGTACTCGGCCTGAACCGCCAGCACCTCGGGGCTTTCTTCCATCTCGAACAGCGTGGCCTTCTTCAGCCGGCTCTTGCGGATGACGTCCAGCGCCGGGATGCGCGCCAGCGAGCGCATGCCGATGCGCTCGTTGAACTTGTCGATCTGGTCGGTGGCGTCGGAGCGGTTGGCGATGATGCCGCCCAGGCGCACGTTGTAGTTCTTGGCCTTGGCACCGATCGCCTGGACGATGCGGTTGGCGGCGAAGATCGAGTCGAAGTCGTTGGCGGTGACGATCAGCGCGCGGTCGGCGTGCTGCAGCGGGGCGGCGAAACCGCCGCAGACCACGTCGCCGAGCACGTCGAAGACGACGACGTCGGTCTCCTCGAGCAGGTGGTGCTCCTTGAGCAGCTTGACGGTCTGGCCGACGACGTAGCCGCCGCAGCCGGTGCCCGCCGGCGGGCCGCCGGCCTCGACGCACATCACGCCGTTGGTGCCCTCGAAGACGAAGTCCTCGACACGCAGCTCCTCGGGGTGGAAGTTCACCGTCTCGAGCACGTCGATGACGGTGGGCACCATGCGCTTGGTCAGCGTGAACGTGGAGTCGTGCTTCGGGTCGCAGCCGATCTGCAGCACGCGCTTGCCGAGCTTGCTGAAGGCCACCGACAGGTTGCTCGACGTCGTGCTCTTGCCGATGCCGCCCTTGCCGTAGATCGCGAACACCTTGGCGTTGCCGATCTTGGCGCCGGTTTCCATCTGCACCTGAACGCTGCCTTCGCCGTCCGGGCGTCCGCCGCGGCCGATCTGGCTGGGGGAGATCGTGGCCGTGCTCATGCCTGCGTCTCCGTCATCCGGGCGTACTGCCCCCGGGTCATCGTCATGCTGGAGTTCCTTCGTATACACCTTCGAGGCGGTCTTCCAGCTCTTCGCCGGCACGGCGCAGGGCTTCGAGCACTTCGGGGTCCGGGCTCCAGTACTGGCGCTCGGACGCTTCGATCAGGCGATTGGCCACCTTCGCCGAGGCGGCCGGGTTCAGACGCGCGAGGCGTTCGCGCATCTCGGGGTCGAGCATGAAGGTCTCGGTGAGCTGCTGGTAGACCCAGGGCTGCACCTGACCGGTCGTCGCCGACCAGCCCATCGTGTTGGTCACGTGGACCTCGATCTGGCGCACGCCTTCGTAGCCGTGCTCCAGCATGCCTTCGTACCACTTCGGGTTGAGCATGCGCGTGCGGGTCTCCAGCGCGACCTGCTCGGACAGCGTGCGCACGGTGCCGTCGCCCTTGGTCTGGTCGCCGATGTAGACCGGCGTCGCGGTGCCGCCCTTGGCGCGGCGCACCGCGCGGCTGATGCCGCCCAGCGTGTCGAAGTAGGTGTCGATCGTCGTCACGCCCAGCTCGACCGAGTCGAGGTTCTGGTAGGCGAGGTCGACGTCGGCGAGCACGCTTTGCAGCAGCTCGGCCTTCTGCATCGGCTTGCCGGCGCGGCCGTAGGCGAAGCCCTTGCGGCGGCTGTAGGTCTCGGCGAGCTCGTCTTCGTCGTCCCAGCGGCCGTTCTCGACCAGGTTGTTGACGTTGGAGCCGTAGGTGCCGTCGGCGTTGCCGAAGACACGCAGCGCCGCGGTCTCCATGTCGCAGCCGTGCTGCTGCATGTAGGCCAGGGCGTGCTTGCGCACGAAGTTCTGCTCGACCGGCTCGTCGGCGGTGGCGGCCAGGTAGGCGGCTTCGGCCAGCAGCTTGATCTGCAGCGGCAGCAGGTCGCGGAAGATGCCCGACAGCGTGATGACGACGTCGACACGCGGACGGCCGAGCTGCTCCAGCGGGATCAGCGTCGCGCCGGCGAGGCGGCCGTAGCTGTCGAAGCGCGGCGTCGCGCCCATCAGCGCCAGGGCCTGGCCGATCGGGCCGCCTTCGGTCTTCAGGTTGTCGGTGCCCCACAGCACCAGCGCGACCGATTCCGGCAGCGCGTTGCCGTCGGCGACGTGGCGGTCCAGCAGCAGCTGCGCCAGGCGCGTGCCGTCCTTGACGGCGAAGGCGCTGGGGATGCGGAACGGGTCGAAGCCGTGCAGGTTGCGCCCGGTCGGCAGCACCTCCGGCGTGCGCAGCAGGTCGCCACCCGGCGCCGGCGGCACGAAGCGGCCGTCGAGCGCGCGCAGGATGCCCGGCACCTCGGTGTCCAGCGCCAGCAGCTTGTTGGCGCGCACCAGGTCGTCGTGGCCGCTGACGGCCTTGCCGGCGACGATGGCCTCGACCACCGAACGCTCCGGCGGCGTGTCGCCGGCCATCGACATCAGCATGTCCACACGCTGGCCTTCGGTCAGCGGCTTGCCGACGACGTGCAGGCCGTGCGGGATCAGCGTGTACTCGAGCTCGAGCACTGCCGAGGTCAGGCGCTGGACCTCGGTCTCGGCCTGTTCCGGCGTCCAGGCCGGTTCGGCGGCGGTGAGTTCGAGTTCGGCGGCCTGGGCCTGGATCACCGAGGCGTACTCGGCGCGTTCGGCGGCGTCGGGATCGAGCCCGCGCCAGCGCTCCAGCGAGGCCTTCAGCTCGAGCAGGCCGCGGTACAGGCCGGCCTGGGCCACCGGCGGCGTCAGGTAGCTGATCAGCGTCGCGGCGGCACGGCGCTTGGCGATCGCGCCTTCGGACGGGTTGTTCGACGCGTAGAGGTAGAAGTTCGGCAGGTCCGAGATCAGGCGGTCGGGCCAGCACATGCCGGACATGCCGGTCTGCTTGCCGGGCATGAACTCCAGCGCGCCGTGGGTGCCGAAGTGCAGCACCGCGTCGGCCTTGAAGTCGTCGCGCAGCCAGCGGTAGAAGGCCGAGAACGCGTGCGTCGGCGCGAAGCCGCGCTCGAACAGCAGGCGCATCGGGTCGCCTTCGTAGCCCATGCTCGGCTGGATCGCGACCAGCGCGTTGCCGAACTGGGCGCCGAGCACGAAGATCGAGCGGCCGTCGGTCAGCTGGCGGCCGGGCGCCGGGCCCCACTGCGCCTCGATCTCCTTCAGGTAACGCTCGCGACGGACGTGGTCGTCCACCGGGATGAAGGCGTGCACGTTGGCGTCGGCGCCGTAGGTCTGCGCGTTGCCCTTGAGCACCGCGTCGCGCAGCGCGTCGACGCTGTCCGGCACCTCGACGGCGTAGCCCTGGGCCTTCATGCCCTTGAGCGTCTCGTACAGGCTCTCGAAGACCGACAGGTAGGCGGCGGTGCCGATGTTCCCGGCGTTGGGCGGGAAGTTGAAGATGACGATCGCGACCTTGCGCTCGGCGCGGCGGGCGCGGCGCAGCGACACGAGGCGCGCCACGCGGGCCGCCAGCATCGCGGTGCGTTCCGAGCAGCTGCGCATGTCCTGCGAGTTGTCGCTGCTGGTGAACTGGCAGCCCTTCTCGCAGCCGGCGCAGGTGGTGCCGGCTGCGCCGCAGCGGCCGCCGAAGATCGTCGGGCTGGTCGCGCCGTCGAGCTCGGGGATCGCGACCATGATGGTGCTTTCCACCGGCAGCAGGCCGCGGTCGGAGCCGCCCCATTCGCCGAGCGTCTGGAACTCGACCGGGTGCGCGGCGATGTAGGGCACGTCGAGCTGGGCGAGGATCTCCTCGGCGGCGCGCGCGTCGTTGTAGGCCGGGCCGCCGACCAGCGAGAAGCCCGACAGCGAGACGACGGCGTCGACCGTCGGCTTGCCGTCCTTCATGAAGAAGCGTTCGATCGCCGGACGCGAGTCCAGACCCGAGGCGAAGGCCGGCACGACCTGCAGGCCCTGGACCTCGAGCGCCGCGATGACGCCGTCGTAGTGCGCCGCGTTGCCGGCCAGCAGGTACGAGCGCAGCAGCAGCAGGCCGACGCGGCCCTGGCATTCGCCGTCCTTGACGACCGTCGGCAGCGCCGCGGCGTCCTCGCCGATGCGGCCCTTCATGCGCGGGTGGTAGACGCCGATGTCGGGGTACTCGACCGGCGCCGCGGGCTTGCCGCGGCCGCGCAGCGCGGCGCGCTCGCCGGCCGCGTAGCGGTCGACGAGGAAACGCACCATGTTGAAGATGTTCTCTTCGGAGCCGCCCAGCCAGTACTGCAGCGACAGGAAATAGGCGCGCACGTCCTGGGCGGTGCCCGGGATGAAGCGCAGCAGCTGCGGCACGCGGCGCAGCATCTTCATCTGCGCGGCGCCGCCGGTGGCGGCCTTGTCCTTGTTGCCGCGCAGGCGCTTCAACAGCGCCAGCGGCCCCGAGGCCGGCTTGTCCATGTCGAAGCCGCCCAGGCGCGTCAGCTTGACGACCTCGGCGGCCGACATGGCGCAGACCATCGCGTCGCACTGCAGGCGCCGCTCCTGCAGCACCGGCATCAGCGGCAGGAAGTGGTCTTCCAGGAACAGCATCGTCACGATGACGATGTCGGCCTGGCGGATGTCGGCGATGCAGCGCTGCAGCCCTTCGGGCTCGTTGGCCCACTCCGACGCGGCGTGCAGCGTCAGTTCCAGGCCGGGCAGCACGCGGCGGAGGTTGACCCGCGCGCGCTCCGCAGCGCTCGCCAGGTGGGTGTCCATCGTGACGATGACGACCCGGATGGGCGTCGCGTCAACGCCCGAAGTGCGCCTTGGCGTCATACAGCGTTTCCACGGTGATGGTCGCGAGGCCGCGTTCGGCGGCGAATCGCTCGGTGTTGCGACGGGCCTTGCCGCGCACGAAGAACGGGATCTTCTGCAGTTCCTTCTGCGCGTCGGGTGCCCATTGGGCGACGGCGATCGGAGCGGAGGCGGCGGGCGCGGCCGTGACGGCCGCAGCGGGGATGTCGGGGGCGGGCTCGGGGGCTTCGGCGGCGGCGGGCGCGGCGGCCGGCGCCGGCACGGCGGCACGCCCGAGGTGCGAGGCCGCGGCGCCGTCGTGGAACTCGAAGTCGCCGCGGAACATCGTCAGCAGGTGTTCCTCGAGGCCCATCATCAGCGGGTGGACCCAGCTGTCGAACAGGACGTTGGCGCCCTCGAAGCCCATCTGCGGCGAGTAGCGCGCGGGGAAGTCCTGCACGTGCACCGGCGACGAGATCACCGCGCAGGGCACGCCCAGGCGCTTGGCGATGTGGCGCTCCATCTGGGTGCCCAGCACCAGCTCGGGGTGCAGCTCGGCCACCTTGGCCTCGACTTCCAGATAGTCGTCGGTGATCAGCGCCTCGACGCCGTAGAGCTTGGCCGCCTCGCGCACGTCGCGGGCGAACTCGCGGCTGTAGGTGCCCAGGCCGACGACGGTGAAGCCCATCTCCTGGTGCGCCACGCGCGCCGCGGCGACGACGTGCGTGGCGTCGCCGAAGATGAACACGCGCTTGCCGGTGAGGTAGGTCGAGTCGACCGAACGCGAGTACCAGGGCGAGCGCGACAGCGCGTCGGGCAGCGGCGTGTCGGCCGGCAGGCCGGCCAGGCCGAGCACCTCGGCGATGAAGTCCTTGGTCGCGCCGACGCCGATCGGGATCGTCTTCGTGAACGGCTGGCCGAAGAAGCGCTGCAGCCAGCTCGCCGCCTGTCCGCCCGTCTCGGGGTAGAGCACGACGTTGAAGTCGGCCTCGCCCAGGCGGGCGATGTCGTCGGCCGAGGCGCCCAGCGGCGCGACGGTGCGGACCTCGATGCCGAGCTCGTTCAGCAGGCCGGTGATCTCGCGCACGTCGTCGCGGTGGCGGAAGCCCAGCGCGGTCGGGCCGAGGATGTTGCAGCTCGGCTTGGCACCGGGCTCGCGTGCGGGCCGCGGCGTGCCGGGCGCGGGGGCGTTCGGGCCGGCCAGCGTGCGCACGACCTGGTAGAAGGTCTCGGACGCGCCCCAGTTCTCCTTGCGCTGGTACGACGGCAGCTCCAGCGGGACGACGGGGATCGGCAGCGCCAGCGCACGGGCGAGGCCGCCCGGATCGTCCTGGATCAGCTCGGCCGTGCACGAGGCACCGACCAGCAGCGCGTTCGGGCGAAAGCGCTCGACCGCCTGGGCGCAGGCGGTCTTGAAGAGTTCGGCGGTGTCGCTGCCCAGGTCACGCGCCTGGAAGGTCGTGTACGTGACCGGCGGGCGGCGCGGCAGCCGTTCGATCATCGTGAACAGCAGGTCGGCGTAGGTGTCGCCTTGCGGCGCGTGCAGCACGTAGTGCACGTCGTCCATCGCGGTGGCGACCCGCATCGCGCCGACGTGCGGCGGGCCTTCGTAGGTCCAGAGCGTCAACTGCATGTCAGGCGACCAGTTTCATCCGCCGGGCGAGCGGGCGGGTGAACAGCTCGGCCAGGTCGGCTGCCTGGTCGAAGCCGTGCACCGGCGTGAACACGAGCTCGATCGACCACTTGGTCGTGAGCCCCTCGCTTTCCAGCGGATTCGCGAGGCCCAGGCCGCAGACGACGATGTCGGGGCGGGCGGCGCGGCACCGGTCGAGCTGACGCTCGAGATCCTGGCCCTCGGAAAGCTGGGTACCCGCCGGCAGCAGCGCCAGTTCGGGCGCGACCAGCTGGCGGTGCAGGTAGGGCGTGCCGACTTCGACCGGCACCATGCCCATCTCTCGCGCGAGGAAGCGGGCCAGCGGCACCTCGAGCTGCGAGTCGGGGAAGAAGAAGACCTTGCGCCCCTCGAGCAGGACGCGGTGGCGGGCCAGCGCGCGGGCGGCGCGTTCGCGGCGCGGGCCGACGACCGAGACGAACTTCGTCGCCTCGACCTGGAACTCGCGGGCGATGGCCTGCAGCCACAGCGTCGTGCCTTCGGCGCCGAACGGGAACGGCGCCGGCAGTCGCTTGGCGCCGCGCAGTTCCAGCGCGCGTGCGGTGTCGGCCAGGAAGGGCTGGGCCAGCACGAAGCGCGTGCCCGGGCCGACCGGCGGCATCTCGCCGGCACGGTGGGCGGGGAAGAAGTGGACCGGGCCCACGCCCAGGCCGTCGAAGACGCGGCGGAACTGGTCCTCGACGATGTCGGCGACCGCGCCGACGACCATCAGTGCGCGCTCGTCGCTGGCCGGCAGTTCGGGCACCAGCGCCGCCAGGCAGGTGTCTTCGCCCTGCGTGAAGGTGGTGTCGATGCCGCTGCCGGTGTAGGAAAGGATGCGCACGCGCGGCGAGAAGCTGCGCGACAGGCGCTCGGCGGCGCGCGACAGGTCGAGCTTGATGACTTCCGACGGGCACGAGCCCACCAGGAACAGCATCTTGATGTCCGGCCGGCGCTCGAGCAGGCGCGTGACGACGCGGTCGAGCTCGGCGTTGGCGTCGGCCAGGCCGGCGAGGTCGCGGTCGTCGATGATCGCGGTGGCGAAACGCGGCTCGGCGAAGATCATCACGCCGGCGGCCGACTGCAGCAGGTGGGCGCAGGTGCGCGACCCGACGACGAGGAAGAAGGCGTCCTGGATCTTGCGGTGCAGCCAGACGATGCCCGCGAGACCGCAGAACACCTCGCGCTGCCCGCGTTCGCGCAGGACAGGGGCGTCGCCACAGCCCTGCTGCATCGGGGCAGGGGCGATGTCGATGACGGCATTCATGCGTAGGCTTCCGACTGGGCGCTCAATCGCGCGGCCCGGAGCTTAAGGAGGAACTGCCCGGCGTTAATGACGTAGGTCGCGTACGCTGCGAGTGCCAGCCACATTTGTTGACGCGCATCAAGCCAGCCAGTGGCCAGCGCCACGAGGTAGGCCGTGTGCAGCGCCAGCACCAGCATGCTGAACACGTCTTCCCAATAGAAGGAAGGGTGGAAGAGGTAGACGCCGAAGACGTCCTTCTCCCAGATCGCGCCCGTGACCATGATGGTGTAGAGCAGCAGCGTCTTGACGACGATCGAGATCGTCGCCGCGTCGTGCCCTTGACCTGTGATCAGGTAGCGCACGACGAGCACGAGGCTGACGAGGAAGACGAAGAACTGCAGCGGCGCGAGCACGGCCTGGACGATCGTCCAGGGCGAGCGGTCGCGCCGAATGCGCTCTTCGGGCGTGTACAGCGGAGGCACGCGCGGCGCCGTGGGTCCGCGGTCGAGTTTGGTCCTTTGACCCATGACGCAGAATCTAGACGGGGACACCCCTGATGTCAACAGGGGTTGACGTCATGCGAACCTGACACTACTCTTGACTCATGCGGGTTCAGTTCGCCCGCGCCAGGGGAGTCGCTCGCATGATGGACGCCGGAAAAGCCGGTCCGCAGACGCGTTTCACGCGCGCGGCGGCAGGTGCGTCCGTGTCGCGGGCCCCGCGCTCCCGGCAATGCCTTTCGCGACGCGGAGAGCGGCCGTGAGCCCGGCCGCCTGCGCCGCGAGGGTCGATCCGGCATCGGCTGTCGACGGTGTCCAGGTGTTGTCTCCCGATGGTCGTCTCGTGCTGCCGCCGGCGCGTGCCGGCCGCCCCCTCGAAGGCGAGGTGGTGCCGTTGCTGGGGCGTGGCGGGCGCGTCGACCCGTCGGCCCGCGTGGCCGACGACGACCTGTCGCGCTTCATCGAGTTCGCGCTCGCTCCGGGGGATGCGGGCTGGCTCGAGATGATCGCCGATCTGCGCGAGCGCGGCGTCCCCGTCGAGACCCTCTATCTTGATCTGTTGGCGCCGGCTGCCCGGCGGCTCGGCGAGATGTGGGAGCAGGACCTGGTGATGTTCAGCGACGTCACCGTCGCGCTGGGCCGCCTGCACCGCATCATGCGCGGGCTGAGTCCCTCGCTCGGCCACGATCTGCATCTGCCCGCCGAGGGCCGCCGCGCGCTGCTGCTGCCGGCCCCGGGGGAACAACACACTTTCGGCCTGTCGATGGTCGCCGAGTTCTTCCGCCAGTCCGGCTGGGAGGTGGTCTGCGAACTCGACAGCCGCAGTGTCGACCCCGTGCGCCGGGTGCGCCGGGAGTGGTTCGATGTCGTCGGCGTGTCCGTCGGCGTCGAGGCGCGGCTGGATTGGCTGCGCGACGGCATCACGACGATGCGCCGTGCGTCCCGCAACCGCGGGTTGGCGGTCATCGTCGGCGGCCCGGTCTTTGCGCTGCACCCTGAGCGTGCTGTCGAACTCGGCGCCGATGGCACCGCGCATGACGCGCGCGAGGCCCCGGCACTGGCAGCGCGCCTGGTGGCCGCGAAAGCGGTGCGGCCATGAGCGGGCGACGCCACGAACCTGATTTCGGGAAGCTGCTGCATGAACCAAGTGCTGCTGTTTCGATCAACGCAGTTTTTATGAGCTGAAAGGCGGGTCTCCGAATGAGACCGTTTGGAGCACCGGAGAAGACGTTCGGCGGCGTGACCGCCGCGACGGCCGGGTCGCTGCTGTCGGTTGCGAACGACATTACGCTGGTCATCGATGCCCAGGGTGTCGTGTGCGACCTCGCCTGTGGTGGCGAGGACTTCGCCCGCGAGGCCGGCGCCGAGTGGATCGGCAAGCGCTGGATCGACATCGTCACGCCCGAGAGCCGTGACAAGGTCGAGGCGCTGCTGCGCGAGGCCGCGCCCGACGCGGTCGGCGCGATCCGCTGGCGCCATCTGAATTTCGTCCTCCCCGGTGACCGCGAGATCCCGCTGCTGTTCGTCGCCGTGCGGCTGAACGGCGTCGACGGCGACCGGCCGGGTTCGATCCTCGCGTTCGGCCGCGACCTGCGTGCCGTGGCGGCGCTGCAGCAGCGTCTGGTCGAGGCCCAGCAGGCGATGGAGCGCGACTACTGGAAGTTCCGCCACGCCGAGACGCGCTATCGCCATCTCTTCCAGGTGGCGTCGGAAGCGGTGCTGGTCGTCGACGCGACGACGCAGAAGATTCTCGAGGCCAACCCGGCCGCGGCCCGGTTGCTGGCCGACGGCGGCGCCGCAAGCCTCGTCGGGCTGACCTTCCCGACCGGTGTCGATCCCCGCACGGCCGAGCAGTTGAATCTGCTGCTGGCCGGCGTGCGCGCCACCGGTCGCGCCGACGAAGGCCGGGCGGAGCTGGTCGACGGCCGCGGCGAGGTCAGTGTCGCGGTGTCGACCTATCGCCAGGACCTGGTCTCGCACTTCCTGGTGCGCCTGTCGCGTGTGCAGTCGCAGGTGGTCGCCGAGATGGCGCCGTCGACCGGGTCGATGCTGCTCAAGCTCGTGCAGAGCGCGCCCGACTGCCTGGTCGTCACCGACCTCGAAGGCCGCGTGATCTCGGCCAACCCGGCGTTCGTCGAGCTGGCCCAGCTGACGACCGAGGAGCAGGTGCGCGGCGAGACGCTGGACCGCTGGCTGGGCCGCACCGGCGTCGACCTGAGCGTGATGATCTCCAACCTGCGCCAGCGCGGCCAGGTGAGGCTGTTCGCGACGACGCTGCGCGGCGAATATGGTGCCGTCACCGACGTCGAGATCTCGGCGACGATGGTCGGGCAGGGTGACCGGCCCTTCCTCGGCTTCACGATCCGCGACGTCGGCCGCCGTCTGGCGGGCCACGACGCGCGCACGACGCGCGAGCTGCCGCGTTCGGTCGGTCAGCTGACCGAGCTCGTCGGCCGCGTGCCGCTGAAGGACATCGTCGGCGAGACGACTGACCTGATCGAGCAGCTGTGCATCGAGGCCGCGCTCGAGCTCACGCGCGACAACCGCGCGTCGGCGGCCGAGATGCTCGGCCTGTCGCGTCAGAGTCTGTACGTGAAGCTGCGCCGCTACGGCCTGGGTGACCTGGGCAGCAGCACCACGGCCGAAGCCGAGAAGTAGAACGGCCGGCAGTCGCCGGCCGTCGTCCTGCGCTTCAGCGGCGGAACGTCGCCGGGTCGGGCAGCACCGACTCCAGCGCCTTGGCCGACATGATGACGCCCGGCACGCCGGCGCCCGGGTGGGTGCTGGCGCCGACCATGAACAGGTTCTTCACGTCCTCGCTGCGGTTGTGCGGGCGGAAGTAGGCGCTCTGCAGCAGCAGCGGCTCCAGGCCGAAGCCGGCGCCCTTGTACGACAGCAGCCGGTGCTGGAAGTCCAGCGGCGTGGTGCAGAACGAGACGCGCAGGTGCTGCCCCAGCCCCGGCAGCACGGTGCGCTCCAGCGCCTCCTGGATCGCCTGGCGATAGGGCTCGGCCTGCGTCGTCCAGTCGGTGCCGCTGTCCAGGTGCGGCACCGGCGACAGCGCGTAGAAGGTGTCGCAACCCTCGGGGCCCATCGACGGATCGGTGGCCGTCGGGCGGTGCAGGTAGATGCTGAAGTCGCCGGCCAGCTTCTTCTTGCGGAAGATGTCGTCCAGCAGCTCGCGGTAGCGCGGGCCCAGCACCATCATGTGGTGCGGCACGTCGTCGTAGCGGCGGTCGGTGCCGAAGTACCAGACGAACAGGCCCATCGAGTAGTGGCCGCGTTCGATGCGGTTGTCGGTCCAGTGCTTGCGCCAGCGTGCGTCGACGAGGTTCTTGTACAGGTAGCCGGTGTCGCCGTTGCAGACCACGATGTCCGCCGGGATGCGCTCGCCGTCGGCCAGCGTGACGCCGGTGGCGACGCCGTTGTCGATCTCGATGCGCTTGACCTCGGCCTTCAGCCGCACCGTGCCGCCCATGCCCTCGAAGACATTGACCAGGCCGCGGATCAGCTCGCCGGTGCCGCCCATCGCCCAGTGCACGCCCCACTGGCGCTCGAGCGCGTTGACCAGCGCGTACATGCTGGTCACCGAGAACGGGTTGCCGCCGATGAGCAGCGACTGCAGGCTCATCGCGACGCGCAGCTTGGGGTGCTTCAGGTGGCTGGACACCATCTGGTGCAGGCTGCGCCAGCCGCGCAACTTGATGATCAGCGGCGCGGCCTTGATCAGGTCGCCGACGGTGTCGAAGGCCTTGTCGCCCAGCGAGCGGAAGCCCAGCTCGTAACACTGGTCGGCTTCGCGCATGAAGCGTTCGAAGCCCTCGGCGTCCGACGGGCTGATGCGCCGCACCTCGGCCCGCATGCGCGCCGGGTCGCCGCTGTAGTCGAAGTGGTCGCCGTCGTCGAAGCGGATGCGGTAGAACGGGTCGAGCGACTTCAGCTCGATGTCGTCGCTGAACTTGCGCCCGGCCAGTGCCCACAGCTCGTCGAAGAGATAGGGTACGGTGACGATGGTGGGCCCGGCGTCGAAGACGTGGCCTTCGCGGCGGTGCACGTAGGCCCGGCCACCGGGGGCGTCGAGCTTCTCGAGAACGGTGACGCGGTAGCCTTTGGCGGCCAGACGCACCGCGGCGGCCATGCCGCCGAACCCGCTGCCCACGACCAGCGCCACCGGCGCCTGGGGATCCTGCTTTCCGGCCGCGCCCGTGGCTGCGGCATCCGACTTCATCAGCATTCGCAGAGCTTGTCCTAAGGCAGGGATTGTGTCAACGATAATTGACGCTCTGTTTTGTCAAGCGCAAGATTCAGCCCCATGGCAAGGCCCGCGTTGTCCGCTGTAGCGGAGTTGCTCAAACCGATCACCTGGTTCCCTCCGATGTGGGCCTTCTCGTGCGGCGTCGTCGCATCGGGACAGTCGATCACGGCGAACTGGTTTCTCGTCTTCCTCGGCGTGCTGCTCGCCGGGCCGCTGGTCTGCGCGACCAGCCAGGCCGTCAACGACTGGTTCGACCGTCACGTCGACGCGATCAACGAACCCAACCGTCCGATCCCCTCGGGCCGCATCCCCGGCCGCTGGGGGTTGTACATCGCGATCGGCTGGACGGCGCTGTCGCTGCTGGTCGCCACGCAGCTCGGGCCCTGGGGCTTCGGTGCCGCGGTGCTGGGGCTGATCCTGGCCTGGGCCTACAGCGCGCCGCCGGTGCGCCTCAAGCAGAACGGCTGGTGGGGCAACGCCGCCTGCGGCATCTCCTACGAAGGCCTGGCCTGGGTGACGGGCGCGGCGGTGATGGCCGGCGGCGCGATGCCGGCTTCGCACTCGCTGGCGCTGGCGCTGCTCTACAGCATCGGCGCGCACGGGATCATGACGCTCAACGACTTCAAGGCCATCGAGGGCGACAAGAAGATGGGCGTCGGCTCGCTGCCGGTGCGCCTGGGCGTCGACGGCGCGGCGCGCACGGCCTGCATCGTGATGGCGGTGCCGCAGGTCGTCGTCATCGGCATGCTGGTGCAGTGGGGGGCCGTCTGGCACGCCGCGGCGATCGGCGCGCTGCTGGTCGCGCAGTTCGTGCTGATGGCCTGGTTCCTGAAGGACCCGGTCAAGCGCGCGCTGTTCTACAGCGGCTTCGGCGTGCCGCTGTTCGTCAGCGGCATGATGGTCAGCGCCTTCGCGCTGCGCGCGACCGGGGGCCTGGTGTGAGCGCCGCGCACTTCGGCTGGTTCACCGTCTTCCGCCTGGGTCTGGTGCAGGCCTGCATCGGCGCGATGGTGGTGCTGACGACCTCGACGCTGAACCGCATCATGGTCGTCGAGCTGGCGCTGCCGGCGCTGCTGCCGGGGCTGCTGGTGGCGGTGCACTACATGGTGCAGATGATGCGTCCGCGCATGGGCTTCGGCTCCGACGTCGGCGGCCGGCGCACGCCGTGGATCGTCGGCGGCCTGGCGGTACTGGCCGCCGGCGGCATCGGCGCCGCGGCCTCGGTGGCGCTGATCCCGGTGGCGCGCGTGCCCGGCATCGCTGCGGCCTTCGTGTCCTTCGTCGTCATCGGCCTGGGCGTCGGCGCGGCCGGCACCTCGCTGCTGGTGCTGCTGGCGCAGCGTGTGCCCGAGCATCGCCGCGCGCCGGCCGCGACCATCGTCTGGATGATGATGATCCTCGGCCTGGCGGTGACCGCCGGCGTGGCCGGCAAGCTGCTCGACCCGTACTCGCCGGCGCGGCTGATGGTCGTCGTCACCGGGGTGGCCGTCGCCGCGTTCGTCGTCGCCACGCTCGCGCTGTGGCGCGTCGAGGGCGAGGGCCGGCCGGCGCCGGCCGAGGCCGAGGCCAAGCCCGACTTCCGCCAGGCGCTGGCCGAGGTCTGGGCCGAGACCGATGCCCGCCGCTTCACGGTCTTCATCTTCGTGTCGATGCTGGCGTTCAGCGCGCAGGACCTGATCCTCGAGCCCTTCGCCGGCACCGTCTTCGGCTTCACGCCGGGCGAGTCGACCTCGCTGTCGGGCATGCAGCACGGCGGCGTGCTCGCCGGGATGATCCTGGTGGCGCTGGCCGGCCAGCGCCTGGGCACGCTGCGCACCTGGTCGATCGGCGGCTGCCTCGCCTCGGCGCTGTGCCTGCTGTCGCTGGCCGGTGCCGGCATCGTCGGCCCGGGCTGGCCGTTCAAGGCCACGGTGTTCCTGCTCGGCGTGGCCAACGGCGCGTTCTCGATCGCCGCGGTCGGCTCGATGATGCGCCTGGCCGGCGAGGGCAAGGAACGCCGCGAGGGCGTGCGCATGGGGCTGTGGGGGGCGGCGCAGGCCGTCGCCTTCGGCCTGGGCGGCGTGATCGGCACCGGCGCGAGCGACCTCGCGCACTGGCTGCTGGGCGAGCCCTCGGTCGCCTATTCCAGCGTCTTCGCTGCCGAAGCGCTGCTGTTTGTCGTGTCCGCCTTCCTGGCGGCCAAGATCGATGCCCGGCCTCGCGCCACCGCGACGCCGCGCCTTTATGCTGAACCCGCGGTGGCAAAGGTGGAGTGAGATGCAACTGGAGACCTTCGATGTCGTCGTCGTCGGCGGCGGTCCGGCTGGCGCCACGGCGGCCACGGAGATCGCGCGGCAGGGCCGCAGCGTGCTGCTGCTGGACCGTGCCGGCCGCATCAAGCCCTGCGGCGGGGCGATTCCGCCGCGCGCGATCCGCGACTTCGGCATTCCCGACGAGCTGATCGTCGCCAAGGCCTTGTGCGCCCGTATGATCTCGCCGAGCGACGTCAAGGTGGACATCCACATCGAGAACGGCTACGTCGGCCTCGTCGACCGCGAGCACTTCGACGAGTGGCTGCGCGAGCGTGCGCGCCAGTGCGGCGCCGAGCGCCGCACCGGCACCTTCGAGCGCATCGACCGCGACACCGACGGCTGCGCCATCGTGCGCTACCGCCCGCACGACAAGGGCGAGCGCGGCGAAGGCCAGGAGGCCGCGGTGCGCGCCCGCGCGATCATCGGTGCCGACGGCGCCCGCTCGGAGGTCGCGCGCCAGCAGATCGCCTGCGCGAACGAGATCGAGTACGTCTTCGCCTACCACGAGATCATCGAGGCGCCCGAGCCCGGCCACCCCGACTACGACCCCAACCGCTGCGACGTCTACTACCGCGGCACGATCTCGCCGGACTTCTACGGCTGGGTGTTCCCGCACGGCAAGACGATGAGCGTGGGCACCGGCAGCGCCGACAAGGGCTTCTCGCTGCGCAACGCGACCGCCAAGCTGCGCGAGGACGCCGGCCTGGCCAACTGCAGGACGATCCGCCGCGAAGGCGCGCCGATCCCGCTGAAGCCGCTGCGCTGCTGGGACAACGGCCGCGACGTCGTGCTCGCCGGCGACGCCTCGGGCGTCGTCGCGCCGGCCTCGGGCGAGGGCATCTACTACGCGCTGGCCGGTGGCCGCTTCGCCGCCGAGGCGGTGCTGGAGATGCTGCGCACCGGCGACGCCAAGGCGCTGGCCGGCGCGCGCCGCAACTTCATGCGCGAGCACGGCCGCGTGTTCTGGATCCTCGGCGTCATGCAGCGCTTCTGGTACTCCAGCGACAAGCGCCGCGAGCGTTTCGTCAGCATCTGCAAGGACAAGGACGTGCAGCAGCTGACCTTCGACTCGTACATGAACAAGCGGCTGACGCGGCGCAAGCCGATGGCCCACGTGCGCATCTTCTTCAAGGACATCGCGCACCTGCTGGGCCTGGCCCGGGTCTGACGACGGCGGCGTGGCGCTCGTCGACATCGTCATCGCCGTCACGCTGCTCGAGGGCCTGGCGCTCTGGGTCTGGCACGCGCGCACTGGGCGCGGCCTGGCGCCGCGCGAGTTCGTCGCCAACCTCTGCGCCGGCCTGGCGCTGATGCTGGCGGTCAGGGCGGCCCTGTCAGGTGCCTCCTGGACCTGGGTGGCCACCGGCTTGGCCGCCGCCGGCGTCGCGCACCTGCTGGACCTGCGCCGGCGCTGGCGCCGCTGAGGCTCAGGCGTCGTCCTCGGGCGCCTGGAAGTCCGGCACGAGGACCTCGCAGACGATGCCGCGCGGCGTGTTCTCGCGCCAGCGCACCTCGCCGGCGAGCAGCTTCACGCGCTTGCGCACGCCGCCCATGCCCAGGCCGTGGGCCCAGGACTGCGGGTCGCGGCCGTCGCCGTCGTCGCTGACGGCCAGCGTCAGCCGCGCGCCGGCAAGCATCACCTGGACGTCCACGCGCGTGGCGTGGCCGTGGTACAGCGCGTTCGTCACCAGCTCGCGGATCACGCGCGTGATCGCCGACCACTGCACGACGGTCAGGCGGACGTCGCGGTCGTACTCCACCGACCAGCCGAGCTGCACCTGGGCTGCCGTCAGGCGCTGGGTCAGGTCGGCCTTCCACTCGGCCGCGGCGTGCGACAGCCGGTGCTCGGCTGCGGCCAGGCCGCGCGTCAGGGTCTTCAGGTCCAGCAGCGTGTGGCGGATGTAGTCCTCCATCTCCGGTGTCGGCGACTGGTACATCAGCGTCAGCAGGCGGGCCCCGATGTCGTCGTGCAGGTCCTGGGCGATGCGCAGCCGTTCCTCGTTGCGTCCGCGTTCGACGGCCTGGTCATAGGCCACCGCACGGCGCAGCTGTTCGACGACACGCTCGGCCAGTCGCGCGTCGTCGCGCGAGAACAGGCGCTGGCCGCGGCGCGCGAAACGCAGCACCAGCGACAGCGGCCGGCTGCCGCCGCGGGCGCCGCGCACCGGCACGATCAGCGCGGCGCCGCCGCCGACGACCGAGGCACGCGGCGAGTCGCGTTCCAGGCGCAGCACCTCCAGCGGCTCGAACAGGTCGCGCAGCAGCTCGGCGACCAGCGTCGAGTAGCGTGCCGGCTGCTTCTGCAGCTCGCGTGCGACGCGGTAGAGCTGCTCGAAGCTGCGTTCGGTGGTCAGCACCTCGGCGCCGATCGTCTGGTTCAGGATCCATTGGCGCGAGACGGTGTAGGCCCCCAGCGCCAGCAGAACCGCCAGCGTCAGCGACGTCAGCTGGCCGAGCGAGAAGATGGCGACGAACAGCAGGTCCAGCGAGATCGCGATCGTGCCGATGCCCGCCAGCATCGCGAGCTCGCGCAGCGCCAGCCGCGAGCGCGACAGAAAGGGCACCAGCAGCAGCAGCGAGCTCAGGAACAGCGTCCAGATCAGCGAGCCGGCCGCGGCGATCGTGCCGGGCGGCCCCGGCGTGCCGGCGGCAGCGGCCATGCCCAGCGTCACGAGGGCGAAGGCGCCGACGGCGATGAAGCCCAGCCGCCGCAGCACCGCCGAGAACGGATTGGGCTCCAGGCGGTACGACCAGCTGATCGTCGCCAATGCCGCCGCGCCTTGCGCCAGCATCGTGCCCTGGGTCCACCACCAGACCTGCTGCAGCCCGCCCGCGTGCGCCAGCGCCGGCAGCAGCAGCACCGGCAGCCAGCCGGCCGCCGCGATGACCAGCCGGTGCGGCAGCGGGCGCGGGTGCAGCGTGAAGGCGTGCAGCACCGCGGCGCCGGTCGCCAGGTCCAGCGCCATGCGCGCGATGGGCTCCAGGGTGGCGAATCCGGCCGGCAGTCCCAGCCCTCGCATCGAGCCGACGGCGATGATCAGCAGCGTCGCTGCCTGGCACAGCACGACCGTCAGGTACAGCAGGTTGCGCCCCTGGGGCCGGGCGAGCACGACGAAGGCGCCGACCAGCGCGACGGCCAGCGCCAGCCCGGCGAGCGGCCAGAACAGCAGCCCGAGGCCGCCGTAGCCGCGCGGCCGCGCGGGCACCGGCACCTCGATGCCGTTGCGGAACTCGACGAAGACCTCGCGGCCCTCGAGCACCGCGGCCAGCGCCTCCTGCCGGGCGATCAGCTGGGCGCGCATGGTGTCGTCGACCTGCCAGCGCGGCGAGCGCTCGGTCAGCATCTCGTCGACCTGCAGTTCCCGGCCGTCGGCGTTGCGCAGCACGATCGGTGCGCGTCCGACCATCGGCTCGAGCGCCGGGATCGAGGTCGACAGCACCGTCGGCGGGCCGCTGACGGTGGGCAGCAGCACGATGTCCAGCGACGGGATCGCCGCCAGCCAGCGCGCCAGCGCGAGGATGCCCAGGCCGCCCGCCACGGCCAGCAGCACCAGCAGCTGGCGCCGCCAGCCTGGGCGCTGGACGGGCAGCTCGCGGCCGAGCGCCGGCTCCAGCGGGGTGTTGTCGAAACTCGAATCGCCGGGGACGGCGGGACGTTCCGTCATGGCGATGGGGCAGCGGCGGTGCGGCGCCGCCGCGGGCTCAGACCAGGCCCTGCTTGCTCGCCAGCACCGCGGCCTCGGCGCGGCTGGAGACGTTCAGCTTCTTGTAGATGGACTTGATGTGGTCGTTGACGGTGAACCACTTGATGCCCATCAGGCTGGCGATCTCCTTGATCGTGAAGCCCTTGCTGAGGTAGGTGAGCACTTCGCTCTCGCGCGGCGTCAGGCGCTCGTGCTCGGGCAGCGCCTTCTCCATCGGCACCGGCCGGCTGGTCGTGAAGCCGGTCGTGCTGACGAAGCCGCTGTCCGGCGGCAGGTCGGGGCCGGCGCCCTGGCGGAAGTGGGTCAGCAGGCGGCGTGCGATCGCCGGCGACAGCGGCGGCTGGCCACGCACGATCTTCTGCAGCTCCTCGACCAGGACCTCGAAGCGGTCCTCCTTCAGCAGGTAGCCGTCGGCGCCGTGCTGCAAGGCGGGGAAGAGATGCTCGTCGTCGGAGTACAGCGTCGTGACGATCTTCGTCGCCGGGTAGTGCGCCAGCTCGGCCAGCAGCTCCATGCCGTTGCCGTCGGGCAGTTCCAGGTCGATCAGGATGAGCTTGAACGGATCGACGCCGTGCAGCCCGGTGGCGCCGCCGGCCAGCGTGATCTGGCGGCGCGCCGACTCGAGATCGCCGGCCTCGGTGATGTGGTTCGCATCGCTGAAGCTCTCGCGAACGACCCGGCAAAGGAAGCTGCGCGCCACCGGGTTGTCTTCCAGGATCAGCACCTTGACGGCCATAGCCGACCTCCCCCTTATTCGCTCGGCCGTCATCCTAGCGCGTTCGCTTCGCGCCCGGACAGGTGCACCCCCTGCCTCAGTTGCCGCAGTCGACCAGCAGCTTGCCCAGGGCGCGCCGTGAGGCCATGCGTTCGTAAGCCTGGGGCAAGTCTTCGAGGGCGAAGCGGGCGCCGACGACCGGCTTGACGCGGCCCTCGGCGTACCAGCGCGCGAGCTGGCCGATCGCCGCGGCGCTGGCCTGCGGTTCGCGGCGCACGAACTCGCCCCAGAAGACGCCGACGATGGACGCGCCCTTGAGCAGCGCGAGGTTCCACGGCAGCGCCGGGATCGTGCCGGCGGCGAAGCCGACGACGAGGTAGCGCCCGCGCCAGGCGATCGAACGCAGCGCCGGCTCGGCCAGGTCGCCGCCGACCGGGTCGTAGACGAGGTCCGGCCCGCGGCCGCCGGTCAGCGCCTTCAGCGCGTCGCGCAGCTTGTCCACCGAGTAGTCGATGGTCGCGTCGGCGCCCAGCTCGCGGCACAGCGCGCATTTCTCGGCGCTGGACGCGGCGGCGATGACCCGCGCCCCGGCCGCCTTGGCGATCTGCAGCGCCGCGCTGCCGACGCCCCCGGCGGCCCCCAGCACCAGCACCGTCTCGCCGGCGACGAGGCCGCCGCGGTCGATCAGCGCGTGGTGCGAGGTCCCGTAGGTGAAGGCGAAGGCCGCCGCGTCCTCCAGCACGAAGCCCGGCGGCAGCGCGATCGCCCGGCCGGCGTCGACGCAGGCGTGGGTGGCGAAGCCGCCATGCGTGCCGATCACGGCCACCGGCTGGCCGACGGCCAGCGTCGTCACGCCCTCGCCGAGCGCCTCGACGACGCCGGCGAACTCGGCGCCAGGCACGAAGGGCAGGGCGGGCCGCGCCTGGTACTTGCCCTCGACGATCAGCAGGTCGGGGAAGTTCAGGCTCGCGGCGCGGATCGCCACGCGCACCTCGCCGGGTGCCGGCTCGGGTGTCGGCAGTTCGCGCCATTGCAGGCCGGCCACGCCGTCCAACGATTCACAGAGCCAGGCCTTCATCGTCGTCTCCTGTCGAGTGCCGCGGGCATCTTAGGCAGCGCGGCACCGGCAGGCCGTCGCGAAGGCGACGTCCGGGCGACTCCCTACAATGCCCCGATGCGCATCCTGATCGCCAACGACGACGGTTATCTGGCCCCCGGCATCGCCGCGCTGGTCAAGGCCTGCGAGGGCCTGGGCACGATCGACGTCATCGCCCCGGAGCAGAACGCCAGCGGCACCTCCAACGCGCTGACGCTGAACCGGCCGCTGTCGGTGTTCGAGGCGCGAGGCGAGCCGGTGCGCGGGTTCCGCGTCGTCAACGGCACGCCGTCGGACTCGGTGCACGTCGCGCTGACCGGGCTGCTGCCGCACAAGCCCGACCTGGTGCTCTCGGGCATCAACCAGGGTGCCAACATGGGCGACGACACGCTGTACTCGGGCACCGTCGCTGCGGCGATGGAAGGCTACCTGTTTGGCATCCCGGCGATCGCCTTCTCGCAGGTGGAGAAGGGCTGGACCCACCTCGACGCCGCCGCCGCGACGGCACGGGCCATCGTCGAGCAGGTGCTCGCCGGCGGCCCGCCCAGCGGGCCCTGGCTGCTGAACGTCAACATCCCCAACCGCGCCGACGCGGCGTCGCTGCCGCGCCTGGTCACGCGGCTGGGCCGCCGCCACGCCAGCGAGCCGGTGATCCACCAGACCAACCCGCGTGGCGAGCCGATCTACTGGATCGGCCCGGCCGGCGACGCGCGCGACGCCGGCGAAGGCACCGATTTCCACGCCGTCGCCCACGGCGCGGTGTCGATCACGCCGCTGCAGGTCGATCTGACCGACCACGCGATGCGTGGCGCCTGGGCGTCCCGGCTGGGTGTGCCGCTGGCATGAGCCCGCAGGACATGTCCGGGGCTCATTCCCGCTCGGCGGGACCGGCCGCCAGGCCGAAGGGTGCCCCAGCGAGCCCGCAGGACATGTCCGGGGCTCGTTCCCGCCTGGCGGGACCGGCCGAAGGCCGAGGGGTGCCCCGGTGACCACCAAGCCGCCGCGCTTTCCGCTCGGGCTGCACCACGTGCAGCCGCGTTCACCGGCGCGGCCGGCCACCGACGTGCTGCGCCCGCAGCGCCTGCTGCACGACGCGGCGCGCGACGCCGCACGCCGCGTCGCACCCAGCGGGCTGGGGCTGGACTCGCCCGCGGTGCGCGAGCGCATGGTGGCCCGCCTGCACGCCGACGGCCTGCGCTGCGAGCCGGTGCTGCGCGCCTTTGCCGCGGTGCCGCGCCACCACTTCGTCGACAGCGCGCTGGCGATCCAGGCCTACGAGGACACCAGCCTGCCGATCGGCCTCGGCCAGACGATCTCCAAGCCTTCGGTGGTCGGCCGCATGCTCGCGCTGCTGTTCGGCGGCGAACGTGCCGCGGCCGCCGGCCAGCTCGGCCGCGTGCTGGAGATCGGCACCGGCTGCGGCTACCAGACGGCGCTGCTGGCGCAGCTGTCGCGCCGCGTCGTCTCGATGGAGCGCCTGAAGCCGCTGCACGACAAGGCCCGCGAGAACCTGGCCGCACTGCGCCTGCCCGGCGACCTGCGCCTGCTCTACGGCGACGGCCGCCTCGGGCATGCACCGCTGGCCCCTTACGACAGCATCGTGGCCGCCGCCGGCGGCGAGGACATCCCGGCCGCCTGGCTCGACCAGCTGGCCGAAGGCGGGCGCCTCGTCGCCCCGATGCACGATCCGGCCCTGGGCGGACAGGTGCTCGTCGTCGTCGACCGCCGCCCCGAAGGGCTGAGGCGCCAGATTCACGATGCCGTCCATTTCGTCCCTCTAAAATCCGGCACGGCATGACCTACGACGCACCCCAAGAGTTGAATCGTCGCGTGACCCGGGGCCGCCCCGCGTCCGCCCTGCTGCCGATGGCCGTCCTCGCCGCCCTGGTGGCCGGCTGCGCCAGCCCGACGCATCGCGCCCCGGTCGAGGACCGCGGCGGCCGCGGCACCGCGCCTGTCGCCGCCGCCGACGCCGCAGTGAAGCCGCCGCCCGGCCAGGAGAACCTCGGCAAGCCCGGCTACTACGCCGTCAAGCCCGGCGACACGCTGATCCGCATCGGCCTGGAGAACGGCCAGAACTGGCGCGACATCGCCCGCTGGAACAACCTCGAGAACCCCGACCGCATCGAGGTCGGGCAGGTGGTGCGCGTGGTGCCGCCGGCGGCCGAGACCTCGGCCGTCGTCGTGCGCCCGGTGCTGCCGCCGGGCCGCACCGAGGCCCGGCCGGTGGGCGCGCCGGCCTCCGGTGCGTCGACCGCCGCGTCGTCGGCGACGCCGTCGACGAGCGCGCCCTCCGCGGTCGCCACCCCGGCACCGTCGTCGCCGCCTCCGGCCGCGCGTGACGGTGACGACGACCTGAACTGGACCTGGCCTGCCTCGGGCCATGTGGCCGCCGGCTTCGACGAGCTGCGCAGCAAGGGCCTGGCGATCACCGGCAAGGCCGGCGATCCGGTCTTCGCCGCCGCCGACGGCCGTGTCGTCTATGCCGGCTCCGGCCTGCGCGGCTACGGCAACCTCATCATCGTCAAGCACAACGCCACCTTCCTGTCCGCGTACGCGCACAACCAGACGCTGCTGGTGAAGGAAGACCAGGTCGTGCGCCGCGGCCAGAAGATCGCCGAGATGGGCTCCAGCGATGCCGACCGGGTGCAGCTGCACTTCGAGATCCGGCGCCAGGGCAAGCCGGTCGATCCGGCGAAGCTGCTGCCCTCGCGGTAGCGCACGCGGAGCCGGGCGGATGGTCACGCGGCGCGATGCGCACGACGGCCCCGCCGAAGGCTCCGACACGTTCGAGCCGGGCGCCGCCCCCGAGGCGCCCGAACTCGCGGCGTCCCCGCCGCCCGCCGACGGCGAGGCCGAGCACGGCAACACGCTGCAGAGCTATCTGCGCGACATCCGCCGCGCGCCGCTGATGAGTGCCGAGGAGGAGCACGCGACCGCGGTGCGTGCACGCGCCGGCGACTTCGCGGCGCGCCAGACGATGATCGAGCGCAACCTGCGCCTCGTCGTCAGCATCGCCAAGCACTACGTCGGCCGCGGCATGCCGATGATCGACCTGATCGAGGAAGGCAACCTCGGCCTGATGCACGCCACCGGCAAGTTCGAGCCCGAGCGCGGTTTCCGCTTCTCGACCTACGCCTCGTGGTGGATCCGGCAGAGCATCGAGCGGGCGATCATGCACCAGGCCCGGCTGATCCGGCTGCCGGTGCACGTCGTGCGCGAGCTCAACCAGGTGCTCAAGGCGCGCCGGGCGCTGGAGTCTTCGCGCCATGGCGAGGCCGAGCGGCCGGTCTCGGTCGACGAGGTCGCCGCGGCGCTGGGTCGCCCGGTCGACGAGGTCGCCGAGCTGCTGAAACTCGCCGAGCAGCCGACCTCGCTGGACATGCCGCTGGAGCGCGAAGGCGGCGAGTCGATGCTCGACACGGTGGCCGACGACGATGCCGTCGACCCGCTCGGTCTGACGCTCAGCCGCGAGGCCGTGCACCTGCTGGACCACGGTCTGGCCGAGCTCAACGAGCGCGAGCGCGAGGTGCTTGCCGGCCGCTTCGGCCTGCACGATCGCGAGCCCGAGACGCTGGAGGAACTGGCCGTGCGACTGGGCCTCACGCGCGAGCGCATCCGCCAGATCCAGCAGGAAGCCCTGCTCAAGCTCAAGCGCCGCATGATGCGCCGTGGCGTCGATCGCGACGCGCTGTTCTGAGTCGGGGCGCCGGCCCGGGATAATCGGGGCATGAGTTCAGGTACGGATTGGCTGCAGGTCGAGTCGCTCGACCTCGAGGCCCAGGGCGTCGCGCATCGCGCCGACGGCAAGGTGGTGTTCATCGAAGGCGCGCTGCCGGGCGAGACCGTGCAGGTGCAGGTCGCGCGGCGCAAGAACCAGTGGGAGCAGGGCGTGCTCTCCGCGCTGGCACGCGAGAGTTCGCAGCGCGTGCGCCCGGGCTGCGCCCACTTCGGGCTGCATGCGGGCGCTTGCGGCGGCTGCAAGATGCAGCACCTGCATCCGTCGGCCCAGGTCGCCGTCAAGCAGCGGGTGCTGGAGGACAACCTCTGGCATCTCGGCAAGGTCAGGCCCGAGCGGCTGCTGCGCCCGGTTCACGGGCCGGCCTGGGGGTATCGCTGGCGCGCGCGGCTGTCGGTGCGCTACGTGCCGAAGAAGGGCACGGTGCTGGTGGGTTTTCACGAGCGCAAGTCGCGCTACGTCGCCGACATGCTCGAGTGCCCGGTGCTGCCGGCCCAGGTCAGCGCGATGCTGCCGGCGCTGCGCGAGCTGGTCGGCGCGATGGAGCAGCGAGACCGCCTGCCGCAGATCGAGCTGGCCGCCGGCGACGAGGTCGTCGCGCTGGTGCTGCGCCACCTCGAGCCCTTGTCGGCCGGCGATGCGGCCAGGCTGCGCGCCTTCGGTGCCGAGCACGGTGTGCAGTGGTGGCTGCAGCCCAAGGGGCCGGAGACCGTTCACCGTCTCGACGACGGTGGGCCGCAGCTCTCTTACTCGCTGCCGGAGTACGGCGTGACGATGCCGTTCAAGCCGACCGACTTCACGCAGGTGAACCCGCAGATCAACCGCGTGCTCGTCGACCGCGCGGTGCGGCTGCTCGACCCGAAGCCGCACGAACGTGTCGTCGACTGGTTCTGCGGCCTGGGCAACTTCACGCTGCCGCTGGCGCGGCGTGCGGCCGCGGTGCACGGCATCGAAGGCAGCGAGACGCTGGTGCAGCGGGCGCGCGACAACGCCGCCGCCAACGGGCTGTCGGCCAACACCAGCTTTGCCGCGCGCAACCTGTTCGAGATGAGCGCCGACGAGCTGATGACCAGCGGCGCCGCCGACGCCTGGCTCGTGGACCCGCCGCGCGAAGGCGCGTTCGCGCTCGCCAAGTCGCTGGCCGAGCTGCGCGGCCGCGAGGGCTGGACGCCGCCGCGGCGCATCGTCTACGTCAGCTGCAACCCGGCGACGCTGGCGCGCGACGCCGGGCTGATCGTGCACCTGGCGGGCTTCCGCTGCGTCGCCGCGGGCGTCGTCAACATGTTCCCGCACACCGCCCACGTCGAGAGCGTCGCGGTGTTCGAGCGCACCGAGGCGGCGCTCGGCCCGCGCCCCGAGGGCGAGGCGCAGCCGGAGCTCGCCGGGGTGGAAGTCGCGCCCGAGGCTGGCTGACGCGTCCGCGACGCACAAGAAAAACGGGGCCCTCGGGCCCCGTTTTCGTTGCTCGTGCGAGCGTCAGTCGCGTTCGCCGCCGAAGATGCCCAGCAGCATCAGCAGGCTCTGGAACACGTTGTAGATGTCCAGGTAGATCGCCAGCGTGGCGCTGATGTAGTTCGTCTCGCCGCCGTCGATGACACGCTTGACGTCGACCAGCATGAAGGCCGAGAAGATGCCGATCGCGGCGACCGACAGCGTCAGCATCAGCGCGCTGGACTGCACGAAGATGTTGATGACGCCAGCGACCAGCAGCAGGATCGCGCCGACGAACAGGAACTTCGACAGGTTCGACAGGTCGCGCTTGACCACCGTGGCCAGCGAGGCCATCGCGAAGAACACCGCCGCGGTGCCGCCGAAGGCGGTCATGATCAGCGACGCGCCGTTCGAGAAGCCGAGGATGGCCGCCAGCATGCGCGACAGCATCAGGCCCATGAAGAACGTGAAGCCGAGCAGCACGCCGACGCCGGCCGCCGAGTTCTTGGTCTTCTCGATCGCGAACATGAACGCGAACGCGCCGCCGAGGAAGACCAGCGCGCTCATGCCCATGCCGAGGCTGGCCGTGATGCCGGTGGTGACGCCGATCCAGGCACCGAGCACGGTTGGCACGAGAGACAGCGCGAGCAGCGCATAGGTGTTGCGCAGGACGCGGTTGCGCTGCGCGGTCAGAACGCCGCCGCCTGCGAAACCGCCGTAGGTGGGCGAAGTGCGATCCATCAGACCTCCGAAGGGGGTTGTGACAAAGACGACTCTTTGAGTCGGAAAGCAATTGTAGGTTCCGTCATTCGTCGAATGGCCCCGCGGCGCCCTGGGCTGTTCTCCCGGCGGGGCAGGCGGCGGGAAGTGCCGCCTCCGCGGCTGCGGCCACGGGGCTGTATCACGATCGTTGACCGGTGGGTGCCACGAATCGGCTATACTCAGCAGGTTTACCCGCCATCACCGCAGCCCTAGCGAAACTCCGTCGTCGGTTTCCCCCTCGGACCACCCTTCACCGGGTGGCGCTGGGCGCGCGAATCCCGGAGCTTTTCACTTGCTGCCCGTCCTGCCCCCCGCACTCCTCGCACTCGCAGACGGCACGACCTTCCTCGGTACCTCGATCGGCGCGCCCGGTCGGACCGTCGGCGAGGTGGTGTTCAACACCGCGCTCACCGGCTACCAGGAAATCCTCACCGACCCGAGCTATTGCCGGCAGATCGTCACGCTGACGTATCCGC
Organism: Rubrivivax sp. JA1026; assembly: GCF_011065555.1. Lineage (NCBI taxonomy): Bacteria > Pseudomonadati > Pseudomonadota > Betaproteobacteria > Burkholderiales > Sphaerotilaceae > Rubrivivax > Rubrivivax sp. JA1026. The sequence goes on from NZ_JAALCQ010000001.1 coordinate 274,502, forward strand.
ACATCGGCAACGTCGGCGTCAACGAGGAAGACGTCGAGGCCGCCAAGGTTCACGCCGCCGGCCTGGTCATCAAGGACCTGCCGCTGCGCGTCTCCAACTTCCGCGCCACGCTGTCGCTGGCGCAGTACCTCGAGCGCGAGGGCACGGTGGCCATCGCCGGCATCGACACCCGCCGCCTGACGCGCGTGCTGCGCACGACCGGCGCGCAGAACGGCTGCATCGTCAGCTTCGTGCCCGGCACCGTCGTCGGTGAAGCCGAGATCGCCGCCGCCGTCGCCGCCGCCCAGGCCGCGCCGTCGATGGCCGGGCTGGACCTGGCTCAGGTCGTGTCGGCCGACGCGCCCTACGAGTGGACCGAGACCTCCTGGCAGCTCGGCCGTGGCCACGGCACGCTGACCGACGCGAAGTTCCACGTCGTCGCCTACGACTTCGGCGTCAAGCGCAACATCCTGCGCCTGCTGGCCGACCGCGGCTGCCGCGTCACCGTCGTGCCGGCGAAGACGCCGGCCGCCGAGGTGTTCAAGCTCAAGCCCGACGGCGTCTTCCTCAGCAACGGCCCCGGGGACCCGGAGCCTTGCGACTACGCCATCGCCGCGGCGCGCGAGATCATCGACGCCGGCGTGCCGACCTTCGGCATCTGCCTGGGCCACCAGATCATGGCCCTGGCCTCGGGTGCGAAGACCTTCAAGATGAAGTTCGGCCACCACGGCGGCAACCATCCGGTGAAGGACCTGGACAGTGGCCGCGTCAGCATCACCAGCCAGAACCACGGCTTCGCGGTCGACGAGAAGACGCTGGGTGCCAACCTGCGCCCCACGCACGTCAGCCTGTTCGACGGCACGCTGCAGGGCCTGGCCCGCACCGACCGCCCGGCCTTCTGCTTCCAGGGACACCCCGAGGCCAGCCCCGGCCCGCACGACATCGGCTACCTGTTCGACCGCTTCGTGGCGCTGATGCAAGAGAGAGCCTGACCCATGCCCAAGCGCAACGACATCCACAAGATCCTCATCATCGGCGCCGGCCCGATCATCATCGGCCAGGCCTGCGAGTTCGACTATTCCGGCGCCCAGGCCTGCAAGGCGCTGCGCGAGGAGGGCTACAAGGTCATCCTCGTCAACAGCAACCCGGCGACGATCATGACCGACCCGGAGATGGCCGATGTCACCTACATCGAGCCCATCACCTGGCAGGTCGTCGAGAAGATCATCGCCAAGGAGCGCCCCGACGCGATCCTGCCGACGATGGGCGGCCAGACGGCGCTGAACTGCGCGCTGGATCTGCACCGCCATGGCGTGCTCGCCAAGTACGGCGTCGAGATGATCGGCGCCAACGAGCACGCGATCGAGAAGGCCGAAGACCGCATGAAGTTCAAGGACGCGATGACGGCCATCGGGCTGGAATCGGCCAAGAGCGGCATCGCGCACAGCATGGAGGAAGCGCTCGCGGTGCAGCGGCGCATCCAGTCCGAGATCGGCGGCACGGGCTTCCCGATGGTCATCCGCCCGAGCTTCACGATGGGCGGCACCGGTGGCGGCATCGCCTACAACCCGGAGGAGTTCGAGGAGATCTGCAAGCGCGGCCTCGACCTTTCGCCGACCAAGGAACTGCTCATCGAGGAGTCGCTGATCGGCTGGAAGGAGTACGAGATGGAAGTCGTCCGCGACCGTGCGGACAACTGCATCATCGTCTGCTCCATCGAGAACCTCGACCCGATGGGCATCCACACCGGTGACTCGATCACCGTGGCGCCCGCGCAGACGCTGACCGACAAGGAATACCAGCTGATGCGCAACGCGTCGATCGCGATCCTGCGCGAGATCGGCGTCGACACCGGCGGCTCCAACGTCCAGTTCTCGGTCAATCCGAACAATGGCCGCCTGATCGTCATCGAGATGAACCCGCGTGTGTCGCGTTCGTCGGCGCTGGCGTCCAAGGCCACCGGCTTCCCGATCGCCAAGGTCGCGGCCAAGCTGGCTGTCGGCTACACGCTCGACGAGCTGAAGAACGACATCACCGGCGGCGCGACGCCGGCCAGCTTCGAGCCCTCGATCGACTACGTCGTCACCAAGATCCCGCGCTTCGCGTTCGAGAAGTTCCCCGCCGCCGACCCGCACCTGACGACGCAGATGAAGTCCGTCGGCGAGGTGATGGCGATGGGCCGCACCTTCCAGGAGAGCTTCCAGAAGGCGCTGCGCGGCCTGGAGACCGGCATCGACGGCCTGACCGAGCGCAGCACCGACCGCGACGAGATCGTCGACGAGATCGGCAACGTCGGCCCCGAGCGCATCCTGTTCCTGGCCGACGCCTTTCGCATCGGCATGACGCTGGACGAGGTCTTCGAGGAGACCGCGGTCGACCCGTGGTTCCTGGCCCAGATCCAGGACCTGGTGGCCACCGAGCAGCAGGTCGCCGCGCGTGCCGACCTGGCCGCGCTGTCGGCCGCCGAACTGCGCTGGCTGAAGGCCAAGGGCTTCTCCGACAAGCGTCTGGCCAAGCTGCTGGGCACGAACCAGCACGCGGTGCGCGCGCGCCGCCACGAACTGGGCGTGCGCCCGGTCTACAAGCGCGTGGACACCTGCGCCGCCGAGTTCGCGACGCAGACCGCCTACATGTACTCCACGTACGACGAGGAGTGCGAGGCCGAGCCCACCGACAAGAAGAAGATCATGGTGCTCGGCGGCGGCCCCAACCGCATCGGCCAGGGCATCGAGTTCGACTACTGCTGCGTGCACGCGGCGCTGGCGATGCGCGAGGACGGGTACGAGACCATCATGGTCAACTGCAACCCGGAGACCGTGTCGACCGACTACGACACCAGCGACCGCCTGTACTTCGAGCCCGTGACGCTGGAAGACGTGCTGGAGATCGTCGACAAGGAAAAGCCGGTCGGCGTCATCGTCCAGTACGGCGGCCAGACGCCGCTGAAGCTGGCGCTGGACCTCGAGCGCGCCGGCGTGCCGATCATCGGCACGACGCCCGACTCGATCGACATCGCCGAGGACCGCGAGCGCTTCCAGAAGCTGCTGCACGAGCTCGGCCTGAAGCAGCCGCCCAACCGCACCGCGCGCACCGAGGAGCAGGCGCTGGCGCTGGCCCACGAGATCGGCTATCCGCTGGTCGTGCGCCCGAGCTACGTGCTCGGCGGCCGCGCGATGGAGATCGTGCACGGCGACAAGGACCTCGAGCGCTACATGCGCGAGGCGGTCAAGGTCAGCGACAAGAGCCCGGTGCTGCTCGACCGCTTCCTCGACGACGCCGTCGAGGTCGACGTCGACTGCATCGCCGACGCGACGGGCAAGGTGCTGATCGGCGGCATCATGGAACACGTCGAGGCCGCCGGCATCCACAGCGGCGATTCGGCCTGCTCGCTGCCGCCGTACTCGCTGTCGCCGGCGCTGCAGGACGAGATGCGCCGCCAGGCCGCGGCGATGGCCAAGGCGCTGGGCGTCGTCGGCCTGATGAACACCCAGTTCGCCGTCCAGGGCGAGGGCGACGACGCCGTCGTCTACGTGCTCGAGGTGAACCCGCGTGCCTCGCGCACCGTGCCCTTCGTCAGCAAGGCCACCGGCCGCCCGCTGGCCAAGATCGCCGCGCGCTGCATGGCCGGGCGGTCGCTGGACGAGCAGGGCATCGGCGAGGAGATCGTGCCGCCGTTCTTCAGCGTCAAGGAAGCGGTCTTCCCGTTCAACAAGTTCCCCGGCGTCGACCCGATCCTCGGCCCGGAGATGCGCTCGACCGGCGAGGTGATGGGCGTCGGCAGGACCTTCGGCGAGGCGATGCTGAAGAGCCAGCTCGGCGCCGGTTCGCGCCTGCCCGAGAAGGGCACGGTCGTCATCACGGTGAAGAACAGCGACAAGCAGCGCGCCGTGAAGGTCGCCGCCGATCTGGTCGACCTCGGCTACGAGGTGCTCGCCACCAAGGGCACGGCGCAGGCGATCGCCGACGCCGGCGTGCCGGTGAAGCTCGTCAACAAGGTCAAGGACGGCCGCCCGCACATTGCCGACAAGGTCAAGGCCGGCGAGGTGCAGCTGGTCTTCACGACGGTGGACGAAACGCGCACGGCGATTGCAGATTCGCGTTATATCCGTACGGCGGCTCTGGCCAATCGTGTCACCTATTACACGACGATGGCCGGCAGCGAGGCGGCCACCGAGGCGCTGAAGCACCAGGATGACCTCGAAGTGCTTTCGCTGCAGGAATTGCACGCGGAACTGAATTAGACTCCGGCCCTTCGCTGATCCGCCGCAGGCGCCCGACCGGGCCCCTGCGGCGGATTCACTTTGTCCGAACACAAGACGCTCACCATGGCCACCATCCCCCTGACCCGGCGCGGCGCCGAAAAGCTGAAGGAAGAACTGCAACGCCTGAAGACCGTCGAGCGCCATGCGGTCATCCAGGCCATCGCCGAGGCTCGTGCCCAGGGCGACCTGTCCGAGAACGCCGAGTACGACGCGGCCAAGGACAAGCAGGGCTTCATCGAAGGCCGGATCAAGGAGCTCGAGGGCAAGCTCGCCGCGGCCCAGGTCATCGACCCGTCGGCGCTGGACGCCGGCGGCAAGGTCGTCTTCGGCGCCACGGTCGACCTCGCCGACGAGGACACCGGGGCCGAGGTCACCTACCAGATCGTCGGTGACGACGAGGCCGACCTGAAGGAGGGCCGCATCTCGATCAGCAGCCCGATCGCGCGCGCGCTGATCGGCAAGATGGCCGGCGACGTCGCCGAGGTGCAGGCGCCGGGCGGCGTCAGGCACTGGGAGATCGTCGAGGTGAAGTACATCTGACGATGGCGCTGCAGCGCTGGCGTCGCCTGCTGCCGGGCCTGTGGGCCGGCTGGCTGCTGTGCGTCGCGCTGCTGGCGACGCCGGCGGGGTTCGCGCTGCTGCCGCAGGCCGACGCCGGCCGGCTGGCCGCGCGCATGCTGGCGCAGGAAGCCTATACCAGCCTCGCGCTGGGCGTCGTGATGGTGCTGCTGGAGCGTGCCTGCGTGCGGCGTGATGGCGGCGCGCAGTTCTCGTGGGGCTTCGGCCTGGCGCTGGGTGCGATCTTCTGCACCGTCGCCGGCTACTTCGTCATCCAGCCGATGATGCCGGCGGCGCGCCTGGGGCAGGGGCCGTTGTCGTTCGGCGCCCTGCATGCGATCAGCAGCGCGTTCTACGCGCTCAAGTGCATCCTCGTGATGGTGCTGGCCTGGCGCGCGACGCTCAGTCCGAGACCTTCTTCTTGACGCTGGTGGCGCGCGGCTTCACGCGCTTGATCTGGCCGCCGGCGGTGACCCGCTGGTTGCCATAGACCTTGACCTTCGTGACCGTCGCGCGGTGGTTGCCGCTCTTGGAGAACTTGACCAGCTTGACGACACGCGGCCCCGGCTTGCGGTCCTCGCGCTCGGTCTTCTCCTTGGCCGGGATCGGGCGCCACAGCACCAGCAGCTTGCCGATCTGCTGCACCGGCGCGGCGTTCAGCTCGCCGGCCAGCTGGGCCATCATCGCCGCACGGGCGTTGCGGTCGTCGGAGAAGATGCGGACCTTGATCAGTCCGTGGGCGTTCAGCGCCGCGTCGGTCTCCTTGACCACCGCGGGGGTCAGGCCGTCGGCTCCGATCAGGACGACCGGGTCGAGGTGGTGGGCGTCGGCGCGGTGTTGCTTGCGCTCGGCAGGCGTGAGTTCAATGGCGGGCATCGCCGTATTATCGACCGACGAATGAAATCATCGAAGAGCAAACGCGTCAATCGAGCCTGGCTGCACGATCACCTGACCGATCCGTACGTGAAGGCAGCCCAGCGCGACGGCTATCGTTCGCGTGCCGCCTACAAGCTCAAGGAGATCGACGAGGCCCTCGGGCTGATCAAGCCCGGCCAGGTGGCCGTCGACCTGGGTGCCACGCCCGGCGCCTGGAGCCAGTACCTGCGCCGCCGCTTCGCACCCGAAGGCGCCGCGGCGGGCGCGCTCGACGGCACGATCATCGCGCTGGACATCCTCGACTTCGAGCCGATCGAAGGCGTCACCTTCCTGCAGGGCGACTTCCGCGAGGACGAGGTCGCCGCCCGCCTGGCCGCCGAGCTCGCCGGCCGTCCGGTCGACATCGTCGTCTCGGACATGGCGCCCAACCTGTCGGGCATTCCGGTGTCGGACGCGGCGCGCATCGCGCACCTGGTGGAACTGGCGGTCGAGTTCGCGCTCCAGCACCTCAAGCCCGAAGGGGCGCTGGTCTGCAAGGCCTTCCACGGCAGCGGCTACAGCCAGCTCGTCAAGCTCTTCAAGGACAGCTTTCGCGTCGTCAAGCCGATCAAGCCCAAGGCCTCGCGCGACAAGTCGGCCGAGACCTTTCTGGTCGGCATCGGCCCCAAGAACGGCAAGGGCGTCGCCGACAGCGGAAAATGACGCTGTCCGGTGGTGTTTCACCCGGTTTTTCTCGTCCAGGCCCATACCCTTGTGTCGAATAGAATGATCCCCACCTACCGTGGAATTCGGTTGGCCCGCGTGGTGGCCTTCCGCGCCGTTGAACTGGAGAAGGAGCCGCGGTGAACAATCAGTGGTTTTCCAAGGTCGCCGTCTGGCTGGTGATCGCCCTCGTGCTCTTCACCGTCTTCAAGCAGTTCGACCGGGGGGCGGCGGCGGGCAACCAGATCGGCTACTCCGACTTCCTCGAGGAAGTGCGCAGCAAGCGCATCAAGTCGGTCACGCTGCAGGAGAACCCCGGCGGCGGCACCGAGATCATCGCGACGACGACGGACGACAAGCGCCTGCGCAGCACGGCGACCTACCTTGATCGCGGCCTCGTCGGCGACCTGATCAACAACGGCATCAAGTTCGACGTCAAGCCGCGCGAGGAGCCCTCGGTGCTGATGAGCATCCTCGTCAGCTGGGGCCCGATGCTGCTGCTGATCGGCGTCTGGGTGTACTTCATGCGCCAGATGCAGGGCGGCGGCAAGGGCGGCGCCTTCAGCTTCGGCAAGAGCAAGGCGCGCATGCTCGACGAGGCCAACAACTCGACCACCTTCGCCGACGTCGCCGGCTGCGACGAGGCCAAGGAAGAGGTCAAGGAACTCGTCGACTTCCTGAAGGACCCGCAGAAGTTCCAGAAGCTGGGCGGGCGCATCCCGCGCGGCGTGCTGCTGGTCGGCCCTCCGGGAACCGGCAAGACGCTGCTGGCCAAGGCCATCGCCGGCGAGGCCAAGGTGCCGTTCTTCAGCATCTCCGGCTCCGACTTCGTCGAGATGTTCGTCGGCGTCGGCGCGGCGCGTGTGCGCGACATGTTCGAGCAGGCGAAGAAGAGCGCGCCCTGCATCATCTTCATCGACGAGATCGACGCCGTCGGCCGCCACCGCGGTGCCGGCCTGGGCGGCGGCAACGACGAGCGCGAGCAGACGCTGAACCAGATGCTCGTCGAGATGGACGGCTTCGAGACCAACCTCGGCGTCATCGTGATGGCGGCCACCAACCGGCCCGACATCCTTGACCCGGCGCTGCTGCGCCCGGGCCGTTTCGACCGCCAGGTCTACGTGACGCTGCCCGACGTGCGCGGCCGCGAGCAGATCCTCAACGTGCACATGCGCAAGGTGCCGGTCGGCCAGGACATCCGTGCCGACATCCTGGCACGCGGCACGCCGGGCTTCTCCGGTGCCGACCTGGCCAACCTGGTCAACGAGGCGGCCCTCTTCGCTGCGCGCCGCAACGGCCGCGTCGTCGAGATGGTCGACTTCGAGAAGGCCAAGGACAAGATCATGATGGGCCCCGAGCGCAAGTCCATGGTCATGCCCGAGGAGGAGCGCAAGAACACCGCCTACCACGAGGCCGGCCACGCGCTCGTCGCGCGCCTGCTGCCCAAGACCGACCCGGTGCACAAGGTGACGATCATCCCGCGCGGCCGTGCGCTGGGCGTGACGATGCAGTTGCCCGAAGGCGACCGCTACAGCATGGACAAGGAGCGCATGCTGTCGACGATCTCGGTGCTGTTCGGCGGCCGCATCGCCGAAGAGGTGTTCATGAACCAGATGACCACCGGCGCCAGCAACGACTTCGAGCGTGCGACGCAGATCGCGCGCGACATGGTCACGCGCTACGGCATGACCGACGAGCTGGGCCCGATGGTCTATGCCGAGAACGAAGGCGAGGTCTTCCTCGGCCGTTCGGTGACCAAGACGACGACGATGTCCGAGGAGACCATGCGCAAGGTCGACGAGGTCATCCGCCGCATCATCGACGAGCGCTACGTCGTTGCGCGCAAGCTGATCGAGGACCACCAGGACAAGATGCACTCGATGGCCCAGGCGCTGCTCGAGTGGGAGACGATCGACGCCGAGCAGATCGACGACATCATGTCCGGCAAGCCGCCGCGCCCGCCGAAGGACTGGACGCCGTCGGCCAACAAGGGCGGCGGCACCACGCCGCCGGCGCATCCGGACGGCACGCCGGCGACGGTCTGAGCTCGCACGACGCCGGGAACGCGGGGCCTTCGGGCCCCGCGTTCGTTTCCGCTGAGCGCCGGCATTCGGGGTCAGGTCTCACGAGACCTGACCCCAGCTGAAGAACGGGGTCAGGTCTCGTGAGACCTGACCCCTGAGTTCGGCCGAGACCTGACCCCTGAGTTCGGCGGCCCGTCCCGCCTCCGCGCCACCAAGGCACACTGCCTCTCTCGACGACTCAACCGCTCCACCCAGGATGTCCGCTTCCGCCACCGTCTGGCAGACCGCACGTTTCCGCATCGACCTGTCGCGCCCGCGCGTGATGGGCATCGTCAACGCCACGCCCGACTCGTTCTCCGATGGCGGGCGCTACCGTGACGCCGACGCGGCCCGGGCGCACTGCGACGCGCTGGTCGAGCAGGGCGTCGACATCCTGGACATCGGCGGCGAGTCCACCCGGCCCGGCTCGGTGGCGCCCGACGTCGACGAGGAACTGGCGCGCGTGCTGCCCGTGGTGCGCCACGCCGTGACGCTGGGCGTTCCGGTCTCGGTCGACACGAGCAGCCCGGAGGTCATGCGCGCGGTGCTGGCGGCCGGGGCGGACATCGTCAACGACGTGCGCTCGCTGCTGCGCCCCGGTGCCCTCGAGGCGGTGGCGGCGCACCCGACGGCCGGCGTCTGCGTCATGCACATGCGCGGCGAGCCGGCCACGATGCAGTCGCTGACCGACTACGACGACGTCGTCGCCGAGGTCGCCGGCTTCCTGCGCGAGCGGGCGGCCGCGCTGGAGGCCGCCGGCATCGCGCGCGAGCGCATCGCCGCGGACCCCGGCGTCGGCTTCGCGAAGACCGCCGCGCACAACCTCGAACTGCTGGCGCGCCAGCGCGAGCTGCTGGACCTGCAGATGCCGCTGCTGGTCGGCTGGTCGCGCAAGGGCACGCTCGGCCAGCTGACCGGCCGGCCGGCCGGCGAGCGCCTGGCGGCCAGCGTCGCCGCGGCGCTGATGGCCGTCGAACGCGGGGCGCGCATCGTGCGCGTGCACGACGTCGGCGCCACCGTCGATGCGCTCAAGGTCTGGTCGGCGGTGGCCTGCTGCCGCCGCCCGGCCGCCTGAGCTGGCTCAAATCCACGCTTGCGGGGGCGCCGGGCGCCGCCGCCAACCGCGACAATCACCCCATGAGCAGAACCTATTTCGGCACCGACGGCATCCGCGGCACCGTCGGCCGCGCCCCGATCACGCCGGACTTCATGCTGCGCCTGGGCCACGCGGTCGGCCGCGTGTTGCGCCGCAGCAGCGCACGCCCGACGGTGCTCGTCGGCAAGGACACCCGCATCTCGGGCTACATGATCGAGTCGGCGCTGGAAGCCGGCTTTGCCTCGGCCGGTGTCGACGTGCTGCTGAGCGGCCCGCTGCCGACCCCCGGCGTCGCCTACCTGACACGCGCGCTGCGGCTGGATCTGGGCGTCGTCATCAGCGCCTCGCACAACCCGTTCGCCGACAACGGCGTCAAGTTCTTCTCCGCCGCCGGCGAGAAGCTGCCCGACGAGTGGGAACGCGAGGTCGAGGCCGCGCTGCAGGAGCCGGCGCAGTGGGTCGACTCCGCCGGTCTGGGCAAGGCGCGCCGCCTCGCCGACGCCAGCGGCCGCTACATCGAGTTCTGCAAGAGCACCGTGCCGCACAGCCTGTCGCTGCGCGGGCTGAAGATCGTCGTCGACGCCGCGCACGGCGCCGCCTACCACGTCGCCCCCGACGTCTTCCACGAGCTCGGCGCCACGGTCGTGAAGATCGGTTGCGAGCCCGACGGCCTGAACATCAACGCCGGCGTCGGCGCGACCTCGCCGAAGGCGCTGGTGGCGGCCGTCGCCGAGCACTGCGCCGACTACGGCGTGGCGCTGGACGGCGACGCCGACCGGCTGCTGATGGTCGACGCCCAGGGCCGGCTCTACAACGGCGACGAACTGCTGTACGTGCTGGCCCACGACCGCCTGACGCAGGGCCAGGTGGTGCCGGGCGTCGTCGGCACGCTGATGACCAACATCGCCGTCGAGCAGGCGCTGCAGCGCCGCGGCGTGCCGATGGTGCGCGCCAAGGTCGGCGACCGCTACGTGCTCGAGGAACTGGCCGCGCGCGGCTGGCAGCTCGGCGGCGAAGGCTCCGGCCATCTGCTGGCGCTGGACCGCCACACCACCGGTGACGGCATCGTCAGCGCGCTGCAGGTGCTGCAGGCGGTGCGTCGCGCCGGCCGGCCGCTGGCCGCGCTGCTCGAAGGCGTGGACCTGTTCCCGCAGACGCTGCTCAACGTCCGCCTGCCCGAGGGCAGCGACTGGACGCGCAACGCCGCGCTGCAGGACGTGCGCGAGACCGTCGAGCGTGAACTCGGCGACGGTGGCCGGGTGCTGATCCGCGCCTCGGGCACCGAGCCGGTGCTGCGTGTGATGGTCGAGGCGCGCGACGGCGAACTGGGCCGCCGCTGCGCCGAGCGCCTGGCCGCGGCCGCCGTGCGCGGCTGAACGCACGACGAGCCGCGGGCCGGGAGGCCGGGCGGCTCGTCATCGTGCGACAGGGCCGCCTCGGGCGGCCCTTTTCAATCACTTCTTCGGCGGCATCAGCACGCGGTCGACGACGTGGATCACGCCGTTGGTCGCCGGCACGTCGGCCTTCTGCACCAGCGCCTCGTCGACGGTGACGAAGTCGCCGGCGTGCGAGACGGCGACCTTGGCGCCCTGCAGCGTCGCGACCTGGCCGTCCTTGACCTCGGCGGCCGTCACCTTGCCCGGCAGCACGTGGTAGCCGAGCACCGACTTCAGCAGTTCCTTGTTCGTCGACAGCTCGGCCATGGTCTTGGCCGGGACGGCCTTGAAGGCCTCGTCGCTGGGCGCGAAGACGGTGTACGGGCCGGCGCCGCGCAGCGTGTCGGCGAGGCCGGCTTCCTGGATCAGGCGGTTCAGCGTCGACAGCTCGGGCGTGCGCGCCGCGGTGTCGGCGATCGTCGTCGGCGCCGGCGTGGTGGCGCAACCGGCGAGCCAGGCCGAGGCGGTCAGCGCCAGGGCGCCGAGAAAGAGGCGGGGAGTGCGGGTCATCGAAAGGTCTCCGGTCTGAAGGGAAATCGTCCGGCGCAAGGCTAGGCGGCGTTCGTGACGTTCCCGTGACCTCCGCGTGACGGGATCGCGTCGATGACAGTCCTTTCGGCAGGTGTCACAGCGCCGTCACGAAGCCTTTCTAGAGTCCAGCCCGAACGTCAGGACCTCACCCCACCCTCCACAAGGTGCAATCGATGACTCTGAATCTGTCCCGCGGTATCGCGCTGGCCGCCACGATGGCGCTCGGCACCTCCTTCGCCTGGGCCCAGGACGTGACCGGCGCCGGCGCCTCGTTCCCCGCCCCGATCTACGCCAAGTGGGCCGACGCCTACAACAAGGCCACCGGCGTGCGCATCAACTACCAGTCGGTGGGCTCGGGTGCCGGCATGCGCCAGATCCGCGGCAAGACCGTCGACTTCGGCGCCAGCGACGCACCGCTGGCCGACGCCGAGCTCGCCAAGGACGGCCTGATCCAGTTCCCGACGGTGATCGGCGGCGTCGTGCCGGTGGTCAACGTCGCCGGCATCAAGCCGGGCCAGCTCAAGCTCACCGGCCAGGTGCTGGGCGACATCTACCTGGGCAAGGTCCAGAAGTGGAACGACCCGGCGATCGCCGCGCTGAACCCGGGCGTGTCGCTGCCCGACTCGAAGATCGCCCCGGTGCGCCGCGCCGACGGCTCCGGCACCAGCTTCCTGTTCACCAACTACCTGTCGAAGGTGAACGCCGAGTGGAAGGCCAAGGTCGGCGAAGGCACGGCCGTGAACTGGCCGACCGGCGCCGGCGGCAAGGGCAACGAAGGCGTCTCGGCCTTCGTGCAGCGCCTGCCGAACTCGATCGGCTACGTCGAATACGCCTACGCCAAGCAGAACAAGATGGCGCACGTGCTGCTGAAGAACCAGGCCGGCAGCTTCGTCGCCCCGGACGACACCGCCTTCAAGGCCGCCGCCGCCGGTGCCGACTGGGCCAAGAGCTTCTATCAGGTGCTGACCGAGCAGCCCGGCAAGGACAGCTGGCCGATCACCGGCGCGACCTTCATCATGATGCACAAGGCGCAGGACAAGCCGGCCAGCGCGGCGGCCTCGCTGAAGTTCTTCGACTGGGCCTACACCAACGGCGACAAGATGGCCGAGGAACTCGACTACGTGCCGCTGCCGGCCTCGGTCAAGGACCTGATCCGCAAGCAGTGGGCGGCCGAGCTGAAGGACGGCGCCGGCAAGGCGATCGCCTTCAAGTAATCGCCTGTCCGATCGTCACGTCACCAGGGAACCGGAGCTCCTCTTGGCCGCTACACTCCCCGCGACCCCCTACGAGCAGGATCGCGACATGGCACGAGCGGCCCCGAAGGGCCAGCCGCCGCGCAAGCGGCGGGACGGTCCCTGGGCCGACGCGCTGTTCTCGGCGCTGGCCCATGGCGCCGCGCTTCTCACGCTGGCGCTGCTGGCCGGCATCATCATCTCGCTGCTGATCGGCGCTGCGCCGGCGATCCAGGAGTTCGGCCTGGGTTTCCTCTGGTCCAAGGACTGGGACCCGGTGCAGCAGAAGTTCGGCGGCCTGGTGATGATCTACGGCACGATCGCCACCTCGCTGATCGCGCTGCTGATCGCGGTGCCGGTGAGCTTCGGCATCGCGCTGTTCCTCACCGAGCTGGCGCCCAAGTGGCTGAAGCGGCCGCTGGGCACGGCCATCGAGCTGCTCGCCGCGGTGCCGTCGATCGTCTACGGCATGTGGGGTCTGCTGGTCTTCGGGCCGATCCTGGCCACCTACGTCCAGGGCCCGCTGCAGTCGCTGTTCGGCGAGGTGCCGGTGCTCGGCGCGCTGTTCAGCGGCCCGCCGGTGGGCATCGGCATCCTGTCGGCGGGGATCATCCTCGCGATCATGGTGATCCCGTTCATCGCCGCGACGATGCGCGACGTCTTCGACGTCACGCCGCCGCTGCTCAAGGAATCGGCTTACGGCCTGGGCGCGACGACCTGGGAGGTCGTCTGGAAGGTCGTGCTGCCCTACACCAAGACCGGCGTCGTCGGCGGCATCATGCTCGGCCTGGGCCGCGCGCTCGGCGAGACGATGGCCGTCACCTTCGTCATCGGCAACTTCAACCAGCTCGACTCGCTGTCGCTGTTCGAGGCCGCCAACAGCATCACCTCGGCGCTGGCCAACGAGTTCGCCGAAGCCGAGGCCGGCCTGCACCAGGCCTCGCTGATCTACCTGGGCCTCGTGCTGTTCCTCATCACCTTCGTCGTCCTGGCCTTCTCGCGCCTGCTGCTGGTGCGGCTGCGCAAGGGTGAAGGGAGCCGTTCATGAGCCTCGCCGACTCCTTCGGCGCCGGCCGCCTGGCCATGCACGCGCGGCGCAAGCGCGTCAACGTCATCGCGCTGACGCTGGCGCTGGCGGCGATGGCCTTCGGCGTCTTCTGGCTGGTCTGGATCCTCGTCGAGACCGTGCGCCTGGGCTATGCCGGGCTGACGCTGCAGGTCTTCACCGTCTCGACGCCGCCGCCGCTGGCCGAGACCGGCGGCCTGGCCAACGCCATCGTGGGCTCGCTGGTCATGGTCGGTCTGGCGACGCTGCTGGGCACGCCGATCGGCGTGCTCTGCGGCATCTACCTCTCCGAGTACGGCCAGCGCACCTGGCTGGGCCGCACCACCGAGTTCATCAACGACATCCTGCTGTCCGCGCCGTCGATCGTCATCGGCCTGTTCGTCTACTCGGCGGTGGTGGCGCACACCCGCAGCTTCTCGGCCTTCGCCGGCGTGCTGGCGCTGGCGCTGATCGTCATCCCGGTCGTCGTGCGCACGACGGCGACCATGCTCGGCCTGATCCCGAACTCGCTGCGCGAAGCCGCCTACGCGCTGGGCACGCCGAAGTGGAAGGTCATCGCCTCGGTGACGCTGAAGGCCTCGCTGGCCGGCGTCGTCACCGGCGTGCTGCTGGCGCTGGCGCGCATCTCCGGCGAGACCGCACCGCTGCTGTTCACCGCGCTGTCCAACCAGTTCTTCACGCTGGACGTCAGCCAGCCGATGGCCAGCCTGCCGGTGACGATCTTCAAGTTCGCGATGAGCCCCTACGAGAACTGGCAGAAGCTCGCGTGGGCCGGCGTCTTCCTCATCACGCTGGGCGTGCTCGGGCTGAACATCCTCGCCCGCGTGCTGTTCCGCAACAAGCAATAAGGCTCTCCGCGATGGACCGACCCGTCGACCTGCCGACCACCGAGAAGGTCAAGATCTCGGTGCGCGACCTGAACTTCTATTACGGCAACTTCCATGCGTTGAAGCGCATCAACCTCGACATCCCCGAGCGCAAGGTCACGGCCTTCATCGGCCCGTCGGGCTGCGGCAAGAGCACGCTGCTGCGCACCTTCAACCGCATGTTCGAGCTCTACCCGGAGCAGCGCGCCGAGGGCGAGATCCTGCTCGACGGCGAGAACATCCTCGGCAGCAAGACCGACGTCTCGCTGATCCGCGCCAAGGTCGGCATGGTGTTCCAGAAGCCGACGCCGTTCCCGATGTCGATCTACGACAACATCGCCTTCGGCGTGCGGCTGTTCGAGTCGCTGCCGCGCGTCGAGATGGACGAGCGTGTCGAGTGGGCGCTGAAGAAGGCGGCGCTGTGGAACGAGGTCAAGGACAAGCTCGGCCAGAGCGGCGCCGGCCTCTCGGGCGGCCAGCAGCAGCGGCTGTGCATCGCGCGCGGCATCGCCATCAAGCCCGAGGTGCTGCTGCTCGACGAACCCTGCTCGGCGCTGGACCCGATCTCCACCGGCAAGATCGAGGAGCTGATCCACGAGCTCAAGGCCGACTACACGGTGATGATCGTCACCCACAACATGCAGCAGGCGGCGCGCTGCTCCGACTACACCGCCTACATGTACCTCGGCGACCTGGTCGAGTTCGGCGCCACGACCGACATCTTCATGAAGCCGAAGAAGAAGGACACCGAGGACTACATCACCGGCCGCTTCGGTTGATGCCCCCCGCGTCGAGGACCCGACCATGACCGACAAACACCTTTCGACGCAATTCGACGCCGAGCTCAGCGGTATCTCCAACCGCGTGCTGGAGATGGGCGGCCTCGTCGAGGCCCAGGTCGCGCAGGCGATCTACGCGCTGACGCAGTTCAGCGGCGAGACCGCCTCGCAGGTGCTGCAGCAGGAGGAGCGGGTCAACCAGTTCGAGGTCGAGATCGACCGCGACCTGTCGGCGATCATCGCCCGCCGCCAGCCGACCGCGCGCGACCTGCGCCTGCTGATCGCCGTCAGCCGCACGATCGGCAACCTCGAGCGTGTCGGCGACGAAGCCGCGCGCATCGCGCGCACCGTGCAGCGCCTGATCAACACCGGCGTCTCCAGCCGGCTGCGCCTGCCGGTGGCCGACCTGGACTTCGAGGCCAACCTGGCGCTCGCCCAGCTGCGCAAGGCCCTCGACGCCTTTGCCCGCCTGGACACCGCGCGTGCGCTCGAGGTGCTCAAGCAGGACGACCAGATCGACCAGGAGTTCGACGGCCTGCTGCGCAAGCTGATCACCTACATGATGGAAGACCCGCGCACGATCTCCTCGAGCATCGACCTGGTCTTCGTCGCCAAGGCCATCGAGCGGGTGGGCGACCACGCCAAGAACCTCGCCGAAGCCATCATCTACGTCGTCAAGGGCACGGACGTGCGGCACGCCTCGGTCGAGGCGGTCGAGAACGTCGTGCGCTGAGGCACAAGGAGGCACGATGAGCCACGTTCTCGTCGTCGAAGACGAATCGGCGATCGCCGAACTCATCTCGATCAACCTGCGCCACGCCGGCTACGAGGTCACGGTCGCCGCCACGGCCGACCAGGCCCAGGCCGCCGTCGACCGCGTGCTGCCCGACCTGGTGCTCGTCGACTGGATGCTGCCCGGCCAGAGCGGGCTGCAGCTGGCGCGCCGCTGGCGTGCCGAGACGCGCACGCGCGAGATCCCGATCATCATGCTGACGGCGCGCAACGAGGAGGCCGACAAGATCGCCGGCCTCGACGCCGGCGCCGACGACTACCTGACCAAGCCGTTCTCGCCGAAGGAGCTGCTGGCGCGCATGCGTGCCGTGCTGCGGCGCAAGGCGCCCGAGGCGCTGGACAGCCCGGTCGAGGTCGCCGGCCTGCGCCTGGACCCGGCCACGCGCCGCGTCACGCGCCGCGTCGACGGCGAGCTGCGCGAGGTCAAGATGGGCCCGACCGAGTTCCGCCTGCTGCACTTCCTGATGACGCACCCCGAGCGTGTGCACAGCCGCGCGCAGCTGCTCGACCGCGTCTGGGGCGACCACGTGTTCATCGAGGAGCGCACGGTCGACGTGCACGTCAAGCGCCTGCGCGAGGCGCTGGCGCCGGCGCAGTGTTCGGCGCTGATCGAGACCGTGCGTGGTGCGGGCTACCGCATGACGCAGCAGCTGGGCAGCGTCGCCGCCTGATCCCTCATGGGTGCACTGCTGTCGCGCGCCGTCTGGGCGATGCTCGCCGGCGCGCTCGGTGCGCTGGTCGGTGACGTCGTCGGGCGCTCCGTCGGCCAGCCCGGCCTGGGCGCGCCGCTGGGCGCCGCCTTCTTCGCTGCGCTGGCGGCCGCGGTCGAGGGCTGGCGCGGCCGGCGTCTGCTGGGCTGGCTGCGCGGCGACCAGGCGCGTGGCGCGCCGCGCGATACCGGTTTCTGGGGTGAGCTCGGCTACCGGGTCGAGCGCGCGCTGCGCCAGCGCGAGGCGCAGATCGAACGCGAGCGCGAGCGCCTGGAGCAGTTCCTGTCGGCGATCGAGGCTTCGCCCAACGGCGTCATGCTGCTCGACGCCGGCGGCCAGATCGAGTGGTGCAACTCGGTGGCCGCCGACCACTTCGGCCTCGACCCGGTGCGCGACCGGCGCCAGCGCGTCACCAACCTCGTGCGCCAGCCGGCCTTCGTGCAGTTCCTGCAGGCCGGCGACTTCTCCGACACGCTGTCCCTCGTCGACCCGCTGGGCCGGCGCAGCTTCTCGGTCATCGTGCGCGAGTACGGCGAAGGCCTGCGCCTGGTGCTGTCGCTGGACGTCACCGAGCGCGAACGGGCCGACGCGATGCGGCGCGACTTCGTCGCCAACGTCTCGCACGAGATCCGCACGCCGCTGACGGTGCTCGCCGGCTTCGTCGAGACCATGGCCTCGCTGCCGCTGACGCCGGTCGAGCGCGAGCGTGTGCTCAAGCTGATGGCGCAGCAGACCGACCGCATGCAGGCCCTGGTGGCCGACCTGCTGACGCTGGCGCAGCTCGAAGGCAGCCCGCGGCCGCCGCCGGACCGCTGGTCATCGGTGTCCGCGCTGCTGCGCCGCGCCGAGGCCGACGGCCGCGCGCTGTCGGCCGGCCGCCACGAGATCGACGCCGCCGGCGGCGAGGACTTCGAGATCGCCGGCAGCGAGACCGAGCTGCTCAGCGCGATCGGCAACCTCGTCGGCAACGCCGTGCGCTACACGCCCGAAGGCGGCCGCATCGACCTGCGTTTTCACGCCCGCGACGACGGCAGCGCCGAGATCGAGGTCGCCGACACCGGCGTCGGCATCGCGCGCGAGCACCTGCCGCGGCTGACCGAACGTTTCTACCGCGTCGACGGCAGCCGCTCGCGCGAGACCGGCGGCACCGGGCTGGGGCTGTCGATCGTCAAGCACGTCGTGCAGCGCCACGGCGGCGAGATCGACGTGCGCAGCGAGCCCGGCAAGGGCTCGTGCTTCAGGCTGGTGTTCCCGGCGGCGCGGCTGCGTCAGCGTGTCGCGGCGGCCGCCTCGCCGGCCGCGGTCGGCTGACGCCGGTACAGCGCCAGGCGTTCACCGCGGTCGTTCATGCGCTGGAAGGTGGCGACGTGCTGCCAGCCGGCCGGCGCCGGCGGCGCCTTCAGGCCCCGCACGCGGTACAGCAGATGCCCGCAGTCGCCGCCGGCGGCGTCGGGCCGGGCGTCGACGCGGTAGCGGCCGAAGACCTCCAGCGCCGCGACCGCGACCGCCGGCGCCGCCGGTGCCGCGAGGCAGCTGCCGGCGGGCAGGTGATGCTGCATCTGCTCGATCTCGGGCCGCGAGCTGCGCGCGTAGTCCAGCGGCGCACGCCACAGCGTCATCATCAGCAGCCAGCACAGCGCCACGCCGCCGGCCGGGATGACCATGCTCTTCCACAGCGCCTCGCGGTGGCGGCCGGTGCGCCAGCGCAGCAGCCACAGCCAGGCCAGCGTGCCGGCCGCGGCGAAGGCCAGCTCGACGGGTTCGAAGCGCACCGTGAAGCCCGGCACCAGGCGCAGCGCGTTGGCCGCCGGCTTGGCCGGCACGCCGGTCTGCATCGCGACATAGAAGAACCAGATCGCGACCGCCCCGAACGTGAAGAAGAACATCGAGAACCAGTCGATCGCCGCCGAGCTCGCGCGCTTGAGCGTCGGCAGCGCGAACGCCGCCAGCACCGCCAGCCCGGGGATGGCCAGCATCAGCACGCGGTCGTTCATGTTCGTGGCGATGGCCGAGACCATCGCGACGACGACCGTGACCAGCGGCACCGAGATGTGGCGGTGCGTCAGGTGGCGGCGCCACTGCCACAGCGTCCACAGCACCAGCGGCCAGGCCGGCCACAGGAACCAGGCCCACTGGCGCGCCAGCGTCACGGCGTCGTCGGCGTCGGGCCAGGAGGCGCGCCAGTGCCAGGCGCCCAGCCAGGCGGCCAGCGCCCCCGAGGTCAGCGTCGCCGCGGCCACCCAGGGCACGAAGCGGCGCACGCTGTCGTAGGCCGAGCGCCAGCAGACCAGCATGCCGCCCAGGCCGACACCCAGCGCCAGCGACGGCGCGCCGCTGCCGGCCAGCACCAGCAGCGCGGCGACGACGGCCACGCGCGGCTGCCAGCGCCGGAACGGCGCGATCGCCAGCGCGAGCATGAACAGGCCCATGCCGACCAGCTGCCCGAGCTCGGGCGTCGTCTCGTGGCCCAGCTGCAGCAGGCCCAGCGTGGCGATCAGCGCCAGCAGCGCGCCGTCGGCGATCGCGCGCGCGTAGTCCACCGGGTCCGCCTCGCCGCCGAAGGCGAAGGCCACCGGCTGCGCCGCCTGGGTGCGGGCGAGGTAGTAGGTGGTGTACCAGACCAGCACCATCGCCAGCGCCAGCAGCAGCGCGAACGGGATGCGCGCGGCGAAGGCGCCGTCGCCGAACAGCGGCCCCAGCCACTGGATCGCCAGCGCGCCCAGCCAGTGCGGCAGCAGCGCCGCGTCGGCGCCCACGCCGCCGAGTGTCGGTGACAGCCAGGTCGTGCGGCCCTCGGCGATGGCTGCCATCACGCCGTAGGCGACGAGGTCGGCGTTGCGCCAGGGGTCGCGATGGAAGACGCCCGGCAGCACGTAGGCCGCGCAGAACACCAGCAGGGCCAGCCGCGGCAGGGAGCGTGCGCCGCGCTGGGTGACGAGGGCGGGATTGGGGCTGCTCACCGGGGGACGATGATGCTTGAAGACGGCCGGAAAAAGAAAAGGCAGCCGAGGCTGCCTTGTCCTGCGGGGGCCGAGAGCCGGCCCCGGCGGGCATGCCTCACTTCTTGAGGCCGATGCGCGCGAACTTGTTGCGGAACTTCTCGACGCGGCCGCCCAGGTTGTCCACGCTCTTTTGCGTACCGGTGTAGAACGGGTGCGTCTCGCTCGTCGTTTCGAGCTTCACCAGCGGCAGTTCACGGCCGTCGTCCAGCTTGATCGTTTCCTTGGTCTGAACGCACGAACGCGTCACGAACTTGAAGCCGTTGGACAGGTCCTGGAAGCAGACCTCGCGGTAGTTCGGGTGGATGCCTTCTTTCATGGTGCCTCTCGAGTGCAGGTGTGGCAGCCACGCCGAAACATCGGCGCACTTGCCCGGTGGCGGAAAAACCGCTGATTCTAGCGTGAAACGGGGCCCCTTGGGGCCCCGTGTGCGCGCCCGGGGCGCGCGGAAGACGACGCGAGCCGGTCCGGCTCACCCGCCTCTTCGCATCATGTCGAAGAAGTCCAGGTTGTTCTTGGTCGCCTTCATCTTGTCGAGGATGAACTCCATCGCCTCGATCTCGTCCATCGGGTAGAGCAGCTTGCGCAGGATCCAGGTCTTCTGGAGGATCTCCGGCTTGAGCAGCAGCTCCTCGCGGCGGGTGCCCGACTTGTTGATCAGGATCGACGGGTAGACGCGCTTCTCGGCCATGCGGCGATCGAGGTGGATCTCGCAGTTGCCGGTGCCCTTGAACTCTTCGTAGATCACCTCGTCCATGCGGCTGCCGGTGTCGATCAGCGCGGTGCCGATGATCGTCAGCGAGCCGCCTTCCTCGACGTTGCGCGCGGCACCGAAGAAACGCTTCGGGCGCTGCAGCGCGTTGGCGTCGACGCCGCCGGTCAGCACCTTGCCCGACGAGGGCAGGACGTTGTTGTAGGCGCGGGCCAGACGGGTGATCGAGTCGAGCAGGATCACGACGTCCTTCTTCAGCTCGACCAGGCGCTTGGCGCGCTCGATCACCATCTCGGCGACCTGCACGTGGCGTGCGGCCGGCTCGTCGAAGGTCGAGCTGATGACCTCGCCGCGCACGGTGCGCAGCATCTCGGTCACTTCCTCGGGCCGCTCGTCGACGAGCAGCACGATGAGGTGCACCTCGGGGTGGTTGGCGACGATGGCGTGCGCCAGGTGCTGCATCATCACCGTCTTGCCGGTCTTGGGCTGGGCGACGAGCAGCGCGCGCTGGCCTTTGCCGATCGGGGCGATGAGGTCGATGATGCGACCGGTGATGTTCTCCTCGCCCTTGAGGTTGTCGCGCTCGAGCTTGAACTGCTCTTTCGGGAAGAGCGGCGTCAAGTTCTCGAACATGATCTTGTGCTTGCTCTCCTCCGGGGTCACGCCGTTGACGCGGTCGACCTTCACGAGGGCGAAGTAGCGCTCGCCGTCCTTGGGCACCCGCACCTCGCCTTCGACCATGTCGCCGGTGTGCAGGTTGAAGCGGCGGATCTGGCTCGGCGACAGGTAGATGTCGTCGGTCGAGGCCATGTAGCTGGCTTCGATCGAGCGCAGGAAGCCGAAGCCGTCGGGCAGGACTTCGAGCACGCCGTCGCCGAAGACCTGTTCACCGGCCTTCGCGCGCTTTTTCATGATCGCGAACATCAGCTCCTGCTTGCGCAGGCGGGCGACGTTCTCGATTTCCAGCGCTTCGCCCATCTTGATGAGCTCGGAGACGTGCTGCGCTTTCAGTTCGGACAGATGCATGGGTCGAGACCCTGGTCACGCGTGGCGCGTGCCCGTGGTCGGGGCAGGGCGCCGAGGCGTCGAGAGGCTGAAGGGGGGAGCCTGGCCCGCGAATCGCTGCCGATCAGGAGGCCGGCGGGTGAGCCGGCGGCAGCGGGGCGGGGGGCGTACCGTCGGCGCCGGCGAGCGTGCTGCTCAGGCGCCGATCGGCCGCATTATAGATGGCTGTCGATGAAGGCCGACAGTTGTGCCTTGGAAAGCGCGCCGACCTTGGTCGCGGCGAGCTGGCCGCCCTTGAAGATCATCAGCGTCGGGATGCCGCGGATGCCGAACTTGGCCGGCACTTCGCGGTTCTCGTCGACGTTCATCTTGGCGATCTGCAGGCGGCCGTCGTAGGCCGGCGCCAGTTCGTCGAGCACCGGGGCGATCATCTTGCAGGGGCCGCACCACTCGGCCCAGTAGTCGACGAGGACGGGCTTGTCGGACTGCAGGACGTCGCTGGAGAACGACGCATCGGTGACGTGCTTGATCAATTCGCTGCTCATGGGGATTGGTCTCCGGGTGCCGCGGTGAGGCCGGCAGGCGGGCGCTGGGAGGGAGGACGGCCCGCAGCGGACGGCGGGCAGGGCCGGCGGATTCTTGCACAAAGCCCCGGCGGCGCCGTGCCGCCTGCGGCTATCGCCGCGATAGCCCAGGGGCGCGGTGGCGCCCACGAACTGGGCGCGATTCGCCCGGCACATCGGGTTATCGTGCCGGCCGTCCGCGGATTCCAATCGCTTACATGTCCAACCCCGTTCCAGCCACGGAGGCGACGCCGCGCGCGGGTGCGGTGCGCCACTTCGGCTCCTACCAACTGCTGCGGCTCGTCGGCAAGAGCGAGCGCACGATGGCTTGGCGGGTCGCCGACACGCGGGGCGGGCGCGAGTTGCTGCTGCTGCTGCCCAGGGCGCAGCCGGCCGACCTCGCGGCGCTCGAACGCTGGACCGAGACCGTGCAGCGTGCCTCGCGGCTGCAGCATCCCCATCTGGCCGTCGCCGTGGACATCGGCGTCCAGGACGGCTGGCCCTATGTCGCCTACGACGCCGACGATCTGGCCACGCTGGGCGAGCGCGTCGGCCCGCAGGGCCTGCCGGCGTCCGAATGCGCCGGGATCTTCGTGCAGCTGCTGGCCGGGCTGGCCTTCGCGCACCAGGCCGGCGTCGCGCACCAGGATCTGCAGGGTTTTGCCGTGCTGGCCGACGACCAGGGCCGCGTGCGGCTGGCCGGGCTCGAGGTCGCCGCCCCGACCGGTGCGGCGCCGACGCTGGCCGGCCAGCGTGACGCCTCCCAGCGCGACGTGCTCGCTGCCGGCCTGCTGCTGCACCATGCGCTGGCCGGTCAGCATGCGCTGGACGAGCCCGACACCGGCCGCGTCGTCGAACGCCTGCCGCCGCTGGGGCGCGAGATCGTCCGCCTGCCCTGGGCGACCGCGCAGCTGGTGCCCGAGCCGCTGCGCGCCATCGTCAACCGCGCCACCGACCGCCAGGAGCGCCAGCGCTACCGCACCGCCCGCACGCTGTCGCGGGCGCTCGAAGGCTGGATCGAGACCGAGGCCGGCGGCGGCGGCGCGCTGGCGCTGCTGTCCGACCGGCTGCGCGCCGCCGGCGTGCTGCCGGCGCAGCCCGGTGCCGCCGGGCGGCTGAACCGGCTGGGCGCGATGGAGCGCCAGCGCACCGACGAGATCGCCGAGGTCGCGCTGCAGGATCTGGCGCTGGCCTTCGAGCTGCTGCGCGCCGTCAACACCGCCCACGTGCGTGGTGCCCAGGTCTCGGGCAGCGGGCCGGTGCTGACGGTGCGCCGCGCGATCGCGATGCTGGGCATCGACGGCGTGCGCCGCGCGGCGACCGCGCTGCGCCCCTGGCCGGGGCCGCTGTCCGAGCACGCCGCGGCCGACCTGCTGCAGCTGATCGCCCAGGTCAAGCGCGCCGGGCGCATCGCCGCGGCGCTGCGCCCGGCGGGTTACGACGCCGAGGTCGTGACGCTGCTCGCGATGCTGCAGAACCTCGGCCGGCTGGTGCTGCAGTACCACTTCCCCGACGAGGCGCAGCAGATCCGCCGCCTGATGCTGCCGGCACCGGGCGCCGAGCGCGAGGACCCGGGCATGAACGAGCAGGCTGCGGCCTTCGCTGTGCTGGGCATCGACGTCGAATCGCTGGGACTCGCCGTCGCCCGCCACTGGGGCCTGGACGACACGGTGCTGCACATGATCCGCCGGCTGCCGCTGGAGACGCCGGTGCGCCATGCCGACGACGACACCGAGCTGCTGCGCCAGGTCGCCAGCGCCGGCAACGAGATCGTCGACGTGCTCGCGACGGCGGGGGCGGCGAGCGGCCCGGCGCTGCAGCGCGTCGCGCTGCGTTATGCGCGTGCGCTGGGGCTGTCGGCCAAGGAGCTGCAGGACGCGGTCGCGGCCTCGTTGCGCCCGGCCGGCGCCGAGCCGCCGCCGGCGCGCCCGGCCGCGACGGGTGGCCGCGCGTGACACCCGGGGCCCGCGTCGGGCGCTTCGAGCTGCGCCGTGAACTCGGCCGCGGGGCCCAGGCCAGCGTCTGGCTGGCCCACGATCCCCGGCTCGACCGCGAGGTCGCGCTCAAGCTGCTCAACGCCGGCGCCGACGGCAGCGATGTCGATGCCTGGCTGCACGAGGCGCGCAGCGTCAGCCGTCTGAGCCACCCGAACGTCGTGCCGGTCTTCGAGGCCGACCGCCACGGCAGCCAGCCGTACTTCGTCTTCGAGTACGTGCCGGGCCGCACCCTGGCCGAGACGCTGCGCGAGCGCGGCGCGCTGCCGGCGCGCGAGGCGGTGACGCTGATGCTGGGCATCCTCGACGCGCTGGCCGCGGCGCACGCCCAGGGCATCGTGCACCGCGACCTCAAGCCGTCGAACGTGCTGCTCGGCGAGGACGGCCGGCCGCGGGTCATGGACTTCGGCATCGCCACCCGGCTGGACGCCGGCGGCGCCCACCGCGGCGTCATCGTCGGCACGCCGGGCTATCTGTCGCCCGAGGCGGCGCGCGGCGAACGCCCGACCCCGGCGCTCGACGTCTTCTCCGCCGGTGTCGTGCTCGGCGAGATGCTGGGCGGCACGCGGCTGCTGCCCGAGCGCGACCCGCGCCGGGCGATCGAGCGTGTGCAGCACGAGGACCTCGACATCCCGGCGCAGGCGCCGGTGGAGGACACGCTGCGTGCCGCCGTGCGCCGCGCGCTCGAACGCGACACCCGCCTGCGTTACGCCTCGGTGCAGGAGCTGCACGCGGCGCTGACGCGCTGGCTGGACCCGGACACCGACGCCGAGTCGCCGGCCGCGGCCGGCCACGGCACGCTGGACTTCCTGCTGCGCCGCATGCGCCGCAAGGGCGACTTCCCGGCGCTGTCGGAGTCGGTGGTGCGCATCCAGCGCGTGGCCACCTCCGAGACCGACACGCTGGCGCGGCTGTCGGCCGAGATCCTCAAGGACGTCGCGCTGACCAACAAGCTGCTGCGTGTCGTCAACACCGCCCACTTCAGCACCGCCGGCGGCGCCGTCAGCACGGTCTCGCGCGCCGTCGCGCTGGTCGGCTTCGCGACGATCCGCGACATGGCGCTGTCGCTGGTGCTGCTCGAGCACATGCGCGACAAGGCGCACGCCAGCCAGCTCAAGGAGGAGTTCCTGCGGGCGCTGATGGCCGGCACGCTGGCCGACGAGCTGAGCGCCGGCGCGCGCGACGGCGAGGAGACCTTCCTCGGCTCGATGTTCCAGAACCTCGGCCGCATGCTGACCGAGTACTACTTCCCCGAGGAGGCCGAGCAGATCCGCGGCCTGCTCGACGGCCGCGACGCGCCGGCCCGGGTGCACGAGGCGGCGGCCGCACGGGTGCTGGGCATCGGCTTCGAGGAGCTGGGCGTCGGCATCGCGCGCTCCTGGGGGCTGCCCGAGACGCTGCTGCGCACGATGCGCGCGCCCGAGGGCGAGGCGCCCGCGCGCCCGGTCGAGCGCGGCGTCGAGCGCCAGCGCTGGCTCGGCCGGCTGGGCAACGAGATGGCCGACGCGATGCTGTTCCTCGAGCCCGAGGCGCTGCCCGAGCGCCTGGCCGAGCTCGGCGCGCGCTACGCGCCGGGGCTGGGCATGGCCGCGCGCGACATCGTCAAGGCTGCCGACACCGCGCGCCAGCGCCTGGCCGAACTGGTGCCGGCGATGGGCGTGCAGACCGCACGCGGCGCGCGCGCGCGGCGGCTGCTGCAGGCGCAGGCCCCGGCCGAGGAGGCCGACACGCTGTCCGCCCTGCAACTCGACGCCCAGACCGTGGCCGTGGCGCAGGACACCCAGGGCCGCGTCGCGCCGGCGCCGCCGGCGATGGTCGACGTGCTCGCCGCCGGCATCCAGGACATCACCAACACCATGGTCGCCGACGACTTCCGGCTCAACGAGGTGCTGCGCATGGTGCTGGAGACCATGTACCGGGCGCTGGACTTCCGCCGCATCGTCTTCTGCCTGCGCGACCCGAAGACCGAGACGCTGACCGGCCGCTTCGGGCTGGGCGAGGGCGTCGACGCCGTGAGCCGCGTCTTCCGCGTGCCGCTGCGCCCCGGCCCGACGCCGGACCTGTTCGCCGCCGTCTGCGCCAAGGGCATGGACACGCTGATCGCCGACGCCACCGCCGCCAACATCGTCGCCCGGCTGCCGGCCTGGTACCGCGAGCAGGTGGCGGCGCCGTCGTTCCTGCTGCTGCCGATGACGCTGAAGAACTCGACCTTCGCGCTGATCTACGCCGACAAGGCCGAGCCCGGCACGCCCGGGCTCGGCGAGAAGGAACTGGCGCTGCTGCGCACGCTGCGCAACCAGGCGGTGATGGCCTTCCGCCAGCGCGGCTGAGCGCCGCCTCGCGGCGGCGCCGTCGCCGTCGCCGTCACTCGTCGTGGCCGGAGACGCTCGCGGTGATGTCGTTCACCGTGCCTTCGTCGACGAAGCTCAGGACCGCCTTCTGGCCGCTGGCGCCGGTCGACAGGACCACGAAGGTGCGCGGGGCCCTGTCGTAGTCGACGTTGTCGTCGACCCAGGTGCCGGAGTTGAGGTAGCACTTGCCGTTGGCCAGCTCGCGGAACGTGGGCACGTGGGTGTGGCCGAAGACGACGACGTCGACGTTCTCGTCCGGGTTCTCGAGGTACTGCGCGCGGGCCTGGGCGTAGAAGTACTCGTACTTGATCGCGCCCTTGACCGCGCTGACGAAGCTGCTGGGCACCTTCACGCCGTTGAGCGTCTGCCGGTCGGCCCAGGTGCGCTGGATGTTGCGGAACAGCACCGGCGCGGTGATCGTGCCGTCGGCCTGCTGCGCCGGATAGAAGTCCAGATAGCTGTAGCGGTCGTTGAAGCCGCAGATGCGCATGTCGAAGATCTTTTCCTCGACGCCCTGGTACGGCGTCATGCGCGTCGAGATGTCCCTCAGCACCGAGTGGTAGAGGAAGGCCCCGTACTGGTCCACGTCCGACTCGTCGGGGATGTTCGTGACCGTCGGCAGGATCTTCGGCACGCTGGGCTTGTCCTGCAGCACCCAGGTGGCGGCGTAGCGCGCGTAGAAGTAGCCGGCGGGCAGGAAGGTGTCGGCGTTGCCGCAGAGCTCGGCATTGGTCAGCGTGTCCGGCGCCGAGAACACGTCGTAGCGGTGGCCGTGCTCGATGACGATCTCGCGGCGGTCGCCGGTGTAGTAGGCGCCGAGCCCGCGGACGTCGCGGGCCTGCACCAGGCGCGGGATCGCGGCCTGCAGCACGGCGGCTTCGAGCGTCAGGTCGTGGTTGCCGGGCACGTAGACCAGCCGGATGCCGCTGGAGATCACCCGGTTCAGTTCCTTGAAGACCTCGACGTTGTTCGCGATGACGTCCCGGTAGAACTGCACCTGGTCGGTGTGGCTCGGGTACTCGACCGGCAGGAACCATTCGTCGAGGAAGTCCCCGGCGATGACCAGCTCGCGCACGTCGCGGGTGTTCTGCAGGCACTGCAGGAACCTGACCAGCAGCGGCCGGTTGTCCAGCGTCTCGGTGTAGCGGTCGTCGATGCCCAGGTGCAGGTCGCTGATGACGACGATCTTGTCGCGGCTGCTGCCGGCGGCCCACAGCGGGGTGGCGTCCGACGCCGGTTCGGAGCCGTCGTCCCAGCAGCCGGAGAGATTCAGCGTCGCGAGGCACGCGCCGGTGCCGGCGCCGAGGGTCTTGAGGAAGTTTCTGCGGGAGAAAGTCATGTGGACCTCCGACAACCGGCGGGTGTCTTCTGAAGATATGCTCCAAATGCTAGCGCGCGCCCTTGCGGGAAATTGCCGGTGCACTCCAGTGGCTGGCTTTTGCACTCAAAAGCGGTTTGTCGGGAGCGCTTTGAAATCCTGCGGCGAAAACTCCGGAGTTCGCCGTCACGGCCCTTTGCTGGGTATGTCGTGAACAGTTCCCGAATTCTCTTTCGGATTCCGCCTGCGGCGTTCCCGGCTTGCGCTCGGGCAACCCCCGGCGGGCCGTTCTAGATCAGCAGCCGGACGCGGAACGAACCGTTCTCGACGCGGTACAGCAGCTCCGCGTCGTGTGTCTTGGCGAAGGCCGCGACGCTCCGGCTGCCGATGCCATGGCCTTCGCGCCGCACGACCGGCTGGCCGGCGTCGTCGAGCGCGGTGTCGGCGCTGCAAGAGTTCTCGATCTCGAGCAGCAGCCGTCCGGCGTTGCGGGCGATGAAGCGCAGGTAAGGCGTCTGCCCCTCGGGCAGGCGCGTGCAGGCCTGCAGCGCGTTCTCCATCAGGTTCGACACCACCATCGACAGCGCCAGCGCGTCGACCTTCAGTTCGGCCGGCACCTCGAGGCTGATCTCGGTGCGGATGCCGGCCTGCTCGGCGAGGCCGGCGTAGTGGCTGACCGCCGCGTTCACCACCGGGTTCTCGCAGAACACCCTGGCGAGTTCGGGCGCCGGCCGGTCCTCGCTGCGCAGCAGGGCGGTGGCTTCGGCCGTCTGGCCGCGCTCGAGCAGGCCTTGCAGCACGTGGTTGAAGTGGCGACGGTCGTGCGCCGCGCGGCTGTTCTGCAGCGCCGCCGTTTCCATCAGCTGCAGCCGCGCCGCCATGCCCGTCGTCGCCAGCTGCAGATACTGGCGCTCGGCCGCGATCACGAGGTGGTGTTCACGCATCCGGTACTGCGCCGTGATCGTCTTCAGCGAATGCACGATGGCGACGTAGATCGACAGGCCGAGCAGGGTCAGCAAGAACAGCGGCGAGCCGTTGTCCGTCAGCATCTGCTGGATGTCGCCGCCGAAGAAGTGGCCGAGAAAACACAGCAGCAGCGCCGTCGCCGGCAGGATGTAGACCGGCCAGTTGTCCAGCACCCGCCGGTACAGCGCCGACACCCAGCGGCGAAAGGCCAGGATCACCGCCGCGAACAGGAGAAAGCGCAGCAGCGTGTTGCCGTACTCTGGATCGGGCAGCACCGCCCGGAAGTAGTAGCTGAGGAAGACGATCGCCGCGTAGATATTGATCATGGTGATGTAGCTGAAACACCACTGCATGACGCTGTCGCTGAACAGCGGTTTCATAACGATGGCGATGACGAGCAGCATCGCCAGATCGACGTAGAAGACCGCGGTGTAGTCTCCGTTCAGATAGAAGTAATAGTTCGCGCCGAGGTTCGCCGCCAGAATCAGTGCCGTCGCCGCGATGTAGATTCTCTTGTCGCGATACTTCGGCATCGCCATCGTGCACAGCAGCAGTATCAGCATGACGTCGGTGACGAGCGCCCGCAGCAGATCCGGAAAATGCTCGCTCAAGGCCGCCCCGCCAGATCATCCAGGTACGCGTCGCGCACCGCCGCGTAGCGTTTTTCGGCGATCGGCACGAGCTTGCCGTGGCGCAGCGAGAAGCTGTCCCGGCTGAAGCGCTCGACGTGGCGCAGGTTGACGACGTAGGCCGCGTGGCACTGCACGAAGCGGCGGTCCTCGAGCAGCGGCGCGCAGTGCTCCGCGAAACTCTCGCGGAAGGTCCGGCTGACGATCCGGTCGCCGTCCCTGAGGGTGACGGCGGCGGTGTGATCCTGGTATTCGCAGCAGGCGATGTCGGCCAGCCGCAGCACACGCAGGCCGTCGCCGCTCTTCACCCTGAAGGTCCGGTCATCGTGCACGTCGGCCTTGGCGACGGCCAGCGCCAGCGCCTCGAACAGCGGCGCCTCGGCGATCGGCTTGACGAGGTAGGCCAGCGGCTGGGCGGCATAGGCGCGCAGCGCGAACTGCGGCTCGGTCGTGGTGTAGACGATCTGCGCCTCGCGGTCGACGCGGCGGATCTCCTGGCCGAGCTCCAGGCCGCTGACCATCGGCATGACGATGTCCAGCAGGTAGAGGTGAAAGCTCTTCGTCGCGAGGGCGTCGAGCAGCGCGTCGGGGTGGGCGAAGGTGCAGACCTCCGCGTCGAGCTCGTGTTCGCCGAGGTAGCGGCGGGTCAGCGACGACAGGTGTTGCAGTTCGTCCGGGACGTCGTCGCAAATCGCTATTCGGATCATCGGTTCGGCCGTCGCGTCGTGAGGGCGGTCGCCCATTGTCGCGGCATGCCCCGGTCGCCGTGGCGAAATCTGGTGCAACGGGCGGACGAACGGCGGCCGTGTCCGGTGCCGGGGCGTCGGCCGCGTCTTGTTTCGCGGCGGCGCATTGTTTCTCGGTAATGGCGTGCGACGCCAACGCGAACGGTGAACGAAAAAGGCCCGCCAGTGGCGGGCCCGTGACGTCGGTCGATGTGGGGGTCAGAACTTGTAGCCGACGCCGAAGGTGAAGCCGTCGACCTTGATGTCGTCCTTGTTGTAATAGCGCATGTAATCCAGCACGCCGTACACGTTCTTCGAGAACGTGTACTTCACGCCGGCGCCGAACGAGAAGTCGTTGTCGCTGTCCGAGGCGCTGCCGTAGCCGACGACCGTCGCCTTGACCTTGCTTTCGGCGAAGCCGATGCGGCCGAACAGTTCCAGGCCCTCGGCGACCTCGACCTTCGGCTTGACGTACAGGCCGTAGGTGCGCTGAACCTTCAGCTTGAGGGTTTCGCCTTCGAAGCTGACCGAATCGTCGGAAGTGCCGAGACCCAGCATGGCTTCGATGGCGACATTCGGGTGGATTTCGTAGCCGAGGATGCCGCGGATCATGCCGAAGTCGAGGTCGACGCCGGCGACGTCGGCGTTCAGCATCGAATAGCCCACTTCGCCGTAAATCGGCGATGCATTCGTTTGAGCTTGCGCGGCGCCGCAGGCCAGAACGGCGGCGGCGATCATTGCGATCTTCTTCATTGTTTCCCTGTGATTTTGTGGCTGCAGGTCGAACGCCTGCAGGGCCGCGAAATTACAGATGGAAACGGCGAACGTCAACGCCCGGCCAGAGGGCAGGGGGCTGTGTCATGTCGACTTTTTGATCCGTGTCAGGGTGCGTGAATCGCAGCCCCGGTGCGCCATCGGCGGCGCGCGATGGCGGGCCGACTGGCGTCAGAGAGGGAGGGTGACGAGCCTTACCCCCGGCACTGGTTGCAACGCTTAGGGCTGCTTGGTTCCCCACCTGACCCGGTTGGGCGCGCTTCCATGCGGGGAGGCCCGTCACGGCGCATTCTAGCCGCAGTGCGCGGCCGGCCCGACGGTGCCCAGGTGGCACCGCGGGCCATGGCCTCGTCAGCGCAGCTGCAGCGCGTCGTCGCCCCACTCGATGCCCAGCGGCTCGACGATCAGGCGCTTGGGGCCGGCCTCGACACGGCCGGCGACGAGGGCCTCGATGCCCTGGGCGCGCGCGATCTCGACGGTGCGCTCGGCGTCCGCGGCGGCGACGTAGAGCGCGAAGCCCGCGCCCATGTTCAGCGTGCCGTAGGCCTCGGCGTCGTCCTGGCCGGCGTGGCGCTGGATGAAGGCCAGCACCGGCGTCACCTTGGGCACTGCCGTGATGCGGTAGGTGAAGCTGCCCGGGTGACGCAGCAGCTTGCGCCAGCCGTGGCCGGTGATGTTGGCGGCGTAGCGCACACGCACGCCGGCGGCGGCCAGCGCTTCGGTGACCGGCGAATACAGCGTCGTCGGCGCGAGCAGCGCGTCGCCGTACGTCAGGCCCGGTTCGACCTCGGTCAGGTAGCCCTCGGGCAGGCGCTCGACCAGCTTGCGCGCCAGGCTCAGGCCGTTGGCGTGGATGCCGCTGGAGGCCAGCAGCACGATGGCGTTGCCCGGCTCCAGCTCGTCGCCCAGCGACAGGCGCTGCTTCGGGTTGACGATGCCGGTGCACGAGGCGGCCAGGTCGATGCGGCCGCTCTCGACGATGCCGGCCAGCGCCGGCGTCTCGCCGCCGCCCCAGGCGACGCGGCAGGTGTCGCAGGCCGCCTTCCAGCCGGCCACCAGCGCCTGCGCGCGTTCGGCGTCGCCGAACCAGTCGCTGCCGCCGGCGGCCCAGTAGGCCTGCACGACCAGCGGCGTGGCGCCGACGGTGATCAGGTCGTTGACCGCCATCGCGATCGTGTCCTGGGCTATTGCCGAGTAGTAGCTGCGGCCGGTGAGCTTGTGCATCTCGTCGGCGACCAGGGCCTTGCTGCCCAGGCATTCGACGATGCTGGCGAGGTAGAACGGGCCGACGTCGACGACGTAGGCGGATTCGCCGCGCGAGGCCTTCACCTCGGTGAAGCCGTGGCCCGCGAGATGCGGGGCGGTGGCGGCGGCGGCGCGCTGCGCGGCCACTTTGAGCGGGTCGATCAGGTCGTAGACGACGCCGGACTGCTCGTAGCTCAGCGGAGTGTTGGCGGGTGCTTGCATGGGCCGGGATTATCGCCCCCCGCCCGTAGAATGGCCCGGTGAGCTACGTCGTCCTCGCGCGCAAATATCGTCCCCGCAGCTTCGACCAGATGGTCGGCCAGGAGCACGTCGTCCGTGCGCTGAGCAACGCGCTGGAGCAGCAGCGGCTGCACCACGCCTACCTCTTCACCGGCACGCGCGGCATCGGCAAGACCACCGTCTCGCGCATCCTGGCCAAGAGCCTGAACTGCACCGGGCCCGACGGCACCGGCGGCATCACCGCGCATCCCTGCGGCGTCTGCAGCGCCTGCACCGAGATCGACGCCGACCGCTACATCGACTACATCGAGCTCGACGCGGCCAGCAACCGCAGCATCGACGAGATCCGCGACCTGATCGAGCGCGCCGCCTACAAGCCCGGCATCGGCCGCTTCAAGGTCTTCATGATCGACGAGGCGCACCAGCTCACGAAGGACGCCTTCAACGCGCTGCTGAAGACGCTGGAGGAGCCGCCCGAGTACCTGAAGTTCGTGCTCGCGACGACCGACCCCGAGAAGATGCTGCCGACGGTGCTGTCGCGCTGCCTGCAGTTCAACCTGCGGCCG
The DNA here is from genome assembly GCF_011065555.1 of Rubrivivax sp. JA1026. Taxonomy (NCBI): domain Bacteria; kingdom Pseudomonadati; phylum Pseudomonadota; class Betaproteobacteria; order Burkholderiales; family Sphaerotilaceae; genus Rubrivivax; species Rubrivivax sp. JA1026. The sequence continues at coordinate 307,537 of NZ_JAALCQ010000001.1, forward strand.
ATGGCGCCGCAGACCGTGCACGAGCACCTGCAGAAGGTGCTGGCCGCCGAGCACGTGCCGCACGACGAGCCCTCGCTGCGCCTGCTGTCGCGCGCCGCGCGCGGCTCGATGCGCGACGCGCTGTCGCTGACCGACCAGGCCATCGCCTACGGCGGCGGTCGCGTCGACGAAGCCGTGGTGCGCGCCATGCTGGGCAGCGTCGACCGCGGCCATGCGCGCCGGCTGGTCGAGGCGCTGGCCGCACGCGACGGCGCCGCGGTGCTGGCCACCGTCGACGCGCTGCGGGCGATGGGGCTGTCGGCGTCGGCGACGCTGGAGGAGCTGGCCTCGCTGCTGCAGCAGATGGCCGTCGAGCAGGCCGTGCCCGGCGCGCTGGATGCGCAGGACCCGGACACCGAGGACGCGCGTGCGCTGGCCGGCGTGCTGCCGCCTGACGAGACGCAGCTGCTCTACAGCATTGCGCTGCACGGCCGCAGCGAGTTGGCGCTGATGAGCGACGAGTACGGCGCGCTGACGATGGTGCTGCTGCGCCTGCTGGCCTTCCCGCCGGCCGGCGCCGCGCCGGTGCCGCCGCGCGAGACGCCGCGCTCGGCGCCGCTGCGCGCGCCGTCGCCGCCGGCGATGACGATGCCGGTGGCCAAGGTGGCCGCGCCGGTGGCTCCGGTCGCGCCGCCCCGGCCGGCTCCGGTGGCTCCGGTGGCTCCGGTGGCCGAGCCTTTGCGCCAGCCTGCCGCGTCCGCTCCTGCGCCCGTGCGCGCCCCGGCGCCCGTCGCCGAGCGTCGCCCCGAAGCGCCCGCGCCGGTGCCGGCAGCGGCGCCCGAACGCGCCGCCCCGCGCCACGACGACCTTCCGCCGTGGATGGACGAGGAGCCGCCGCTCGAAGGCGAGTTCGCCGACGCGGTGCCGGCACCCGCCCGCGCGCCGTCGTCGCCCGAGCCCGTGCCCGAACCGGTCGAGGCCATGGCCTGCGAGCCGGCCGCCGACGAGCCGCCTCCCGTCGAACGCCGCCCGCGCCCGGTGCGCCGCGACGAGCCGCCGGCGCCGCCGCCGCGCACGCCGCTGGGCGACCGCTGGTATGCGCTGTGCCAGGCGATGGCCGAACGTGGCGCGGTTTCGGCGCTGCTGCGTGAACTGGCCTGGCAGGGCGGCTTGGCCGAAGTCGACGAGACGGCCACGCCGCAACGCTGGCGGCTGCAGGTCGAACGCGAGTCGCTGCGCACCCATGCGCTGCGCGAGAAGCTCGCCGCCGCGATGGCCGCCGAGCTCGGCGCCCCGGTCGATCTGGTGCTCGAGCCGGGCTCGCCGGAGGACACGCCGGCCCGCCGCGACGCCTGGGAGCGCACGCGCCGCCAGCAGGAGGCCGAGCACACCATCCGGCACGACCCGGTGGTGCTGGAGCTGATGCGCCAGTTCCCGACGGCGCGCCTGGTGCCGAACTCGATCAAGCCGGTCTGAGCGGCGCTGCCGCACGACGATAATCCCGCGTTTTCCGCGGCCCCGAGGCCGCCACGAAAGGACACGACGATGATGAAGGGCCACCTCGCCGGGCTGATGAAGCAGGCCCAGGCGATGCAGGAAAACATGAAGCGCGCCCAGGAAGAGCTGGCGCAGTTGGAGGTCGAGGGCCAGTCGGGCGCCGGCCTCGTGAAGGTCGTGATGACCTGCAAGCACGACGTGCGCCGCCTGAGCATCGACCCCAGCCTGCTGGCCGACGACAAGGACATGCTCGAGGACCTGGTCGCCGCCGCGTTCAACGACGCCGTGCGCCGTGCCGACGAGATCAGCGCCGAGAAGATGGGCAAGCTGACCGCCGGCATGCCGATGCCGCCGGGCATGAAGTTCCCGTTCTGACCTGCTGCCCGTGGCCGACACCGCGCTCGACGCGCTGATCGAGGCGCTGCGGCGGCTGCCGGGTGTCGGCCAGAAGTCGGCGCAGCGCGTCGCCTTCCACCTGCTGCAGCACGACCGCGATGGCGCGCGCCGCCTCGCGCATGCGCTGGACGTGGCTGCCGAGCGTGTGCACCACTGCGCGCGCTGCCACACCTTCACCGAAGACGAGGTCTGCCCGGTCTGCCGTGATCCCGAGCGCGACGGCCGGCTGCTGTGTGTCGTCGAGACGCCGGCCGACCAGCACGCGCTGGAACGCAGCGGCGGCTACCGCGGCCTGTACTTCGTGCTGATGGGCCGGCTGTCGCCGCTGGACGGCGTCGGCGCCGGCGACATCGGCGCCGCCGAGCTGATCGAACGTGCCAGCGACGGCACGGTGCAGGAGGTCATCCTGGCCACCAGCTTCACCGCCGAAGGCGAGGTCACCGCACACGCGCTGGCCCAGGCGCTGCGCGCCCGCGGCCTGAAGGTCACGCGCCTGGCACGCGGCGTGCCGGCCGGCAGCGAGATCGAATACGTCGACCTGGGCACGATCGCCCACGCGCTGGTCGACCGCCGCTGACGCGGCGGCTCAGCCCGCCCGCCGAAGACCGAGAAGACCGGGGTCAGGTCTCGTAAGACCTGACCCCACGAGACTGCGGGAGACCGGGGTCAGGTCTCGTGAGACCTGACCCCAGGCTGTCCAGGCTGTCTGACCCCAGCCTGTCGCGGCGGTCTCAGACGCGAGCCGCCGGCCGCGTCCGGTAGAAGCTCACCGGCTGCGCCTTGGCCTCGCGCAACACGCTCTTCCTGATGCGGCCGACGACGTGCATCTCGCAGGGCTTGCAGTCGAAGCGCAGCGTCAGGCGCTCGCCGCCGGAGACCAGCGTCAGCGGCTCGGCGCGCACCGTGCCCTGCACGCCGATGACGCCCTTGGCCTGCTTGGGGCACAGCGACAGCGACCAGCGCACGCAGTGGCGCGTGATCATCAGGCTGACTTCGTCGCTGCGCTCGTGGCTCTCGTAGGCCGCTTCGATCACCTTGACGCCGTGGCGGGCGTAGAACGCTGCGGCCTTCGTGTTGTGCACGTTGGCCAGATAGCTCAGCGTGTCCTCGGGGTAGGGCGCCGGCGGGTCCTTCGGCGTCGCACGCGGCAGCGGCTCGAAGGCCGCGGCGCGTGCCGCTTCCAGCGCCGCGACGGCGTCGCGGCGCAGCGCGTTGGCCACCGAGGCCGGCACGAACCACGGCGCCACGATGTCGACGGCACGCGCCTCGAAGATCGTGCCGCCCAGGCGCGCGAGGTTCTCGCGCAGCGTGGCTTCGTTGCGCGCCGCGTCCTTCGGGCGCTGATGCTCGTGAACGACCTCGGCATGCGCGTAGTGGCCGTCGGCGTCGACGAGCTGCAGCACGTAGCCTTGGCCGCTGGCCTCGAAACGCAGGTCGACCGGGATCAGGCGTTCGGCCGACTTCTTCTCCAGCAGCCGGTCCCAGGCCATGTCGCGGTTGCGGCTGATCGCGGCGTCGCGGCGCAGGTCCTTCAGCGTCTCGATCGGGGCGTTCGGCTGCACGCGCCAGGTGCGGCCACCCAGCGGCGTCGCGACGTTGACCGGCACGCCCTGCAGCTCGCCCTGGCGGTCCCACCAGGTCAGCGCGTCGCCGTTGTTCAGCGCCGCCGAGGCGTCGGTGAGCACGAGGTCGAAATGGTCCTTGCCGACGCGGGTGACGTGGCCGATCTCGACGCCGGCGTGTTTGGGCGTGTCGAAGGCGCCGATGTCGCTCTGGCGGCCGTTGACGAAGTAGTCGGTCGCGCCGCGGTTGAAGCTGCGCGCCGGGTCGGGCGTGAAGGTGTAGCGGCAGCGGCCGCTGGACGCGGCGCGCAGGTCGGGACGTTCGTCGAGCAGCCGGTCGAGCAACTGGCGGTAGTGCGCGGTGACGTTCTTCACCGTGCCCATGTCCTTGTAGCGGCCCTCGATCTTGAAGCTGCGCACGCCGGCGGCCACCAGCGCCGGCAGGTTGGCGCCCTGGTCGTTGTCCTTCAGCGAGAGCACGTGCTTCTCGTGCGCGACGATGCGGCCCTGGGCGTCGGTCACCGTGTACGGCAGCCGGCACTCCTGCGAGCACGAACCGCGGTTGGCGCTGCGCCCGGTGTGCGCGTGGCTGATGTAGCACTGGCCGCTGTAGGCGACGCACAGCGCGCCGTGCACGAAGAACTCCAGCACGACGCCGGGCGCGGCGGCGGCGATGGCCTGCACCTCGGCCAGCGTCAGCTCGCGCGCCAGCACCAGCTGCGAGAAGCTGGCGTCCTGCAGGAAACGCGCTTTCTCCGGCGTGCGGATGTCGGTCTGCGTGCTGGCGTGCAGCTGGATCGGCGGCAGGTCCAGCTCCAGCAGGCCCATGTCCTGGACGATCAGCGCGTCGGCGCCGGCACGCCAGACGTCCCAGGCCAGGCGGCGCGCGTCTTCCAGCTCGTCGTCGCGCAGGATGGTGTTCAGCGTGACGAAGACGCGCGCGTTCCAGCGGTGCGCATGGCGCGCCAGGCGTTCGATGTCGGCCAGCGCATTGCCCGCCTTGTCGCGCGCGCCGAAGCTCGGGCCGCCGATGTAGACGGCGTCGGCGCCGTGGTTGACGGCTTCGATGCCGACGTCGGCGTCGCGCGCCGGCGCGAGCAGTTCCAACGTGTCGCGCACGGAATGGACCACCCCCGAAGCGCCTTCGGCGCTCCCCCTCAAGGGGGCGCCGCCGGTGTCCCGGCAGAGCCGGTCCACGGCGGCTGCTTGATGTTCCTGCGGCATTCCGGCTATGAGCGGCTTGCGCTCAGCCGCGCAAGCGCTGGGCCGCGCCGTCGATCGACGCCTTCAGCTCGTCGTAGTTGCGGTTCACCGGGAACTGCGGGAACTGCGCGACGATGCTCTCGGGCGGGTGGATGAAGAAGCCGGCGTCGGCTGCGCCGAGCATGCCGGTGTCGTTGTACGAGTCGCCGGCGGCGATGACCTGGAAGTTCAGCGACTTCAGTGCGTTGACCGCGTGGCGCTTCTGGTCGGGCTGGCGCAGCTTGTAGTCGGCGACGTAGCCTTCGGCGTCGATCTCCAGCCGGTGGCAGAACAGCGTCGGCCGGCCGAGCTGGCGCATCAGCGGGTCGGCGAACTCGTAGAAGGTGTCCGACAGGATGATCACCTGGTAGCGCGAGCGCAGGTCGTCGAGGAACTCGCGCGCGCCGGGCAACGGCGCCATGCCGGCGATGACGTCCTGGATGTCGGCCAGCTTCAGGCCGTGCTCGCGCAGCATCGCCAGGCGCCAGCGCATCAGCTTGTCGTAGTCGGGCTCGTCGCGCGTCGTGCGCGAGAAGGCGGCGATGCCGGTGCGTTGCGAGAACGCGATCCAGATCTCGGGGACCAGCACCCCTTCGAGGTCGAGGCAGACGACTTTCATGGGGCGCGATGCTAGCGCAGCCGCTCGCCGCGTCGGCGCCGCGGCGGCCGTGATTTGTCCACGACCGGCCGGTCGTCAAGACCCCATCGAACGTCGGATGCGCGATGCGGCCGGCGTGCCGCCGCTATGCTGCCCGGCTGCACAACCGATGGAAACGTGATGGCCGAGGGCAAGGCCGACGGCCAGGAGCCGGCCGGCGCCGAACTGCTGGACAAGGTACGCCGCGAACTCTCGCGCCAGCAAGGGCGCAGCGAGGGTCCGCTGTACCGTGTCGTCGAGGTCGGGCGCGACAGCGACGGGCGGCTCGTCAAACACGCCCAGATCTGGCACAGCGACCTGTCGGTGGCGCGGCGTTTCGGCCGTGCGCTGGCCGCGAACTCGGTCGCCCAGCAGGTCACCGTGACCGACGCCGCAGGCAACATCCTCGAGGAGATCTCCCCGCCGCCGCCCGGTGTGCTGCCGCCTGGCTGGGACGGCTGGCGCGACCTGCCGCTGCCGCCGCTGCCGCGGCCCAAGCCGGCCAAGCCCAAGCCCACCTTCGGCAGCGTGCCGGCGGCGCTGGCGCGCTCCCATCCGCCGGCACCGCCTTCGCCGCCGCCGGTGCTGCCGGTGCTCGGCGCGGCACCGGCCGAAGCTCCGGCCGAACCGCTGCCTCAGACGATGCTGTCGCAGCCCGGCGAGGCCGCGTCGCCACCGGCGGCCAAGTCCGGCCCCGACGACGACGTCGAGATCGTCCTGCCGACCTGAGCTACTCGGCGCTGCCCAGCGTCACCGTCACGCTGCGCGACTGGCCGGCGCGCCAGACCGTCAGCGTCACGCGTTCGCCCGGCTGGCGCGTCTCCAGCAGTGACAGGATGTCGTCCAGGCTGTCGACCGCTTCGCCGGCCACCGCGGTGATGACGTCGCCGGCGACGATCTGCGAGCCGCGACCACGCTGGAAGGGTTTCAGCCCCGCCTTGGCCGCCGGGCTGCCCGGCTGCACCTGCACCAGCGGCACGCCGCGCGGCAGGCCCAGCGCGCGTGTCAGGTTGGCCGGCCCGGCGGTGACGCCGATCGCCGGGCGCAGGAAACGCCCGTCGCGGATCAGCCGCGGCACGATGCGGTTGACCTCGTCGACGGGAATTGCGAAGCCGATGCCGGCGCTGGCGCCGCTGGGGCTGGCGATCTGCGTGTTCACGCCGATCAGCCGGCCGGCGCTGTCGAGCAGCGGGCCGCCGGAGTTGCCGGGGTTGATCGCCGCGTCGGTCTGGATCACGCCGCGGATCGTGCGGTTGTTGAAGGACTCGATCTCGCGGCCCAGTGCGCTGACGATGCCGGTGGTCAGCGTCTGGTCCAGGCCGAAGGGATTGCCGATCGCGTAGACCCGCTGGCCGACACGCAGCTCGCGGCTGGAGCCGATGGCGATCGGCGGCAGCTTCTCGCGCGGTGCCTTGATGCGCAGCACCGCGAGGTCGCGGTCGGGGAAGGCGCCGACGAGTTCGGCGTCGAAGCTCGTCTGGTCGGCCAGCGTCACCTGGGCGCCGCTGCCGCCCTGGATGACGTGGAAGTTGGTGACGATGTGGCCCGCCTCGTCCCAGACGAAGCCGGTGCCGGTGCCGGCCGGCACCTGCTGCACGTTGAGCGAGAAGAAGTCGCGCCGCGCCGCCAGCGTCGTGATGTGCACGACCGAGGGTGATGCCTTGCGGAAGAGTTCGATGTGGGCCGTCTCCTCGGCCGACAGCGCGCCGCGTGGCGTGATCGGCCGCGGGCCGGCTTCGGTGCGCGCCTGCAGCGGCAGCGCCAGGCCGGCGAGGAGGAAGGCGAGGGCGATCGGCGTGTGTCTCATCGTTGATGCGGGGCCCGGCGGCCCCCACGTGGCCTTGTCGGCGCCGATTTTCTCAGCTGGAGTGCGGGGTCAGGTCTTGGAGTGCGGGGTCAGGTCTTGTGAGACCTGACCCCAGCCTGCCGCCGTTCAGCTGACGGAAATCGGGGTCAGGTCTTATGAGACCTGACCCCAAGCCGCCTTATGAGACCTGACCCCAAGCCGCCGTTCAGCTGACGATGTACGAGCCGGCGCCGGTGGCGATCAGTTGGCCGCTGTCGTCGACCAGCCGCATCTGAGTCGAGCCGACACGCCCGCCCAGGCGCGTGACCTCGGCCTGCGCGACATAGCGCGGCGCCAGCCCGGGGCGCAGGAAGTCGGTGCGCAGGTCGATCGTGCCCATGCGCGCAAAACGCTGCAGCACCTGCTGGGCGTCGTCGGCGGGGTGGCGTTCGGCGATCGCGACCATCAGCGCCAGCGCGCCGGTGGCGTCCAGCGTCGCCGAGATCGCGCCGCCGTGCAGGCGCTGGTGCAGGAAGTGGCCGATCAGCTCGGGCCGCATCGTGAACGACAGCCGCACGTCGCCCGGCGCCAGCGACTCGACCTTCAGCCCGAGCACGCGGTTGAAGACGATCTGCTGCTCGAACATCTCGGTGAAGGCCGCTTCCAGCCGCTGCTGCTCGGCGGCGCTGCGGCGGGCGGCGGGTGTCGTCGTCACGGTGCGAGTCCCAACCGGGCGCGTGCCTGCGCCGGTGTCGCAATCGCACGCCCGGCGCGGCGCGCGCAGTCGGCCAGCGCCTCGATCAGCTCGCCGTTGCCGCGTGCGCGCCGGCCGTCGGGCAGGTAGAAGGTGTCCTCGAGCCCGGTGCGCAGCATGCCGCCCAGCTCGGCGGCGCGCTGGTGCACCGGCCAGATCTCGGCGCGGCCGATCAACGTCGCCTGCCAGACGGCGCCCGGCGGCGCGTAACCCGGCAGCAGCGCCAGCAGCGCGGCGTCGCAGGGCATGCCGCTGGCCACCCCCATCACGAAGTTCAGCTCCGGCGTGCCGTCCACCAGCCCGGCCTTGGCGAACAGGCCGACGCTGCGAACGATGCCGACGTCGAAACACTCGAACTCCGGGTGCGTGCCGCATTCGCGCATCACGGCGACGAACCGTTCGATCTTGTCGACCGGGTTGTCGAAGACCATCGGCGGCCAGGCCCAGCGGCCGTCTTCGCGCAGCTTCAGGTAGTTCAGGCTGCCGGCGTTGCAGGCCGCGATCTCGGGGCGCACGCGGCGGATGCAGGCCGCCGGGCCTGCTATGTCGGGGCCGAGCACGCCGGTCGTCAGGTTGAGGATGACGCCGGGGCAGGCCGCGCGGATCGCGTCGCAGACGGCGGCGGCGAGCTCCGGGTCCCAGCTCGGCATGAAACCCCGGCCCGGCGCCTGGTCGCGCAGATGCACGTGCATCACGCTGGCGCCCGCGTCGAAGGCGGCACGCGCCTCGCGCGCCATCTGCTCGGGTGTCACCGGCACCGGATGCTGGTCGGGGTTCGTCAGCACGCCGGTCAGCGCGCAGGTCAGGATCGCGGGTTCGAGGCTCATGCGTCCAGCTCCAGTTCGACCAGCAGCGCCCCGGCGGCGACCGGGTCCTTGGCGGCGGCGTGCACCGCGCGCACGAGGCCGGCGGCGCCGGCCTCGAGCCACATCTCCATCTTCATCGCCTCGACGCAGGCCAGGCGCTGGCCGGCCGCGACACGTTCTCCCGGCGCGACCAGCACCTGGGCGACGACGCCGGCGACCGGGGCGCGGGCGCACGACGCGTCGCTGGCGGTGTCGGTGCCCGGCCACGGCGAGGCCTCGGCGAACGCGAACACGTCGCCATCGACGACGAGATGCAGCGTGTCGCCGTCGCGCAGCGCGACGGCCTGGCGCTGCATGCCGTCGTGCCACCAGCGCACGCGGCCGTCGGCGTCGAGCTCGAGGACGCGGACCTCGTCGGGCGGCGCGCGCAGCGTGCGGCGCTCGCCGGCGCAGTCGACGACGAGGTCGAGCCGGGCGAGGCCGGCTGGCCGCAGCGGGGGGGGCGGCCGCAAGGCGGGGGCACGCAAGGCGGGGTCGCGCAAGGCGGGGTCAGGTCTCACGAGACCTGACCCCACCGATCCGGGGTCAGGTCTCGTGAGACCTGACCCCAGGCTTCCCAGGCTTCCCGAACCGCCGAGCAACGCCGCCGCCAGCTGCCAGACGGCCTCCGGCGGTTGCGGGCGCCGCAACAGCGGCTCGCCGGCCGCGGCCCATTCGTCCAGCCGCGTCGTCGTCATCCGCGCGCCGGTGAAGTCCGGGTGCGCCAGCAGCTCGCGCAGGAAGCGCGCGTTGTGGCGCGGGCCGACCAGTACCGCGTCGGCCAGCGCGCGGCGCAGCCGGCGCAGCGCGTCGGCGCGGTCGCGGCCGTGGGCGACGAACTTGGCGACCATCGCGTCGTAGTACGGCGGCACCTCGCCGCCCTCGGCCAGGCCGTGATCGACGCGGATGCCGGCGTCCGCCGGCCGCCAGCGCAGCACGCGCCCGGTCTGCGGCGTCCAGCCGGCGTACGGGTCCTCGGCGTAGAGCCGCGCTTCGACGGCGTGGCCGTCGAAGCGGATCTGCTGCTGCGTCAGCGGCAGCGGCTCGCCGGCGGCGATGCGCAGCTGCCATTCGACGAGGTCCAGCCCGGTGATCGCCTCGGTGACCGGATGCTCGACCTGCAGCCGGGTGTTCATCTCGAGGAAGAAGTGCCGGCCCTCGGCGTCGACGACGAACTCGACGGTGCCGGCACCGCGGTAGCCGACGGCCAGCGCCGCGGCCACCGCGTCGCGGCCCATCGTGGCGCGCATCTCGGTGCCGACGATCGGCGACGGCGCTTCTTCGACGACCTTCTGCCGCCGCCGCTGCGCCGTGCAGTCGCGTTCGCCGAGGTGCACGGCGCGGCCGTGGGCGTCGGCGAAGACCTGCACCTCGACGTGGCGCGCGCCGGTGATGAGCCGCTCCAGCATCAGCCGGCCGTCGCCGAAAGCGCTCTCGGCTTCGCGGCGTGCGCCGGCCAGCGCCGCGGCCAGTTCGCCGGGCTGGCGCACCAGGCGCATGCCGCGCCCGCCGCCGCCGGCCACGGCTTTCACCAGCAGCGGCAGGCCCAGGGCTTCGGCTTCGGCGGTCAGGCGTTCGTCGCTCTGGTCGTCACCCAGGTAGCCCGGCGCGCAGGGCACACCCGCCGCCAGCATGCGGCGCTTGGCGCCGGCCTTGTCGCCCATCGCGCGGATCGCCTCGGCCGGCGGGCCGATGAAGACCAGCCCGGCGGCCTCGACCGCTGCGGCGAAGTCGGCACGTTCGGACAGGAAACCGTAGCCGGGGTGCACGGCGTCGGCACCGCTGCGGCGCGCGGCGTCCAGCACCGCGGCGACGTTCAGATAGGACTCCGACGCCGGCCCCGGCCCCAGCCGCACCGCGACGTCGGCCTGGCGCACGTGCGGCGCGCCGGCATCGGCATCGCTGTAGACGGCCACCGTGCGGTAGCCCAGCCGGCGCGCCGTGCGTTGCACGCGGCAGGCGATCTCGCCGCGGTTGGCGACGAGCACGGTCTCGAACGGCCGGCTCATCGCGGCGCCCAGGCCGCGGGGCGGCGTTCGAGGAAGGCCGTCGTGCCTTCGACGCCTTCGGGCCCCAGTGCGGCGCGCGAGAACACCTCGGCGGCCTGCGCCACCAGCGCCGTGGCGGGCTGCCAGCGCGCCTGCGCGACCAGCGCCTTGCTGGCGGCCACCGCGCCGGGCGCGCAGCGCAGGATGTCGTGCAGCACCGCTTCCAGCGCATGGTCGAGCGCGCCGGTGGCGTGCAACTCGTGCACCAGGCCGACGGCCAGCGCCGCGTGCGCGTCGAGCTTGCCGCCGCAGACCGCCAGCCGCCGCGCCTGCGAGGGCCCGAGCCGCTCGACGAGCCAAGGCGCGATCTGCGCCGGCACCAACCCGAGCGAGGTCTCGGGCAGGCGGAACACGGCGCTGGTGGCGGCCAGCGCGACGTCGGCGACGCAGGCCAGCCCCAGGCCGCCGCCCATCACGCTGCCTTCCAGCAGCACGACGGTGGCCAGCCCGGTGGCGGCGAAGGCGACGCAGAGCTCGCCGAAGGCGGCGCTGACCTTCTCGATCGCTTTCGGGTCCTGGTCGAGCCGGGCGCGCGCGGCGGCCATGTCGGCGATGTCGGCGCCGGCGCAGAAGTGGCCGCCGGCGCCGCGCAGCACGACGACACGCACGCGGCCGCCGGCTTCGGCCTCGGCCAGCGCCGTGCGCAGCGCCAGCACCATCTCCAGCGACATCGCGTTGCGCACCTCGGGGCGCGACAGCGTCAGCGTCAGCACGCCGCGCGCGTCTTCGTGGACGACGACCGGGGTGCTCATCGACGCCCCGGCAGCGTGTTCTCGAGCTTGCAGAGGATGCCCAGCATCACCTCGTCGGCGCCGCCGCCGATCGACACCAGGCGCGAGTCGCGCCAGGCTTGCGAGATCGGGTTCTCCGGCGTGTAGCCCATGCCGCCCCAGTACTGCAGGCAGCTGTCGGTGACCTCGCGCGACAGCCGCCCGCACTTGAGCTTGGCCATGCTCGCCAGCCGCGTGACGTCCTGGCCGGCGACGTAGAGCTCGACGGCGCGGTAGGTCAGCGCGCGCAGCGCCTCGACCTCGGTGCGCAGCTCTGCCAGGCGGTAGTGCACGACCTGGTTGTCGAGGATGGGCTTGCCGAAGGCCTGGCGCTGGCGGGTGTAGTCGATCGTCAGGTCGATCAGCCGGTCCAGGCTCTTCAGCGACGAGGCCGCGCCCCACAGCCGTTCCTCCTGGAACTGCAGCATCTGGAAGGTGAAGCCCATGCCTTCCTGGCCGATCAGGTTCCGGCGCGGCACCCGCACGTTGTCGAAGAACAGCTGCGCGGTGTCGCTCGAATGCATCCCGATCTTGCGGATCTTCTGCCGCGTGATGCCGGGTGCGTCCATCGGCACGACGATCAGGCTCTTGTTGCGGTGCGGCGGGCCGTCGCTGGTGTTGGCCAGCAGGCAGCACCAGTCGGCCTTCAGGCCGTTGGTGATCCACATCTTCGTGCCGTTGATGACGTAGTCGCCGCCTTCGGCGCGCGCCGTCGTCTTGACCGCGGCGACGTCGCTGCCGCCGCCGGGCTCGCTGACGCCCAGGCAGGCCACGTAATCGCCGGCGATCGTCGGCACGAGGATCTCACGCTTCAGTTCCTCGCTGCCGAAACGCGCCAGCGCCGGCGTCGCCATGTCGGTGTGCACGCCGATGGCCATCGGCACGCCGCCGCAGTGGCAGGCGCCCAGGGCCTCGGCCATCACCATCGAGTAGCTGAAGTCCAGCCCGGCACCGCCGTATTCGGCCGGGTACTTCAGCCCCAGCAGCCCCAGGTCGCCGAGCTTCTTGAAGACCTCGTGGCTGGGGAACTCCTCGGCCGCCTCCCAGGCGGCGACGTGCGGGTTCAGCTCCTTGTCGACGAAGCGGGTGACGATGTCCTCGATCTGGCGGTGTTCGGGCGTGAACTGCATCGGGTGTCTCCTCGGGTTCTCGTGGATCAGAAGCGCGCGACGCCGAAGGCGTTGGGCCGCAGCGTGCGGCGCGCCGCCTCGGCGGCCAGCGTCAGGCACAGGCCGAGCACACGGCGCGTGTCGCGCGGGTCGACGATGCCGTCGTCCCACAGCCGTGCGGTGCCGAACAGCGCCGTGCTCTCGGCGTCCAGGCGGCGGCGCAGCGCGTCGCTCATCGCCGCCAGCGCGCTCTCGTCGGCGGGCAGGCCCAAACGTTCGAGCTTCTGGCGGTTCAGCAAGTCCATCACCTGCGCCGCCTGGGCGCCGCCCATCACCGCGGTGCGTGCGCTGGGCCAGGCGAAGATGAAACGCGGGTCGAAACCGCGCCCGCACATGCCGTAGTTGCCGGCGCCGTAGCTGCCGCCGAGCACGACGGTGAACTTCGGCACGCGCACGTTGGCCACCGCCTGGATCATCTTGCTGCCGTGTTTGATCGCGCCGGCGCGTTCGGCCTCGCGGCCGACCATGTAGCCGGTGGTGTTCTGCAGGAACACGAGCGGCGTGCCCGACTGGTCGCACAGCTGCATGAACTGCGCCGCCTTGGTCGAGCCCGCGGGCTGGATCGGGCCGTTGTTGCCGACGAGGCCGACGTCGTGGCCCATCAGCCGCGCGTGGCCGCAGACGGTGTCGGGTGCGTAGGCGGCCTTGAACTCGAGGAATTCCGAGCCGTCGACGAGACGCGCGAGCACCTCGCGCACGTCGTAGGGCGTGCGCTCGTCGGCCGGCACGACGCCCATCAGTTCCTCGGCCGGGTACAGCGGCTCGGGCGCGGCGGGCGCGGCGCCGACCGTGTCCCAGGGCAGGCGGCCGAGCAGCTCGCGCGTCAGCTCGATCGCGTGCGCGTCGTCCTCGGCCAGGTACTCGCCCAGGCCGGTGACCTGGGCGTGCAGCTCGGCGCCGCCGAGTTCTTCATCCGTCGCGTCCTCGCCGATCGCGGCCTTCACCAGCGGCGGGCCGGCGAGGTAGATGCTGGAGCGGCCGCGCACCAGCACGACGTAGTCCGACAGCCCCGGCAGGTAGGCGCCGCCGGCGGTGGACGAGCCGTGCACGACGGCGATCTGCGGGATGCCGGCGGCCGACAGCCGCGCCTGGTTGGCGAAGCTGCGCCCGCCGTCGACGAAGATCTCGGCCTGGTACATCAGGTTGGCGCCGCCCGACTCGACCAGCGCCACCAGCGGCAGCTTGTTCTCGCGCGCCAGCTCCTGCGCGCGCAGCGCCTTCTTCAGCCCCATCGGCGCGACCGTGCCGCCCTTGACGGCGCTGTCGCTGGCGGTGACGAGCACGCGCCGGCCGGCGACGGTGCCGATGCCGACGATGGCGCCGCCGCCGAGCACGCTTTTCCTGCCGTCGTCGTCGTGCATGCCCAGGCCGGCCAGCGGCGACAGCTCGAGGAAGTCGCTGCCGCGGTCGAGCAGGCGCGCGACACGTTCACGCGGCAGCAGCTGGCCACGCGCGGCGAACTTCTCCGCCTTGCTGGCCGACTCGGCGACGACCTTGGCTTCGAGCGCACGCACCTCGGCGAGGCGCTCGTGCATGCGCGCCGTGTTGGCGGCGAAGGCGGGCGAACGCGGGTCCAGCCGGGAGGCGATCGCGGGCATCAGCGCAGCACCTCGGGCGTCGTCGCGCGGTGGAAACCGTCGAACGGTGTCGAGCGCGCCGTGCGTCCCATCGGAAAGCTCTGGTTGCCCAGCGGCGCGCCGCCGTCGATCGGCAAGGTGACGCCGGTGATGAAGGCTGCGGCGGGCGACAGCAGGAAGACGATGGCCGCACTCACTTCGGCCTCGACACCCAGCCGCCGCAGCGGCACCTCGCCGGCCAGCGAGGCGATGATCGGCTTCATCTCCGGGCCGTAGCGGTCCAGGCCGCTGGAGGCGATCCAGCCCGGCGCGACCGCGTTGACCCGCACACCGGCGTGCGCCCACTCGAAGGCCGCGCTCATCGTCAGGTTGGCCATGCCGGCACGCGCCGCGCCGCTGTGGCCCATGCCGGGCATGCCGTTGCGGAAGTCGGCGGTCATGTTGACGATCGCGCCGCCCGTGCCCTGCATGCTCTGCAGGAAGACCTCGCGCATCATCAAAAAGCCGCCGGTCAGGTTGTTGGCGACGACGGCGTCGAAGCCTTTCTTCGAGATCGCCAGCAGCGGCGCCGGGAACTGGCCGCCGGCGTTGTTGACGAGGCCGGCGACCGGGCCGTGCTCGGCGACGACGCGGCCGACGGCGGCCTTGACGGCCTCTTCGTCGCGGATGTCGAGCACGACGGTCTCGCAGCGGCCGCCGTCTTCGGCGATCTCGGCGGCGACACGCTCGAGTTTCTCGGCCTGGCGGCCGCTGACGACGACCGTGGCGCCGAGTGCCGCCAGCTCGTGCGCGACGCAGCGGCCGATGCCGCTGCCGCCGCCGGTGACCCAGTGCAGCTGTCCGGCGAACAGGCCGGGACGGAACACGCTGCGGTAGCCGGACTCGTTCATCGCGCCTCGCCATCGTGGTGATGCGGCGGCATTAGGCGTCGAGGGTTACGTTAACGTCAACCGGGTTACGGGTTGGTGATTTCCATGATCTCAACGGAATGCCCCCCGGCTACGATGCGCCGCACCAACCCAGGGAGCCCCGATCCGATGGACCTGCACGCCTGTACCGAGGAACTGCGCCGCAAGGTCGGCGAGGCCAGCGGCCTGAACGCGACGCTGAAGTTCGACTGCGGCACCGACGGCGTCGTCGTCATCGACGGCCGGGCGGTGCCGAACACCGTCGACAACGTCGACCGCGACACCGACTGCACCGTCGGCATCACGCACGACAACCTGGTCGCGATGATCAAGGGCGAGCTGCAGCCGGCGACCGCCTTCATGACCGGCAAGATCAAGGTCAGCGGCGACATGAGCGTCGCGTTGAAGCTCCAGCGCATCGTCTAGCATCCGTCGATGCTCGACACCCCGGATCGACCCGATGACGCCGCCGCGCAGGCGGTGGTCGCGTCGCACCGCGACACCGACACCGGCGAGCTGTTCGGCATCACCGAGCTGTGCCGCGAGTTCGGCATCACGCTGCGCACGATCCGCTTCTACGAGGACAAGGGGCTGCTGGCGCCGCGGCGTGTCAACGGCGCCCGCGTCTACACCCGTCGCGACCGCGCGCGGCTGGCGCTGATCCTGCGCAGCAAGGCGATCGGCGCGTCGCTGGCCGAGATCCAGCACTACCTGGATCTCTACGGCGACAACGGCGAGGGCCGTGTCCAGCAACTGGCCTACGTCGTCGAACGCACCGACCTGGCGATCCGCGACCTCGAGGCCAAGCGCGCCGGCCTCGACGCGACGCTGGCCGAGCTGCGGCTGATCAACGAGACCGCGCGCCGCCAGCTCGATGGCGGCTGAACGCGTTCGCGTTCTGGTGCGGTGTCTGTTTTTGGACTACCATGAGACCGTAGTCCAATACTGGATGCCATGCGCCTCGTTGCCGCCGAATCCGCTCCTGCGTTTGCCGACGTTTCCGACGAACGTCTGGCCGCGGCCGGCCTGCGTGCCTTCGTGCGCATCGCCGAGGCCTGGGGCCTGAGCGTCGACGAGCAGCTGGTGCTGCTGGGCCAGCCGGCGCGCTCGACTTTCTTCGCCTGGCGCCAGCACCCCGAGAAGGCGCGGCTGTCGCGCGACACGCTGGAGCGCCTGTCCAACCTGCTGGGCATCTACAAGTCGCTGCAGATCCTGCTGCCCGAGCCGGCCGCGGCCGACGCCTGGGTGCGCCAGCCCAACAGCGCCGAGGCCTTCGGCGGCCGCAGCGCGTTGCAGCGCATGCTGGCCGGCAACGTCGGCGACCTCCACTTCGTGCGCCGCTACCTCGACGGCGTGCGCGGCGGCGGCTGGTCCTGAACACGCCCGACGTCCGCCGCGTCCGCTGGACGCAGGCCTGCCGCATCGTGCCGACCCGCTACCCGTCGGTGACGCTGTTCGACCGTGTCGCCGACGCCGAGGACTTCGATGCGCTGTACGCGCTGGAGGCGCTGACCAACGAACGCCTGCGCGAGGAGCTCGGCCACGTCGAGCGTGTGCCGCGCGCCGAGCGTGTCTTCGGCCCCGGCAGCGGCCCGGTGATGGCCGCGTTCACGCACGTCAACCCCGAGGGCAGCCGCTTCTCCGACGGCCGCTGGGGCGTGTTCTACGCCGCGCGCGAACGCGAGACGGCGATCGCCGAGACGCGCCACCACCACGCACGTTTCCTCGCCGCCACGCGCCAGCCGCCGATGCACCTGCCGATGCGGCTGTACCACGTGGCGATCGACGCCCGGCTGCACGACCTGCGGCCGCCCGGCGCGGTCGACGACGCGGTCTACGCGCCGGGCGATTACAGCGCCTCGCGTGCGCTGGCCGCCACGCTGCGCGCTGCCGGCTCGCACGGCGTCGTCTACCGCAGCGTGCGCCACGCCGGCGGCGAATGTGTCGGCCTTTTCCGCCCGCGCGGCGCCGGGCCCTGCCTGCACGCCGCGCACCTGCTCTACGCCTGGGACGGGCAGGGCTTCGCCGACGTCTACGAGAAGACGGCATGAATCGCCGGGCTGAACGCTTCGACCGCCTGGACGCGCTGCGCGGGGCGGCCATCGTCTGGATGGCGGCCTACCACTTCGTGTTCGACCTGAACCACTTCCGGCTGCTCGACCCGCGCCAGGACTTCTTCGGCGACCCGTTGTGGACCGTGCAGCGAACCTGCATCGTCAGCCTGTTCCTGTTCTGCGCCGGCCTGGGCCAGGCCGCGGCGCTGGACGCCGGCCAGCGCTGGCCGCGTTTCTGGCGCCGCTGGGCGCAGGTGGCGGGCTGCGCGCTGCTGGTCAGCGCCGGCTCGGCGACGATGTTCCCGCACAGCTGGATCAGCTTCGGCGTGCTGCACGGCATCGCGCTGATGCTGATCCTCTCCCGGCTGGCCGCGCCGCTGGGACGCTGGCTGTGGCTGCTGGGCGCCGTGGCGATCGTGCTGCCGTTCGTCTGGCAGCACCCGTTCTTCGACACGCGCTGGAGCAACTGGGTCGGCCTCGTGACGCACAAGCCCGTCACCGAGGACTACGTGCCGCTGCTGCCCTGGTGCGGCGTGATGCTCTGGGGGCTGGCGGCCGGGCAGTGGGCGCTGGCGCGGCGGCGCGGCTGGTTCACCGGGCCGCTGCCGCGCGGGCTGGCGCCGCTGGCGTTGCTGGGACGCTGGTCGCTGTCGTTCTACATGGTCCACCAGCCGGTGTTCATCGGCGCGCTGACGGCGCTGCTGTCGCTGGGGCTGATCGGGCGCTGAGGTCCGGGGCCGCCGGGCGGCTACGATGCGCGCCTTCGTCCCGCCGGCCTTTCGGCGGGCGCTTTCCCAGGTGAACCCCGTGAGCAACAAGGTCCTGTTCGGCTTCCACGCCGTGACGGTGCGGCTGAAGACCGCGCCGCAGTCGGTGAAGGAGATCCACGTCGATGCGACGCGCCGCGACGCGCGCATGCGCCAGTTCGTCGAGCGGGCCGAAGCCGCCGGCGCCAAGCTGGTCGACAGCGACGGCGAGCGCCTGACCCAGCTCGCCGGCAGCGGCCGCCACCAGGGCGTGGTGGCGCGCGTGACGCCGCTGGCGGCTACGCATTCGCTGGACGACGCACTGGACGCCGCGGCCGGCGCGCCGCTGGTGCTGGTGCTCGACGGCGTCACCGACCCGCACAACCTCGGCGCCTGCCTGCGCGTGGCCGACGGTGCCGGCGCCTGCGCCGTCGTCGCGCCCAAGGACCACGCGGTGGGCCTGAACGCGACGGTGGCCAAGGTCGCCAGCGGTGCCGCCGAGACCGTGCCGTATCTGATGGTGACCAACCTCGCGCGATCGCTGGGCGAGATGAAGGAGCGAGACATCCGCGTCATCGGCACCTCCGACGACGCGACGAAGACGATCTACGACGTCGACCTCAGCGGCCCGGTGGCGCTGGTGCTCGGCGCCGAGGGCCACGGCATGCGCCAGCTGACGCGCAAGACCTGCGACGAGCTGGTGCGCATCCCGATGCAGGGCGCGGTCGAGAGCCTGAACGTCTCGGTGGCCGCCGGCATCTGCCTGTACGAGGCGCTGCGGCAGCGTTCGCGCTGAAGCCGCGCCGACCTGTCGCAAGCTCGCGCCGGCGGCCACTGGCTACACTGCCGGGATCACCGAATTCCGAGTTTCAACATGCCTGTCATCGAAGTCCGTCATCCGCTGGTGCGCCACAAGGTCGGCCTGCTGCGCGAGAAAGACATCTCGACGAAGAAGTTCCGCGAGCTGACCAACGAGATCGCGCGCCTGCTGGCCTACGAGGCGACGGCCGACTTCCCGCTGGAGCCGATCGAGATCGACTGCTGGAGCGGCCCCGCGACGATCGAGCAGATCGCCGGCCGCAAGGTCACGGTGGTGCCGATCCTGCGCGCCGGCATCGGCATGCTCGACGGCGTGCTCGACATGGTGCCCAACGCCAAGGTCAGCGTCGTCGGCCTGTCGCGCAACCACGAGACGCTGCAGCCCGAGCACTACTTCGAGCGTTTCGTCGGCCACCTCGACGAGCGCACCGCGCTGATCGTCGATCCGATGCTGGCGACCGCCGGCTCGATGATCGCGACGGTCGACCTGCTCAAGCGCCGCGGCTGCAACGACATCCGCGCGCTGGTGCTGGTGGCCGCGCCCGAAGGCATCAAGGCGCTGGACGCCGCGCACCCCGACGTGCGCTGCTGGACGGCGGCCATCGACAGCCATCTCGACGAGAACGGCTACATCATCCCCGGCCTCGGCGACGCCGGCGACAAGATCTTCGGCACGAAGTGATGGAGCCCCCGGCCGCCTGGCGGCCGCCCCCCCCGAGGGGGGCAACCTGACCGGACCGGGAGACCCGGATCCGGTCAGGCGCGTTGACACCGCCGCTCCCCCTGACCGCCTGCGGCGGTCTGTCCCCGAGGGGACGAATTCCGAGCCTGCTCGCTGTTCGCGTTAGCGGAGCACCTTCAGCGCAAGATGGGGTCAAGCGCAAGATGGGGTCAGGTCTTGAGAGACCTGACCCCAGACTTCCAGACTTCTTCAGACTTCTGCCCTCGGACCTCGGCCTTGAATCCGGGCCCGCCTCGCCTCAGCGCAGCACCTTCAGCGCGTCCGGGTTGACGATGTTCGTCGGGTTGTTGTTGACGAAGTTGATGACGTTGTCGAACGCGGCGCCGAAGTAGGTTTCGTAGCTGTCCTGCTCGACGTAGCCGATGTGCGGCGTGCAGACGGCGTTTTCCAGGCGCAGCAGCGGGTGGCCCTGGAGGATCGGTTCGCTCTCGAAGACGTCCACCGCGGCCATGCCGGGGCGGCCCTTGTTCAGCGCCGAGACGAGCGCGTTCTCCTCGACGATCTCGGCGCGCGAGGTGTTGACGAACAGCGCCGTCGGCTTCATGCGCGCCAGGTCGTCGAGCTTGACCATGCCGCGCGTCGTCTCGCCCAGCCGCAGGTGCATGCTGAGCACGTCGCATTCCTCGAAGAAGGCCTCGCGGCTCTCGGCGGCGACGTAGCCGTCGGCCACGGCGTGCTCGCGCGACTCCTCGCTGCCCCAGACCATGACCTGCATGCCGAACGCGCGGCCGTAACCGGCGACCATGCGGCCGATGCGGCCGTAGCCCCAGATGCCCAGCGTCTTGCCGTGCAGCACCATGCCGATGCCGAAGTTCGGCGGCATCGACGCCGACTTCAGCCCCGACTGCTGCCAGGCGCCGTGCTTGAGGTTGCCGATGTACTGCGGCAGCCGGCGCATCGAGGCCATGATCAGCGCCCAGGTCAGCTCGGCCGGCGCCACCGGCGAGCCGACACCTTCGGCCACCGCGATGCCCAGCCGCGTGCAGGCGGCAACGTCGATGTGCGGCCCGACGCGCCCGGTCTGCGAGATCAGCTTCAGCCGCGGCAGCTTCTCCAGCAGCGCCCGCGGGAAGTGCGTGCGCTCGCGGATCAGCACCAGCACGTCGGCGTCGCGCAGCCGCACCGACAGCTGGCCGATGCCCTTGACCGTGTTGGTGAACACCTTCGCGTTCAGCGGCTCGAGCCGCGCCGCGCAGCGCAGCTTGCGCACCGCGTCCTGGTAGTCGTCGAGGATGATGATGTTCATGGGCGTCTGGGCGCATTGTCGCGGGCGACGGCGCACATCGTGCCGGACCCCTCGGCGCGTGGGCGTGGCCGCCCGGGGGATGCCGGGCGCGCCGGCCTCAGCGCGGCTTCTTCGCGTTGGATGAGGTCGACGCCTTGGCCTTGGACGCTGCGGTCCGGGTCTTGGCCGCCGGAGCCTTGACCTTGACCTTCGCCGAGGCCGTCTTGGCGGCCGGGCGCTTGGCCTTGGCCGGTCCGGAGGCGACCATCACGACGATCTTCTGCCCCGGCTTGAAGCTCGCGCGCGGACCGACGTCGTTCCACTGCGCGACCTGCGCGGCGCTGACCTTGTAGCGCCTGGCCACCGTGGCCACGGTGTCGCCGCGGCCGGCCTTGAGCGTCAGCTTGCGCAGCGGCCGGGCCTCGGGCGCCAGCACCATCATCGCGTTCTCGGCGACGTGTTCCTTGACGTTCTCGGTGGCGTGCGCGGCACGCAGCACGAGCAGCGTCGAGCCCACCTTGACCAGCATGCGCGGCGGGATGCGGTTGACCTCGCGCAGCTGGGCCTCGGGCATGCCGACCTGGCGCGCGGCCTCGGCCGGCTTCAGCGTGCGCGGCGCGACCCAGGCCGTCCAGGTGGCCAGCGGGCCGCGGTGCTCCTTGAGCCGCTCGACGAAGTGGTTGGCGTTGTCGTAGGGCAGCAGCACACGCGGCGTCGCCGCAGCCAGGATCACCGGCTTGTTCATCTGCGGGTTCAGCGCCTGGAACTCCTCCAGCGACAGCCCGGCCAGGCGCGCGGCGAGCGCGACGTCGATGTCGCGCTCGATCGGCACGCTGAGGAAGAACGGGTGGTTCTGCAGCGCCGGCAGCGTGATCGAGTAGGCCTCGGGGCGCAGGACCAGGTTCTTCACCGCCTGCAGCTTGGGCACGTAGTTGCGCGTCTCGGCCGGCATCTTCAGCGACGCGTAGTCGGTGGGCTTGCCGGCCTTGAGGTTGCGCGCGATGGCGCGCTGCACGTTGCCCTGGCCCCAGTTGTAGGCCGCCAGCGCCAGGTGCCAGTCGCCGAACTGGCCGTACAGGCGCTGCAGATAGTCGAGCGCGGCGCGCGTCGAGGCCAGCACGTCGCGGCGGTCGTCGCGGAACAGGTTCTGCTTGAGCTCGAAGTCGCGGCCGGTCATCGGCATGAACTGCCACATGCCGGCGGCGCGGGCGCTGGACAGCGCCTGCGGGTTGAACGCGCTCTCGATGAAGGGCAGCAGCGCGAGCTCGGTCGGCAGGCCGCGACGCTCGACTTCCTCGATGACGTGGAACAGGTAGCGGCCGCCGCGTTCGGCCATGCGCTGCACGTAGTCGGGCCGCGTGGCGTACCACTGCTCCCACTTGCGCACGTAGTCGTCGTCGAGCTCGGCCATCGTGAAGCCGCCGCGCACGCGCACCCAGAGGTCGTTGTCGGCGGCGGCAGCGTCGGCGTGGGTCGCGTCGGACACGGTGGCGGGCTCGCCCTCCAGCGGCGGGGCGGGCACCAGCTCGGGTTGGCGCTGGCCGTCGCGCGAGAGGATCAGCGCGCCCGGGGTCGGGCCGTCGGCCCGGCGCGCGGCAGAAGACGTCGGGGCGGCCGGCGTCGCGGCCGCAACCGGCGCGGCGGCGTCGCCGGCGGCCAGGGGCGTGCCGGCGCAGCCGGCGAGTGCGGCGGCCAGCGCTGCGGCAGCCAGGGCGCAGCAGCGCCGCAGCGAAGTCGTCGGAGGCGTCATCGGTATCGGTTCTTCCAGTTTCGCAGTGCGGCGAACACGTCGACTTCCTGCCCGGAGGCGGCGCCCTGTTCCCGGGCCGCGGCCACGACGGCGGCCTCGCGACAGCGCAGGAACGGATTGACGTCGCGCTCGTGACCGAGCACCGCCGGGAGTGTGAGCCGGCCGGCGGCGCGCCGGTCCTGACACAGCGCAGTGTAGGCCGCGATCTTCTCGTTGCCGGGCTCCACCGCGGCGGCGAAGGCCAGGTTGGAGAGCGTGTACTCGTGGGCGCAGCAGATGCGCGTGTCGTCGGGCAGCGCGGCCAGGCGGGCCAGCGAGGCCGCCATCTGCGCCGCCGTGCCTTCGAACAGCCGGCCGCAGCCGGCCGAGAACAGCGTGTCGCCGCAGAACAGCAGCGGCTCGCGTGCAGCGCCGTGCTCGAAGAAGGCGACGTGGCCGGCGGTGTGGCCGGGCACGTCGATCACCTCGAACGCCCGGCCCAGCAGCTCGATGCGGTCACCGCCGTGCACGGGCACGAAGGGGGTGGGAATGTCTTCGCGCGCCGGGCCCCAGACCGGGCCCTGCAGCCGGGGGCGCAGCGCGGCGATGCCGCCGACGTGATCCCCGTGGTGGTGCGTCACTAGAATCGCCGCCAGGCGCAAGCCCCGGGCGTCGAGTTCGGCCGCCACCGGCGCCGCGTCCCCCGGATCGACCACCGCGGCGTCGTGGCCGTCGTGCAGCATCCAGATGACGTTGTCGGCAAAGGCGGGGAGGGCGACCAGATTCATATGACGCGCGACCAGTCGATTATAGAGTTGGGGGTCTGGCTCCAATCCCCGGCCGGCCGCTACCTGCTGGAGTGGGAGCAGGACCGCCTGGACCGCGCGGTGACCGATGCTTTCGGGTTTCACGCGCTGCAACTGGGCCTGCCCGAGATCCAGGGCCTGCGCGCCAACCGCATGCCGCACCGCTGGGTGGCCTGCGGCTCGCTGGTGACGCCGGAGCCGATCGAGCTGCCGCCGCCGCGCGACGCGCTGATCACGACGCAGCCGGCGCCGGTGGCGCTGTACTGCGAGTTCGACGCGCTGCCCTTCCCGCAGCACAGCGTCGACCTGGTCGTGCTGCCGCACGCGCTGGAGCTGGCCGCCGACCCGCACCAGCTGCTGCGCGAGGTCGAACGCATCCTCGTGCCCGAGGGCCGGCTCGTCATCTCGGGGCTCAACCCGGCGAGCCTGTGGGCGCTGCGGCAGCGTTCCGGCCACGCCTGGCGCGGCATCGGCCTGGGCCGCGGCCAGCCCACCTACCTGCCGCGCGCCGGCGAGTTCATCGGCTACTGGCGGCTGCGCGACTGGCTGCGGCTGCTGGGCTTTCACATCGAGAGCGGGCGCTTCGGCTGCTACCGGCCGCCGCTGAGCTCCGAGCGCTGGCTGCAGCGTTTCGAGTGGATGGACCCGGTGGGCGACCGCTGGTGGCCGGTGCTGGGCGCGGCGTATTTCCTGGTGGCCGTCAAGCGCGTGCGCGGCATGCGCCTGGTCGGCCTGTTGAAGAACGAACGCCGCCGGGTCAAGGCGGCGACGGCCGCGGTCGCGAACCGCGAGCCGGTGGAAGCGGACATCTGAATGAACGAAGTGGTGATCTACACCGACGGCGCCTGCAAGGGCAATCCGGGCCCCGGCGGCTGGGGCGCCTGGCTGCGCAGCGGCGAGCACGAGAAGGAACTCTGGGGCGGCGAGCCGCTGACGACCAACAACCGCATGGAGCTGATGGCGGTGATCCAGGCGCTCACCAGCCTGAAGCGGCGCTGCAAGGTCGCGATCTACACCGACAGCGAGTACGTGCGCAACGGCATCACGAGCTGGATCCACGGCTGGAAGCAGCGTGGCTGGCGCACCGCCGACAAGAAGCCGGTGAAGAACGCCGAGCTCTGGCAGCAACTGGACGCGCTGGCGTCCTCGCACGACACGTCCTGGCACTGGGTCAAGGGCCACGCCGGCGATCCCGGCAACGAGCGCGCCGACGCGCTGGCCAACCGAGGCTGCGAGTCCGTGCGGCGTTGATGTCCCCGGCTTCGGCGGGCGTGAGGGCCGGCCTGCACGGGCGGTCGCAACGAAACGCTACATTCGGCGGTTTGCCTTTCGACGGAGTGCAGCGGTCTTGAAGCGGGTTCATACGTTCGTGGCGGTGATCGGCATTGCGCTGGCCGGCACGATGGCTTGGTGGTGGCAGCAGCGCGGCCCGGCTCCGGCGTCTGCCGCGGTGCCGGCCGGTGCCGCCACGTCGACGGATGCCACGGCCGTCGAGATCGGCCGCGTGCGCCGCATGCGCCTGGCCGACGAGGCCCAGGCCGTGGGTTCGCTGCGCGCCGCGCAGACCGTCGTGCTGCGGCCCGAGGTCGCCGGCCGCATCGCCGGTTTCGGTTTCCGCAACGGCGAGCGCGTGCGCCGCGGCCAGCTGCTGGTGCAGCTCGACGACACGCTGCAGCAGGCCCAGCTGCGTCAGGCCCAGGCCCAGGCGCAGATCGCGCGCACCAACCTCGCGCGCAGCCGCGAGCTGCTCGCGCAGGGTTTCATCAGCCAGAGTGCGGTGGACCAGAACGCCGCGACGCTGGACGTCGCCGAGGCCCAGGTCGCGCTGGCGCGCGCCGAGGTGCAGCGCATGCGCCTGGTCGCGCCATTCGACGGCACGGCCGGCATCCGCCGCGTCGACCTCGGCGGCTTCGTGCAGGCCGGTGCCGACATCGTCACGCTGGACGACCTGTCCTCGCTGTCGGTCGACTTCACGCTGCCCGAGCGCTACCTGCCTCGCCTGGCCGCCGGCCAGGCGGTGACACTGGACCTGGACGCCTTGCCCGGCCAGTCCTTCGTCGGCCGCATCGAGGCGCTGGACACCCAGGTCGACGCCGAAGGGCGCGCGGTGCTGGTGCGCGCGCGTGTCGCCGACGCCACCGCGCGGCTGAAGCCCGGCATGTTCGCGCGGCCGCGCGTCGTCTTCGCGGTGCGCGAGGACGCGCTGGTCGTGCCCGAGGAGGCGCTGGTGCCCGAAGGGGGCCGCCAGTACGTCTGGAAGGTGGTCCAGGCCGACGGCCCGGCGCGCGCCGAGCGTGTCGAGGCGCGCATCGGGCTGCGCCGGCCCGGCGTCGTCGAGCTGCTCGGCGGTGTCGCCGAGGGTGACGCGGTCGTGACCGCCGGGCACGCCCGGCTGCGCGGCGACAAGCCGGCGGTGCGCGCCGTCGAGCTGCGCCCGGGGGCTGCGGCGCCCGCGTCCGCCGCGGCCTCGGCCGCGGCCTGACGGAGGGCCGCGCCGTGCGCCTGTCCGAAATCTCGATCCGCCGCCCGGTGCTGGCGACGGTGATGTCGCTGCTGCTGGTGCTGATCGGCCTGGTCTCGTTCCGCGAGCTGACGGTGCGCGAGTACCCGAAGATCGACGAGCCGGTGGTCACGGTGTCGACGACGCTGGTCGGCGCCGCTTCCGAGGTCATCGAGAGCCAGGTGACGAAGCCGCTCGAGGACTCGATCGCCGGCATCGACGGCGTCGACATCATGACCTCGATCTCGCGCACCGAGCGCAGCCAGATCACGGTGCGCTTCAAGCTCGAGAAGGACCCGGACACCGCCGCCGCCGAGGTGCGCGACCGCGTCTCGCGCGTGCGCGGGCGGCTGCCCGACGCGGTCGACGAGCCGGTCATCGCCAAGGTCGAGGCCGACGCCACGCCCACCGTCTGGATCGCCTACACCGGCGAGGGCATCGACCCGCTGAAGCTCACCGAGGTCATCACCCGCGTCATCAAGCCGCGGCTGCAGACCGTGCCCGGTGTCGCCGACGTGCAGATCGGCGGCGACCGCGCCTACTCGATGCGCGTCTGGCTCGACCCCGACCGTCTGGCGGCCCACCGCCTGACGGTGCAGGACGTCGAGGACGCGCTGCGGGCGCAGAACCTGGAGGTGCCGGCCGGCCGCATCGAGAGCCGCCAGCGCGAGTTCAACGTCACCGCGCGCACCGACCTCAACACCGTCGAGCAGTTCGAGCAGGTGGCGCTGAAGACCGTCGGCGGCTACACGGTGCGGCTGCGCGACGTCGCGCGGGTCGAGGAAGGCGCGGCCAGCGAGCGCTCGCGCGTGCGCCTGAACGGCGTGCCGTCGGTCAGCACCGGCGTGATCCGCAACGCCACCGCCAACCCGCTGGACGTCGCTGCCGGCGTGCGCGCGCTGCTGCCCGAGCTGCAGCGCGAGCTGCCGCCCGGTGTCACCGCGACGCTGGCCAACGACAACTCGGTCTTCATCGACCGGTCGATCAAGGCCGTCTATCACACCATCGCCGAGGCGGTGGTGCTGGTCGCGCTGGTGGTCTTCGTCTTCCTGCGCACGCTGCGCGCGTCGTTCATCCCGCTGGTGACGATTCCCGTCAGCCTGATCGGCAGCTTCGCGCTGATCGCCGCGGCCGGCTTCTCGATCAACACGCTGACGCTGCTGGCGCTGGTGCTGGCGATCGGTCTCGTCGTCGACGACGCGATCGTCGTGCTCGAGAACATCTTCCGCCACATCGAGGAAGGGCTGAGCCCGTTCCAGGCGGCCCTGAAAGGCGTGCGCGAGATCAGCTTCGCGGTCGTCGCGATGACGCTGACGCTGGCCGCGGTGTTCGCGCCGCTGGCCTTCACGCCGGGGCGCACCGGGCGGCTGTTCGGCGAATTCGCGCTGACGCTGGCCGGCGCGGTGCTGGTCTCGGGTTTCGTCGCGCTGACGCTGACGCCGATGCTGTGCAGCAAGCTGCTGCGCCACGAGACGAAGCCGACACGCTTCGACCGCTGGATGGAGCGCGGCCTGGACCGCCTGTCGGCGGCCTACAGCCGTGCGCTGGTGGCCTCGCTGAACCTGCGCTGGGCCGTCGTCTTGGTGATGCTGGCCTGCGGCGGCGCCAGCGCCTGGCTGTTCCTGACGGCCAAGAGCGAACTCGCGCCGATCGAGGACCGCGGCGTCATCATCATGCCGGTGCGCGCGCCCGACGGCTCGACGCTGGAGTACACCGCGCGCTACCTCGACGCGCTCGACGGCATCGCCGCGACCTTCCCCGAGTTCGACCGGCGCTTCATGTTCGTCGGCGGCGGCCAGGTTTCCACCGCCTCGGCGGTGATGCGCACCGTCGACTGGGCGGAACGCGAACGCACGACGCAGGAGCTGGCGCAGGCCCTGCTGCCCCAGGTGCGCCAGCTGCCCGGCGTCAACGTCTTCCCGATCACGCCGCCCAGCCTGGGCCAGGGCTTCCGCGAGCGGCCGCTGAACTTCGTCGTCGTCAGCAGCGACTCCTACACCAACATGGCGCAGGCCACGCGCGCGCTGATGGCCGAGATGGCGAAGAACCCCGGCCTCGTGCAGGTCGACAGCGACCTGGAGCTGAACAAGCCCGAGATCTACCTCGACGTCGACCGCCAGCGCGCCGCCGACATGGGGGTCTCGGTGGGCACCGTCGCGCGCACCGTCGAGACGATGCTCGGCAGCCGCAACGTCACGCGCTACAAGCGCGACGCCGAGCAGTACGACGTCATCCTGCAGACCGGCACCAGCGGCCGGGCGTCGCCGCAGGACATCGAGAAGCTCTTCGTGCGCAGCGACAGCGGCGCGATGGTGCCGCTGTCCTCGCTGGTGAGCTTGCGCGAGTCGGTCAGCCCGCGCGAGCTGAACCACTTCAACCAGCGGCGCTCGGTCAGCATCACCGCGTCGCTGGCGCCGGGTTATTCGCTCGGCGAGGCGCTGGCCTTCATGGACGAGGCCGCGGCGCGCACGCTGCCGGCCGGCTACGCGACCGAGCTCAACGGCGTGAGCCGCGAGTTCCGCGCGTCCTCGGGCGCGCTGGGGCTGGTGTTCGTGCTCGCGCTGCTGTTCATCTTCCTCGTCCTGTCGGCGCAGTTCGAGAGCTTCATCGACCCGTTCGTGATCCTGCTGTCGGTGCCGCTGTCGATGGTCGGCGCGCTGCTGGCGTTGAAGCTCTCCGGCGGCACGCTGAACGTCTATTCGCAGATCGGGCTGGTGACGCTGGTCGGGCTGATCACCAAGCACGGCATCCTGATCGTCGAGTTCTCCAACCAGCTGCGCCGCCAGGGCAAGGCGCTGCGCGAGGCGGTCGTCGAGGCGGCCAGCCTGCGCCTGCGGCCGATCCTGATGACCACCGGCGCGATGGTGCTGGGTGCGCTGCCGCTGGCGCTGGCCAGCGGTGCCGGCGCCGAGAGCCGGCACCAGATCGGCTGGGTCATCGTCGGCGGCATGTCGCTGGGCACGCTGCTGACGATCTTCGTCGTGCCGACGGTCTACACGCTGCTGGCGCGCGAACGCGTGCCGGGCGAGATCACCGAGGCCGAGGCGGCCCCGGCCGCCTGAGCGCCGCCGTCAGCCGAGCGAGTCGAAGGGCAGCACCTCGACACGCTCGCCGGCGGCCACCGGCCCGCGTTCGTGCGCGAGCACGATCAGGCCGTCGGCGCGGCTCATGCTGCTGAGCAGGCCCGAGCCCTGGTCGCCTGTCGGCGCGACTTCCCAGTCGCCATCGGCGCCACGCGAGAGCACGCCGCGCTGGAACTCGCTGCGGCCCGGGCGCTTCTTCAGCGCCACCGCGGCGCGCGCGACGACGGTCGGCAGCGGCCGCGGCGTCGCGCCGCCCAGGCGCAGCAGCGCGTCGCGCACCAGCACCTGGAAACACACCATCGCCGCCACCGGGTTGCCCGGCAGGCCGAAGTACAGCGTGCCGCCATGCAGCCGACCGACGGCCATCGGCCGGCCCGGGCGCAGCGCCATGCGCCAGAACAGCACCTCGCCGGCGCCGGCCAGCACGGCGCGTGTGTGGTCGGCGTCGCCGACGCTGACGCCGCCGGAGCTGACGATCGCGTCGCAGTCGGCGCCGGCGCGCAGCGCGTTGGCGAGGGCCTGCGGGTCGTCGCGCACGCGGCCCAGGTCGACGGCGTCGACGCCCAGCCCGGCGAGCAGCGCGCCCAGCGTCGTGCGGTTGCTGTCGTAGATGGCGCCGGGCGCCAGCGGCTCGCCCGGTGCGGTCAGCTCGTCGCCGGTGCTGAAGAAGGCGATGCGCGGCCGGCGTCGCACGACGAGCGTCGGCTGGCCCAGCGACGCGGCCAGACCCAGGTCGGACGCGCGCAGCCGGCGGCCGGCGGGCACGGCGACACCGCCCTGGCGCAGGTCCTCGCCGCGGCGGCGGCAGTGCTGGCCGGCACGCACGGCGCCGGCGGGGATCGTCACGCGGCCGTCGGCCACGGTCACCAGCTCCTGCGGCACGACGCTGTCGTGGCCGGCCGGCAGCGGTGCGCCGGTCATGATGCGGATGCAGGCCCCGGCCGGCGCCGGGCCGTCGAAGCCGTGGCCGGCGAGCGCCTGGCCGGCGACCGGCAGCACCGTGGGGCCGTCGGCGGCCAGCGCGGCGCCGGCGAACGAGTAGCCGTCCATCGCCGAGTTGTCCTGCGCCGGCACGTCCAGCGGCGACACCAGGTCGGCGGCCAGCACGCGGCCCAGCGCGTCTTTCAGCGCCACGGTCTCGGTGCCGGCGACCGGCTGCACCAGGCGGGTGAGCGCGTTCTGCACCGCGGCCAGCGGCAGGTCGGTCTCGCCGTGGCAGGCCAGGTCGTCGGCGATCGCCGCGATCGGCGTCGTGGCCTCAGCCATCGTTCAGCGTCTCCGGGGTGTTGAAGTTGGCGAACGCGGCCTCGTCGTCGAAATCGACGGCGACACCGCCCGACGCGCGCAGCCAGTGCTCGACGCGGCGTTCGCCGCCGGCGAGTGCCGCCTCCAGCGTCTCGGCCAGCGCCGTGTCGACGAGGCAGAACACCGGATGCGTGCGCGCGGCGCGAGCGTAGCCGATCGGCGCGCCGCCGAGGCCGGCCGCCAGGCGCGCGACGAGGTCGACGGGGAAATACGGCGCGTCGCAGGGCACCACGGCCAGCCAGCGTGTGCGGGCGTGGCGCAGGCCGGCCAGCAGCCCGGCCAGCGGCCCCAGCGAACCCGGCAGCGTGTCGGTCAGCACCGGCACGCCGAAGCCGGCATAGGTGTCGAGATGGCGGTTGGCGCTGACCGCCAGCGCGCCGACCTGCGGCGCCAGCCGTTGCAGCGCGTGCTGCGCCAGCGGCCGGCCCTGCCAGGCGAGCAGGCCCTTGTCGACGCCGCCCATGCGCCGTCCCAGCCCGCCGGCCAGCACGAGGCCCGTGACCTCGTCGCGCGAGATCGCCGTGGCCGCCATCAGCCGCCGATGTAGTGCATCTCGATGCGGCGCTCGCCCGGCGCGGCGGTGTGCTCGCCGCGCTGCTCGGAATAGCGGTCGGCGCGCGCCGACCACACGCCGCCGACCGCGGCGGCGATCTGCGCGTCGCTGGCGCCGCCGCGCAGCAGCGAGCGCAGATCGTGGCCACGGGTGGCGAACAGGCAGGTGAAGAGCTTGCCTTCGGTCGACAGCCGGGCGCGGCTGCAGTCGCCGCAGAAGGCCTTGGTGACGCTGGAGATCAGGCCGATCTCGCCGCGCCCGTCGCGCCAGCGCCAGCGCTCGGCGGTCTCGTCGGGCGAGGCCGGCAGCAGCGGCTCCAGGCCGAAGGCGGCGTCCAGGCGCTCGCGCAGCTGTTCCGACGGCAGCACCTCGTCCAGGCGCCAGCCGTTGCTCGTGCCGACGTCCATGTACTCGATGAAACGCAGCCGAACCGCCGGGCCCCATGTGTCGCGCACGTGGCGCGCCAGCGGCAGGATTTCGTGGTCGTTCATGCCGCGGCGCACGACCATGTTCAGCTTGACCGGCGCCAGGCCCGCGGCCAGCGCCGCGTCGACACCACGCAGCACGTCGGCGACGGGGAAGTCGACGTCGTTCATGCGCCGGAAGACCGTGTCGTCGAGTGCGTCCAGGCTCACCGTCACGCGCGTCAGCCCGGCCTCGCGCAGCGGGCGGGCCAGCCGCGCGAGCAGGCTGCCGTTGGTCGTCAGCGTCAGCTCGGGCGGCGTGCCGTCGACGGTGCGCAGCGCAGCCAGCTGTTCGACCAGCGAGGGCAACTGCTTGCGCAGCAGCGGCTCGCCGCCGGTGAGGCGGAGCTTGCGCACGCCGTGGGCCAGGAACACCGATGCGACGCGCGTGATCTCCTCGAAGCTCAGCAGCGCGTCGTGCGGCAGGAAGCGGTAGCGCCGGTCGAAGACCTCGCTGGGCATGCAGTAGCCGCAGCGGAAGTTGCAGCGGTCGGTGACCGAGATGCGCAGGTCACGCAGCGGCCGCCCGAGGCGGTCGGCCAGGTGGCCGGCGGGCGCTGTCGCGTCGAGGGGCACCACGGGCGATGTGGCGCGGGCTCGCAGGTCGGCCAAAGGGATGAAGCTCTCGCCCATCCTGCGATTCTGCCGGTTCGGGCCCCCGACGTCGGGTCAGGGGTCTCCCGCTCAGGGGCGGGGCGGGGCAGCCTCGACCTGGGCAGCGTCGTCGAGGTCGGCGCGGCGTGCGCCGTTGAAGCGCTTCATCCAGTAAGACTGGCGCATGTCCTCGATGCGGACTTCGCTGCCGGTGCGCGGCGCGTGGATGAACTTGCCGTCGCCGATGTAGATGCCGACGTGCGAGAAGGCGCGCCGCATCGTGTTGAAGAAGACGAGGTCGCCGGGCTTGAGCTCGTCGCGCGAGACCTTGGTCAGCGCGCCGTCCTTGGCCTGCTGGTCGGCGCGTCGCGGCAGCACCAGGCCCAGGCTGCGCTCGAAGACGTGGCGCGTGAAGCCGCTGCAGTCGAAGCCCTCTTCGGCGTTGTTGCCGCCGCGGCGGTAGGGCACGCCGAGGAAGTTCATCGCCGACATCACCAGGTCCGATGCGGTGTCGCGCACCTGCTGGACGATGCCCTGCGTGGTGTCGGACACGGCCGCTGCCGACGGCACCAGGCCCTTCTGCTGCAGCAGCTGCATCACGGCGTCGCCGTTCTGCGCGGGGGTGGCCGGCGAGTCCGGGGCCGCCGAGGCGCCGAAGACCGCGGCGGCGGCAAGGCCGGCGACGCAGTGACGGAGGAGGCGGAGACGGACGGGCATCGGCCGGCGAGCATAGGGGCCAGCCCCAGCAGTGTCAACGTCGCCGGCAGGGGCACTATGCTCGGCCGTGCCGGATGCACGCTTCGCAGGGGCGGCCGCGTGGCCTGGCGCACTCTTCTGGAGGGAACGCATGTTCCGTGGATGGCTGTTGGAGAAGGGCGAGGGCGGCTTCGGCGCGCGCCTCGCGGAGATCGACGAATCGCGCCTGCCGGGCGCCGACTGCGCCGACGTGCTGGTGCAGCCCGAGTACTCGACGCTGAACTACAAGGATGCGCTGGCGATCACGAACCGCGCGCCGGTCGTGCGCGCCTGGCCGATGGTGCCGGGCATCGACGGCGCCGGCACCGTGCTGGAGAGCACGCACCCGGACTGGAAGCCCGGCGACCGCTTCGTGCACAACGGCTGGGGCGTCGGCGAGACGCACTGGGGCTGTCTGGCCGAACGTGCGCGGCTCAAGGGCGACTGGCTGGTCAAGCTGCCGGCGGCCTTCACGCCGCGCCAGTCGATGGCCATCGGCACCGCCGGCTACACGGCGATGCTCTGCGTGCTGGCGCTCGAATCGCACGGCGTCGTCGCCGGTGACGGCGAGGTGCTGGTCACCGGCGCCAGCGGCGGCGTCGGCAGCGTCGCGATCGCGCTGCTGGCCCGGCTGGGCCACCGTGTCGTCGCCGTCAGCGGCAAGGCCGACGCCGCCGACTACCTGCGGTCTCTCGGCGCCGCCGAGGTGCTCGACCGCACCGCGTTCAGCGCGCCCGGCAAGCCGCTGCAGAAGGAACGCTGGGCGGCCGTCGTCGACGCCGTCGGCAGCCACACGCTGGCCAACGCACTGGCGCAGACACGTTACGGCGGCGTCGTCGCGGCCTGCGGCCTGGCGCAGGGCCTGGACCTGCCGGCCAGCGTCGCGCCCTTCATCCTGCGCGGTGTCACGCTGGCCGGCATCGACAGCGTGATGGCGCCGAAGGCCCGCCGAGAAGCCGCCTGGCAGCGCCTGGCGCGTGACCTCGATCCGCGGCTGCTGGAGCGCATCGCGAGCGAGGTTTCACTGGATTACGTGGCCGCCAAGGCCGTCGAATTGATGGAGGGCAAGCTCACCGGGCGTGTCGTGGTGCGCATCGCCCACTGAGTCAGCCGCTCGTCAGCGCCCGGTCTCTTAATCCGCGCCGATAACAAGGAGACAACGATGACCGATTACACCGAGTTTCATCGTCGATCGCTGCAGGATCGCGACGCGTTCTGGGCCGAACAGGCCAGGCTGATCGACTGGCACAAGCCCTTCGAGCAGGTCTGCGACTACAGCCGGCCGCCGTTCGCGAAGTGGTTCGTCGGTGGCGAGACCAACCTCTGCCACAACGCCGTCGACCGCCATCTGGCGACGCGCGCCGACCAGAACGCGCTGATCTACGTCTCCACCGAGACCAACCAGGAGCGCATCTACAGCTACCGCGAGCTGCACGCCGAAGTGCAGCGCATGGCGGCGACGCTGCAGAGCCTGGGCGTCAAGAAGGGCGACCGGGTGCTGGTCTACATGCCGATGATCCCGGAGGCGGCGTTCGCGATGCTGGCCTGCACGCGCATCGGCGCGCTGCACTCGGTGGTCTTCGGCGGCTTCGCCAGCGTCAGCCTGGCCACCCGCATCGACGACGCCGAGCCGACGGTCATCGTCAGCGCCGACGCCGGCAGCCGCGGCGGCAAGGTCGTGCCCTACAAGCCGCTGCTCGACGAGGCGATCCGCCTCGCCGGCCACAAGCCGCAGAAGGTGCTGATGGTCGACCGCGGCCTCGTCGCCTTCGACCGCGTCGAAGGCCGCGACGAGGACTACGCCAGCTGGCGCGAGTGCCACTTCAAGACCGAGGTGCCCTGCGAGTGGGTGGACGCCACGCACCCGAGCTACACGCTCTACACCAGCGGCACCACCGGCAAGCCCAAGGGCGTGCAGCGCGACACCGGCGGCTACGCCGTCGCGCTGGCCGCCAGCATGGAGAAGATCTACCTCTGCAAGCCGGGCGAGACCTTCTTCTCGACCAGCGACATCGGCTGGGTCGTCGGCCACAGCTACATCATCTACGGCCCGCTGCTCGGCGGCTGCGCGACGATCATGTACGAAGGCCTGCCGATCCGCCCCGACGCCGCCATCTGGTGGAGCCTGGTCGAGAAGTACAAGGTCACCTCGATGTTCAGCGCACCGACCGCGGTGCGCGTGCTGAAGAAGCAGGACCCGGCGGCGCTGAAGAAGCACGACCTGTCCTCGCTGCGCGCGCTGTTCCTCGCCGGCGAGCCGCTGGACGAGCCGACGGCGACCTGGATCGCCGAGGCGCTGGGCAAGCCGATCATCGACAACTACTGGCAGACCGAGACCGGCTGGCCCATCCTCAGCCTGTGCAACGGCGTCGAGGCCGCGAAGAGCAAGTTCGGCTCGCCGGGCAAGGCGGTCTACGGCTACGACGTCAAGCTGCTCGACGAGCACACCGGCGAGGAGTTGAAGGGCGCCGGCCAGAAGGGTGTCGTCGCGATCGAAGGCCCGCTGCCGCCGGGCTGCATGCAGACCGTCTGGCGTGACGACAAGCGTTTCGTCAACACCTACTGGAGCAGCGTGCCCAGCAAGCTGGTCTACAGCACCTTCGACTGGGGCATCCGCGACGAGGACGGCTACTTCTTCATCCTCGGCCGCACCGACGACGTCATCAACGTCGCCGGCCACCGCCTGGGCACGCGCGAGATCGAGGAGAGCATCTCCAGCCACCCGAAGGTCGCCGAGGTCGCCGTCGTCGGCGTCGCCGACCACCTGAAGGGCCAGGTCGCGATGGCGTTCGCGGTGCTGAAGGACCCGTCGGTGATCGCCACCGAGGCCGACGCGCTGAAGCTCGAAGGCGAGGTCATGAAACTCGTCGACGAGCAGCTCGGCGCCGTCGCCCGCCCGGCGCGCGTGCGTTTCGTCTCGACGCTGCCGAAGACGCGCTCCGGCAAGCTGCTGCGCCGGGCGATCCAGGCTGTCTGCGAAGCCCGCGACCCGGGCGACCTGACGACCATCGAGGACCCGACGGCGCTGCAGCAGATCCGCGACCTCGTCACGCCCGCCGCCTGATCCGCCGCGCCCTCCGCCGAGGGCGCTTCGCGGAGCGATGGAACGGCGCCGCGTGCGCCGCCAGACTCGGCCCCCGACGCTGATGCGAAGGGGGCCGAATGCCGTTCAGTCGACGTGATTTCCTCGCGGCCGCGCTGGCCTGCGTCGGCCTGTCGGCCCGGGTGGCCGCGGCCGTGTCACCGCCGGCCGTGATGCTGGCGCGCGAAGCCCGGCAGGGCCTGGATCCGGCCGGGTTCCTGGTGAGCGAGAAGCTCGACGGCGTGCGCGCCGTCTGGGACGGCCGCCGGCTGCGCTTTCGCAGCGGCCGCGAGGTCGTCGCACCGCCGGGTTTCGTCGCCCGTCTGCCACCGGTGCCGCTGGACGGCGAGCTGTGGCTGGGCCGCGGCGCCTTCGACGCCGTCTCGGGCCTGGTGCGGCGCGAGTCGCCCGACGACGCCGGCTGGCGCGCGCTGCGTTACGGCGTCTTCGACCTGCCTGGCGTGCCGGGGCCGTTCGCCGAGCGTGCGCGCCGCTTGGCCGAGTTGGCGCGCGGCACGAACGCGTTCTTCGCGGTCGAGCAGCGCAGCGTCGCCTCGGCCTCGGCGCTCAACGTCTGGCTCGACGAGGTCGTGACCGGCGGCGGCGAAGGCCTGGTGCTGCACCGTGCCGACGCGCTCTGGTTGCCCGGCCGCAGCGACGCGCTGCTCAAGCTCAAGCCGCAGCAGGACGCCGAAGCGGTGGTCGTCGGCCACGTCGGCGGCCAGGGCCGGCTCGAAGGCCGGATGGGCGCCTTGCGCGTGCGCGCCGACGACGGCACCGAGTTCCTGCTCGGCACCGGCTTCAGCGACGCCGAACGCGCGGCGCCGCCGCCGGTCGGCACGGTCGTCAGCTACCGCTACCGCGGGCGCACGGCCGGCGGGCTGCCGCGTTTCGCCAGCTTCCTGCGCGTGCGCGAGTTCTGAACGTGGCCGTTCAGAGCACCTCGCTGGCGAAGTCGGCCAGGCGCGACCGTTCGCCGCGTGCCAGCGTCAGGTGGCCGCCGTGCGGCCAGCCCTTGAAGCGGTCGACGGCGTAGGTCAGGCCGCTGGAGCCTTCGGTCAGGTAAGGCGTGTCGATCTGCGCCAGGTTGCCCAGGCAGACGATCTTGGTGCCCGGGCCGGCGCGCGTGATCAGCGTCTTCATCTGCTTGGGCGTCAGGTTCTGTGCCTCGTCGATGATCACGTACTTGTTCAGGAAGGTGCGCCCGCGCATGAAGTTCAGGCTCTTGATCTTGATCTTCGCGCGCACCAGGTCGTTGGTCGCCGCCCGGCCCCATTCGCCGGCGCTGGAGTCGCTGCGGGCCAGCACCTCGAGGTTGTCGTCGAGCGCGCCCATCCAGGGGCCCATCTTCTCCTCCTCGTTGCCGGGCAGGAAGCCGATGTCGTCGCCCACCGGCACCGTCACGCGGGTGACGATGATCTCGCTGTAGCGGCGCTCGTCGAGCACCTGGGCCAGGCCCGCGGCCAGCGTCATCAGCGTCTTGCCGGTGCCGGCGGTGCCGGTCAGCGTGACGAAATCGCACTCCGGGTCCATCAGCAGGTTCAGCGCGAAGTTCTGCTCGCGGTTGCGTGCGGTGACGCCCCAGACGGCGTTCTTGCCGTGCGTGTAGTCGCGCAGCGTGCGCAGCACCGCGGTCTTGCCGGTGATCTCGGCCACGCGCGCGTACAGCGGCGCCGCCCCGGGCGTCTCGAGGTAGACGAACTGGTTGATCAGCAGCGCCGGCACCAGCGGGCCGCTGATGCGGTAGAAGGTGTTGCCCCCCTGCTGCCAGCTCTCCATCGTCTTGCCGTGGCGCTCCCAGAAGTCGGCCGGCAGCGGCAGCACGCCGGTGTAGAGCAGGTCGCCGTCGTCCAGCGTCTTGTCGTTGAAGTAGTCCTCCGCCGGCAGGCCCAATGCGCGCGCCTTGACGCGCATGTTGATGTCCTTGGACACCAGCACGACCTCGCGGTCCTTGCGCTGCTCGCGCAGCGCCTGCACGACGCCCAGGATCTGGTTGTCGGCCTTGCCCTGCGGCAGCCCGGCCGGCAGCTTGACGTCCAGCAGCATGGTCTGGAAGAACAGCTTGCCGCCGGCTTCGCGGTGGCCGGTCTTGGCCAGCGGGATGCCGGCGGTCGAGTCGACGGCGCCGTTCTCGCCGGTGAAGGTGGCCAGCGCGTCGAGTTCGCGGCTGACCTGGCGGGCGTTGCGCGCGACCTCGCTCATGCCCTTCTTGTGGCCGTCGAGCTCCTCCAGCGTGATCATCGGCAGGAAGACGTCGTGCTCGTCGAAGCGGAACAGGCAGGTCGGGTCGTGCATCAGCACGTTGGTGTCGAGCACGAAGAGCTTCACCGGCCCGGTGCCGCGCGGCGAACGCACGCGCGGGCGTGGCGCCGGCACCGGGGCGGGCGCGGCGGCGGGTGCGGGCGCCGGGGTCGGCCGGCGGGCGGCGACGGCCGCGCCGCCGTCGTGCAGCTCCAGCGCGGCTTCGGCCGGGGCCGCCTGAGGCGCGGCGGCCTTGATCGTGCGCTTGCGCGGCTTCGGTGCGGCCTGCGCCTCGTAGTCGGCGGCGGCGAGCAGGTCGGCTTTCTTCGTCGGAGGCTTGGGCAGGGGCATGGTGGGCTCAGGAGAAAGCAAAAAGCCGCACGGCGGACCGTGCGGCTTTCGGCGGGAGCGGGAGGAGGGCACCGCCGAGGCGGCGCCGGACACGCGGGCGTTCGATCTCAGGCAGCCTGCTTGAGGGCCTTGACGGCCTTGAGCACTTCATCGACGTGCCCGGCAACCTTGATGCCGCGCCACTCGGCGCGCATCACGCCGTCGGCGCCGATGAGGAAGGTGCTGCGCTCGATGCCCTTCACCTTCTTGCCGTACATGATCTTGTTCTTGACCACGCCGAACATGTGGCAGAGCTTCTCTTCGGTGTCCGCGATGAGTTCGAAGGGCAGCTCCAGCGCCTGCTTGAACTTCTCGTGCGACGCGAGGTTGTCGCGCGACACGCCGAAGACGACCGCGCCGGCCTTCAGGAATTCCTGATGGTGGTCGCGGAACTGCATCGCCTCGGTCGTGCAGCCGGGCGTTGCGTCCTTCGGGTAGAAGTACAGGACCACAGCGTGGCCGAGGTTCGCTGAAGGCGTGAACTTCACGCCGCTGGTCGCGAAGGCTTCGAATTCCGGAAGGGTCTTGTTGACAACGGGCGTCATGGATGGTTTTCTCGGAACGTAGGCAGCCGTCGCCGGCTCAACACGTGATTATAAAACGCCTGCATTACGACCCATCGCCCTCCAAAACGAGAGCCGCGACAACCTCGCGTTCCTCCGCGGCGAGAACGTTGTAGGTGCGGCACGCGGCGACGGTGTCCATGGTCTCGACGCCGATGCGGCGCTCGATCAGCGGGCGCAACAGCGCCGGCGAGACGAATCGCAGCCTGCGGCCCGAGCCGAAGATCACCAGCTCGGGGCGCAGCTCGGCGAGGCGCTCGAAGTGCTCGGCGGTCAGCGCGTCCAGCGACGGCGCCTCCCAGGGCAGCACGGCCCCCTTCCAGGGCACGACGATGCTGTGGAGGAAGGCGCTCGGCCCCACCCACACCTGCCCGGCGTCGTGACGCGTGATCACGTTGGCGCCGCTGAACCTGTCCGGCTGGAATTTCAT
Organism: Rubrivivax sp. JA1026; assembly: GCF_011065555.1. Lineage (NCBI taxonomy): Bacteria > Pseudomonadati > Pseudomonadota > Betaproteobacteria > Burkholderiales > Sphaerotilaceae > Rubrivivax > Rubrivivax sp. JA1026. Next base: position 346,768 of record NZ_JAALCQ010000001.1, read on the forward strand.
GCGTGGATAATTCTAGGTTCCCTCACGAAAGCCGCCTGCCTTGAAGCCCATCGCCAAGTCCAGCAAGCTCGCCAACGTCGGTTACGACATCCGCGGTCCGGTGCTCGACAAGGCCCGGCAGATGGAGGAGGAGGGCCAGCGCATCATCAAGCTGAACATCGGCAACGTCGCCGCCTTCGGCCTGATGCCCCCGGACGAGATCGTCCAGGACATGATCCACAACCTGCCGTCGCAGGTGGCCGCCGGCTACACCGACAGCAAGGGTCTGTTCGCGCCGCGCAAGGCGGTCGTGCACTACACCCAGGAGAAGCGCATCGCCGGCGTGACCGTCGACGACGTCTACCTGGGCAACGGCGCCTCCGAGCTGATCGCGATGAGCATGAACGCGCTGCTCGACGCCGGCGACGAGGTGCTGATCCCGGCGCCCGACTACCCGCTGCACACCGCGGTCGTCTCGCTGTCCGGCGGCACGCCGGTGCACTACCGCTGCGACGAAGGCTCGGGCTGGCTGCCCGACCTCGACGACATCCGCGCCAAGGTGAGCCCCAACACCAAGGCCATCGTCGTCATCAACCCGAACAACCCCACGGGCGCGCTGTACCCGGTGGACCTGCTGAAGGACATCGTCGAGATCGCGCGCCGGCACCAGCTGATCGTCTTCGCCGACGAGATCTACGACAAGACGCTGTACGACGGTGCCGAGCACACCAGCATCGCCTCGCTGGCCGACGACGTGCTCTTCGTCACCTTCAACGGCCTGTCCAAGAACTACCGCTCCTGCGGCTACCGCTCGGGCTGGATGGTGGTCTCCGGCGAGAAGCGCTACGCCCGGGACTACATCGAGGGCCTGAACATGCTGGCCTCGATGCGGCTGTGCGCCAACACGCCCGGCCAGATGGCGATCCAGACCGCGCTCGGCGGCTACCAGAGCATCAAGGACCTCGTCGCCCCGGGCGGCCGGCTGCTCAAGCAGCGTGACCTGGCCTGGGAGATGATGAACGCGATCCCCGGGGTCAGCGTCGTCAAGCCGAAGGCGGCGCTGTACATGTTCCCGCGCCTGGACCCGAAGGTCTACCCGATCGCCGACGACCAGCAGTTCGCCTACGAGCTGCTGGAGCAGGAGCGTGTGCTGATCGTGCAGGGCACCGGCTTCAACTGGCCCGAGCCCGACCACTTCCGCCTCGTCTTCCTGCCCAACCTGGACGACCTGACCGAGGCCATCGGGCGCATCGAGCGCTTCCTCGCCGGCTACCGCAAACGCCACTCCCTTTAAGCCACCCGGGCCGCCGCGTCGGCCCCCGTTCCCGGAGAGACCCCGCATGAAACCCATCCAGGTCGGCCTGCTCGGCATCGGCACCGTCGGCAGCGGCACCTTCACGGTGCTCAACCGCAACCAGGAGGAGATCCGGCGCCGCGCCGGGCGCGGCATCGAGATCTCGATGGTCGCCGACCTCGACGTCGAACGCGCCCGCGGCATCGTCGGCGACCGCGCCCGCGTCGTCGCCGACGCGCGCGAGGTCATCGCCAACCCCGAGATCGACATCGTCGTCGAGCTGATCGGCGGCTACGGCATCGCCAAGACGCTGGTGCTGGAGGCGATTGCCGCCGGCAAGCACGTCGTCACCGCCAACAAGGCGCTGCTGGCGGTGCACGGCACCGAGATCTTCGAGGCCGCACGCGCCCAGGGCGTGATGGTCGCCTTCGAGGCCGCGGTGGCCGGCGGCATCCCGATCATCAAGGCGCTGCGCGAGGGCCTGACGGCCAACCGCATCGAGTGGGTGGCCGGCATCATCAACGGCACGACCAACTTCATCCTCTCGGAGATGCGCTCCAAGGGGCTGGACTTCGCCGCGGTGCTGAAGCAGGCGCAGGCGCTGGGCTATGCCGAGGCCGACCCGACCTTCGACATCGAAGGTGTCGACGCCGCGCACAAGGCGACGATCATGAGCGCCATCGCCTTCGGCGTGCCGGTGCAGTTCGACAAGGCCTATGTCGAGGGCATCACCGCGCTGCAGGCGGCCGACATCCGCTACGCCGAGCAGCTCGGCTACCGCATCAAGCTGCTGGGCATCACCAAGCGCCGCGACGACCTGGCGACCGCGCCGGGCGGCGCGGGCGGCATCGAGCTGCGTGTGCACCCGACGCTGGTGCCGTCGCAGCGCCTGATCGCCAACGTCGAGGGCGCGATGAACGCCGTCGTCGTGCAGGGCGACGCCGTCGGCAGCACGCTGTACTACGGCAAGGGCGCCGGTGCCGAGCCGACGGCCAGCGCCGTCATCGCCGACCTGGTCGACATCACCCGGCTGCACACCGCCGACCCCGACCACCGCGTGCCTCACCTGGCCTTCCAGCCGGGCTCGCTGCAGGACACGCCGATCCTGGCCATCGACGAGGTCGTCACCTCGTTCTACCTGCGTCTGCAGGTCGCCGACCAGGCCGGCGTGCTGGCCCGGATCACCGGCATCCTCGCCGAGCACGACATCTCGATCGACGCCGTGCTGCAGCGCGAGAGTGCCGAGGGAGAGAAGCAGACCGACCTGATCATCCTGACGCACGACACCGTCGAGGGCCGCATGCGCGCCGCGCTGGCGCAGATGCAGGCGCTGCCGACGGTGCTCGCCCCCATCGTGCGCATCCGCAAGGAGGAGCTGAAGTGAAGTACCTCAGCACCCGCGGCGACCTCACGCCGCGCGGCTTCTCCGACATCCTGCTCGAAGGCCTGGCGCCCGACGGCGGCCTGTACCTGCCGACGCACTATCCGCAGGTTGATCCGGCCACGCTGCAGCGCTGGCGCGGCCTGTCCTACGCCGACCTCGCGTTCGAGATCCTGTCGCTCTACATCGACGACATCCCGGCCGCCGACCTGAAGCGGCTGGTGCACGCCGCCTACACCGAGGCCGTCTTCGGCACGCCCGAGATCACGCCGCTGAAGCCGCTGGGCGATGGTCTCTGCCTGCAAGCCCTGTCCAATGGCCCGACGCTGGCCTTCAAGGACATGGCGATGCAGCTGCTGGGCCACCTGTTCGAGTACGAGCTGGGCCGCCGCGGCGAGACGCTGAACATCCTCGGCGCCACCTCCGGCGACACCGGCAGCGCCGCCGAGTACGCGATGCGCGGCAAGAAGGGCGTCAACGTCTTCATGCTCAGCCCGCACGGCCGCATGAGCCCGTTCCAGCAGGCGCAGATGTTCAGCCTGCAGGACGCCAACATCCACAACCTGGCCGTCGAAGGCGTGTTCGACGACTGCCAGGACATCGTCAAGGCCGTCAGCAACGACCTCGAGTTCAAGCGCCGCCACAAGATCGGCACCGTCAACTCGATCAACTGGGCGCGGCTGCTGGCCCAGGTCGTCTACTACTTCGCCGGTTATTTCCAGGCGACGAAGAGCAACGACGAGCGCGTCAGCTTCGCCGTGCCCTCGGGCAACTTCGGCAACATCTGCGCCGGCCACGTCGCGCGCATGATGGGCCTGCCGATCCACCGCCTGGTGCTGGCGACCAACGAGAACGACGTGCTCGACGAGTTCTTCCGCACGGGGACTTATCGCGTGCGCGGCAGCGCCGAGACCTTCGAGACCTCGTCGCCGTCGATGGACATCAGCAAGGCGAGCAACTTCGAGCGGTTCGTCTTCGACCTGCTGGGCCGCGACGCGGCGCGCACGCGCGAGCTGTTCGGCGCCGGCGTCTCGCAGCAGGGCGGCTTCACGCTCGCCGCCGAAGAGCACGCACGCTGCGCCGGCTTCGGCTTCGTCTCGGGCCGCAGCACGCACGCCGACCGCCTGGCGACGATCGCCGCCACCTGGCGCGAGACCGGCGTGCTCGTCGACACCCACACCGCTGACGGCCTGAAGGTCGCGCGCGAGCACCGTGACGCCGGCGTGCCGATGATCGTGCTCGAGACCGCGCTGCCGGCCAAGTTCGCCGCGACGATCACCGAGGCGCTGGGCGCCGACGCGCCGGTGCCGCCGCGCCCGGCGGCGCTGGCCGGGCTGGAGGCGCTGCCGCGCCGCTTCACCGTCGTGCCGCCCGACGCGGCGACGGTCAAGGCCTTCATCGAGGCCCACGCCGGATGAACGCGCCGCAGCCGCTGATCTCGCTGGACGAGGCGCTGGCGCGGCTGGTCGCCGGTGTCGCGCCGCACCGCATCGTCGAGACCGAGTCGGTGCCGACTGCCGACGCGCTCGGGCGCGTGCTGGCGGTCAACGTGCTGTCGATGCTCGACGTGCCGCCCGGCGACAACAGCTCGATGGACGGCTGGGCGGTCAACACCGCCGACGTGCCGGCCGCCGGCACGGTGCTGCCGGTGTCGCAGCGCATCCCGGCCGGTGTCGTCGGCCAGCCGCTGCGCCGCGGCACCGCGGCACGCATCTTCACCGGCGCGCAGATCCCCGCCGGCGCCGATGCCGTCGTCATGCAGGAGCGCTGCGAAGCGATCCCCGGCGACGGCCTGGGCGCGGTGCGCATCGGCGAGCTGCCGGCCTTCGGTCAGTGGATCCGCCGCCGCGGCGAGGACGTGCTGCACGGCGCGATCGTGCTGCACAAGGGCCGCCGGCTGACGCCGCAGGGCCTGGGCCTGGCGGCCTCGGTCGGTGCGGCGACGCTGGCCGTCTGCCGCCGCCCGCGTGTGGCGCTGTTCTCCACCGGCGACGAGCTGGTGATGCCCGGTGAGCCGCTGAAGCCCGGCGCGATCTACAACTCCAACCGCTACACGCTGCGCGGCCTGCTGCAGGCCGGCGGCTGCGAGGTCACCGACCTGGGCATCGTGCCCGACCGCCTGGACGCCACCTGCACGGCGCTGGAGCGTGCGGCGCGTTTCCACGACCTGATCCTCACCAGCGGCGGCGTCTCGGTCGGCGAGGAAGACCACCTGAAGGCGGCGATCCAGGCCCAGGGCACGCTGGAGCACTTCCAGATGGCGATCAAGCCGGGCCGGCCGCTGGCCTTCGGCACGGTGCGCCGCGACGACGGCACGTCGGCGCTGGTCGTCGGGCTGCCGGGCAACCCGGTGTCGAGCTTCGTCACCTACCTGCTCTGCGTGACGACGGTGCTGCGTGCGATGCAGGGCGCCCCGGCGGCGCTGCCGATGGGCCTGCCGCTGCGCGCCGACTTCGACTGGCCGCGCCCCGACCGACGGCGGGAGTTCGTGCGCGTGCGCCTGAACGACCAGGGCGGGCTCGACCTGTTCCCCAACCAGGGTTCGGGCGTGCTGACCTCGGCCGCGTGGGCAGACGGCCTCGTGGATATCCCGGCGGGCCAGCGCATCGTTTCCGGCGAAACGGTACGCTATCTGCCGTTATCCGAACTGATCGCCCGATGAAGATCCAAGTGCGCTACTTCGCCTCGCTGCGCGAGGCGCTCGGCCCCGGCGAGACCGTGGAGCTGCCCGATGTCGCGACGCTCGGCGGCCTGCGTGACGGCCTGGCTGCACGCGGCGGCCCCTACGCCGACGTGCTGGCGCGCGGGCGGGCGGTGCGTTGCGCACTCAACCAGGTGATGAGCGACGAGGCGGCGGTCGTGCGCGACGGCGCCGAAGTGGCGTTCTTCCCGCCGGTCACCGGCGGCTGAACGTGGCGCGCGTCGCGATCCAAGGCGAAGACTTCGACGTCGGCGCGCTGTTCCAGGCACTTCACGCGGCCGACGCCGGCACCGGCGCGGTCGTCGGTTTCGTCGGCACCGTGCGCGGCCGTGACGGCGTTCACGACGTGCAGGCGCTGGAACTGGAACACTACCCGGGCATGACCGAGCAGGCCATCGAGGCCATGATCGACGCCGCCGTCGGCCGTTTCGGCCTGCGGGCGGCGCGGGTCGTGCACCGTGTCGGCCGCCTGGCGGCCGGCGAGAACATCGTCTTCGTCGGCGTCGCCGCCCCGCACCGGCGCGCCGCCTTCGAGGGCTGCGAATTCCTGATGGACTATCTGAAGACCCAGGCGCCGTTCTGGAAGAAGGAAACGACGCCCGAGGGCTCGCGCTGGGTCGACGCGCGCGCGGCCGACGACGCGGCGCTGGCCCGCTGGGGCCTGGACTCGGACAACGCCGCGAACGCCTGATGCACCGTCTGGACCCCTCCGACCCCAAGCAGCTGCGCCGCGCGCTGGGCCATTTCGCGACCGGCGTCACGCTGGTCACCTGCGCCGATGCCGATGGCCAGCGTGTCGGCCTGACCGTCAGCTCCTTCCAGGCCGTGTCGCTGGACCCGCCGCTGGTGTTGTGGTCGCTGCGCGAAGCCAGCCCCAGCCTGCCGGCCTTCCGCCAGGCGAGCCATTTCGCCGTCAATGTGCTGTCCGAGGCCCAGCTCGGGCTGTCGCGGCGTTTCGCCTCGCCGGTGCCCGACAAGTTCGGCGAAGGCGACTGGCACGCCGGCGAGGGCGGCGCGCCGGTGCTCGCCGGCTGCGCCGCGGTCTTCGAATGCGAGACGGTCTCGGCCCAGGCGGCCGGCGACCACGTGCTCTTCATCGGCCGCGTCTGCCGGCTGGCGGACGCCCCGATGGCGCCGCTGCTCTACCAGGGCGGACACTACCGCCGGCTCGGCGACTCCCTCTGACGCGTGCGTCGGCACGCGGCGGCGGGCTTGAAAAGCCGCCGTCCAGCCCGAATTGCAGGGCAACGGAGGATTCCCATGCGTGCTGACAAACTGACGACGGCGTTCCAGCAGGCGCTCGGTGACGCGCAAAGCCTGGCCGTCGCGCGCGACAACCCCTACATCGAGCCCTCGCACCTGCTCGCGGCGATGCTGCAGCAGCCCGATGGCCCGAAGGCGCTGCTCGAGCGCGCCGGCGCCAACACCGGCGCGCTGACGACGGCGATGGAAACCGCGATCCGCAACCTGCCCCAGGTGCAGGGCGGCGGCCAGCCGGTGCAGCCTGGCCGCGACCTGATGGCGCTGCTGCAGGCGGCCGACAAGGAAGCCACCAAGCGCGGCGACCAGTTCATCGCCAGCGAGATGTTCCTGCTGGCGCTGGCCGAGGCCAAGACCGACCTCGGCGGCATCGTCCGCGGCCACGGCCTGACGCGCAAGTCGCTGGAGGCGGCCATCGAGGCCGTGCGCGGCGGCCAGAAGGTCGACTCGCCCGAAGCCGAAGGCCAGCGCGAGGCGCTGAAGAAGTACACGCTGGACCTGACCGAACGTGCCCGCCAGGGCAAGCTCGATCCGGTGATCGGCCGCGACGACGAGATCCGCCGCGCGATCCAGGTGCTGCAGCGCCGCAGCAAGAACAACCCGGTGCTGATCGGCGAGCCGGGCGTCGGCAAGACGGCCATCGTCGAAGGCCTGGCGCAGCGCATCGTCAACGGCGAGGTGCCCGAGTCGCTGAAGAACAAGCGTGTGCTGTCGCTGGACATGGCCGGCCTGCTGGCCGGTGCCAAGTACCGCGGCGAGTTCGAGGAGCGGCTGAAGGCGGTGCTGAAGGAGGTCTCGGCCGACGAGGGCCGCATCATCCTGTTCATCGACGAACTGCACACGATGGTCGGCGCCGGCAAGGCCGAAGGCGCGATCGACGCCGGCAACATGTTGAAGCCGGCGCTGGCGCGCGGCGAGTTGCACTGCATCGGCGCGACCACGCTCGACGAATACCGCAAGTACGTCGAAAAGGACGCCGCGCTCGAACGCCGCTTCCAGAAGGTGCTGGTCGACGAACCCAGCGTCGAGGCCACCGTCGCCATCCTGCGCGGGCTGCAGGAGAAGTACGAGGTCCACCACGGCGTCGAGATCACCGACCCGGCGATCGTCGCCGCGGCCGAGCTGGGCCACCGCTACATCACCGACCGTTTCCTGCCCGACAAGGCGATCGACCTGATCGACGAGGCTGCGGCCAAGATCAAGATCGAGATCGACTCCAAGCCCGAGGCGATGGACCGGCTGGACCGGCGCATGATCCAGCTGAAGATCGAGCGCGAAGCGGTGAAGAAGGAGCAGGACGAAGCCTCGCAGCGCCGCCTCGGCCTGATCGAGGAAGAGCTGCTGAAGCTGCAACGTGAATACAACGACCTCGAGGAGATCTGGACCGCCGAGAAGGCCCAGGCCCAGGGCAGCGCCCAGGTCAAGGAAGAGATCGACCGCATCAAGTTCCAGATCGAGGAACTCAAGCGCAAGGGCGACTTCAACCGCGTCGCCGAGCTGCAGTACGGCAAGCTGCCGGAGCTCGAGAAGCGCCTGAAGGAGGCCCAGGCCAAGGAGGCCGGCAAGGCCCAGGGCGGCCAGGGCCCGCAGCTGCTGCGCACGATGGTCGGTGCCGAGGAGATCGCCGAGGTCGTCTCGCGCGCCACCGGCATCCCGGTCAGCAAGCTGATGCAGGGCGAACGGGACAAGCTGCTGCAGATGGAAAGCCGTCTGCACGAGCGTGTCGTCGGCCAGGACGAGGCCATCGTCGCGGTGGCCGATGCGATCCGCCGCAGCCGCGCCGGCCTGTCCGACCCGAACCGGCCGCTGGGCAGCTTCCTGTTCCTCGGCCCCACCGGCGTCGGCAAGACCGAGTTGTGCAAGGCGCTGGCCTCGTTCCTGTTCGACAGCGAGGACCACATGATCCGTGTCGACATGAGCGAGTACATGGAGAAGCACTCGGTGTCGCGGCTGATCGGCGCGCCGCCGGGCTACGTCGGCTACGACGAAGGCGGCGCGCTGACCGAGGCCGTGCGGCGCAAGCCCTACAGCGTGCTGCTGCTCGACGAGGTCGAGAAGGCGCACCCGGACGTCTTCAACGTGCTGCTGCAGGTGCTCGACGACGGCCGCCTGACCGACGGCCAGGGCCGCACGGTGGACTTCAAGAACACCGTCATCGTGATGACCAGCAACCTGGGCTCGCACCTGATCATGCAGATGGCCGGGCAGCCCACCGAGCTCGTGCGCGAAGCGGTCTGGGGCGAGGTGAAAAGCCACTTCCGGCCCGAGTTCCTGAACCGCATCGACGAGGCGGTGGTCTTCCATGCGCTCGACGAGAAGAACATCGAGGCCATCGCGAAGATCCAGCTGAAGCTGCTCGAGACGCGGCTGGAGAAGCTGGAGATGAAGCTCGAGGTCTCGCCGGCGGCGCTGGCCGAGCTGGCCAAGGTCGGCTTCGACCCGGTGTTCGGCGCCCGGCCGCTGAAGCGTGCGATCCAGCAGCGCATCGAGAACCCGGTCAGCAAGCTGATCCTGCAGGGCCGCTTCGGGCCCAAGGACGTGATCCCGGTGGACGTGCTCGACGGCCAGTTCAGCTTCGAACGCACGGTTCACTGAGGCGGGACGTGCAAGGCCGGAAGGCCTTGCACGCCAGCGTCAGGCTTCAGGGGCGCCGCCCGTTCACCTCGATCGCGGTGGCTTCCGCTGTCCAGTCGGCATCGCCGGGTGAGGTCTGAACTTCCTTGATGAGCACGCCGGTGCCGACCAGCAGCCAATGCGTGTTGGAGTAGTCGGGCGTCGTGCTGTCGAGCTGCAGGCGGCACGCCTGGTAGGTTCCCGCGGGGACGGTGATCTGCTCGATGCCTTTGAAGGTCACACGCAGGTTCGGCGTGTGGCTGTAGTGCAGCGCGACCGATTGTCCGGGCTCCAATGCGTAGGTCGTGTCCACCACCGGCGGTTCCTCGGGCAGCGTCGTGAACACGGTGTCTGCGTCGGTACCGTAGGTCAGGCCGTAGTCCGTGCGTTCGGCCGTGCCCGTGCGCCGGCCGTAGTACCGGTAGACGCCGGTGACCGCTTCGGGCGTCCCGAAGAAGGTCGTCACCGTCGTTTCGTAGGCCTGATGGCCGTTGAAGTCGACCGGGCCTGCGACGCTGCCGACGTCGACGTAGTCCAGTGTCTCGCTGTCGCCCTCGGAGAACGATCGGAAGGCCACGCGGAAGCTGGATCCCGGGCTGTCGCCAAGCTGAGCGTCGTAGCAGACGGCGGCGGTCGATGCCGAGCCGGGTTCAGAGGGCGTTTCAGGATTTGCCGGATCGCCAACGCCCCCGCCGCCGCAGGCGGCCAAGGACGCAGCGGCGGCAAGGGCTGCGAGACGACGGGCGGTCATGGACATCATGCGAACCTCCTGGCTGCGGATGCCCGGCGGGCATCCCCGAAGCCAAGGTAGGCGCGAGCCGCTTACCCCCGAGTTACCGTGCCGCGGGCCGATGCCTCAGACCGCCCCGCTGGGCGGCGGCGTCAGGCGTTCGAGCTGCATGCGCGCCAGCGTCAGCGCGTTGGCGCTGCCGTGCAGCACCAGGTGCAGCACGATGCCCGGGTGGCCGCGCACCGGCTGCAGCACCAGATGCTGCTGGTCGAAGCTGATCGCCGCCTGCGGCGCGGCGCCGGCCAGCCCCAGCGAGCGTGCGGCGCCGGCCATCGCGTCGATCAGCAGCGAGCCCTGGGCGGCCAGCGGCTCCGAGGCCGGCGTGCTGCCGGCATGCGCGAGCGCACGCTGCGACACGAGGTCGAAGACGCAGCCGCTGACCGCGCTCTTGACCGCCAGGCAGCGCTGCAGGTAGTCGGCCCATAGTGCCGCCACCGGCGCGGCCACCGGCCGGGCGGGTGCTGCCGGCGCGCCCGGGCGGCTGCCGGACAGCGCCGGCCCGGCCGGCATCAGGTCCATCGCCATCGTCGGCGCCTCGGGCAGCGGCACCGGCGGCGGCGGCAGCGCCTGCTCGATGTCGGTGTTCAGCGCGGTCTGGGCGGCACCGTGGCCGCTCATGCGGTTCCAGGCGCCGCTGATGAAGGACCAGGCGTCGTTCGGGCGTGCCGCCAGCGGCGTCACGCGCACGGAGATGCCGCTGCTGCCGCCCAGGCGTGCCGCCTGCGCCGCCAGCGTGCCGGCGGCGGCCAGCGGCAGCAGCAGCAGGTCGCGGTTGGGCCAGGGGGCGCGCGCGATCGCGTCCTGCAGCGGCTGCAGCGTCGACTGCAGCGCATGCGCCGGCAGCTCGCCGACCATCAGCACGCCCAGCCGGCTGCGGCCCAGCAGCACCAGGGCCAGCGCCTGGCGCGTCTGCGTGTCGGCGTTGAGGTCGGTCGAGTAGATGCGCACGTGGTTGCCGTCGGCCAGCGGCACCTCGACGAACTGCACGACGGCCAGCGCGACGCCGTGGCCCTGGCGGCGGATCGTCAGCCGCTGCACGCGTGCGCCGGCGGCACCGGCCAGCGCGCCCAGCAGGTGCAGCGAGGCCTTGGTACCGACGTCGTGCAGCGTGATGAACTGCGGCGCCTGGCGCTCGAACTGCTGTTGCAGCGCGGTCGCGGGATCGGTGCTGACGAACAGCTCGACCTGGTCGTCGGCGATGCGCCGGCCGATGTCGCGCAGCCCTTGGCCGAGGTAGTCCTCGCGGTCGCGCACGATCTGCGTCGCCGGCGACAGCAGTTCGGGGTCGCGGCTGGAGCGGTAGGCGGGCGGCGGCCAGGGGAGCTTGTCGTGGGATCGGGTCATGGCACGAGGCTGGGGCCGCCCGGCGGACGGCTCGCGTCATCATAGGTAATGCGCCCGCGCGGGCCGATCAAGGATTGCCGCTCTAGGGGGGCTCCCGCGGTTGCAGCTCACGTCGGCTGCTCCGCCCGCCGCCGGCCGGCCGGCCGAGTGCGCGTTCGTAGAATGCCTCTCTCCTCACGGGAACCAGCGGCCGTCGTGTGCCGCGCCACCATGTCCACGGATTCCACTTCTCCGGGCACCGCGCCCGTCGTCGTCGTCGGCGCCGGCCTCGCCGGCCTGGTCGTCGCGCTGAACATCGCCGACACACGGCCGGTCATCGTGCTCGCCAAGCGCGCCCTGGGCGAAGGTGCCACCGCCTGGGCGCAGGGCGGCATCGTCGGCGTGCTCGGCCAGGACGACAGCATCGAGTCGCACGTGCGCGACACGCAGGAGGCCGGCGCCGGCCTCGTCGACGAGAACACCGCACGTTTCATCGCCGAGCGCAGCGCCGCGGCGATCGCCTGGCTGGTCGACGCCGGCGTGCCGTTCTCGGTCGACCCCGAAGGCCCGCTGGGCTTGCACCTGACACGCGAAGGCGGCCACGCGGTGCGCCGCATCGCCCACGCCGCCGACGCCACCGGCCGCGCGATCCACGACGCGCTGCTGGCGCGCGCCGCCGCGCACCCCAACATCAGCCTGCGCGAGCGCTGGATGGCGGTGGACCTGATCACCTCGCGCCACCTCAAGCGCGACGAGACGCCGCGCTGCTACGGCGTCTACGCGCTCGACATGGACAAGCGCCGCGTCGAGACGCTGGCCGCGTCGGCCGTGGTGCTGGCCACCGGCGGCCTGGGCAAGGTCTACCGCTACACCAGCAACCCCGACACCGCCACCGGCGACGGCGTCGCGATGGCCTGGCGTGCCGGCTGCCGCGTCGCGAACATGGAGTTCGTGCAGTTCCACCCGACCTGCCTGTACCACCCGCAGGAGCGCAGCTTCCTCATCACCGAGGCGCTGCGTGGCGAAGGCGGCCTGCTGCGCCTGCCCGACGGCACGCGCTTCATGCCGGCGCACGACGAGCGTGCCGAACTCGCGCCGCGCGACATCGTCGCCCGCGCGATCGACTTCGAGATGAAGAAACATGGCCTGGACCACGTGTGGCTGGATGCCACGCACCTGGGCGAGGACTTCCTGAAGTCGCACTTCCCGACGATCCACGCGCGCTGCCTGGAGCTCGGCATCGACATCGCGCGCCAGCCGATCCCGGTGGTGCCGGCGGCGCACTACAGCTGCGGTGGCGTCGTCACCGACCTCGACGGCCGCAGCGACCTGCCGGGCCTGTACGCGATCGGCGAGACCGCCTACACCGGCCTGCACGGCGCCAACCGTCTGGCGAGCAACTCGCTGCTGGAGTGCGCCGTGCTCGGCCGCACCTGCGCCGAGCGCATCCTGGCCACCGATGGCCACCTGCCGGCCTTGCCGCCGCCCTGGGACGAGAGCCAGGTCGAGGACGCCGACGAGGAAGTCGTCATCGCCCACAACTGGGACGAACTGCGCCTCTTGATGTGGAACTACGTCGGCATCGTGCGCACGACGCGCCGGCTGGAGCGTGCGCTGCACCGCATCAAGCTGCTGCGCGACGAGATCGACGACTACTACGCCAACTTCCGCGTCACGCGCGACCTGCTGGAGCTGCGCAACCTCGTCGGCTGCGCCGAGCTGATCGTGCGCTCGGCGCTGCGCCGCCACGAGAGCCGCGGCCTGCACTTCAGCCGCGACTTCCCGGACACGCTGCCGGTCAGCTTCCCGACCGTGCTGATCCGCCCGGCCAAGAGCCCGAAACGCTGATCAGCCGAGGCGGAAGCCCCGCACGACGCCGGCCAGGCGCTCGGCCTGCTCGTGCAGCGACTGCGCGGCGGCCGCCGACTGCTCGACCAGCGCCGCGTTCTGCTGCGTCGCGCGGTCGAGCTCGCCGACCGCGGCATCGGCCTGCACGATCTCCTCGTGCTGCGCCGCCGCGGCGGCGGTGATCTCGGCGATCGTGTCGTTGACACGCTGAACGCCGGCGACCAGCTCCTCCATCGTGCGGCCGGCTTCGGCCACCAGCGCGGCGCCGTTCTCGACCCTGTCGACCGAGGCGCCGATCAGGCCCTTGATCTCGCGTGCCGCGGCCGCCGAGCGCTGCGCCAGCGCGCGCACCTCGCCGGCCACCACCGCGAAGCCGCGGCCTTCCTCGCCGGCGCGCGCCGCCTCGACCGCGGCGTTGAGCGCCAGGATGTTGGTCTGGAAGGCGATGCCGTCGATGACGCCGGTGATGTCGGCGATGCGGTGCGAGGCCTGGTTGATCTCGTCCATCGTCGTCACGACCCGCTGCACGACCTCGCCGCCGCGCGCCGCGACCTCGGCGGCGCGGGTCGCCAGATCGTGCGCGACACGCGCCGAGTCGGCGCTCTCGCGGCCGGTGCCGTTGATCTGCTGCATCGCGCTGGCGGCGCGCTGCAGGCTGGCGGCGGTCTGCTCGGTGCGTGCCGACAGATCGGTGTTGCCGCCGGCGATCTCGCCCGCGGCGACGTGCACCGAGTCGCTGGCTTCGCGGATCTGGCGCACCGCCTGCTCGATCTTGGCGACGAAGGCGTTGAAGTGGCGCGCGATGCTGGCGAGCTCGTCGCCGCCCTCGCTGGGCAGGCGCCGGCTCAGGTCGCCGTCGCCCGAGGCGGCTTCGGCCATCGCGTGTTCCAGCGCCTGCAGGCGGCGCAGCTGGCGGCCCAGTGTCCAGGCGAGCAGCAGCACCGCGACGACCGTCACCACCAGGCTGGCGGCCACCGAACGCCAGACCATCGCCATGACGCCGGCCAGCGCCTCGTCGCGGTCCAGCGCCAGCACCAGCAGCCAGTCGGTGCCGGCCACCGGTTCGGCGCGCACCAGGCGCGGCTGGCCCGCGATGGCCAGCTCCGCCAGCCCGTCACGGCCGGCCAGCGCCGCCAGCGCCTGCGGCACCAGCCCGGGCGAGAGTTCGGCCGCCGGCTTGAGCAGGCGTGCCGCGTCCTCGTGCACCACCACCTGGCCGGTGCGCGAGACGAGGAAGGCGCTCGTGCCCGGCGTCGGCCGGATCGAGCCGACGACCTTGACGACGCCGTCCATGAACACGTCGCCGGCGACGACGGCCTGGCCGTCGTCCACCGCCTGGGCGAAGGTGACGACGAGTTTTTTCGTCGCCGCGTCGAGGTAGGGCGCGGTCAGCACCGGCTGGCCGGCGGCGGCCGCGGCCAGTTGGTACCAGGGGCGCGCCGTCGGGTCGTAGCCGGGCGGCAGATCCTGCGGCTTGGAGAACTCGATGCGCCGGTCGGCGTGGGCGACGTAGGTGGTGTCGAAGCCGCCGGCGGCCTCGGCCTGCTGCAGCGCGGGCACCGGGTCGGCCGCCGCGGCGCTGCCGGCCATCGATCGCACGACTCGCTGATGCTGCTCGACCCAGCCGCCGAGGTCGGCGGCGTGCGCGCGCGCCAGCGCGGTGCTCTGCGTGTCGAGCTGCAGCAGCGCCTCGGTGCGGGCGCCGATCGCGTTGACGATGGTGAGGCCGGTGAGGCCGGCGAGGACGAGGCCTGCGGTCGTGGCGACCAGGCGCACGCGCAGCGAGGCTGAACGAAGGTACTTCATCGGTCTTCAGGACAAGGTTGCGGGGAGTCCGTCAGGACTCCGGGTTAACCCTTGTATCGACCGATGACCGCGCCACTGAAGCGTGGCAGCGGCGGCGCGCACGCGCCGCCTGCGCCGGATCAACCGCGGGCGCGCATCGCCACCCGGGCCTGGACGAAGCCGAAGGCGAACTCCACCGCCTCGGCGATCTGGTGCTCGCTGTCCTTGCGCTCGCGTTCGCTGAGATAGAACGAGAAGTCCACGGCGTGGCGGATGTAACGCGGCTGCAGCCGGTTCAGCGCGACGCAGGCGACGTCGGCCAGCAGTTCCTCGTTGCCGGCCACGCCGGGATGTGCCGGCGCTGCGGCCAGCACGGCCTCGAAGACGGCGCGTTCGTTGTGGTTGTGGATCGACGTGAAATCGATGCTCATCGGGCAGCCTCGCGAGGGTTTGCGTGCCTGCGCTTTATCGGCCGCCGCAGGCCCGGACTTGAGGGTGCGGCGCTCAGAACTCCTCGACGACGCGCATCGAGAAGTCGACCGCCTTCACGTCCTTGGTCAGCTTGCCGATCGAGATGCGGTGCACGCCGGTGGCGGCGATGGCCCGCAGCTGCTCCAGCTGCACGCTGCCCGAGACCTCCAGCAGCGCCCGGCCTTCGTTGATCGCCACCGCCTGGCGCATGCGCTCGAGGTCGAAGTTGTCCAGCAGCACGCTGGTCGCGCCAGCGGCCAGCGCCTCGCGCAGCTGCTCCAGCGTCTCGACCTCGATCTGGATCTCGACGCCGGCGTTCAGCGCCCGCGCGTTGGCCAGCACCTGGCTGACGCCGCCGGCCGCGGCGATGTGGTTCTCCTTGATCAGGATGCCGTGCCACAGCGCCAGACGCTGGTTGCGGCCGCCGCCGATGCGCACCGCGTACTTCTGCGCCTGGCGCAGGCCGGGAATCGTCTTGCGCGTGTCCAGGATCGCGCAGCCTTCGGGCAGCGGCGAGGCGCCGCCCACCGCCTCGACGTGGCGGCGGGCCTCGGTGGCGGTGCAGGACAGCAGCTGGATGAAGTTCAGCGCCGGGCGCTCGGCGGCCAGCAGCGCCCGCGCCTGGGCCTCGATCTCGACGACGGGCGCGTCGGGCGTCATCCAGTCGCCTTCTTCGACCTGCCAGGCGATGCGCGCCTCGGGGTCCAGCGTGCGCACCACGGCGTCGAACCAGTCGCGGCCGCAGAGCACGGCGCGTTCGCGCGCGATGACACGCGCCTTCACGCGGCGTTCGGCCGGCACCAGCATGCCGGTCCAGTCGCCGTCGCCCAGGTCCTCGGCGATCGCGTCGCGCACGTTGCGCTCGCGCGCGATCTCCAGCGTCTCGTTCATGCAGCCCCCACGTTCGGAACAAACCCTTGCGCCGGCTTCGCGACGGCCGCCGGATGGCGCTGCACGAAGTCCAGCATGCGTTCGATGCAGCCCAGCGCCTGGGCGCGTGTCGGCTCGGGCACGGTGATCTCGCCGGCACCGTGCTCCAGGCAGGCGAGCACGCCCTGCAGCGCGTTCATCGCCATCCACGGGCAGTGCGCGCAGCTCTTGCAGGTGGCGCTGTTGCCGGCGGTCGGCGCCTCGATCAGCGTCTTGCCCGGCGCCAGCTGGCGCATGCGGTGCAGGATGCCGTTGTCGGTGGCGACGATGTAGGCCGGCGCGTCGCCGCGGATCACCGCGTTCAGCAGCTGCGAGGTGCTGCCGACGACGTCGGCCTGCGCGACCACCGAGGCCGGCGACTCCGGGTGCACCAGCACCATCGCGCCGGGGTGCTCGCGCTTGAGCAGGTCCAGCTCCAGGCCCTTGAACTCGTCGTGCACGATGCAGGCGCCGTTCCACATCAGCATGTCGGCGCCGGTCTGCTCCTGGATGTAGCGGCCCAGGTGGCGGTCGGGCGCCCAGAGGATCTTGCGGCCCTGGTTCTTCAGGTGCTCGACGATGGCCAGCGCGCAGGAGCTCGTCACCATCCAGTCGGCACGCGCCTTCACCGCGGCGCTGGTGTTGGCGTAGACGACGACCTCGCGCTCGGGGTGGGCGTCGCAGAACGCCGCGAACTCGTCGGCCGGGCAGCCCAGGTCCAGCGAGCAGGTGGCGTCCAGGTCGGGCATCAGCACACGTTTGTCGGGCGACAGGATCTTGGCGCTCTCGCCCATGAAACGCACGCCGGCGACGACCAGCGTCTTGGCCGCGTGGTCACGGCCGAAACGCGCCATCTCCAGCGAGTCGGCGACGATGCCGCCGGTGGCCAGCGCCAGGTCCTGCAGGTCGCCATCGACGTAGTAGTGGGCCACCAGCACCGCGTCGCGGGCCTTCAGCAGCTCGGCGATGCGCGCCTTGGCGGCTTCGCGTTCGGCCGGCGGCAGCGCGGCGGGCACCTTGGCCCAGGCGTGCGCGGTGCAACTCGCGCCGCTGGCGTCCTGGCGGGTGTAGTCGTAGACGATCTCGTCGGTGTCCATCGTGTTTCTCGTGCGGCCTGCGGCCGCTGCAGAGGGCAGATTGTGGCCGCAGGCCGGGAGTCAACCCGCCGGGGCTGGATCAGCCCGCGTTGAAGAAACGGCTGGGCGGCATGCCGACGGCGCGCCGCACCATCGCGCTGAAGGCGCTGGGGCTGGCGTAGCCCAGTTCGGCGGCGATGTGGGCCATCGGCCGGCGCGCCGCGGCCATCGACAGCGCCTTGGCCAGCAGCACCTGCTGGCGCCACTCGGCGAAGCCGGTGTCCAGCTCCTGGCGGAACAGCCGCGCCACGGTGCGCACGCTGGCGCCGGCCTCGCGGGCCCAGCCGTCCAGGCGCTCGTGCCGCGTCGGCTGCTCGATGACGGCCTCGCACAGCGCACGCAGTCGTTTGTCGGCCGGCAGGCGCACGCCCAGCGGCAGCGGCCGCGCGCGCGCCAGCTCGTCCTGCAGCAGCGCGGCCAGGCACTGCTCGCGCGCCGGCTCCTGCACCACCGCCTCGTCGGCGAGCTGCGCCACCAGCTCGCGCAGCAGCGGCGAGGCCTCCAGCACGCGGCAGCGGTGCCAGTCGCCGGCGGCCGCCGCGCCGTCCAGCGGCCGCGGGCCGTGCGGCTCGTCCTGCAGCAGGTACATCGTCACCAGCTCGGCGTCCTCGACGACCGAGACGAAGTGCTCGACGTCGGGCGGCACCCAGACGACGCGCGTCGGCGGCACGATGAAGGTGTGGTCGGGCACCGTCAGGCGCACCACGCCGGTGGCCGAGAACGCCACCTGCGCCCACGGGTGGCGGTGCGGCACGATGCGTGTCGCCGCGCTCAAGCGCCGTTTGCGCACCCAGACCGGGTGCGCGGCGCTGGGCGCGTGGATCGCCGGGTCCAGCGGCAGTTCGCTGCGCGAGGCGCGGGGGCGGGTGGTGCGTGGCACGATCTCGACAGAAGTTGGCCGACCATCGTAACTGCGCCGCCAGCGGCGCCGCTACGCTGCGCCGCATGACCCCGACCGCCTCCCCGTCTGCCGGCGACGCGCGCCGCGACGTCGCGACGATCTCGCTGATCGGCCTCGCGCACGGCAGCTCGCACTTCTTCCACCTGCTGCTGCCGCCGATGTTCCCGGCCTTCATCCGCGACTTCGGCCTGAGTTATGCCGAGCTCGGGCTGCTGGTGACGGTGTTCTTCGTCGTCTCGGGCGTCGGCCAGGCGCTGGCGGGTTTTGTCGTCGACCGCATCGGCGCGCGGCCGGTGCTCTACGGCGCGATGGGCTGCTTCATCGCCGGCTCGCTGGCGGCGGCGGCGGCGCAGGGCTTCGCCGGCTTGGCGCTGGCCGCGGTGCTGGCCGGGCTGGGAAACGCGCCGCTGCATCCGGCGGACTTCACGATCCTCAACCGCCGCATCTCGCCGCAGCGCCTGGGCCATGCGTTCTCGGTGCACGGCATCAGCGGCAACCTCGGCTGGGCGCTGGCGCCGGTGTTCCTGATCGGGCTGACCGCGGCCTTCGGCTCCTGGCGCGCGGCCTACCTGGGCTGCGCGCTGCTGGGCGCGGCGGTGCTGGTGCTGCTGGTCGCACAGCGCGAGCTGATCGACGACCACCACGACGCCCACGTGCAGCGGGCCGCGGTGGCCGGCGCGACCGAGCACCCGATGGCCTTCCTGAAGCTGCCCAGCGTCTGGCTGTGCTTCTCGTTCTTCTTCTGGACCACGGCCGCGCTGTCGGCGATCCAGAGTTTCGCCAGCCCGGCGCTGCAGCGCATGTACGGGCTGCCGCTGTCGACGACGGCCTTCGTCGTCACCGGCTACATGCTCTGCGGCGCCGCCGGCATGATCGTCGGCGGCTTCCTGGTGGCGCGCGCCGAGCGGCTGGAACGCGTGATCGCCGGCGCGATGGCGCTGGCTGCCGCGCTGCTGCTGCTGGTCGCCAGCGGCTGGCTGCCGGGGCTCGTGGCCGCGGCCGCCGCCGCGCTGGCCGGCTTCGGCACCGGGCTTGCCGGCCCGTCGCGCGACATGCTGATCAAGCGTGCGGCGCCGCCCGGCGCCACCGGCCGCGTCTACGGCACCGTCTACTCCGGGCTGGACGTCGGCTTCGCGCTGTCGGCCCCGGTGTTCGGCGCGCTGATGGACGCCGGCCTGCCGAACGCGGTGTTCGGCGGCTCGGCGGCGGCAATGGCGCTGGGCGTGCTGTCGGCGTCCTTCGTTGGCCTGGCGCTGCACCGCCGGCGCCGCCTGGCGCCGGCCTGAAGCCGGTGCGCCGCGCGGCTACAGTCGCGCGATGCACAGCACCGCCGCCTCCCGCCTTGCCGGCCACGCCGTCGTCGAGGCCCTCGTCGCCCAGGGTGTGGACACCTGCTTCGGCGTGCCCGGCGAGAGTTACCTCGCCGTGCTCGACGGCCTGCACGAACACCGCGAGCACATCCGCTTCGTCGCCTGCCGCCACGAAGGCGGCGCCGCCTTCATGGCCGAGGCCCAGGGCAAGCTGAGCGGGCGGCCCGGCGTCTGCTTCGTCACGCGCGGCCCCGGCGCGTCGAACGCAGCGATCGGGCTGCATACCGCCTTCCAGGATTCGACGCCGATGGTCTTGTTCATCGGCCAGGTCGCCGGCGACCAGCGTGACCGCGAAGCCTTCCAGGAAGTCGACTACCGCCAGATGTTCGGCCCCGGCACGCTGGGCATGGCCAAGTGGGTGGGCGAGGTGCACGACGCCGACCGCATCCCCGAGTACGTCGCCCGCGCCTTCCACACCGCGATGCAGGGCCGGCCCGGCCCGGTGGTGCTGGTGCTGCCCGAGGACGTGCTGACGCGCGAGACGGCCGCGCCGGTGCTGCCGCGTGTCGAGCCGGCGCTGGCCTGGCCGGCGCCGGGCGCCTTGCGCGACCTGCGCCGGCTGCTGCTGCAGGCCGAGCGGCCGATCGTCATTGCCGGCGGCAGCGGCTGGGACGCCGAAGCGGCGGCGGCGCTGCAGCGTTTCGCCGAGAACTGGCAGCTGCCGGTGGCCTGCGGCTTCCGCTTCCAGGACACGTTCGACAACGCCCACCCGCTGTACGCCGGCGACGTCGGCATCGGCATCAATCCGAAGCTCGCCGCCCGGGTGCGCGACGCCGATCTCGTCATCGCGCTCGGCGTGCGCCTGGGCGAGATGACGACCGGCGGCTACACGCTGCTGCAGGCGCCGCGCCCGGCGCAGACGCTGGTACACGTGCACGCCGGCCCCGAGGAGCTGGGCCGCGTCTACGCCGCCGACCTGCTGCTGCAGGCCTCGATGCGCAGCGCTGCCAAGGCGCTGGAGGCGCTGACCGCGCCGCCGGGCCGCGACGGCGCCTGGGCCGCCGCGGCGCGCGCCGACTACGAGGCCAACCAGGTGCCGACGCCGGTCGAGCCGCTGGACCTGGCGGCTGTCGTGCAGACGCTGCAGCGCCGCCTGCCCGAGGACACCGTCTGGACCAACGGCGCCGGAAATTACAGCGGCTGGCTCCATCGTTTCCTGCGCTACCCCGGGCTGCAGCACCACGGCCGCACGCAGCTGGCGCCGACCTCGGGCGCGATGGGTTACGGCCTGCCGGCCGCGGTGGCCGCCGCGGTGCTGCAGCCGCAGCGCCAGGCGGTGGCCTTCCTCGGCGATGGCGAGTTCCTGATGACCGGCCAGGAGCTGGCCACGGCGCGCGCCGCGGGCGTGCAGCAGCTGCTGGTCGTCGTCGTCGACAACGGCAGCTACGGCACGATCCGCATGCACCAGGAGCGCGAGTACCCGGGGCGCATCAGCGGCAGCGAGCTGTGCAACCCCGATTTCGCCGCGCTGGCGCGGGCGTACGGCTGGGCCGGGGAGACCGTCGAGAAGACCGCCGACTTCGAGGCTGCTCTGGAGCGTGCGCTGGCAGCCGGCAAGCCGGCGCTGCTGCATTTGAAGCTCGACGTCGAGGTCAGCACCTCGCGCGCGACGCTGGCGCAGATCCGCGCCGCGGCCGCCCGGCGCTGAGTCAGCGCCGTCCGGCCAGCAGCAGCACCACGCTGGCGGTGACGATGCCGGCGGCCAGCATCTCGCCGGCGCCGACGACCTCGCCGCCGATCGTCACGCCCAGCACCATCGCGATCACCGGGTTGACGAAGGTGTAGCTCGAGGCCAGCGCGGTGCTGGCACGCTGCAGCAGCAGCATGTAGGCGCTGAAGCCGATCAGCGAGCCCGCGACGACGAGGTAGACCCAGCAGGCCAGCGAACGGGCATCCGGCGGCAGCGTCGGCTGCTCGCCGGCGGCCCAGGACATGGCCATCAGCAGCAGCCCGCCGGCCAGCATCTGGCTGGCGTAGCCGGCGGCGCCGGGCGCCAGCTCCAGCCGGCGGCCGCCCGGCAGCCCGTGTTTGGCCCAGACGCTGCCGGCGCACCAGGCGGCGCAGGCGATCGTCATCGCCACGAGGCCCTCGCCCGAAGCGCCGAAACCTTCGCCTTGCGTCAGCAGCACGATGCCGGCCAGGCCGGTGGTGATGCCCAGCGTCTCCAGCCGCGACGGGCGCAGGCCGTAAGGCAGCTCGAACAGCGCGACCACCGCCGGCACGACGGCGATGAAGGCCACGACCAGACCCGAGCTGACGCTCTGCTGCGCGTACGCGGTGGCGCCGTAGCCGCCGCCGAGCATCAGCGCGCCGAGGATGAAGGCGCTGGTCCACTGCGCGCGGTCGGGCCAGCCGGCGCCGCGCCAGCGTGCGAAAGCGCCCAGCACCAGCCCGGCGGCGACGAAACGTGTGCCCATCTGGAAAAAGGGCGGGAAGCTCACCAGCGCCCACTTGATCGCCAGGTAGGTCGAGCCCCAGATCAGCCAGGTGGCGGCCAGGCAGGCCAGCAGCAGCGGCGACAGCCGGGCGGCGGAGGTGGGCAGGGCGGCGGTTGACATGGGGCGAGATGATAGAAAGCTCTTCAGCCGAGATCCATGCAGAATCGAAGGTGATCGCGGTTGTCTGCCGTCGAAACAAAGGTTCTGAATGAGCTGCGCCTTGGATGCCTATGACACGAGATTGCTCGCCGAACTCCAGGCCGACGCCCGGCTGAGCCTGGCCGAGCTGGGCCGGCGTGTGCACCTGAGCCAGCCGGCGGTGGCCGAACGCGTGCGCAAGCTGGAGGCCGCCGGTGTCATCACCGGCTACCGCGCGACGGTCAACCTGGGCGCGCTGGGCTACGGCATCCGCGCGCTGGTGCGTGTGGGCCGCACCGACTACGAGCGCATGCTCGAGCTGATCGAGCAGACGGCCGAGGTCGTCAACGCCTGGAACATCACCGGCGAGGACAGCTGGATGCTGGAGATCGCGGTCACCGACGTCGCCCACCTCGACGCCGTGGTGTCGCGTTTGTGCCTGCTGGCCGAGACCTCGACCTCGATCATCTTGAAGTCGGTGCGCGAGCACCGCGTGATGCTGCCGCCGGCGCCGCGCGAGCCGGCTCGATAGCCGGCCGGCATGGGGCTTTGGCGGCCGTCGACATGGCGCGATTAGCATTCTTCCAGGGGGACCGACGATGAACGACTTCTCCACCTGCGACCTCTGCGACCGGCACAAGGACGACGACCGCGGCGACTTCCGCGTGCTGCCGCCGGTGTTCGCGAGCTACGGCGGGCGCGTGCGCTTCGCCGGCCCGGCGAGCACGGTCAAGTGCCACGAGGACAACAGCCTCGTGAAGGCCGCGCTCGACGAGCCGGGCGCCGGGCGGGTGCTCGTCGTCGACGGCGGCGGCTCGCTGCGCCGCGCGCTGGTCGGCGGCAACCTGGCCGCCGCGGCGGCGAAGAACGGCTGGGCCGGCCTCGTCGTCGACGGTGCGGTGCGCGACCTGGCCGAACTCGCCGCCTGCGACGTTGGCATCCGCGCGCTGGCCGCGATGCCGATGCCCACGGTCAAGCGCCACGAAGGCCGGCGCGACGTGCCGGTGCAGGTGCAGGGCGTGCGCGTGGCGCCGGGCGAGTGGGTCGTCGCCGACGAAGACGGCATCGTCGTGATGCCGGCCCGGCCCTGACGATGGCCGCCCCGGCGGACTGGGTCGTGGTGCCGGGGACCGAGGCCGAGATCGAGGCCGCCGCGGCCCGCGCGCGGCGCCTGGTCACGCGGCGTGCGCTGGTGGCGGCGGGCATCGCCGCGGTGCCGATCCCGGGCATCGACTGGATCACCGACGTCGGCACGCTGGTCAAGCTGCTGCCCGAGATCAACGCCGAGTTCGGCCTCAGCGCCGAGCAGGTCGAGCGCCTGGCGCCGGACCGGCGCCTCGTCGTCTACAAGGCGATCAGCGTCGGCGGTGGCGTGCTGGTCGGGCGGCTGGTGACGCGCGACCTCGTGCTGCGCATCGTGCGCACCGTCGGCGTGCGGCTGACGACCAAGCAGGCCGCCAAGGTCGTGCCGGTGGCCGGCCAGGCGGTGTCGGCGGCGCTGACCTTCTCGGCGCTGAAGATCGTCTGCGAGCAGCACATCCGCCAATGCATGGCGGTGGCGCGCCAGCTGCAGTTGCCGGCGCCGGCCGAACGGATCTGACCCCCCAGGGCGGCGAGCGGCTCGCCAGGGGCCGACCGCTACAATGGCCGGCTTCGTCGGGGTGTAGCGCAGCCTGGTAGCGCAACTGCTTTGGGAGCAGTGGGTCGCACGTTCGAATCGTGTCACCCCGACCATCAATCAACGACTTGGACGCGTGCGTGGCACGGCGAACGTCCAGGTCGTTTTTCATTTCAGGTGCTGTTGGCCGTTTGACGGAATCTGCCCAGGTGGCCGCAGGGGCTGGAACGCAATCCATTGGCAGCAGGCGATCCCGCAGCTCGACGTAGATCGTGTGTGGTGAGGTTCTGGCATTGGTGGTGTTCTGTTTTGTATGAGAATTTTTGAAAAATCATATTTTTCAGAACATACTGGTGCCATGGCGGCACCCCTCACGCAGGAATCGCAAGTCCTTCGCCTCGCCCGCGACCGCGGTCTGCTGCGCCCGCGTGACCTCACGGCCCGGGGGCTGCCGGCGGTCGTGCTCACGCGTCTCGTGCAGGCCGGTCGCCTTCAAAGACATGCTCGCGGCCTCTATGGCCTGCCGGGTGTGCCGATCGGCGAACACCGTTCGCTGGCCGAGGTCGCTTTGCGCGTCCCCAAGGGCGTCGTCTGCCTGCTGTCGGCGCTGCGGGTGCACGAAATCGGCACCCAGGCACCGTTCGAGGTGTGGCTGGCCGTGCCGCACAACGTGCGCGCGCCGCGGCTGGACCAGCCCAGCGTGCGCATCGTGCGCATGAATGACGCGGCGCTCGCCTCGGGTGTCGTGCACATCGACGTCGATGCCGTCGCGGTGCCGGTGTTCGACGCCGCACGCACGGTCGTCGACTGCTTTCGCTTTCGCAACAAGATCGGCCTGGACGTCGCTCTGGAGGCGCTGCGCGACGGCTGGCGCCAGCGCAAGTTCACGCTCGACGAACTCTGGCGCCATGCGCAGGAGCGCCGCGCGGCCGCGGTGATGCGGCCCTACATCGAGTCGATCACGGCATGAGCGCCAATCGCGCCGCGGCTATCCGCGCGCGGCTCAAGCAGATTGCCGACGCATCGAAGGAGGACTTCAACCTCGTCCTCACGCGCTACGGCATCGAGCGGCTGCTCTATCGCCTGGCCACCTCGGAGCACGGGCCGCAGTTCGTGCTCAAGGGGGCGCTGCTGTTCGCACTCTGGTACGGCCAGCCGCACCGGCCCACGCGTGACGCCGACCTGCTGGGATTCGGGCCCGACGACCCGGAGCAACTGGCCGCGGTGTTCCGCTCGCTCTGTGCCGTGGAGGTCGATGACGGGATCGTGTTCGACGCCGGGTCGGTGCGCGTCGGCGTCATCCGGGAGGACGCGCGCTACGGCGGCGTGCGCGTCGAACTGTGCGCGAGTCTGGATGCCGCACGCATCACGCTGCAGGTCGACGTCGGCTACGGCGACGCCGTGACCCCGGCCCCGACGCCCGTCCTGTACCCGGGCCTGCTGCCCGATCTGCCAGCCGCCACGCTGCGCGCCTATCCGAAGGCCTGCGTCGTCGCCGAGAAGCTGCACGCCATCTGCCTGCTCGGCATGGTCAAGAGCCGGATGAAGGACTACTTCGACCTCGACCTGCTGCTGCAGGCCGGCGAGATCGAGCCCGCTGAACTGCGGCGCGCGGTGGTGGCAACGTTCGAGCGTCGTCTGATGCCGCTACCGACGGAACTGCCGATCGGGCTCAGCGAGGCTTTCGCGACCGATGCCGGCAAGCGCACCCAGTGGGCCGCCTTCCTGCGCAAGAACAGGTTGCCTTCCTGTGATCTCGCCGAGGTCGTCGGACGGATCCGCGCGCGGGCGGCCGAGATCGGCATTCCGGGATCGTGACGGCTGTCGTGTGTCGGGAACCGGGCGATCTCTGCGCCCTGTTCGCCGGTGCCGGCTATCGGATCGAGGCGTGTTCAGACGGCTGACGCGGCCCGGTCTTCCCAGGGAGCAAGCCTGCTCTTCGAGGCCGCTGCGGTTGGCAGAATCCGCGCCAAGCCGTTGATTCAAAAGGATCTCGCCACTGCGTTGGCCGCAGCGGGTCGCACGTTCGAATCGTGTCACCCCGACCAGATGAATCAACGACTTGGACGCGTGCGTGGCACGGCGAACGTCCAGGTCGTTCTTGCTTCCGGTGCCGGAGCTTAGAAGCGGGACGTCTCGGGCGCCGCGAGCGCTTCGGGCCGCGCCCGGCCGCCTCAGGGCACCGACGGCACCTCGTCGGCACGCGCCGCTCGCACGCCCTGCTCGAAGGCCGTGATCCACGGCAGCACCGCCTCGGCCGGCATCGGCCGGGCGATGAGGTAGCCCTGCAGCAGGTCGCAGCCCATCCTGGCCAGCAGACGGCGCTGGGCGGCCGTTTCCACGCCTTCGGCGACGACCTCCATGCGCAGCGCGTGCGCCAGCTGCACGATCGACCCGAGCACTGCGCGGGCGTCGGCGTCCTGCTCGAGATCGGCGACGAAGCTGCGGTCGATCTTCAGCTGGCGTGCCGGGATGTTGCGGAGATGGGCCAGGCTGGAGTAGCCGGTGCCGAAGTCGTCGATCGAGACGTACACGCCGAGCGCCGCGATGGCGTCGAGCACGCCGCGTTCGGGGCCCAGGTTCTCCATCATCGCCGTCTCGGTGATCTCGCAGACCAGGCTGGACGGCTGCAGCCCGTGGCGCTGCAGGGCCTGGGCGATGCGCTCGGGCAGATCGGTCTGGCGCAGCTGGTGCGGCGAGAGGTTGATCGCGACTCGACACGCGTGGCCCTGGGCCTGCCACTGCGCCAGCTGCGCGCAGGCGGCCTCGAGCACCCAGTGGCCGATCGTGCCGATGAGGCCGAAACGTTCGGCCAGCGGCACGAAGACCGCCGGGCTGACCAGGCCGCGCTCCGGGTGGTGCCAGCGCAGCAGTGCCTCCAGCCCGTGCACCGCGGCGCCGTTGGCGCGGATCTTGGGCTGGTAGAACAGCGCCAGCTCGCCGAGCTCGATCGCGCGGCGCAGCGCCTGCTGCAGCACCAGCTGCTCGGAGGCGTCGCCGGACATGGCCGACTCGTAGACCGTGAAACAACCGCCGCCGGCACGCTTGGCCGCGTCCATCGCGGCATTGGCGCAGCCCAGCAGGCGCTGGCCGGAGTCGTCGTGGTCCGGGTACAGCGCGATGCCGACCGAGCACGACAGCGACACCGGCTGGCCGCCGAGCGTGAACGGGGGGCGGAAACCGTCGACGACACGCTGCGCCAGCGCCACCGCGGCGGCCTCGGCGTCGCGCGCCTCGACCATCGCGACGAACTCGTCGGCGCCGAGCCGGGCGAAGGTGTCGGCGTCGCGTTTCACGCCGCGCAGGCGCCGGCCGATCTCGCGCAGCACGGCGTCGCCGGCTTCATGGCCGAACGAGTCGTTGACCGGCTTGAACCCGTCGACGTTGGCGAACAGCACCGCCAGCCGCTCGCCGCGCCGGCGCGGTGCCGCGTCGCGGGACACCCGGGCGAGCGCGTGCTGCAGGCGGTCCTCGAACAGCACGCGGTTGGGCAGGCCGGTCAGCGGGTCTTCCAGCGCCTTGCGGCGCAGCGTGTCCTGGGCCGCGTCCAGCGAGCGCAGCAGCCGGGCCTCGCGCGCCCGTGCCAGCGTGTCGGACACCGACAGCGCCAGCGTGCCGCCGAGCAGCAGCACGCTGACCACGCTCACCAGCATGGCCAGCGGCGCGCCGCCCAGCGCGTCGGCACTCAGGCAGATGGCCCCCTGCGGCAGCTGCGCCGCGGCCATGCCGCAGTAGTGCATGCCGCCGATGGCCAGCCCCATCACCAGCGCCGAGGCCAGCTGCAGGCGCAGACGCTGCGGGCCCTGGTGGCGGCGCAGGACGAAGAAGATCGACAGCGCCACCGCCGACGCCAGCCAGGCGATCAGCATCGAGGCGCCGACGAGCCGGATGTCCCAGACGATGCCGGGCACGATGTCCAGCGCGCCCATGCCGAGGTAGTGCATGGCGCCGATGCCCGCAGCCATGCAGGCGCTGCCGGCCGCCAGCGTGGCCGGCGTCAGCCGGTCGCGGGTCGCCAGTCCGAGCGCGATCGCCGAGGCGGCGACGGCGGCGACCCAGCTCGCCAGCGTCAGGTCCCGCTGGTAGCCCAGCGGGATGCCGGCGTCGAAGCCCAGCATGCCGATGAAGTGCATGGCCCAGATGCCGGTGCCCAGCGCCAGCGAGCCCGCGGCCCACCAGCTGCGGCGATGGCGGGCCGCGGCCGAGCCGAGCCGGCGCGCGAGGTCCAGCGCGACATAGGACGCGAGCACGGCGACGGCGAGCGAGGTCGCGACGAGCAGCGGATCGTGTCGGGTGAGCAGAAAGGGAGCTGGCGGCATCGGCCTCGAATAGGCGCCGGGCACGGCACTGGCAGTCGGGCCCAGCGGTCGTGCGCTGCCGGGACGGCAGGTCGACTTGGGATTTCTGTGATTCTGGACTGTTGCCGCGATCCTTGCTCGGCGCGGGCCGGTCGGAGTTCACACCCGCCGGGCCGGCGAGCGGCCTGCACGACTGCGCCTCAGGACAGCCCGAGCGACTTCATGAAGGCTTCCACCTGCTCGGTGTAGCGCACGTCCCGGCCCAGCTCGGCGTTGATGCCACCGTGGTTCAGGTCGACCGGCAGCACCTGCACGCGCGCCCCGGCGGCCTGCGCCTTGGCGGCGAAGCGTTCGGCCTGGCCGCAGCTGTCCTGGCGCCGCGACGAGCACACCAGCAGCATCGGCCGCGGCGTGCCGGCCAGGCGGTGGTAGGGCGAGTTGTCGCGCCAGACCGCCGGGTCGCGGCCGAAGACGCGGTCGTAGAAGCGGTAGTGCCGGCCTTCCATGATCTGCGCGACGTCCAGCGCGGCGCTGTCGAGCGCGACGGTGCCGGCCCAGGGCCGGGCGCCGCGGCGCTCGGCGATGGCCGGGTCGGCGGCCAGCAGCGCGGCGAGGTGGGCGCCGGCCGAGTGGCCCATCAGCAGCACGCGGTCGCCGTCGCCGCCCCAGCCGGCGGCGCGGCGCTGCACGAAGGCCAGTGCGCGGGCGACGTCGTCGGCCTGCTGCAGCGGGTCGGGTGCGCGGCGGTCCATGCGGTAGTTGGTCGAGGCGACGATCCAGCCGCGCGGCAGCCAGCGCGCCACCTTGGCCGCGGCGACGGCGCGGTTGGCCTTGTCGCCGACCATCCAGGCGCCGCCGTGCACCATCAGCAGGATCGGTCGGCGCCCGCCGTCGCCGGCGGGGATGAAGACGTCGAGTTTTTGCGCCGGGTCGTCGCCGTAGGCGAGGTCGAGCTCGGACCGTGCACCGGGCGGCAGCACGACCGAGCCCCGGCCGTCGTCGTCACGCTCGAAGTCGCCTTCGCCGTCGTCCTGGCCGCGCATGCGGCGCACCAGCCCCAGGAGGCCTGCCCCTTCGGCATGGGCGCCACCGGCCAGCGTGGCCAGCAGCAGGGCGAGCGCGCCGCGGCGGGCCGGCAGGGCAGGGCGCACGGGCGGGACGGAACGGCGGCGGTCGGTCATCGCGGCGGCGTGTCGGGTGGCGGACGGCTGGATTCTTGCCGAGCCGTCGGTGACGCCGTGCCGCTGCCCGCGTAAAGAAGCGTTGCCTTCAGGCCGGCCCGGTGCCGTGCCAGCGGGCGACGGCATGGGCGGCGATCGCACGCGCGAGCTCGGCCTCGGCGACGAAGACCCGCGCCACGCCGGCGGTCAGCAGCAGCGCGTCGGCGTCGGCGCCGGCCGAGCGCGCGACGATCTCGATGCCCGGGCGCAGCGCCAGCGCGGTCTCGGCGACGCGGCGCACGTCGAAGGTGTCGGGCGTCGCGACGACGAGCACGCTGGCGCGCGAGACGTGGGCCTGGACCAGCACCAGCGGCTCGGCGGCGTCGCCCCAGACGGCATGCACGCCGGCTTCGCGCAGGGCCTCCACGCGCTCGCGGTTCTGGTCGACGACGACGAAGGGCACGGCCGCCTGGCGCAGCGCGTCGGTCACCGCGCGGCCGACGCGGCCGTGGCCGACGACGACGACCAGGCCTTCGAGCCGGCGCGTGTCGACGTGATCGGGCAGCGCCGCCAGCGGGTCCTCGCGGGCCTCGAAGCGGCGCAGCGCCGGCGAGCGCTCGCGCAGCCAGGCCATCGCCGGCTCGATCGCGGCGAACAGCAGCGGGTTGGCGGCGATCGAGATCAGCGCGCCTGCCAGCACCAGGCTGTTGCCCTCGGCCGGCAGCACGCCCAGCGTGACGCCGAGGCCGGCGAGGATGAACGAGAACTCGCCGATCTGCGCCAGGCTGGCGCCGACCGTCATCGCGCTGCCCAGCGGGTAGCGGAAGGCCAGCACCAGGGCGATCGCGGCGAAGGTCTTGCCCAGCATCACGATGGCGACGACGGCCAGCACGCGCAGCGGCTCGGCCAGCAGGATCGCCGGGTCGAACAGCATGCCCACCGAGACGAAGAACAGCACCGAGAACGCGTCGCGCAGCGGCAGCGACTCGTCGGCGGCGCGGCGTGCGAACTCCGACTCGCGCATCATCATCCCGGCGAAGAAGGCGCCGAGCGCGAACGAGACGTCGAACAGCTTGGCCGAGCCCCAGGCGACGCCGACCGCGGCGGCGACCACGCACAGCGTGAACAGCTCGCGCGAGTTGCTGCGCGCGGCCAGCCACAGCAGCCCGGGCAGCACGCGGCGCCCCACCAGCAGCATCAGCGCGATGAAGCCGCCGACCTTGGCGGCCGTCCACAGCAGCGTCTCGCCGAGCTCCTCGCCCACCGGCGCCTGGCCGTCCAGCAGCGCCGCCACCGGCGGCAGCAGCACCAGCGCCAGCACCATCACCAGGTCCTCGACGACCAGCCAGCCGATCGCGATGCGGCCGTTGACGGTGTCGATCTGGCCGCGCGCCTCCAGCGCACGCAGCAGCACCACGGTGCTGGCCACCGACAGCGCCAGCCCGAAGACGAAGGCCGCCGCCGGCCGCCAGCCCCAGAAGCTCGCGGTGGCCATGCCCAGCGCGGTGGCGACGGCGATCTGCAGGATCGCGCCGGGCACCGCGATGCGGCGCACCGCCAGCAGGTCGGCGAGCGAGAAGTGCAGCCCGACGCCGAACATCAGCAGCATCACGCCGATCTCGGCGAGCTGGCCCGCGAGCGCGACGTCGGCGACGAAGCCGGGCGTCGCCGGGCTGATGGCGATGCCCGCCAGCAGGTAGCCCACCAGCGGCGGCATCTTCAGGCGCGCCGCGAGGTAGCCGAACACGAGGGCCAGGCCGAACCCCGCGGCGATCGTCGCGATCAGCGAGGTCTCGTGCGGCATCGGCCGAGTCTATCGACAGCCTCGCCGTTTGCCCGCCGTATCGCGGCGGCCGAGGGGCTTCAGGCCGGCGTCTGCAGACCGCGGAAGTAGGCGTCGAGCAGCGCCTCGCCGCTGACGACGAGGTCGAAGGAGCCCGGGTCGAGCATCCAGTTCTGCAGCAGCCCGTCGACGAGCGCGTGCAGGCCGCTGGCCGCGGCGGCGGCGGGAAGGGCCAGGCGGATCTGGCCCGCGGCCTGGGCCCGCTCGAAGATCGAGGCCAGGTGGCCGATGCGGTCGACCAGGCAGGCGATGCGGCGCTCGCGCACGCCCTGCATCTCGTCGACGTACTCGACCTTGTGCAGCGCGATCTCCAGCACCCGCCGCGCCTGCTCGTCCTCGACGGCCGCGCGCAGCGCGCCCATCGTCGCCAGCCGCACCTGGGCCAGCGGGTCGGCGACGGCCGGGTCGCCGGCGCGCAGCATCTCGGTCTCCAGCGGCAGCACGACGCGGTCCATCATGGCCTCGAAGAGCGCGGCCTTGTCGCGGAAGTGCCAGTAGATGGCGCCGCGCGTGACGCCGGCGGCACGCGCGATGTCCTCCAGCGAGGTGCCGGACACCCCGCGCTGCTGGAACTCTTGCTCGGCGGCGTCGAGGATGCGCTCGCGCGTCGCCTCGGCTTCCTCCTTGGTGCGTCGGGCCATCTCTTCAGGCTGTCTTAAACATACATCCACGATTGTATGTATAGTTCCGCGCTTTGGTCACGGGGTTGACGCACGGCCCCGCGCCATTCGGGGTAGTGTCCGCCCCGGTTCGCGAACAAGAAAGGTTCTCCGCATGTCCTCGATGCGTCGTGACGTGAAGTCGCCGGGCCGCGTGCTCGCATGGCCGCTGCTGCTGGCCGTCCCCGCCGCCGTGATGCTGGCCGCCTGCTCCAAGCAGGACCCGGCCCAGGCCGGCGGCCAGGCGCCGCCGCCGCCAGAAGTCGGCATCGTCACCGCGGCGGTGCAGACGGTTCCCGTCGTGACCGAGCTGCCCGGGCGCACCGAGGCCTCGCGCGTGGCGCAGGTGCGTGCGCGTGCCGCCGGCATCCTCGTCGAGCGCCGCTTCACCGAAGGCAGCGACGTCAAGGCCGGCCAGGTGCTGTTCCGCATCGATCCGGCGCCGTACGAGGCGTCGCTGGCCAGCGCCCGCGCCCAGCTCGCGCGCGCCGAGGCCTCGCTGACCCAGGCGCGCGCCCAGGCCCAGCGTTTCGAGCCGCTGGTCAAGGCCAACGCCATCAGCCAGCAGGACTACATCGACGCCGTCGCCGCGGCCAAGGCCGCCGAGGCCGACGTCGCCGCCGCGCAGGCCGCGGTGCAGACGGCCAGCATCAACTTCGGCTACGCCACCGTCACCTCGCCGATCTCCGGCCGCGTCGGCCGCGCGCTGGTCACCGAGGGCGCGCTCGTCGGCCAGGGCGAAGCCACGCAGCTGGCCGTCGTGCAGCAGATCGACCCGATGTACGTCAACTTCACGCAGCCGGTGGCCGACGTGATGCGGCTGCGCCAGGCGATCGCCGCGGGCAAGTTCAAGAGTGTCGGCGGCGCCGTGCCGGTGCGTGTCGTGCTCGACGACGGCAGCGTGCACCCGACGCCCGGCAAGCTGCTGTTCTCCGACCTGACGGTCGACGAGACCACCGGCCAGATCACGCTGCGCGCCGAGCTGCCCAACCCGAAGGGCACGCTGCTGCCGGGCATGTACGTGCGCGTGCGCCTGGAGCAGGCGGCCGCGTCGGACGCGATCCTCGTGCCGCAGCAGGCGGTGACACGCGGCAACCAGGGCGACACGGTGCTGGTCGTCGGCGACGACGGCAAGTTCGCGCCGCGCCCGGTGAAGATCGCCGGCGGCCGCGACGGCCAGTGGGTCGTGCTCGAGGGCCTCGCCGCGGGTGACAAGATCATCGTCGACGGTTTCCAGAAGCTGCGCGGCGCGACCGCCGTCAAGCCGGTGCCGTGGAGCCCCGTGGCCTCGCAGCCGGCGGCCGCGGCGTCGGCGGCTTCGGCGCCGGCCTCGGCGGCCAAGTGAGGGGCGTCTAGATGGCACGTTTCTTCATCGACCGCCCCGTCTTCGCGTGGGTGATCGCGCTGTTCGTCATCGTCTTCGGCGGTGTCGCGATCACCCAGCTGCCGGTGGCCCAGTACCCCTCGGTCGCGCCGCCGTCGATCGTCGTGCAGACCGCCTACCCGGGCGCCTCGGCGCAGACGCTGGAAGACAGCGTGCTGAGCGTCATCGAGCGCGAGATGAACGGCTCGCCGGGCCTGATCTACATGGAGTCGGTCGCGCAGGCCGACGGCAGCGGCTCGATCACGCTGAGCTTCGAGCCGGGCACCGACCCCGACCTGGCCCAGGTCGACGTGCAGAACCGCCTGAGCCGCGCCACGCCGCGGCTGCCGCAGGCGGTGACGCAGCAGGGCGTGCGCGTCGACAAGTCGCGCTCGAACTTCCTGCTGTTCACGATCCTGTCCTCCGAGAACCCGGCCTACGACCCGGTGGCGCTGGGCGACTACGCGGCGCGCAACGTCGTGCCCGAGCTGCAGCGCGTGCCCGGTGTCGGCCAGGTGCAGCTGTTCGGCACCGAACGCGCGATGCGCATCTGGATCGACCCGGCCAAGCTCGTCGGCTACAAGCTGTCGACGGCCGACGTCAACGCGGCGATCCAGGCGCAGAACGCGCAGGTCGCCTCGGGCACGATCGGTGACCGGCCGAACGTGCCGGGCCAGCCGATCTTCGCCACCGTCGTCGTCGACGGCCAGCTCAAGACCGTCGAGCAGTTCGGCAACATCGTGCTGCGCGCCAACGCCGACGGCTCGACCGTGCGGCTGAAGGACGTCGCGCGTGTCGAACTCGGCGCCCAGGCCTACGCCACGCAGGCGCGCTTGAACGGCAAGGCCTCGACCGGCATCGGCGTGCAGCTGTCGCCGTCGGGCAACGCGATGGCCACCGCCAAGGCGGTCAAGGAGCGGCTGGACGAGCTCTCGCGCTACTTCCCGCAGGGCGTGAAGGCGACGATCCCGTACGACAGCTCCAAGTTCGTCGACATCTCGATCAAGCAGGTCGTCGAGACGCTGATCGAGGCGGTGATCCTGGTGTTCCTCGTGATGTACCTGTTCCTGCAGAACATCCGCTACACGATCATCCCGACGCTCGTGGTGCCGGTGTCGCTGCTGGGCACGTTCGCGGTGCTGCTGGGGCTGGGCTTCTCGATCAACGTGCTGACGATGTTCGGCATGGTGCTGGTCATCGGCATCGTCGTCGACGACGCGATCGTCGTCATCGAGAACGTCGAGCGCATCATGAGCACCGAGGGGCTGTCGCCACGCGCGGCCACGCGCAAGGCGATGGGCCAGATCTCGGGCGCCATCGTCGGTGTCACCGTCGTGCTGGTCTCGGTGTTCGTGCCGCTGGCCTTCTTCAGCGGCGCCGTCGGCAACATCTACCGCCAGTTCTCGGCGGTGATGGTGGCCTCGATCCTGTTCTCGGCCTTCATGGCGCTGTCGTTCACGCCGGCGCTGTGCGCGACCTTCCTGAAGCCCGTCGAAGCCGGCCACCACATGGAGAAGGGCGGCTTCTTCGGCTGGTTCAACCGCACGTTCGCGCGCACCGCGCGCGGCTACGAGGGCCGCGTGGCCTGGGTGCTGCGCCGCGGCGGACGCATGCTGATCATCTACGCCGCGATCGGCGGCGCGCTGGCGCTGCTGATGGCGCGGCTGCCGACCTCGTTCCTGCCGAACGAGGACCAGGGCACGCTGATCGTCAACGTGCAGCTGCCCCCGGGCGCGACCACCGAGCGCACCAGCGCGGTGATGAGCCAGGTCGAGGACTTCATGCTCAAGCAGCCCGAGGTCTCGAGCATGGTCAGCGTGATGGGCTTCAGCTTCTCGGGCAGCGGCCAGAACGCGGCGCTGGGCTTCGTCACGCTGAAGGACTGGGACGAGCGTGACCTGCACACCGGCTCGGCGCAGGCGCTGGTCGGCCGGGCGTTCGGCGCGCTCTCGCAGATCCGCGACGCCTTCATCTTCCCGGTGAGCCCGCCGCCGATCCCCGAGCTGGGCTCGGCCAGCGGCTTCGCGTTCCGGCTGCAGGACCGCGGCGGCAACGGCCACGAGGCGCTGCTGGCAGCGCGCAACCAGCTGCTGTTCATGGCCTCGCAGAGCAAGGTGCTCGCCGGCGTGCGCCCCGAAGGCCTGGAAGACGCGCCGCAGCTCAAGCTCAACATCGACCGCGAGAAGGCGGCGGCGCTGGGCGTGGGCTTCTCGGCGATCAACACCGCGCTGT
Source organism: Rubrivivax sp. JA1026 (assembly GCF_011065555.1). Lineage (NCBI taxonomy): Bacteria > Pseudomonadati > Pseudomonadota > Betaproteobacteria > Burkholderiales > Sphaerotilaceae > Rubrivivax > Rubrivivax sp. JA1026. The sequence continues at coordinate 382,278 of NZ_JAALCQ010000001.1, forward strand.
CGACCTCGCTCGGCTCGTCCTACGTCAACGACTTCCCGAACGCCGGCCGCATGCAGCGTGTCGTCGTCCAGGCCGATGCGCCGGCGCGCATGCAGCCCGAGGATCTGCTGCGCATCAACGCGCTGAACTCGTCGGGCAAGCCGGTGCCGCTGTCGGCGTTCACGACGACCGAGTGGGTCACCGGCCCGATGCAGACGGTGCGCTACAACGGCTATCCGGCGATGCGCATCGCCGGCGCGGCCGCGCCGGGCTACAGCACCGGCGACGCGCTGGCCGAGATGGAGCGGCTGGCCGGCCAGCTGCCGCCGGGCTTCGCCTTCGAGTGGACCGGCACCTCGCGCGAGGAGAAGCTCTCGGGCTCGACGGCGACGATCCTGTTCGCGTTCTCGCTGCTGGCGGTGTTCCTCTGCCTGGCGGCGCTGTACGAGAGCTGGTCGATCCCGCTGTCGGTGATCCTCGTGGTGCCGCTGGGCGTCGTCGGCGTCGCGCTGGCGACGCTGCTGCGCGGCTTCGAGAACGACGTGTACTTCAAGGTCGGCCTGATCACGATCATCGGCCTGTCGGCGAAGAACGCGGTGCTGATCATCGAGTTCGCGAAGGACCTGCACGCGCAGGGCAAGAGCCTGGTCGAGTCGGCGCTGGAGGCCGCGCACCTGCGCTTCCGCCCGATCATCATGACCTCGATGGCCTTCATCCTGGGCGTGCTGCCGCTGGCGATCTCCAGCGGCGCGGGCTCGGCGAGCCAGAACTCGATCGGCACCGGCGTGATGGGCGGCATGCTCACCGCCACCGTGCTGTCGGTGTTCTTCACGCCGCTGTTCTTCGTGCTGGTGCGCAAGATGTTCAAGGGCAGCGAACGACAACGGCGCATGTACGCGCACGAGGCGGCCGAGGGCGAAGCCCCGGCGGCCGGCGAGGAGAAGAAGTGATGGCCGCGCGTCGTATCTTTCCGGGCCTGACGCTGGTCGCCGCGGCGGGGCTCGCCGGCTGCGGCACGCTGGCGCCCGACTACCAGCGCCCGGCCGCCCCGGTGGCCGGCGCCTTCCCCGAGGCCGGCGGCACGACGGCGCCCGGCGCCGTCGCCGCGGCCGACCTGCCCTGGCAGCAGTTCTTCCGCGACGAACGCCTGAAGCGCCTGGTCGGCATCGCGCTGGCCAACAACCGTGACCTGCGTGTCGCCGTGCTCAACATCGAGCAGGCGCGGGCGCAGTACGGCGTGCAGCGCGCCGATCTGTTCCCGACGCTCGGCGTCGGCGTCAGCGGCAACCGCGTGTCCACCGACTCCGGCATCAACAGCACCTACCAGGCCGGCCTGGCGGTGTCGAGCTACGAGCTGGACCTGTTCGGCCGCGTGCGCAGCCTGAACAACGCCGCGCTGGCCAGCTACCTGGCCACCGAGGAGGCGCGCAAGGCAGTGCACATCGGCCTGATCGCGTCGGTGGCCAACGGCTGCCTGGCGCTGCAGGCCGACGACGAGCTGCTGCGCGTGACACGCGAAACGCTCGCCACGCGCGCCGAGTCGCTGAAGCTGACGCAGCTGCGTTTCGACGTCGGCGCCTCGTCGCAGCTCGACCTGCGCCAGGCGCAGTCGCTGTACGAGGCGGCGCGTGCAACGCACGCCCAGCTGCTGCGCCAGCGCGCCCAGGACGAGAACGCGCTCGTGCTGCTGCTCGGCCAGCCGCTGCCGGGCGACCTGCCGGCGGCGCTGCCGCTGTCGGAGCAGGCGGCGCTGCCCGAACTGCCCGCCGGGCTGCCGTCGCAGGTGCTGACGCGCCGGCCCGACGTGCTGCAGGCCGAGCAGCAGCTGATCGCGGCCAACGCCCGCATCGGCGCAGCGCGTGCCGCGTTCTTCCCGCAGATCACGCTGACGGCCACCGCCGGCAGCGCGAGCAGCGAGCTGAGCGGCCTGTTCAAGGGCGGCAGCACCGGCTGGACCTTCGCGCCGCAGCTGCTGTTGCCGATCTTCGATGCCGGCCGCAACCGCGCCAACCTCGACTCGGCCAACGCCGGGCGCGACATCGCCGTCGCGCAGTACGAGAAGGCGGTGCAGGCGGCGTTCCGCGAGGTCGCCGACGCGCTGGCCGGCCGGGCGACGCTGGGCGAGCAGCTTGCCGCGCTGCAGGCCCAGGTGAAGGCCGAGCAGGGCCGCGTCGAGCTGGCCGAGCTGCGTTACCGCAACGGCGCGGCCAGCTACCTCGACCTGCTGGACGCGCAGCGTTCGCTGTTCGCGGCGCAGCAGAGCGAGGTCCAGGTGCGTGCGCTGCAGGCGCAGAACCTGGTCACGCTGTACCGCGTGCTGGGCGGCGGCTGGCGCGAGGCCGACGCCACCACGGCGGCGGCGCCGGCGGCCAGCGCGCCGCGCTGAGCCGGTGGCGGGGCGCCGGGAGGCGCCCTGCCACCGGACTCGTGGCCGCATCATCGATTCGGCTGTCCACGGGTCGCAGACCTGCGACAGGCCGGCGCCAAGCTGCAGCCGCAGCGGCCCGTCGCCGCGGCCCTCGCCGCGGGATGCCGACCGGCATCGGCCGCGGCAAGGGGCTGCTGCGACTGCTCCGGCCGTCCCGGCCATCCCTGCAACTCCGGTCGTCCCAGCCGTCCCAGCCGCTCTTCAGGCGGTTTCAGCGCGCCTCGTGCCCGGGGTCCGCGCCGCGGCTGACGCCGAGCGTCGTCTCCAGGCGTGCCAGCGCCTGCTCGTCGGCCAGCACCTCGCGCAGCCAGGCGTGCAGCGCCAGCCCGGCCCAGCGCGCCGCCTTGTCGGCGAGATAGGCCGCCGGGTTGTGCGGCTCGGTGCGGTGCAGGTACTCGGCGATCTGGCGCAACTGGGCGATCGCCTGGTCCCGGCCCTGCGGCTCGCCGCTCTCCAGCCGGTGCCATGCTCCGGCCGGGTCGTCGTCCGGGCCGGCCGGCCGCGGCGCCGCGGCTGACGAACGGCTCTCCGGAAGGGTCTGGCCGCCGGTCGATCCACCGCCCGGCGGGTGTGCGGGGCGGACGACATCGGGCACCGCCAGGCCGCCGTCGCGGGCAAAACGCGCCCAGGTGGCCGCGGCCTGTTCCAGCGCGTCGGTGGCGGCGTCGAACGAGGGGCAGTCCGCCTGCAGCTGCGTGTCGCACACGGCCTGCAGCCGCGACAGCGCCTCGCGGGCGCGCCGCAGGGCGGCAGCGGGGCCGTGCGCGGCCTGGTCCACGCCGGTGGCCAGCGCCTGGTTCAGCTCCTTCTGCACGGCGCCGTGTGCGCCGTCGGGGTTGTCCGCCGACAGGGCCGCGCGCCGGCGCAGCAGTTCCAGCTCGCCGATGCCCAGCCCGCGGCGCCCCAGGCGCAGCACCGGCGCGGTGCCGGCCAGGCGCACCACCCGCGACAGCCACCAGCCCAGCGCCGCGGCGCGCGGTTCGGTGTCGCCGTCGACGATGCGCGGATGCAGCTCGGCGCCGAAACGCTCGCACAGGGCCGCGGCGAGCTCCAGCCCGTCGGCCAGGCCGGCGGGGCCCTGCAGCCGGGCCGAGGCTTCGCCCCACCAGCCGGCCAGCCGCAGGTCCTTGCTGCGCGTGGCCAGCAGGGCGGCGCACTCGCGCTGCACGGCGTCCCAGTCGGCCTGGCGCGGCGGGGTGCGCCACGCGCCCTGGGCCAGCGTGGCATCGTCTTCCTCGCGCCAGCGCGCGATGGCCTCGAACTCGGGCCCGAGCGCGAGGTCGCTTCCGGTTCCGGTTTCGCCGGGCAGCGGGGCCAGGAGGTCTGCTGGGGTCATGGGCGGGGCTCCCGGGGGCGTGGCGGCGTCAGTCGAGCGGGCGCAGCTCGATGCGCCGGTTGCGGGCCCGGCCCGCGGCCGTGCCGTTGTCGGCTGCGGGCTCGTCAGGGCCTGCGCCTCGGACCTCGATGCGGGCTGCGGCCACGCCGCGGGCGACGAGGTGCGCGCGCACCGCCTCGGCGCGTTCACGCGACAGCGCCAGGTTGAGGTCCCGGGGGCCGGCGTCGTCGGTGTGGCCGACGACCTCGAAGCGGCGTGCCGGCGCGCGGTTCAACGCCGCCAGCAGGCCGTCCAGGCGTTCGATGCCGGCGTCGGTCAGCCGGGCGCTGCCGGGCTCGAACTCGACGCCGGGCACCGGGACCGGCGGCGCGCGACCCGTTGGCGCTGCGCTCAGGCGCAGCGCGTCGTGCAGCGGCCAGCCGTCGGCGGGGGCGGAGAGCGCACGCAGCAGCGCCCGCCGTGCCGCTTCGTCGGCGACCTCGCCTTCGATGCGGGCGTCCCGGCCGTGCAGCGTCAGCTCGCCGCGTGCCACCTGGCGCAACGCCGGGACCACCAGGCGCCGTGCCGCGTCGGCCCAGCCCGGCGGGGCCGCCACCGCCCCGAGGCGCAGCCGGTCGTCGACACGGTCGGCGCCGAAGACCTCGCGCGCCTGGGCGGCGATCGCCCGCTTCGTTGCCTCGTCTGGCACCACGCCGTCGAGCAGCACACGGCCGCTGGCCGCGTGGCCGTGGCCGGCAGCCCAGGCCACCATGGCGAGGACGGTGGCCCGCCTCATGGCCCATCGGCCGCGAAGGCCTCGCGCCAGCTGGCGGCGGCGAGTGCCAGCGACAGCGAGCCGTGGTTCAGGTAGGCGGCGAGCCGGCGCGTGTGCTCGTTGCGCTCGGCCACCGCCTCGGCCCAGGCCGGGGCGGCGAGGTCGACGTAACGCTCGGCGCAGCGATGCGGGTCCCAGGCGGCCTGCAGCGCTTCGGCACAGGCGCCGGAGAACTCGAGCAGCAGGCGCGGCGACGCCCCTGCGCCGCCGCCGGGGCGCAGCAGCAGCCAGTCGTGGCCGGCGGCACCCAGCGCGTCGGCCACCAGTGACGTCCACCAGGCGGCGACGACCGGCTGCTCGGCGGCCGTCGACGGCAGCGGCAGGCTCAGGCCTCGCGCCGGCACGCCGGCCCCGCGGCGTGCCAGCGGCTGCAGCAGGGCCCCCAGCGCCAGCAGCGTGGCCCGCAGGTCGATCTCGGGATGCGCCGGGCGCAGCCTTGCCTCCAGGCCGCCCAGGGTTTCGAGTGCGGCGTGGTCGGCGCAGCTCGCTTCGTAGTCCCAGGGCTCGGGCACACGCAGCGCCGCGAGTTCGTGTTCGACCACCGCCGCCGGCCGCAGCGGCCGGGCCGCGGCGCGGCCGGCTGCCTCCGCGCAGCGCTGCCAGGTGCGCGCGAAGACCAGCGGCGCGCGCGCTGCACGCAGCCTCGGCATCGTGCTGTCGCACTGCAGCGCCACGGCGAACGGGAAGCGCCGGCCCGCGGCGTCGCGGCTGGGCCGCAGGTGGCCGGCGACGGCGATGGGCGACGCCGGCCCCAGCACGGCGAAGTCCAGCGCCGGGGCGCTGTCGTAGAGCCGCTTCCAGTGGGCGTCCGACGCTGCCGACTCCAGGGCCTGGCTGAGCCAGCGGTCGATCCAGGCCTCCAGGCGGGGATGGCGGCTGTCGCGCACGAAGTCGGGCTGCGACGGCAGCTTGCCGAAGCAGGCGGCGTGCACCGGCATCGTGTTGCTGGGCAGTCGGGTGTTCATCGGGTGTTGCCGGGCTCGGGCTTCACGGGGCCGGCCACCAGCGCGGGCAGCTGCAGGCCACGCCAGGCCCCCGCGGCCCCGGCGCCGGCGGCGGCGCGCATCAGGCGCAGACGCAGGCGCAGCGTGTGGCCGTCCTGCGTCCAGGCCAGCTCGGTGCTGCCGTCGTCCTGCCGCCGACGGTCGGCGAGTTCGAAGGCCCGGTCCAGGCCGAAGGCGCCCGGTGCGTCGACGAAGACGACCGCTGCGCCGTCGGCCGTCGTGCCGCGGATGCGCACGCCCGGCGCCGCGCTGCTGTGCGGCCAGACGAAGTCGGCCCAGCCGGCGGCCGCGTTGCGGTAACGCAGCGTCTGGCCGTCGATCTCGACCGTGTACTCGACCAGCGCCGGGCTGGGCAGCGGCCGCAGCTGGAAGGCCGTCGAGGCGTCGCGCCCGGCCCCGGGCACGCCGTCGGCGGCCAGCCAGCCCGGCACACCGCGCGTGAACTCGACACGCAGGCGCACGCCCAGGTCGCCCCAGCGCCGCGGCTCGATCGTGTCGCCGCGGCGCAGGACCAGCGGACCCAGCGCGGTGTCGGTGAAACGCGCGATGCTGCCGGCCGGCCCGAAGACGCGCAGGATCTCCTCGGCCGCGGCTTCGACGCGTGCACCCGGCGCGAACGGGTAGCGCGAGGCCAGCGAGCGCGCGAAGCCGTCGTGCACCTCGGCCTGCCAGCGCCGGTTCAGCTCGGCTTCGGCGGGTGGCACCAGCACCGCGACGCTGGCCGACAGCGGGCGCACGAGCAGCGGGCGCAGCAGCGAGCGCGCGCCAGTCGGCACGGCAGCCAGCAGTTCCTCGCTCAGGCGCAGCGCGGCCGCGAGTTCCGAGTTCTCGGTGTCGGCCAGCGTGGCCGCGAGCAGGTCTCGCGCCCCGGGGCCGGGATCTTCGGACTGCGCCAGTGCCTGCATGCGTGTGCGCACCCGGCCCAGCGCCGCCTCGTAGCGTGCCAGCGCGGCCGGTGCCTCGCCTGCCGGGCGGGGCGCGGCGAAGTCGGCCAGTGCCGCCGCGATGTCGGCGCCCGAGGCGCGGCCCGCCACCGGCGTCGCCGCCTGGGCGCCGGGTGTCACGCCGCCGATCGCGTGGCGCGCCCACGCCGCCAGGCTGCCGGCGACGGCCGGCGCGAGTTCGTGTTCCGCGGCCGGCGTCTGCCGTGCGATGGCCAGCACCAGGCGGCGCAGCGGCGACAGCGCCGGATCGGCCAGGCGCTCCAGCGCGGCTGCGGCGTCGCCGGGGCCGGCGAATGGGCCGACGCTCAGCCCGTCGGCGAAGCGCTGCCATGCGGCGGCGTGTTCGCGCCGATAACGCGCGCTCAGGTCCTCCCGGATGCGCTGCGGGCTGCCGCGCAGCGACAGGTCTTCGCTGGTCGTGGTGTCGAGGACCCAGTCTTGCCGCTGCAGCGCCCCTTCGGCCGCCGCGCGGATCGCCGGTTCCACCAGCCCGTGCCAGGCTTCGGCGGTGTAGACGCCCGATACCACCTCGCCGCCGCTGAACGGGGCGCGGGTGTCGTCGGCGGCACCGAGCAAGCCGGCCAGCGTGACCGGCGCGTAACGCGCCGCGGCACGCTCCCGGATCTCGGCGTAGACCCGTTCTTCCGGCGGGCGTGTGTCGCGCGCCATGTGCAGACGCCGGCGCACCGCGTCGACCAGCGTGGCCCGCAGCGGCAGCGGCGGGAAGACCGCCTTGCCGCCGCCCGACAACGCGAACGCCGCCACCGCCTGCGCGCGTCGCAGCGTCTCGTCGTCGAGCGCCGCGCCCCGGCGGGCCGCAAGCCAGTCGCGCCAGCGCGGCGTCAGCTGATCCTTCAGGTGTGCCGCCTCGCGGCGGCCGGGTTCGGCCAGCATCAGGTAGGCCTTCAGCGCGCCGTAGGCGGCGTCGGCGTCGCCGTCACCGGAGGGCGGTGACGCCGGGTCGCGGCCGGCGAAGGCCTCGAGCTCTCGTTCGAGGGCCTGGGCGGCGGGCGCCAGCAGCAGCGCCTGCAGGCCGGCGTGGTAGTCGGCCTGCAGCCGCGACTCGAGGGCTTCGCCCTGGTACAGGCCCCAGCGCAGCGACCACGGCGCCGAGCCGCGCCAGGCCTGCAGCGCCTGCAACCGCTGCTGCAGGCCTTCGAGGGCCGCCAGCCGTGGGCCGGGATCGTCTCCCTCGGATGCCCGTGCCGCCAGGCGCTCGAGTTCGGCGGCGGTGTCCGCGACCAGGCTGCGGTTTGCCAGGTAGGACGTGCTCATGCCGCCCAGCGCCACGGCCACGAGCAGCAGCGAGGCGGCAAAACCGGCACGCTGCAGGCGGCGACGGCGGGGCGACGCCTGCCGGCGCACCAGCCCGCGGTCGCCCCCCAGCACGCGGCCGAACAGGGGTTGCAGGAAGAACGGCCGTCCGTCCGACGGCCCGGGCCGCCGCGCTGCCGTCGCGACGGTGTCCGGGACCAGGCCGAAGCGCTGCGCGACTGCGGCGCAGGCCATCGGGCGGGCCTGGCCGGACTGCAGCGCGCTGGTGAAATAGAAGCCGCGCAGCAGCGGGCGCAGGTGATACGGGTCGTCGTCGAAGAGCGTGGCGACGAAGCTCGTCAGCGCCGGCTCGAGCGCGGCGAACTCGAGCGTGAAGCCGAGAACCTGGGGCGCTGCCGCGCCGCCCTCGGCGCCCAGCCGGGCGAGCGCGCGCTCGCGCAGGCCCTGGCGCAGCGCGGCGAACCCGGCCTCGAAACGCTGCGCCGCGCTGGCCGTGCCGGCATCGCGGCAGGGCAGCGTGCTGCCCCAGACGCGCTCACGTTCGGTGTCGTCGGCGTCGGCGAAGAACGGCTCGAAGCCGTCGACCAGATCGGCCTTCGTGAACACCAGGTAGACCGGCATCACGATCTCCAGCCGCTCGCTCAGCTCGTGGACCCGCGAACGCAGCCGGCGGGCCAGCGCGACGATGCCGTCGGCGCCCAGGCGGGCGAGTTCGGCGACGCTCGCGACGACCACGACGCCATCGAGCGGCGCCCGCGGCCGCGCGCGCCGCAGCAGGCGCAGGAACTCGAGCCACTCGTCGCGGTCCTCGGGCTGCACCGCGTAGCGCCCGGCGGTGTCGAGCACGATGGCCTCGGAGCCGAAGAACCAGTCGCAGTCGCGCGTGCCGCCGACGCCGCCCACCGCCGTGCCGCTCCCGTCGAACGGAAAACCCAGCCCGGAGGCCAGCACCGCGCTGCTCTTGCCGGTCGCCGGCTCGCCGATCACCACGTACCAGGGCAGGGCGTACAGGGCCGCGTGGCCGTGCGCCTGGCCCAGGCGCGAGCGGCGCAGCGTGCGCATCGCCAGGCGCAGGCGCTCGCGCAGGGCGTCGCCGCCGCTGGCCGGCGCCTGGCCGGCGACGGCCGCCTCGAGCTGCCGGGCGCGCCGACGGTCGCGGTGTTGGTCGATCGCCCATCCCGCAGCGGCCACCAGCAGCACCACGAGTGCGGCGCTGGCAGCCCATGCGCGCCCCGCGCCTGCGGCCACCGCAGCCAGCGAGGCGCCTGCGGCCAGCAGCAGCACGCCGGCCGCTGCGGCCAGACGTGCGAGCTTCGTGCCGGCCTGCCGGCGCGGAGACGGGACGCTGGTCATGTCAGTCGCCCGCCGTCGTCTGCGACGCCAGCAGCCGCGCGCCGCAGGCGCAGCGATCACCCTCGCGTGCCGCCGGCTGGCCGTCGATCAGCAGGCGTGGGTCGCCGCTGACGATGCGGTTGTGCTGGCCGTGCCCCTTGCGCGGGCAGCTGACCGGATCGCCGACGCGGGCCACCGCACGGCCCTGGAGCTCGGTGTTCGGGCTGCCGGCCAGCACGACGCCGCCGTGGCTGGTGCGGTCGCCGACACGGACGTAGGCGCGGGACATCGTCGTGGCGTTGGATCAGCGCGCCGAGGCGAGCACGGCCGCGGACGGCGGCGCGCCGGGCGCCGACGCCGGCTCCCGATCCCGCCATTCCACATGGGCCAGGTCGCGCAACGACGTCCAGTGGCCGCCCCATTGCAGGCCGAGCGAGGTCGCGATCTCGCCGATGTGCCGGTAGGCCTGCAGCGTCCACGGGTCGCGTTCGGACCAGTGCAGGCGGCCGTCGCGCACGAAGGCGAGGTCGGCCGCGAGGCCGGCCTGGTGGCGGCTGCGGTCGGGGCCGGCGAGGGTGGTGGCCGGACCGAGTGCTGCCAGCCGGGCCTGACGTTCGGCGCTGCGGTGGCCTTCCATCAGCACGACCTGGTAACCGTGGCGCTCCTGCGCGATCTCGAACAGCGCGACGAGCCGGCGCCGGAACTGCGGCTGCAGTTTCGACCAGTCGCGATCGGCACCGTGCTCCTGACCGCGCGGCTGGCCAGCCTCGTGCAGCCAGGCGGGTGGCAAAGGCTCGGCCACCATCGCAGGCGCCAGCCGCGGCGCGATGCGATCGTCCGCCGCCGACGGCGTGCCGAAGCTGGCCAGTGGCAGACGGGCCCCGATACGCTCGTGCAGCAGCAACCCGGCGACCGGGCCCGCGGCGATGACGACCGCCGTCAGCAGCCCGAGCAGCATCAGGTGCGGCGGCAGGCGGTCGGCCTCGAGGCCGGCGTGAAGCGCGGCGAACGGCCGCCCGAGCTTTCGCAGGCCGGCCGGCAGCACCAGCTCTTGCCCCGGGCGCAGCCGCTGCCATGCGCGCACCACCAGCCGCCCGGCCTGGGCCTGCCAGTGGGGCAGCATGATCAGGCCGAGCACGCCGCTGACGGCGGCGAAGTACAGCAGGACGGCGACGAGGACGACCGGACTGGACATGGTGGCTCCGCGTGGGCTGACTCGGGGTGGGCCGTGGCAGTGTGCCGACCCGGTCTGCTGCGACCATCCCTCCGCGGAGGGGGCTCGCGGCGGCGCCTCCGCCGTGGGGAGTGGCCGCCGAAGGCGCCTGCCTACGATGGCGTGCCGTCGCGTCCGGCGGCGTCCTGAGTGCCGTCCGACGATGTTCCAGCGCTCCGCCCCGACGTCGATTCCGCCTCCGCCCGGCCGGCGAGGCGGCGGGCCGGCGTCGGCCGGGACCGAGGGGGGCGCGCGCTTCCTGCTGCACGCGCCCGACCTGCCGCCGGGCCTGCAACTGGAGGCCTGGGCGGCCCGCGAGGGCTTGAACGAGCCCGGCGAGATGGAGCTCGCCTGCCGTGCCGCCGACGCCACGCTGGATCTGGCGCCGATGCTCGGCCGGCCGCTGGCGCTGCTCGCGCGCCATGCCGATGGCCGGGTGTCGCGGCGCTGCGGCCTGGTGTTCGAGGCCGAGGCGGGTGATGCCGACGGCGGCCTGGCGCGCTACCGTCTGCGGGTGCGCAGCTGGCTCGCGCTGCTGGAGCACGGCGTGCACAGCAGGATGTGGCTGGCGCGCGCGCTGCAGGAGGTCCTGCAGGATGTCTTCGAGCCCTATGTCGCTGTGGCTCGCTGGCACCTGGCGGCATCGGCCTCGGCCGGCGCGCCGCGCGACGTCACCGTCCAGTACCGCCAGACCGACCTGGATTTCCTGCTGGGCCTGCTGGCCGCCGAGGGCCTGGTGCTGCGCATCGACCCCGGGAGCGACACCGTCCACGTGCTCGCGCAGACCGACGACGCGCAGGAGTGCGCCGAGGACGCCGGCGCGGCCGCCGTCGGCGGCTGGACGCTGCACGCGGGCGAGCCGGCGCGGGATGCCGAGGTGCTGGTGGCGCTCGCGCGCACGACCCGCCTGCCGCCGCCCGGCCTGGTCGCGGCCAGCGTCGATGCGATGGCCGGCCGTGTGCTGGCGGCGAGCCTGGCGGGTGCGCCCGGCGGCCCGGCTCCGGAGCGCCTGGCTGCGCGCGATGCCGAGTTCGCCGACGGCGACGCGGCGCGACGCCGGCTCGAAAGGCTGTGCCAGGCGCGACGCTGCGGCATGCGCGAGTGGCACGGGCGCGGCACGGTGCGCAGCCTGGCGCCCGGGCGCTGGTTCGGCCTGCGCGACGACCGATCGGTGCCGCCGCTGCTGCCGGTGCGGGTGCTGCACGCCGGCGTCAACGAGGGTGCCGGCGACCGCGCAGCACCCTGGCAGGCGCGCGCGCCGGGCTTGCCGCTCGAGGCCGGCTGGCTCGACCCCGCGCTGCGGGCTGCAGCGCAGTCCTGCGGTTATGCGAATGCCTTCGTCGCCGTCGAGCGCGACCGGCCCTGGCGGCCGGTCGCCGACGCCGCGCGCGTGCCGTCCCCGCGCAGCGGCGTCTCCGGGCTGCTGGGCGCGGTGGTCGTTGGCGACGATGGCTGCGCAGCGGGCAGCCCGGCGGCCGATGCCGAGGGCCGCGTGCGTGTGCGCCTGGATTTCCAGGCGCCCGAGATCGCCACGCCGGGCCGGTGGACGGCCGACGCGACCGGCCCCCTGCGGGTCGTGCAGCCCTGGGCCGGCGCCGGGGTCGCGGCGCAGTGGCTGCCGCGTGTCGGGCAGCGTGTGCTGGTCGGGCTGCTCGACGGCGACCCGGAGCGGATGGTGGTGCTGGCCGGCGTGCACGACGGCATCGGCGAAGGTGGTGTCGAACCGACGCCCGGCGGCGCTGCGGCCGTGCCCCGGCCGCCGCTGCCCGCGGGCTCCGACCACCAGCCGGCGGGGCAGGGCAACTGCATCGCCGGCGCGCACGCGCCCCCTTGGCATGGCGCCTCGCCCGCGGCGCCCGCGCATGGAGGCCAGGGCAACGCCGCCGCGATGAGCGGCTGGCGCAGCCGCGAACTCGGCGGCGAGGGCTGGAACCAGCTCGTGTTCGACGACAGCGACGGCGCGCTGCGGGTCCAACTCGCGACGTCGCTGGCGGCGACGCAGCTGAATCTCGGGGCACTGGTCCACCAGGCCGGCAACCGCCGCGGCACGCCGCGCGGCGCCGGCTTCGAGCTGCGCTCCGACGCGGCCGGGGCGGTGCGTGCGGCCTGCGGCCTGCTGCTGCTGGCTCGCGCCGCGCCGGCCGCTGCGGCGGCCGCGGACAACGCCGCCGGGCAGGCGCTGGCGCAGGAGCTGCAGCGCCTGGTGCACACGCTGGCCCAGGCGGCCACGGGGCATCGCACCTTGCCGTCCGGTGCCCTGGAGCCGGCCGGCGGGGACGGCGTGGCGCGCGTCTGCGAGGCGCTGCGGGCCGGGCCCGGCCCGGCGCCGGCGGTGGTGGCCGACGCCGCCGGCGGCGTGCTGCACGCGGCGGCGGCGTCCGTCGTCGTCGCCACCGGCACGCTGAGCCGCGTCGCCGGCCGCGACCTGGCCGAGTTCGCGGCCGGCGGCTGGCAGCTGGGGGCTCAGGGGCGTGTGTCGGTGCTGGCCGGGGCGCTGGAGCACGACGCCGAGCCGGCACCCGACACCGCGGCGGGGCTGGTCGTCGCGGCCGGCGGCGGCTTCGAGCTGCGGGCCGACGCCGCCGACGTGGCGCTGGAGGCGCGCGGCGCGGTGTCGCTGGGCGCCGCGGGTGATCGGGCCGACCTGCTGGCCGGCCGCCGCCTGGTGCTGGCCGTCGAGGGCGGGGCCGGCGTGGTGCTCGAGCGTGGCGGGCTGCGCGTCGAATGCCCCGGCACGATCGTCGTCGAGGCGGCCTCGCATCGTTTCATGCCCCGCGGCTGAGGGGCGTGCGCTTGCAGGTGCCGCCGCCATCGCGGCGCCTGCAGGCCCGCGATAATGCGCCGCCCATGGACCGAACGCTCGCCACTCCCGTCCTGCGCCGCCTGGCGCTGCTGCTGCTGGGCGTGCTCGCCGGCTGCGGCGGTGGTGGCGGCGGCGGTCAGACCAGCAGCACGCCGACGCTGGCCCAGCGCACCGCTGCGGCCCAGGCGGTTGCCGACGGTGCCGAAGACTGCCGCCAGATCCGCCCGTTCTACTGGGAGATCGGCGACGCCGCCGGCGCGCGGGCCTCGGGCAGCGTGTCGTCCGGCGCGCTCAGCGTGACGGCCGACACCCGGCTGGCCGTCGCCTCGGCGTCCAAGTGGCTCTACGGCGCGTACTTCGTGCAGCGCCAGCAGGGCCTGCTGAGCGCCGAGGACGTCGACTTCCTGACCTTTCGCAGCGGCTACACCAACTTCAGCTTCTGCGGGCCCGACACGACGGTCGGCAGCTGCCTGGGGCGCGGCGGCCGCCGTGGCGGCAGCAACGGCGACTATGTCGAGGAGAACGACGGCTTCTTCGTCTACAGCGGCGCCCACATGCAGGTGCATGCCGCGCGCAACGGGCTGGCCGACCTCGATGCCGACGCCCTGGCGGCCGAGGTGCGCCGGGTGCTCGGCAGCGAGATCGTGCTCGGCTACTCGGGCCCGCAGCCGGCCGGCGGTGTCGAGACCACGGCCGCCGACTACGCGCGTTTCCTGCGCCGCATCCTCGACGGCACGCTGAGCCACGGGCGCGCCGCGCTGGGCACGCACCCGGTCTGCGTCGACCCGGCGAGCTGCGCGCAGGCCAAGTTCACGCCGTCGCCCGCCGGCGAGCAGTGGCACTACTCGATCGGCCACTGGGTCGAGGACGACCCCACGGTCGGCGACGGCGCCTTCAGCAGCCCCGGCGCCTTCGGCTTCTACCCGTGGATCGACGCGTCCAGGACCTGGTACGGCGTGATCTCGCGCCTGGCGCTGCTCGACCGCGATCCCGACACCACCGTCGCCGTCGATTCGGTGCAGTGCGGCCGCCGCATCCGTGCCGCCTGGCTGAACCCCTCGACACCGTGACCGATTCCGGACTGCAGCACGAGCGTGACCTGCACGCGATGGCGATCGCGCTGGACCAGGCGCAGAACGCCTGGCTCGTCGGCGAGGTGCCGGTCGGCGCGGTCATCGTGCGCCCCGGGCCCGAAGGCCCGCAGGTGCTGGCCACCGGCTACAACCGGCCGATCACCACCCACGACCCGACGGCGCATGCCGAGATCGTCGCGCTGCGCCACGCCGCCACGCTGCTGGGCAACTACCGCCTGCCCGAGTGCGAGCTCTACGTGACGCTGGAGCCCTGCGCGATGTGCGCGATGGCGCTGATGCACGCGCGCTTCAAGCGCATCGTCTTCGGCGCGCCGGACCCCAAGACCGGCGCCGCCGGCTCGGTCGTCGACCTCTTCGCCGACCGGCGCCTGAACCACCACACGCAGATCGTCGGCGGCGTGATGGCCGCCGAATGCGGCGACCTGCTGCGCCGCTTCTTCGCCGAACGCCGGGCCCTGGCGCGCGAGGCCCGCGCCGCGCGCGCCATCCCCGCCGGCGAGACGCGCGAGCTCGACAGCTGGCCTCCGACCTCCTCATGACTTCACACCACGCTCACCCCGATCACGACGAACACGGCCCCGGCTGCGCCTGCGGGCACGAGCCGCCGGCGGCGCAGACCCTGCATCTGTTCTCTCCCGCCGGGGCGCTGCCGTCGGCCCCGGTGCTGCGCCGCGCCGCCAAGCGCCTGGCCGGGCTGGGCTTCGAGGTGTCGATCGACGAGTCGGCGCTGGCGCGGCAGCAGCGTTTCGCCGGCGACGACGACACCCGGCTGGCGGCGATCCACCGCATCGCCGAGGCCGCGCCATCGGTCGCGATGGCCGCACGCGGCGGCTACGGCACGACGCGATTGCTCGACCGGCTGGACTGGGCGCTGCTGGCGCGCAGCGTCGAGCAGGGCACACGCTGGGTCGGCCACAGCGACCTGACGGCGCTGCAGCTGGGCATGCTGGCCCACGGCGGCGCGCGCAGCTGGGCCGGCCCGCTGGCGGCCTACGACTTCGGGCGCTCCGACGCCGACGGCGGCGTCGACGAGGTCACCGAGGGCTGCTTCGTCGAGGCCATGCGCGGCGAGCTGGAGGCGGTGGGGTTCCGCACCGAGGCCGGCTTCGACGGCCTTTCGGCCAAGGGCACGCTCTGGGGCGGCAATCTCACGGTGCTGTGTTCGCTGCTGGGCACGCCGCACTGGCCGCGCATCCGTGGCGGCGTGCTGTTCCTGGAGGACGTCGCAGAACACCCGTACCGCGTCGAGCGCATGCTGCTGCAGCTGCTGCAGGCCGGCGTGCTGGGGGCGCAGAAGGCGCTGCTGCTGGGCAGCTTCACCGAGTGGAAGCCGGTGAAGTCCGACCGCGGCTACAAGCTGAAGACGGTGGTCGAGTACCTGCGTGCGCAGACCGGCGTGCCGATCCTCACCGGGCTGCCGTTCGGCCACGTGCCGACCAAGGTGACGCTGCCGGTGGGGGCCAAGGTCGAGCTGCTGGTGCAGGGCCGCGACGTGCTCGTGGGTTGGTGAGCCCGCGCGGGCCCCTAGAATCGCGGGCTTTTCCGCCGGTGCCCGTCACGAGCGAGGCCGCGTAGGCGGATCCGGTATTGATGCCGTCGGCCGCGGGGCCCATCCCCCCGAGGCCGGCGCCGCGAGGAGTGCGACCGCATGCGCGGGAATTCGATCGTCGTCCGTCTCGGGCTGGCCTTGGGCCTGGCCGCGGCCCTGCTGTCCGCAGGCTGCAACAACAGCCCGTATCCCGCCGGCGCCGAACGCGAGAACACGATGTTCTACTCGTTCGACGAGCGCTCGCCGCGCTACCTGGACCCGGTGGCCTCCTACGCCAACCCCGAGTCGGCGTACACCTACCAGATCTACGAGCCGCCCTACGGGTACCACTACCTGAAGCGGCCGTACACGCTGATCCCGAAGTCGGCGGCCGAGGTCGCCAAGCCGCGCTACCTCGACCGCGACGGCCGCGAGCTGCCCGACAACGCGCCGCCGGACCAGATCGCCGAGAGCGTCTACGACGTCAAGATCCGGCCGGGCATCATGTTCCAGCCGCACCCGGCGTTCGCGCGTGACGACCAGGGCCGGCCGCTGTACCTGAACCTCACGCGCGAGCAGCTCGGCGCCAAGCGCTCGCCGCTGGAGTTCGAGCACCAGGGCACGCGCGAGCTCGTCGCCGACGACTTCGTCTACGCGCTCAAGCGCCACGCGACGACGCGCATCGAGGCGCCGGTCTTCGCGATCTTCTCCGAGTACGTGATCGGCCTGCGCGAGTACGCCGACATGGTCAAGCGCGAGGACGCCAAGCTGCTCGCCGGGCTGCCGCGCGACGCCCGCGATAAGCCCTTCCTCGACTTCCGCAAGTGGCCGCTGGCCGGCAGCACGGCGGTCGACAAGTACACCTGGCGCATCCGGCTCAAGGGCAAGTACCCGCAGTGGAGCTACTGGATGGCGATGCCCTTCCTGGCGCCCATCCCGTGGGAGGCCGACGCCTTCTACGCCCAGGACGGCATGAGCGAGAACGGCCTGTCGCTGAACCAGTGGCCGGTGGGCACGGGGCCGTACATGATGGTCGACTTCGTGCGCGACCGCCGCCACGTGCTGCAGCGCAACCCGAACTTCCACGGCGAGACCTATCCCTGCGAGGGCATGCCCGGCGACGCGGAGGCCGGCCTGCTGGCCGACTGCGGCAAGCCGATGCCCTTCATCGACAAGCTCTACGTGACGATCGAGAAGGAGAAGGTGCCGCGCAAGGAGAAGTTCAAGCAGGGCTACTTCGACGTGCCGGAGATCGAGCGTCCCGAGTGGGGCGTGGACTTCCGCAACGACGCCGACGACTCCGACGCGGTGCGCAAGCTCTACGAGGAACGCGGCTTCCAGTTCCCGCTGATGACCGACATCTCGAACTGGTACCTCGGCTTCAACATGCTCGACCCGGTGGTCGGCAAGGGCGACACGCCCGAGCAGCAGGCGAAGAACCGCAAGCTGCGCCAGGCCATCGCCATCGCCATCGACTGGGAGGAGGGCTACGGCCGCATCTTCAAGTCCAAGGGCGGCGTGGCCGCGCACTCGCCGGTGCCGCCGGGGCTGTTCGGCTCGCGCGAAGGCCAGCCGGGCTTCTACAACCCGGTGACGCACACGCTGGTCGACGGCAAGGTCGTGCGCCGGCCGATCGAGGACGCGAAGAAGCTGCTCGCCGAAGCCGGCTACCCCGGTGGCCGCGACGCGACGACCGGCAAGCCGCTGGTCCTGAACTACGACTTCCAGCGTGCGCCGACGCCCGAGAGCAAGAGCGAGAACGACTGGATGATCAAGCAGTTCGCCAAGCTCGGCATCCAGCTCGAGGTGCGCGCGACCGACTTCAACCAGTACCAGGACAAGACGCTGCAGGGCCGGCACCAGATCTTCTGGGGCGGCTGGCTGGCCGACTACCCGGACGCCGAGAACTTCCTGTTCCTGCTCTACGGCCCGCTGGGCCGCTCGCAGAGCCAGGGCGACAACTACGCCAACTACAACAATCCCGAATACGACGGCCTGTACCGCAAGCTGCAGTCGCTGGACGACGGCCCGGAGAAGCAGGCGGTCATCGACCGGATGGTGTCCATCGTGCAGCAGGACTCGCCCTGGTGCTTCGGCTACTTCCCGTGGGGCGGCCTGGCGTTCCAGCAATGGGTGCACAACGGCAAGCCCTCGATCCTGATCCGCGACATGGCCAAGTACTACCGCCTCGACCCCGAACTGCGCGCCAGCAAGCAGGCCGAGTGGAACCGGCCCATCGTCTGGCCGGTGGCGCTGCTGGTGCTGGGCCTCGCGGCGCTGGTGTGGATCGGACGGCGCAGCTTCAAGGCGCGCGAGACCGCGACCGCCCGCGGCACGGCGGAGGCCAACTGACATGGGTGCCTACATCCTGCGCCGTCTCGGCTACGGCCTGCTGATCCTCATCGGCGTCAACCTGCTGACCTTCTTCCTGTTCTTCACCGTCAACACGCCCGACGACATGGCGCGGCTGAACATCGGCGGCAAGCGCGTGACGCAGGAGCAGATCGAGAAGTGGAAGTCCGAACGCGGCTACGACAAGCCGCTGTACTGGAACTCCGAAGGGCAGGGCACCGAGCAGCTGACGAAGACCGTGCTCTGGGAGCGCTCGATCTCGCTGATGAAGGGCGACTTCGGCCGCAGCGACTCGGCGCGCTCGGTGGACATCGGCCACGAGATCGCCTCGCGCATGGGCGTGAGCCTGCAACTGGCGCTGCCGCTGTTCCTGCTGCAGCTGATCGTCAGCGTCAGCTTCTCGCTGATGCTGGTGTTCTTCAGGCACTCGAAGATCGACTTCTGGGGCGTCGTGCTCTGCGTGCTGATGCTGTCGATCTCGAGCCTGTTCTACATCATCGTCGGCCAGTTCCTGTTCTCGCGCGTGCTCAGGCTGGTGCCGATCTCGGGCTACGCGCCGGGGCTGGATGCGCTGCGCTTCCTGGCGCTGCCGATCATCCTGTCGCTGCTGGCGCGGCTGGGCGGCGAGGCGCGGCTGTACCGCGCGATGTTCCTCGAGGAGATCGGCAAGGACTACGTGCGCACCGCGCGCGCCAAGGGCCTGGCCGAGCAGGTGGTGCTGTTCCGCCACGTGCTGCGCAACGCGCTGATCCCGATCATCACCAGCGCCGCCGGCTACCTGCCCTACGTCTTCCTCGGCAGCCTGGTGTTCGAGAGCTTCTTCGGCATCCCGGGCCTGGGCGCCTTCGTCATCGACGCCATCGGCGGCCAGGACTTCGCGATCGTGCGCACGATGGTCTTCGTCGGCTCGGCGCTGTACATCGCCACCAACATCCTGCTGGACGTCGCCTACACCTGGGTCGACCCGCGGGTCCGCCTGAACTGAGCCGGGGAACGTCATGGGATTCAAGTTCGTCCTGCTCTGGACCGACCTGGCGCTGTGGGCGCTGTTCGCCGCGCTGGCCGGCTACACGATCCGCGTGCTGCGCAGCGAGCCGCTGCGCGCCACCTGGAAGAAGGTCTTCCGCGACCCGGCGGCGCTGTGCTCGGTGCTGGTGCTGCTGGTCTTCCTGTTCATCACCGCGCTGGACAGCGTGCATTTCCGCCGCCAGCTTGCCGATGCCCAGGGCCAGGCCTCGGGCCAGGTGTTCTACGAGACGCGCACCCAGTCGCTGCTGGACCTGGCGCTGGCGCGCCAGATCTCGATGCGCGAGTCCAGCTACTCCGAGCCGCTGGCCTGGCGCGCGCTGAACAAGCAGAGCGTCACGCGCGACGGCGTCACGCTGCGCGAGTTCCCCCGCCTCGAACACGGCGGCGTGCACCTGACGGACCCCGAGACGCAGTGGGCCGGTGACGTGTCCTCGCGCGCGCTGGCCGGTGCCGGCGGCGGCCTCGCCGTCGCGCTGGCGGCCGTGCTGCTGCTGTCGGCGGCGCTGGCGCGCAGCCACGGCGGCTTCGGCACCGCGCTGGCCGACCTCGCGGCCGACCGCACCGAGCTGCCCTGGCGCGCCGCGGCGATCACCTTCGCCGTGATCTGCGTGCTGGCTGGCGTCATCGCCGCGCTGGCCGGCCACTACCACGTCTTCGGCACCGACCGCACCGGCAACGACGTGCTGGTGCAGACGCTGAAGAGCGTGCGCACGGCCTTCGTCATCGGCACGCTGGCGACGCTGGCGACGCTGCCGCTGGCCATCGTGCTCGGCATCCTGGCGGGCTACTTCCGCGGCTGGGTCGACGAGGTCGTGCAGTACCTCTACACGACGCTGTCCTCGGTGCCCAGCGTGCTGCTGATCGCGGCCTGCGTGCTGATGGTGCAGGTCTGGCTCGACAAGCACCCCGACTGGTTCGAGACCGGCGTCGAGCGTGGCGACCTGAAGATCTTCATGCTCTGCGTGATCCTGGGCCTCACCGGCTGGTCGACGCTGTGCCGGCTGGTGCGCGCCGAGACGCTGAAGCTGCGCGAACTCGACTTCGTGCAGGCGGCGATGGCCTTCGGCGTGAAGCCCTCGCGCATCATGGCGCGGCACATCTTCCCCAACGTCGTGCACCTGGTGCTGATCACCACCGTGCTCAGCTTCAGCGACCTGATCCTCTACGAGGCCGTGCTGACCTACGTCGGCGTCGGCGTCGACCCGACGACCTCCAGCTTCGGCGGCATGATCAATCTCGCACGCAGCGAGATGAGCCGCGACCCGGTGGTCTGGTGGAGCTTCGCCGCGGCGTTCGGCTTCATGGTCGTGCTGGTGCTGGCCGCCAATCTGTTCGCCGACGGCGTGCAGCAGGCCTTCGACCCGCGCGCGCGCGCCTTCCGCCCGCGCCTGGGCTTCAAGAAGCGAGTCTCGGCATGATGAAGATCCAGGACCTCGAGGTCGTGCTCGACGCCGACGCCGGCCTCGTCAAGGCGATCGACGGGCTCAAGCTCGCGATCGAACGCGGCGAGACCTTCGCCCTCGTCGGCGAGTCCGGCTGCGGCAAGAGCATGACGGCGCTGGCGCTGATGCGCCTCTTGCCCGAGAACGGCCGCGTCACCGGCGGCCAGGTGCACATCGGCGGCGTCGACGTGCTCGACCTGCCCGAAGCCGGCATGCGTGCCGTGCGCGGCGGCCGCCTGGGCATGATCTTCCAGGAGCCGGCGACCAGCCTGAACCCGGTGATGAAGGTCGGTGACCAGATCGTCGAGGCCATCGAGACGCATACCGCGCTGCGCGGCGCGGCCGCACGCGCCAAGGCCATCGACTGGCTGCGCCGCGTCGGCATCCCGGAGCCCGAGCGCCGCATCGACGACTACCCGTTCCGCATGAGCGGCGGCCAGAAGCAGCGCGTGATGATCGCGATGGCGCTGGCCACCGAGCCCGACTTCCTGATCGCCGACGAGCCGACGACGGCGCTGGACGTGACGATCCAGGCGCAGATCCTCGACCTGCTGAAGGACCTGCAGCGCGAACAGCGCATGGGCCTGCTGCTGATCACGCACGACCTGGCGGTCGTCTCCGGCATGGCGCATCGTGTGGCGCTGATGTACGCCGGCCAGATCGTCGAGGTGGCGCCGGCGGCCGAGTTCTTCTCGCGCCCGCAGCACCCGTACGCCCAGGCCCTGCTGCGCGCGCTGCCGGCCGGCGACCGGCGTGGTGTCGCGCTCGAGGCGATCCCCGGCACCGTGCCGCCGCTTTGGCTGCAGTTCGAGGGTTGCCGCTTCGCGCCGCGTTGCGCGGCGGCGATGCCGCACTGCGCGACGACCTTGCCCGAGCTGGTGAACACCAGCGACACGCACCAGGTTCGGTGCCTGCTGCACAAGCCCGGGGTGCCGGCTGCACCGGAGCGGATCGTGCGGCCCGAGCTGCCGGTGCCGCCGCCGGTGCCGGCGCGCGAGACGGCGCCGCTGCTCGACGTGCAGGACCTGAAGGTGCGTTTCCCGATCCGCGGCGGCCTGCTGCAGCGCGTGACCGGGCACTTCGACGCCGTCGCCGGCGTGTCGTTCCAGGTCGCGCGCGGCGAGACGCTGGCGCTGGTCGGCGAGTCGGGCTGCGGCAAGACGACGACCGGCAAGGCCATCGTGCAGTTGCTGCGCCGCGTCGCGGTGACCGAGGGCCGCGCGATGCTCGACGGCCAGAACCTGTTCGAGCTCGACGGGCCGGCGCTGCTGGACGCGCGCCGCAAGGTGCAGATCATCTTCCAGGACCCGTTCGCGTCGCTGAACCCGCGCATGCGCGTCGCCGACCTGCTCGAGGAAGGCCTGATGGCCTTGCATCCGGACCTGGACGCGGCCACGCGGCGCGCGCGCATCGAGCGCCTGACCGACCAGGTCGGCCTGCGCCGCGACGCGCTCGAGCGCTACCCGCACGAGTTCTCCGGCGGCCAGCGCCAGCGCATCGCGATCGCGCGTGCGCTGGCGGTGCAGCCGCGGCTGATCGTCTGCGACGAACCCACGTCGGCGCTGGACGTGTCGGTGCAGGCGCAGATCCTCAACCTGCTGCGCGAACTCCAGCGCGAGCTCGGCGTCTCGTACCTGTTCATCACGCACAACATCGGCGTCGTCGAGTACATCGCCGACCGCATCGCGGTGATGCAGGCCGGGCGCATCGAGGAACAGGGAGATTGCGCCGACGTCCTGGCGCGGCCACAGCGCGACTACACGAAGACGCTGCTGGCGGCGGTGCCGCGACTCGTCACGGCCTGAAGACGCGCTGAACGGGGCTCCGACCGGCCTGCGCCATGGCGCAGGCCGGCCGCTCGCGTCCATCTTTTTGCCGCCGATTGCGGGCGGCCTCCCATGGTCGTGCGTACAAGCTGTCGCAAAGTGTTGCAGCGGCCCAACGTCGGCGCCAGATTGCGGGGGTGTGACAACCGGGTTGCCGGTGTGTAACCGCTATCGTCGCCCGATGGCTACGAGGGGCTGGCGCCGCGCGCTGCCTGGGCAATCCGGGTGGTGTCGTGCGCCAGCCTCGGCCAAGTGAACTGACCGGTTCGAGTTGCGTCATGACTTTCCCGTGCTGACCGGGCACATGACGCAGCTTGACAATCGGTTCACGGTTCTCCGGCGATGCCCGCAAGGCGGTTACACGGCACAGGGCTTGCTCGGGGACGAGAGTCTTTGGATCAACACACCACAGGAGTGAACTTAATGTTCAAGCGAACGAAGCTTGCAACCTGCCTGCTGGTCGCCTTTGGCGGCGGCATCGGCTTTTCGGCCTCCCCGGTTCTCGCCCAGTCGGCCACGTCGGCCGGCACCGAGCGCATTGAAGTCACGGGCTCTCGCCTCCGTTCGCTGGAAGGCGAATCGTCTTCCCCCGTCCAGGTCGTGACCGGTGAAGAGATCGCCAAGGCCGGCATCGTCAACGTCCAGGAACTGCTGACCAAGAATCCGACGGTCGGTGTCCCGGGCATCAGCCGCACCAACTCCAACTTCGCGACCTCCAGCGCCGGTGTCGCCACGGTCGACCTGCGCAACCTCGGCTCCGACCGCACCCTGGTGCTGGTGAACGGCCGTCGCTTCGTCGCCGGCGTCCCGGGCAGCGCGTCGGTCGACCTGAACACGATCCCGACCGAGTTCATCGAGCGTGTCGAGATCCTGACCGGCGGCGCTTCCGCGACCTACGGCTCCGATGCCGTCGCGGGTGTCGTCAACATCATCCTGAAGAAGAACTTCCAAGGCCTGAGCGTCAATGCTCAGCACGGCGTGTCCGACAAGGGCGACGACCGCAAGGACGTCTTCAGCATGACGATGGGCGCCAACAGCGAGAACGGGCGCGGCAACATCATGGCCCACATCGGGTTCTCCGATCAGGGCGCGGTGATGGCGCGCGACCATGGCGTGCCGTTCGACAACATCTCCCTGGCCTACACGACCCGTAAGCCGGAAGATGTCTTCAAGTTCGTCGGGCCTTTCTACTCCAGCTACGGCTCCAGCGGCCGTTTCTTCGGCGACAGCGGCACCTACACCGTCGACGCCAACGGCAACGTCGTTCCGTGGTCCACCAACGGCCCGGCCGGCGACGGTGTCGGCGCCTACGGCTACAACCGCCAGAACGATCGTTATCTCGCGATTCCGACCAAGCGTTTCGTCTTTGCCACCCAAGGCGAGTACGCGATCGACGACAACCACAGCGCCTGGCTCGAAGCGAACTACGCTCAGACGCAGACCAAGTCGCGTCTCGAGCCCTTCCCGCTGGACTCCGAAGCCCTCTTCCCCTCGTCGGGCGGGCAGGTTCCGGCCGAGTTCCTGGTCAACGGCTCGGTGGTGGTCAACCCGCTGATCCCGGCGGGCATCCTCGCCGACCTCGTCGACAACGACGGCGACGGCCTGCGTGACTACTTCTTCTCTCGCCGTCTGTCGGAGGTTGGCACGCGCGGCAACAAGGCCGACCGCGACACCTTCCGCATCGCGACCGGTCTGCGTGGCTCGATCTTCGACGGCTGGGACTACGACACCTACGTGTCCTACGGCGCCACCAAGGAGTCGCAGGTCTCCAGCGGCCAGGTCAACGTCCTGAACTTCGCGCAAGCGCTGCAGGCCATGACCGACGTCGACGACGTCGACGGCGACGGCAACACCACCGAAGCGGTCTGCATCAGCGCCGACGCCCGTGCCCAGGGCTGCGTGCCGGCCAACATCTTCGGTGCCGGCAACATCTCCGCCGACGCGCTGAAGTACATCCTCGCCCCGGGCATGCTGTCGACCTTCACGTCGCAGAAGCTGGCCGGTGGTGTCATCCGCGGCGAGCCGTTCGCGCTGCCGGCCGGCAAGGTCGGCGTCGCGGCGGGCTTCGAATGGCGCGAGGAATATGCGCGCACCGAGTTCGACGCGCTGCAGCAAGCGGGCCTGAACGCCGGCAACGCCATCCCCCGCACCGAAGGCTCGTTCTCGGTGCGCGAACTGTTCGCCGAGACGCGCATCCCGCTGGTCAAGGACCAGATCCTGGCCAAGTCGCTGTCGCTGAACGCCGCGATCCGTTCGTCGGACTACAGCACCGTCGGCCGCACCTTCAGCTGGACCACCGGCCTGGAGTGGGCGCCGACGCGTGACCTGCGTGTCCGCGCGACGAAGGCCCTGGCGGTTCGTGCCCCGAACATCAACGAGCTGTACTCGCCCGCGAGCCAGACCTTCCCGCAGGTCCAGGATCCCTGCGTCGGCGTGACGGCCACCTCGCCCGGCGCGCGTGACGATGCCTGCCGTGCCGACCCTGGCGTGGCCGCGAACATCGCCGCGAACGGCTCGTTCACGCTGAACCAGTCGGACGCGCAAGGCGTCAGCGGTTACGACTCCGGCAACCCGAACCTGAAGGAAGAAACGGGCAAGACCTGGACCCTGGGCCTGGTCTACGCTCCCAGCGCGCTGAAAAACGTCGTGTTCACCGCGGATTACTTCCGGGTGAAGATCGAAGACGCGATCACGAACGTGGGTCGTCAGACTTCGCTCAACCAGTGCTACGGCGGGGACACGTACTTCTGCCAGTTCATCATTCGTCGCCCGGCCAACATCGGCGCGAACAGCGCTGGTTCTCTTGAGTACGTCAACTCTCCGGCGACGAACAGCGGTGGTCTCTTCACCTCGGGTGTTGACCTGACGGCTTCGTACAGTGACCGTGTCGGTCCGGGGCGCCTGAGCGGCCGTATCGCTTACACGTATCTGGATGACGGCTACGAACTGCCGGTCGCTCGCCTGGGCACGAAGGACCCGTTCGTCGGCGAGATCGGAGCGGCTCGTGATCGTGCGGCGCTGTCCGTGGGTTACACCTACAAGGACTTCGCGATCAACACGACGACGACGTACATCGGCAAGTCCTACCTCGACGACCAGCTGTTCGGTCGCGGTGTGGTCAGCGTGCCGTCGTACATGCAGTTCGACTTCCAGGCCTCCTACACCTACGGCAAGGCGACCTGGTACTTCGGCATGGACAACGCGTTCAATGCCAAGGGCCCGAAGACGGACAGCAACGCGCTCCTGTGGGGCACGACCGGTGCCGGCACGGCTGCCGACGTTTATGATGCGATCGGCCGCCGCTATTACGCTGGCGTCCGCTTCGACTTGTAATCCGTCGTACTGTCGATTGGTAGTTTGCGCGTTCTCTCGTGGAACGCGCACTACCGGCGAAAGGGGTCGACCATGGGTCGCCCCTTTTTTTCTTTCAAGGGTGATTCGTGATGAAGTTTGCTTATTCCGGGCTGTTTGCGGTGCTGCTCTCCGTGGGGCTCGTGCCTGCGCACGCGGCGGCTTCCGGAGGCATCGCCTCGTGCCTCGAATTGGCCGACCGTGACGCGCGTCTGGCCTGTTTCGAGGCCGGTGCTCGCGAACTGAAGGGCGAGGAGGAGCGCAAGCGAACCGCCGAAGCCGAGCGCAAGACGAAGGAGTTCGGTTTGCCGAGCCCGGTCGTGCGTGAAACGCTTTCCAGCGTCAAGGTCCGGATCGTCAGCGAATTCGACGGCTGGCGACCGGGTGCGACGTTCAAGCTCGACAACGGTCAGGTCTGGGAGTTCATCGGCAACGACTCCGGCACCGTCACGCTGACCAACAACGAAGCGGTCATCGAGCGCGGCATGCTCGGCAGCTTCTTCCTGCGGATGGAAGGCGTTCGTTCAACGCCGAAGGTGCGTCGAATCCGCTGACATTGCACCGACCCGGCGGGGCCGTGCCATGCGGCACGCCGTGGTGCCGCCCGCCTGCTCTTACTTCGGCGCCAGCCGGATGGCCCCGTCCAGCCGGATCACCTCGCCGTTGAGCATGTCGTTCTCGACGATGTGCTGCACCAGCTTGGCGTAGTCTTCGGGCGTGCCGAGGCGGCTGGGGAAGGGCACGCCGGCGGCCAGCGCCTGCTGCACTTCGGCAGGCATGCCGAACAGCATCGGCGTGCCGAAGATGCCCGGCGCGATCGTCATGTTGCGGATGCCGTTGCGCGCCAGGTCGCGCGCGATCGGCAGCGTCATGCCGACGATGCCACCCTTGCTCGCGGCATAGGCCGCCTGGCCGATCTGGCCGTCGTAGGCGGCGACGCTGGCGGTGCTGATCAGCACGCCGCGCTCGCCGGTCGCCTCGGGCTCGTTCTTCGCCATCGCCGCGGCGGCCAGGCGGATCATGTTGAACGAGCCGACCAGGTTCACCTGGATCGTCTTCGTGAACGTCGCCAGCGGGTGCGCGCCGTCCTTGCCGACGGTCTTCACCGCCGGCGCGATGCCGGCGCAGTTGACCAGGCCGGCCAGCTTGCCGGCCGCGACTGCGGCATCGACCACCGCCTGCGCATCGGCCTCCTGGCTGACGTCGCAGCGCACGAAGACGCCGCCGATCTCGCGGGCGACCGCTTCGCCGCGTTCGACCTGCAGGTCGGCGACGACGACCTTGGCGCCGTGGGCCGCCAGCCGGCGTGCCGTGCCTTCGCCGAGGCCCGACGCGCCGCCGGTGACGATGAACACCTTGCCCTGGATTTCCATCCGTTGTCTCCTTCGCCTCTGACGGGCGTGCGGGGGAAAGAAAGGGCCGGGAGGATCAGCTCTCGAGCGCCGCGAACGCGCGCCCGGTGATCTCCTCGACCGTGCCGGTGCCGCTGATGCGGCGGTAGCGGGGGGCCTGCGCGTCGCCGGTGGCGGCCCAGGCGGAGTAGTAGTCGACGAGCGGGCGCGTCTGGCTCTGGTAGATGTCCAGGCGCTTGCGCACCGTCTCTTCCTTGTCGTCCTCGCGCTGGATCAGCGGCTCGCCGGTCTCGTCGTCGACGCCTTCGGTCTTCGGCGGGTTGTACTTGACGTGGTAGGTGCGGCCCGAGCCGACGTGCACGCGGCGGCCGCTCATGCGTTCGATGATCGCCTCGTCGGGCACGTCGATCTCGAGCACGACGTCGAGCTTGACGCCCGCGGCCTTCATCGCGTCGGCCTGCGGGATCGTGCGCGGGAAGCCGTCGAACAGGAAGCCGCCGGCGCAGTCGGGCTGCGCGATGCGTTCCTTGACCAGGCCGATGATGATGTCGTCGCTGACCAGGCCGCCGGCGTCCATCACCTTCTTGGCCGCCAGGCCGAGTTCGGTGCCGGCCTTGACCGCCGCACGCAGCATGTCGCCGGTGGAAATCTGCGGGATGCCGTACTTGCGGCAGATCTGGGCCGCCTGCGTGCCTTTGCCGGCGCCGGGCGCCCCCAACAGGATCAGTCTCATCGCTTCCTCGAGCTTTGTGGTGATGCTTGCTGCGGCCGGCGCTGCCGGGCGCGATTCAAAGGAGCGTAACACGCGCACTCCCGCGCCAGCCTGACGCCCGGGCGACCGGGCCGGGGCCGCCCGGCGTTCAGGCGAAGAGCGCGCGCACGCGCTCCAGGTCTTCCGGCGTGTCGACGCCGGCACCCGGCGCGTGGGCGGCGACGTGCACCGCGATGCGTTCGCCGTGCCACAGCACGCGCAGCTGCTCCAGCGACTCCAGCCGCTCCAGCGGCGCGGGCTCCAGCGCCGGGAAGCGGCGCAGGAAGCCGGCGCGGTAGCCGTAGATGCCGACGTGGCGCAGCGGCGCGGGCTCGGCCAGCGCGCCCGGCGCGCCGTCGCGCCAGCACGGGATCGGCGCGCGGCTGAAGTACAGCGCACGTCCGGCGGCGTCGAGCACGACCTTCACGACGTTGCGGTTGGCGAAGTCCTCGGCCGAATCGATGGCGTGCGCGGCCGTGCTCATCACGCAGTCCGGGCGCTCGTCGAGCAGATCGGCGCAGCGGCGCACCAGCGCCGGGTCGATCAGCGGCTCGTCGCCCTGCACGTTGACGATGCGCGCCGTGCCGTCCAGGCCCAGCAGCGTGCAGGCCTCGGCCAGGCGGTCGCTGCCGCTGGGGTGGTCGGCGCGTGTCAGCACGGCTTCGACGCCGTGCGCGGCGCAGGCTGCGGCGATGTCGGCGTCGTCGCAGGCGACGACGATCCGCTCGGCACCGGCATCGGCGACGCGGCGCGCGACACGCACGATCATCGGCAGCCCGCCGATGTCGGCCAGCGGCTTGCGCGGCAGGCGCGTCGACGCGAGGCGCGCCGGGATCAGGACCGTGAAGCTCACGGCGCGGGTGGCAGGTCCAGGCTGCGGGCCTCGGTCTCGAGCATCACCGGGATGCCGTCGCGGATCGGGAAGGCGAGGCGGTCGGCGTTGCAGACGAGGTCGGTGGGGCGCTGCAGCTCGTCGCGGGAGACTTCCAGCGGGCCTTTGCAGACGGGGCAGACGAGCAGGTCGATCAGACGGTGGTCGAGCGTCATCGGGTTCGCGGCGGCGCGATGAGGCGCAGCACGTCCTGAACGAGTGAATCGGGAAGCGCGAAGTCTAGCCCGACGACCCACACGCGCGTCCCGCCCGCGTTACGGCCGGCGAGCTTGACGGCGTCCTTCTCGGTGACCAGCACCTCCGGCGTGCCGGCCGGCCAGGGCAGGGCGGCGAAGTCGTGGTGGTCGGGCAGCGGCAGGCGTTCGATCTCCAGCCCGGCGGCCTCTAGCATCGAGAAGAAACGCTCGGGCGAGGCGATGCCGGCCAGCGCCAGCAGGCGGCGGCCGCGCAGCGTGGCCAGCGCGACGCCTTCGCCGCGACGGCCGGCCGCCCAGTCTTCCAGGGCCAGCGCGTCGCCCAGCGTGCGCGTCGCGCAGACGCCCGGCAGCGGCGTCGTCGGGGCCGGCGCGTTGTAGAGCACGAAGCGCCCGCGCGACAGTGTCGCCGGCATCGGCTCGCGCAGCGGGCCGGCGGGCAGCAGCCGGCCGTTGCCGATGCCGCGCTCGTCGAAGACGACGATCTCGGCGTCGCGTGCCAGGCGTCGGTGCTGCAGGCCGTCGTCGGAGACGAGCACGTCGACCTCCGGGTGGGTGGCGCACAGCGCACGCGCGGCGGCGACACGATCCCGGCCGACCCAGACCGGCACGCCGGCGCGGCGGCGGATCAGCAGCGGTTCGTCGCCGGCGTCGGCAGGCGAGGCGTCGGGCCGGACGTCGTGCACGCCGTCGCCGTCGCGGCCGAAGCCGCGCGAGATCACGCCCGGCGTGTATCCGGCGGCCTGCAGCGCGCGCACCAGCGCGATGACGGTCGGCGTCTTGCCGGCCCCGCCGACGATCAGGTTGCCGACGACGACCACCGGCACCGGGGCGCGTTGCGGCTGGACCTCGGCGGCGCGGCGCGACACGCCAGCATAGAGCGACTCGAGCGGCGCCAGCGTCGCCGCCAGCGCCGTGCGCCGCGGCCGCCACCAGTGGCGCAGCAGCAGCGCCTCGAGCCGCGCGGCCAGCGACATCAGCGGGCGCCGTTCGGCGTCTGCGAGGCGAAGGTCAGGCGCGAGAGCCCGGCGCGGCGCGCCGCGTCGAGCACGTTGATCACCGACTGGTGCGCGGCCATCGCGTCGGCCGAGATGATGACGACGACGTCCTGGCGGCCCTTGGCGGCGGCGCCGAGCGCGGCGGCCAGCTGCGCGACGTCTCGGCCGTCCACCGCCTGGCGGTCGATCGCGTAGCGGCCGTCGGCGGCCACGGCGACGATGATCTCGGCCGGCCGTTCGCGCAGCTTCTCGGCGTCGGCCGCCGGCAGCGTGATCTGCAGCTCGGTGAAACGCGAATAGGTCGTCGACAGCATCAGGAAGATGAGCACGACGAGCAGCACGTCGATGAACGGGATCAGGTTGATCTCCGGTTCCTCGGGGCGGCGGCGGCTGAAGCGCATCGTGGGCTCAGGCGGCCGGGTTGCCGCGCACGGCGAAACGCATCAGGTGCGGCACCAGGCGCTCGGCGGCCAGTTCCATCGTCAGCTGGAAGGCGTCGACCCGGCCGCGGAAGTAGCGGTAGAACATCAGCGACGGGATCGCGATGATCAGGCCGAAGGCGGTGTTGTAGAGCGCCACCGAGATGCCGTGGGCCAGCATCTGCGGGTTCGTCGCGCCGGTGGGCGCCTGCGAGCCGAAGATCTCGATCATGCCGATGACGGTGCCGAACAGCCCCAGCAGCGGCGCCGCCGCGGCGATCGTGCCGAGCGTGTTCAGGTAGCGCTCGGTCGTGTGCACCGCGGTGCGCCCGGCGTTCTCCATCGCCTGGCGCAGGGCCTGCTCCTGGATGCGCGGGTCGGCGATCACGGCCTGCAGGCCGGCGGCCAGCACGCCGCCCAGCAGCGAGTTGTCGGCCAGCTTGGCGACGACGTCCTGCGCCGGCAGGCTGTTGCGCGAAACGCCGATGACCTCGTCGAGCAGCGTCGGGGGGGCGATCAGCGGCGTGCGCAGGTGATACAGCCGCTCCATGATGAGCGCCAGGGCCACGATCGAGCAGAGGATCAGGAGCCAGATCGGCCAGCCGGCCGCTTGTATGATCGTCAGCAAGGGGTTCTTCGAGGTGAGCGGCAGGGCTCGCCGCAGCCGGCGGATTATGAGGCAAGCCCTGTCCGCCACAGCCGCTGCGGCGCAATCTGCGAAGCCCCCGGCGCGTATCCACGCCATTTGTGGATAACTTTGTGGAGAAGCCGTCGGCAGCCGCTCCAAACCCGCGCCAGGATTGGGCCGCGCTTGGTTTGCCCCATTTTTCAGCATTTTTTTCTTCAGTGAAATCAATCACTTGCGAGATCTTCGTGGGCTCCCGGCGTGGTATACGCGCCCGCCTGACCTGATGTTCCGGCCTGTGGAGTTCCGCCGTGACGGGGGGTGCAATGAGCGCGCCTGACCCGGCTGCGGGTGTGGCGTCGCCGCGCCAGGTGTGGAGCGTCGCGGGGCTGTTGCTGGCCACCGCCGATGCCTTGTCGGCGCGTTTCGGCGCGGTCGCCGTGCGCGGCGAAATCTCGGGTTTCACGCGCGCCGCCAGCGGCCACTGTTATTTCTCGCTGAAGGACCACGACGGCCAGCCGGCGCTGCTGCGCTGCGCGATGTTCCGCCGCGCCGCGGCGCTGCTCGACTTCCAGCCTCGCGACGGCCTGCAGGTCGAGTTGCGCGGGCGGCTGGGTGTCTACGACGCGCGCGGCGAACTGCAGATCGTCGTCGAGGCGCTGCAGCGCCTGGGGGCGGGCACGCTGTACGAGGAGTTTCTGCGCCTGAGGGCCCGGCTGGAGGCGGCCGGACTCTTCGACGCGGCGCGCAAGCGGCCGATCCCGCCGCATCCGCGTGTTCTGGGCGTCGTCACCTCGCCCGGTGCCGCGGCGCTGCGCGACGTGCTCACCGCGCTGGCGCGGCGGGCGCCGCAGGTGGCGGTCGTCGTCTACCCGACGCCGGTCCAGGGCGGCGAGGCGCCGGCGGCGATCGTGGCCGCGCTGCGCACGGCGGCCGATCGCCGCGAGGTCCAGGTGCTGCTGCTGGTGCGCGGCGGCGGCTCGCTCGAGGACCTGTGGGCCTTCAACGACGAACGCGTGGTGCGCGCGGTGGCGGCGTCGCCGATCCCGGTGGTCTGCGGCGTGGGTCACGAGACCGACGTCACGCTGGCCGACCTTGCCGCCGACCTGCGCGCGCCGACGCCGACGGCGGCGGCGGAGCTGGCGGCGCCGGCCCGCGTCGACCTGCTGGTGGCGCTGGCGTCCCGGTCCGAGGCGCTGCAGCGTGCGCTGCGGCGCCAGCTCGATCGCCAGGCCCAGCGCCTGGACACCGCCGCGCTGCGCCTGGGGCGGCCGGCCGCCGGGGTGGCGCAGCAGCGTCAGCGGCTGGCGGCGCTGGAGCTGCGCTTGCAGCAGGCGCTGGCACCTCAGCTGTCGCAGCGAACGCAACGTGCGATGGCGCTGGGCCTGCGTCTGCGCGCGGCGACGGTGTCGCGCCTGGATCGCCTGCGCTCGAACCTCGAGCTCGGCCGCCAGCGTCTGGCGGCGCTCGACCCGGCGCGGGTGCTGCAGCGCGGCTACGCCTGGGTCGAGACACCTTCCGGGCGGCCGGTGCTGCGGGCGGGCGGGCTGCGGCCGGGCGACGAGCTGCGGGCCGTCTGGGCGGACGGGGCGGCGGCCATACGCGTCTTCGGGGTCGAACGGAAGGGGTCTGCATCAAATGAATGCGGTGCCTACAATCCCCGACAGCTTTCATCCACCCACAGGAACGACTCCATGGAACGCACGCTGCCTCCCCTGCCGTATGCCCTCGACGCCCTGGCGCCGCACTACAGCCGCGAGACGCTGGAGTACCACCACGGCAAGCACCACAACGCGTACGTCGTGAACCTGAACAACCTGCAGAAGGGCACCGAGTTCGAGGGTCTCGAGCTCGAGGAGGTCGTGCGCAAGTCTTCCGGCGGCATCTACAACAACGCCGCGCAGATCTGGAACCACACCTTCTTCTGGAGCTGCATGAAGCCCGAAGGCGGCGGCGAGCCGTCGGGTGCGCTGGCCGCGGCGATCGCGGCGAAGTGGGGCTCCTACGCTGCCTTCAAGGAGGCCTTCGTGAAGTCGGCGGTCGGCAACTTCGGCTCCGGCTGGACCTGGCTGGTCAAGAAGGCCGACGGCTCGGTCGACATCGTCAACATGGGTGCCGCGGGCACGCCGCTGACCACCGGCGACACGCCGCTGCTGACGGTCGATGTCTGGGAGCATGCATACTACATCGACTACCGCAACCTGCGCCCGAAGTTCGTCGAGACCTTCCTCGACAAGCTCGTGAACTGGTCGTTCGCCGAGGCGAACTACGCGGCCTGATCGCGTCTGATCCCCGGTCGATCACGCCCTGACGGGCTGATCGCGCTAACCGACCGCAAGCCCAACCGGCGCGGTCGGTTTTTTGTTTGAGTAAATCAGTGCGGCTCAGTTGCCAAACGGTGCGCCGCGGAGCTTGAAGCCGGCGCCAATGCCACGTTTGGCGAACCAGCCCTGACGCATCTCAAGGGCGAAGCGGACCGGCTTCGCCGAGCAGTGGGATTCGTCGCTTTGAGGCTGCATCTCGGCCGTGTTGACGACGGTGCCGTCGTCGGCGATGAACGCGATCGACAGCGGCAGCAAGGTGTTGCGCATCCAGAAGCAGCGCACCCCCGCCTCGCGGTTGAAGAACAGCATCCCTTCGTTCGGGCCCATCTCGCGCCTGAACATCATCCCGGTGGCTTGTTGCTCGGGGGTCTGCGCCACCTCGGCCTGGATCACGTGCATGCCCGCCGTCAATGGCACGGTGGGCA
The DNA here is from genome assembly GCF_011065555.1 of Rubrivivax sp. JA1026. Classification (NCBI taxonomy): domain Bacteria; kingdom Pseudomonadati; phylum Pseudomonadota; class Betaproteobacteria; order Burkholderiales; family Sphaerotilaceae; genus Rubrivivax; species Rubrivivax sp. JA1026. Next base: position 416,008 of record NZ_JAALCQ010000001.1, read on the forward strand.
GCTTCGGCTGTGGCCCCCCCTGAGCGTGTGCTGCTCGTAGCGCAAAAAAGACAAGAAGTGCAAGTACTCCGGTCAAACGCGGATAGCTATAAACTTTGATATAGGTCGTCATGTTCGAGGCAGGAAGCGAAACTACATATTCCGGCGACGGTGACCGCCGCCCCCGATCTCCAGCTTCCATGAGTCTCACCGGCATCGCCCCCGTCCAGCAAGCGGCCCCCTCCCTGGCCGCCGTCGACGATCCTTTGGAGCAGGCGCGTTTCACGCGCTGGGTCCAGGAGAGCGACGGGGTGCGGCTGGGCGAATCGGCGCTGCAGGTCTCCGGCATGTACTGCGCCGCCTGCACCGGCATCATCGAGAACGCGCTGCGGGCGGTCGACGGCGTGCGCGAGGCGCGTGTCAGCGCCGCGGCACAGCGTGCCACCGTGCGCTGGGATCCGGCCCGCACGCAGCCTTCCGCGTTGATCGCCGCGATCCGCGCCGCCGGCTACGACGCGGTTCCCGACGCCGCGGCGCCGGCGCGCGAGATGCGTCGCGCCGAGCACCGTGCCGCGCTGTGGCGCCTGTTCGTGGCGAGCTTCTGCGCCATGCAGGTCATGATGTTCGCGACCCCCAGCTACGTCGCGGGCCCGGCGGACTTCTCGATGGAGATGCGGCAACTGCTCAACTGGGGCAGCTGGGTGCTGTCGATCCCGGTGGTGCTGTTCTCGGCCGGGCCGTTCTTCCGCGGCGCCTGGCGCGGGCTGCGCAGCGGCCGCATCGGCATGGACGTGCCGGTCGCGATCGGCGTGGCCGTGACCTTCGTCGCCAGCACCGGGGCGACCTTCGACCCGGCAGGCGTCTTCGGTCATGAGGTGTACTTCGACTCGCTGACGATGTTCGTCAGCTTCCTGCTCGGTGGGCGCTACCTGGAGTTGCGTGCCCGCCATCGTGCGGCGGCGGCGCTGGAAGGGGCCCTGGCCCGTCTGCCCGAGACCGCGCAGCGGCTCGAGGCCGACGGCAGCACCACCGAAGTGAGTGTTCAGCGGCTCGTCGCCGGCGACCGGGTGCGCGTCGCGCTCGGGCAGGCCTTCCCGGCGGACGGCGCGCTCGTCGACGGGGCGACCCAGGCCGACGAGTCGCTGCTGACCGGCGAGTCGGTCGCGGTTGACAAGCCCCTCGGCGCGGCGGTCGTCGCCGGCAGCCTGAACCTCGGTGCGCCGGTCACGATGCTCGTCGAGCGGGCCGGCGCCGACACACGCTACGAGGCCATCGTCTCGATGATGCGCGAGGCGATGTCGCAGCGCCCGGCGCTGGCGCGCGTCGCCGACCACTGGGCGGTGCCCTTCCTGTGGACGGTGCTGCTGCTGGCCGCCGGCGGTGCGGCCGTCTGGAGCGTCATCGATCCTTCGCGTGCGATCTGGGTCGCGGTCTCGGTCCTGATCGTCACCTGCCCCTGCGCGCTGTCGCTGGCGGCGCCGGCGACGATGGTCGCCGCCGCCGGCGGCCTGGCGCGCCGCGGCGTGCTGCTGCAGCGCCTGGACGCTCTCGAGGATCTCGCCCGTGCCGAGCGGGTGTTCATCGACAAGACCGGCACCCTGACCGAAGACCGTCCGGCGCTCGCCGTGACCCGGGTCTTCGACGAGTCGGTGGACGCGCTGGGCCATGCCGCTTCGCTGGCCGCCTGGTCGCGTCACCCCATGTCGCAGACGCTGGCGGCGGCGCTGCCGGCCAGCGGGCGGATCTGGCAGTCGGTCGAGGAAGTGGCCGGCGAGGGCCTGCGCGGAGTCGACGGCGATGGCGTGCCGTGGTGTCTCGGCCGAGCCGCGTTTGCCGGGGCGGCCGAGCGCGACGAGGTGCAGGTCTGGCTGTCGCGTGACGGCAAGCCCGTGGCGGCCTTCGGGTTCGACGAACTGCTGCGCCCCGGTGCCGATGACGCGGTGCGTGCGCTGCAGGCTGCCGGCGTGCGTGTCACGCTGCTGTCTGGCGATGCGCCGGCCCGTGCGGCCCGCCTGGCGGCTCGCCTCGGCCTCGACTCCTTCGTCGGCGGCGCCCGTCCCGAGGACAAGCTGGCGGCGGTGGCCGCGGCTCAGCGCGCCGGTGACCGCGTCGTCATGGTCGGCGACGGCGTCAACGACGCGCCGGTCCTGGCGCGCGCCGACGTGTCGCTGGCGATGGGGCAGGGTGCGCTGGTCGCCCGCGCCCAGGCCGATGCCGTGCTGGCGTCGAACCGGCCGCTGGACCTCGTCACGGCGCGTTGCGTCGCCGCCCGCGCGATGCGCATCGTGCGGCAGAACATGATCTGGGCCGCGGCGTACAACGCCGCGTGCATTCCGCTGGCCCTGGTGGGCTGGCTACCGCCGTGGGCCGCTGGCCTGGGCATGGCGGGTAGTTCGCTCTTCGTGGTGCTGAACGCGCTGCGGGCGGGGCGCTGAGGTCGTCGCATGGACATCCTGTACCTGCTCATCCCGCTGTCGGCGGTGCTGGTGCTGATCATCCTCGGCGTCTTCGGCTGGGCCCTGCATCGCGGTCAGTTCGAGGACCTCGAGCACGAAGGCGAGCGCATCTTGCGGGACGACGATGGTCCGGTTGATGACCATCAAGTCTTAACCCAGATCAAGCCAGAAAAATCGTCAAATTTGCTTCCTGAACGACGCGAGGAGAAGCCGTATGGCTCATGAATCGTCACCGGCGACCCCGGTGTACTACGACACCCCGGTGAGGTATTTCTCCGTGGTGGCCGTGCTGTGGGGGATCGTCGGCATGCTGGTGGGGGTGATCATCGCCGCCCAGCTGGCATGGCCGGACCTGAACTTCGGCATCCCCTACATCACTTACGGGCGTCTGCGGCCGCTGCACACCAACGCGGTCATCTTCGCGTTTGGTGGCTCGGCGCTGTTCGCGACCTCCTACCACGTCGTCCAGCGCACCTGTCAGGCCTCGCTGTTCCTGCCCAAGCTGGCGATGTTCACGTTCTGGGGCTGGCAGGTGGTGATCCTGCTCGCGGCGATCTCGCTGCCGCTGGGCTTCACGACCGGCAAGGAGTACGCCGAGCTCGAGTGGCCGATCGACATCCTGATCGCCGTCGTGTGGGTGTCCTACGCCATCGTGTTCTTCGGCACGATCGGCAAGCGCACCGTGCGTCACATCTACGTGGCGAACTGGTTCTTCGGCGCCTTCATCATCGCCGTGGCGCTGCTGCACATCGTCAACAGCGCCGAAGTGCCGGTGTCGCTGACCAAGAGCTACTCGGTCTACGCGGGCGTTCAGGACGCGATGGTCCAGTGGTGGTACGGCCATAACGCCGTCGGCTTCTTCCTCACCGCCGGCTTCCTGGGGATGATGTATTACTACATCCCGAAGCAGGCCGGCCGCCCGGTCTACAGCTACCGCCTGTCGATCGTGCACTTCTGGGCACTGATCTTCACGTACATGTGGGCGGGCCCGCACCACCTGCACTACACCGCGTTGCCCGACTGGACGCAGTCGATCGGCATGATCTTCTCGCTGGTCCTGCTGGCCCCGAGCTGGGGCGGCATGATCAACGGCATCATGACGCTGTCGGGCGCCTGGCATAAGTTGCGCGACGACCCGATCCTGAAGTTCCTGATCGTCTCGCTGTCGTTCTACGGCATGTCGACCTTCGAAGGGCCGATGATGTCGATCAAGACGGTCAACGCGCTGTCCCACTACACGGACTGGACCGTCGGCCACGTGCACAGTGGTGCGCTCGGCTGGGTGGGCCTGATCTCGATGGGCTCGCTGTACCACCTGATCCCGCGCATGTTCGGCCGCCAGACGATGTACAGCACGCGCGCCATCGAGCTGCACTTCTGGATCGCCACGATCGGCATCGTGCTCTACATCGCCGCGATGTGGATCGCCGGTGTCATGCAGGGTCTGATGTGGCGTGCGGTCAACCCCGACGGCACGCTGGTCTACAGCTTCGTCGAAGGCGTCAAGGCCACGTACCCGTTCTACGTGATCCGCCTCGGCGGCGGCCTGCTGTACCTGACCGGCATGGTCATCATGGCCTGGAACACGGTCATGACCATCAAGAGCGGCAAGGTCGTCCCGGCCCCGATCCCGATGGTCGCCGCCCACGCCTGACCGCCAGAACCCTAGGAGATACATGACCATGGCAAAAAACCATGCCGTCGGCGGTCACGAGAAGATCGAGACCAGCAACTTCCTGATGATCGTGCTGATCCTGCTGACGGTTGCCGTCGGCGGGCTCGTCGAGATCGTGCCGCTGTTCTTCCAGCGCTCGACGACCCAGCCGGTCGAAGGCCTGAAGCCCTACACGCCGCTGCAGCTGGCCGGCCGTGACATCTACATCCGCGAGGGCTGCTACGGCTGCCACTCGCAGATGGTGCGTCCGTTCCGTTCCGAGACGCTGCGCTACGGCCACTACTCGATGGCCGGCGAGTTCGTCTACGACCATCCGTTCCAGTGGGGCAGCAAGCGCACGGGCCCCGACCTGCAGCGCGTGGGTGGCCGCTACAGCGACGAGTGGCACCGCATTCACCTGAACAACCCGCGTGATCTGGTGCCCGAGTCCAACATGCCGGCCTACCCCTGGCTGTCGCGCAACGAGGTCGACGCCGACGGTCTGGCGCCGCGCATGAAGGCGCTGCGCTCGGTCGGCGTGCCCTACAGCGACGACGAGATCGCGCAGGCGGCCGGCGAGGTCAAGGGCAAGACCGAGATGGACGCGGTCATCGCCTACCTGCAGGTGCTGGGAACGGCCGTCAAGTGACGCCGTCCACGACCATGGACATCAACACCCTCCGCACCATCGTCACCGTCGCGAGCTTCGCGCTCTTCATCGGGATCGTGGTCTGGGCCTGGTCTCGGCGGCGCCGTGGCCAATTCGATGAGGCCGCGATGCTTCCCTTCGCCGAGAAGGAAGGCGTCGAGGCCTCAGGAGAACGGAAATGAGCGATTTCTTCAACTCAGGCTGGTCGCTTTATGTGGCCGGCATCACCATCGTCAGCCTGGTCTTCTGCCTGGTGCTGCTGATCATCGCCAGCCGCCGCAAGGTGATGGCCGACGACAACACGACCGGCCACGTCTGGGACGAGGACCTGCGCGAACTGAACAACCCCCTGCCGCGCTGGTGGGCCGGGCTGTTCCTCGTGACGGTCGCGTTCGCGGTCATCTATCTGGTTCTGTATCCGGGTCTCGGCAGCCACAAGGGTTCGCTGCAGTGGACCAGCACCGGCCAGCACTCGACCGAGATGGAAAAGGCGCGTGAACAGATGGCGCCGCTGTACGCGAAGTTCGTCGACCAGCCCGCCGAGGTGCTGGCCAAGGACCCGCAGGCGATGGCCATCGGCGAGCGCCTGTTCGCCAACAACTGCGCCCAGTGCCATGGCTCGGATGCTCGCGGCAGCAAGGGTTTCCCCAACCTGACCGACAACGACTGGCTGCATGGCGGCACGCTCGACAAGATCAAGGAAACGATCACCCTCGGCCGCGTCGGCAACATGCCGCCGATGGCTGCAGCCGTCGGCACGCCCGAAGACGTGAAGAACGTCGCCCAGTACGTGCTGAGCCTGTCGGGCAGCCCGCACAACGAGGTGGCGGCGCAGCAGGGCAAGGCGAAGTTCGCGGTCTGCGCGGCCTGCCACGGCCCCGACGGCAAGGGCATGCAGGCGGTGGGTTCGGCCAACCTGACCGACAAGATCTGGCTGCACGGTTATGGCGAGCAGGCGATCGTCGACATGGTCGTCAACGGCAAGGTCAACATCATGCCGGCGCAGGCCTCGCGGCTGAGCCCGGAGCAGATCCACGTGCTGGGTGCCTACGTCTGGAGCCTGTCGCAGACGAGCACCGTCGCGACGCGCTGAACGGGAGCATGAGATGAGCCAGGCCCGGGCCGACCTCGACAACCGGCCCGTCCCGGCATCGGCCGCCTCGGACGAGGCGCCGGCGACAGCCGGTGCCGCGACCGAGGCGGTCGTTTCTCTTTACGTCAAGAGCAAGCGCATCTACGCACGCTCGGTCTCGGGCTGGTTCAACGGCTGGCGCTGGGCGCTGGTGTGGATCACGCAGCTCGTGTTCTACGGCCTGCCCTGGCTCGACTGGAACGCGCGCCAGGCGGTGCTCTTCGATCTCGGGGCGCGGCGCTTCTACATCTTCGGGCTGGTCCTGTATCCGCAGGACCTGATCTACCTGTCGGCGCTGCTGATGATCTCGGCGTATGCGCTGTTCCTGTTCACCGCGGTGGCCGGGCGGCTGTGGTGCGGCTACGCCTGCCCGCAGACGGTCTACACCGAGATCTTCATGTGGGTCGAGCGGCGCTTCGAAGGCGACCGCAACGCCCGCATGCGGCTCGATGCCGGCCCCTGGAACTTCCAGCGGCTGTGGCGCAAGAGCGCAACGCAGACCGTCTGGATCCTGATCGCGCTGTGGACCGGCCTGACCTTCGTCGGCTACTTCACCCCCATCCGCGAGCTGCTGCCATCCGCGTTCGCTTTCACGCTCGGCCCGTGGGAGACCTTCTGGACGCTGTTCTACGGCTTCGCCACCTGGGGCAACGCCGGCTACATGCGCGAGCAGGTCTGCAAGTACATGTGCCCGTACGCGCGTTTCCAGAGCGCGATGTTCGACAAGGACACGCTGATCGTCAGCTACGACGCCGAGCGGGGAGACCCGCGCGGCACGCGTTCGCGCAAGGTCGACGCGCGCAGCCAGGGGCTGGGCGACTGCATCGACTGCGGGTTGTGCGTCCAGGTCTGTCCCACGGGCATCGACATTCGCGATGGCCTGCAGTACGAGTGCATCGGCTGCACCGCCTGCATCGACGTCTGCAATGGCGTGATGGACAAGATGAAGTACCCGCGCGGGCTGATCCGCTATGCCACGCAGAACGGCATGGCGCAGCACCAGACGCGCGGGCAGATGCTGCAGCGGGTGTTCCGGCCGCGGGTGCTGGTGTACACCGCGATCCTGTTCGTCATCGTCGGCGCATTCGCCGCCAGCCTCGCGCTTCGACACCCGTTCCGCGTCGACGTGGTGCGTGACCGGGCGTCGCTCGCCCGCATCGTCGACGACGGCTACATCGAGAACCTGTACCGGCTGCAGGTCATGAACGCCACCGAGTCGCCGCAGCGCTACCGCGTGCGTGCCGAAGGCCTGGCGGGCATGGTGATCGACGGGCAGCCGGAGTTCGACGTCGAATCCGCCGGCGCCCGCTGGGTGACGATCGCGCTGCGCGTGCCGCCGCAAACCGCCACGCAGGCAGGGCCCGGTGCCCACACGATACAGTTCCACGTCGACCGGCTGCCCGACGCCCGGGATCCGTCTTCCGTGGTCGCTTCCGAGAATTCCACCTTCGTCGTCCCCCGCTGAAGCGGCCACGACAGGAGTCCCTGATGAGTCCGAATCAAGTTTCCCGCGACACGACGCCCTGGTGGCGCATCGGCATGGTCTGGCTGGTCCTTGGCGGTCCGCTGGTGGTCGTCGTCGCGTCGCTGTCGACGGCCGTGATCGCGATCCGCGGCGCCGAGGCGGTGATCACCGAGGTGCCGTCTTCGGTTCCTCAATCCGGCCAGGTGCAGGCGGACACGCCGGCCGTCGCGGCTCGCAACCACGCCGCCACGGCGGCGCCCTGACGCGCTTTTCGCGGGCACGGTCATGAAGCGGCGGGCAAGAGACTGGAGCGCCGTGCTCTGGCCGGCCTTCATGGCGGCTGTGGTGCTCGAGCTGGCGCTGTTCGCCTTCGTCGACCCGGCCTCGCTGCGCTGGCTCGGCGGTGCGGTGGTCGAACTGCAGCCGGTGGCGGTCTACACCGTGGCCTTCTTCGCCTTGTGGGTGGTCGTGGCCGCGGCGGCGGGCCTGACGCTGCTGCTGTCGCGCAGCGAAGCCGAGATCAACAGCCGCAGCTTTCGCGGCCGCTGAAAGCAAGACGCCGCGCGGTGCGCGGCGTCTGGCGTATGGGCAGCCGTCTCAGCAGGCGGCCGAGGAGCCGTTGACGAGCTTCTGCAGGGCTTGCGGGTCGAGCACGCGGATCTGGCGTTGCTTGACTTCCAGGATGCCGTCATCCTGGAACTTCGAGAAGGTGCGGCTGACCGTCTCGAGCTTCAGGCCCAGGTAGCTGCCGATCTCTTCGCGCGTCATGCGCAGGATCAGCGAATGCGGCGAGAAGCCGCGCGTCTGCAGCCGTTGGGTCAGGTTCAGGAGGAAGGCAGCGAGGCGTTCCTCGGCCCGCATGCTGCCCAGCAGCAGCATCACGCCGTGATCGCGAACGATCTCGCGGCTCATGATCTTGTGCAGCTGGCGCTGCAGGTCGCTGAACTCGCGCGACAGGTCTTCCAGCTGCTGGAACGGGATCACGCAGACTTGCGAGTCTTCGAGCGCGACCGAGTCGCAGGTGTGGCGGTCGGTGCCGATGCCGTCGAGGCCGAGCAGTTCACCGGCCATCTGGAAGCCCGTCACCTGGTCCCGCCCGTCTTCCGACGAGACGCAGGTCTTGAAGAAGCCGGTGCGCACCGCGTACAGCGACAGGAACGGATCGCCGGCGCGGAACAGCGTCTCGCCGCGCGGCACTGCACGGCGCGTTGCCACCATCGTGTCCAGGCGCTCGAGCTGATCGTTGGACATGCCGACCGGCAGACACAGTTCTCGCAGATTGCAGCTCGAGCACGCGACCTTGAACGGTTCGAGCCGGATGCCGGAAGACGTGTTGTTCATAGGGGTTCGACGATTGGAAGCAGTTCGGTCCGGCGTGGCGGTGTTCACCCGAGTATCGCTCATGACGTCGCTCAAGGGCAGGGGCGATTCTTCGCTCGCGTCCCGGGGTGTCGCTTGAGGCAGATCAAGCCCGTCAGGTGGGGGTTTGGCACAGTCCAGCCCGTACCGCATGACGGCCGGATGAATTATGGACACGATTGTTCCTGAAGCACTGCTGAGGCGCCTCGACGTGCCCGGCCCCCGCTATACCTCTTACCCCACCGCGGATCGCTTCGGCGAGGCCTTCGGCCCAGCAGAGTACCGGCAGGCGCTGCGCCAACGAGCCGAAGGCAGCACCGTCGGCGGCACGCCGCCGCTGTCGCTTTATATCCACATCCCGTTCTGCGAATCGGTCTGCTACTACTGCGCCTGCAACAAGATCATCACGAAGCACCACGAGCGCAGCACCGAGTACCTCGATGCGCTCGAGGCCGAGATTGCGATGCATGTCGCCGAGCTGGGCAAGGGGCAGACGGTTTCGCAACTGCACTTCGGTGGCGGCTCGCCGACCTTCCTCACCGACGAGGAGATCGCCCGGCTGATGAACACGCTGCGCGACGCGTTCAAGGTCGTCGCCGGCGCCGAGATCTCCATTGAGGTCGATCCGCGCACTGCGACGCCGGAGCGGCTGCGCAGCCTGGCGGCCGTCGGCTTCAACCGCATCAGCTTCGGCATCCAGGACTTCGATCCCGAGGTGCAGGAGGCCGTGCACCGCGTCCAGTCCTATGACAGCGTGCGCGATCTCGTGATCGCCGCCCGTGCCAACGGCTTCGAGTCGATCAACGCCGACCTGATCTACGGCCTGCCCAAGCAGACGCCGGAGTCGTTCGCGCGCACCATCCAGCAGATCGCCGAGCTGCGCCCGGACCGCATCGCGCTGTACGCCTATGCGCACCTGCCGACCCGCTTCAAGCCGCAGCGCCGCATCCTCGCCGAGGATCTGCCCAAGGGCGAAGAGCGCATCAAGATGCTCGGTGGCGCGATCGCCGGCTTCATCGCCGCGGGCTACACCTACATCGGCATGGATCACTTCGCGCTGCCCGGTGACGCCTTGTCGGCGGCGCGCCGCCAGGGGCGCCTGCACCGCAACTTCCAGGGCTACAGCACGCAACCCGACTGCGACCTGATCGCGCTGGGCGTGTCGTCTATCGGCCGCATGGGTGCGACCTACAGCCAGAACGCCAAGACCCTGCCCGAGTACTACGAGTCGATCGCCAAGGGTGAATTCCCGATCGTGCGCGGCCTCGCGCTGACGCGCGACGACCTGCTGCGCCAGGCGGTGATCATGGCCATCATGTGCCAGGGGCGCGTCGAGTACGAGTCGATCGAACTCTCCCACATGATCAAGTTCCGCGACTACTTCGCGGCCGAGATCGAGGACCTCAAGCCCTTCGCCGAAGGCGGTCTCGTCGAGGTGAACGACGACTCGATCCAGATCACCGCGCTGGGCTGGTACTACGTGCGCGGCGTGGCCGCCGTCTTCGACAAGCACCTGCGCGCCAGCGGCAACCGCGAGCGCTTCTCGCGCATCATCTGAGTCGGCACGGGTTATCCCGCAACGGGATAATCCGCGCATGACTCAGCAAGGCCCCGCGTGGACTTCGCGCTCGTCGTCAGCGCGCTGATGCTCGGGCTGGCCGGGGCGCCGCACTGCATCGCGATGTGCGGCGCGGCGTGCACCGCGGTGCTGCCGCGCGGCCAGCCGGCTGCCCTCTGGAGCTTCCATCTCGCGCGTGTTCTGGGTTACGCGATGGCCGGTGCGCTGGTCGCGTCCGGCGTCAACCTCCTGTCCGCGGTCGGGGAGCTGAGCCCCGCGTTGCGGCCGCTGTGGACTCTGGCCCACGCCGCGGCGCTGGCCCTCGGGGTCTGGCTGGTGTGGAAGGGGCGCCAGCCGCAATGGCTGGAGAACATCGGCCGCAGTGCCCAGCGCCGTGCGCCGCAGGCCGACGCCGGCGGCTGGCAGCGTATCAAGGGGCCGGCGCGCGCGGCAACGGCGGGATCGTTCTGGGTGGCCTGGCCCTGCGGGCTGCTGCAGTCGGCCCTGGTCGTCGCCGCGCTGGCGAACACCGCCGCCGCCGGCGCTGCCGCGATGGGGGCCTTCGCCGTCGCCAGCGGTGCCGGGCTGGTGCTCGGGCCGATGCTCTGGTTGCGCCTCGGCGTGTCGGCCTCGGCGGCTGCGACGACCTGGGCCACGCGCGCCGCCGGCGCGCTGCTCGCGCTCGCGTCCGGCTGGGCGCTCGGCCACGGCCTGTGGATGCAGTGGCAGGCCTACTGCGCCACCTGAGGCCGTGCCCGGCACGGCGTGTCCAGCCGATGTCCGGAGATCTCCCTGGCACGTCAGTCGCCAGACAGTCGTTGACCTAGAATCAATTCCCGCGAATTCATTCCCCGACGACCCACCGCACGCGCGGTTTGTGGAGACCTCTTTCATGTACCAGCACATCAAGGTGCCCGAGGGCGGGCAGAAGATCACGGTCAACGCCGACTTCTCGCTGAACGTCCCTGATCAGCCCATCATTCCGTACATCGAGGGCGACGGCACCGGCTTCGACATCACGCCGGTGATGCTGAAGGTGGTCGATGCGGCAGTCGCCAAGAGCTACGGCGGCAAGCGCAAGATCCACTGGATGGAGGTCTACGCCGGCGAGAAGTCGACCAAGGTCTACGGCCCCGACGTCTGGCTGCCCGAGGAGACGCTGCACGCAGTGCGCGACTACGTCGTGTCGATCAAGGGCCCGCTGACGACGCCGGTCGGTGGCGGCATCCGCAGCCTGAACGTCGCGCTGCGCCAGGAACTCGATCTCTACGTCTGTCTGCGCCCGATCCAGTACTTCAAGGGCGTGCCGACGCCGCTGAAGGAGCCGGAGAAGACCAACATGGTCATCTTCCGCGAGAACTCCGAGGACATCTACGCCGGCATCGAGTGGGAAGCCCAGAGCGACAAGGCGAAGAAGGTCATCAAGTTCCTCATCGAGGAAATGGGCGTCAAGAAGATCCGTTTCCCCGAGACCTCGGGCATCGGCATCAAGCCCGTCTCGAAGGAAGGGACCGAGCGCCTGGTGCGCAAGGCGATCCAGTACGCCGTCGACAACGACAAGCCCAGCGTGACCATCGTGCACAAGGGCAACATCATGAAGTTCACCGAAGGTGGCTTCCGTGACTGGGCCTACGCGCTGGCGCAGCGCGAGTTCGGCGCCCAGCCGATCGACGGCGGCCCGTGGTGCTCGTTCAAGAACCCGAGGACCGGCAAGGACATCGTCATCAAGGACTCGATCGCTGACGCCTTCCTGCAGCAGATCCTGCTGCGCCCGGCCGAGTACTCGGTGATCGCGACGCTCAACCTGAACGGCGACTACGTCTCCGACGCGCTGGCGGCGCAGGTCGGCGGCATCGGCATCGCTCCGGGCGCCAACCTGTCGGACTCGGTGGCGATGTTCGAGGCGACGCACGGCACCGCGCCCAAGTACGCCGGCAAGGACTACGTCAACCCGGGCTCCGAGATCCTCTCGGCCGAGATGATGCTGCGCCACATGGGCTGGACCGAGGCTGCCGACCTGATCATCAGCGCGATGGAGAAGTCCATCCTGAGCAAGCAGGTGACCTACGACTTCGCGCGCCTGATGGACGGCGCGACGCAGGTCTCGTGCTCCGGCTTCGGCAAGGTGATGATCGAGCAGATGGGCTGAGGCGCGGGTTCAAGCCCGTCGTCCACTGATTGCGGCGCCTGCGGGCGCCGTTTTCATGTGTCGGCCCTGCGCGGGATGAAGCGCTATGGATAGTGCCTTTCTATCGACGCGCTGAAGCCCATGAATCGAAACTTGTTTCATCATCCTGCTGCGATGGCGCCGGCGAACCGGGCGCGTGGGCGAGCGAGGAGACCGGGCGGGTGATGAAGAACGTGGAGACGAACGCGGGCGTCGGGATCGCCGGAGCGCGGCCGGTGTTCGTGATCCGGCCGAGTCAGCTGGGTCCAAGGGATGCCGCTGCGGCGCTGAACTGCCGGGTTGGCAAGTGCTGCCGCAGCAAACCCCGCTGCAAAAACTGCCCGGCGCGCAAGAAAAAGCGGGACTCGAAGTCCTGCTCGTGATCCTGGGTCGGCGCGCCGGCCCCGGCTGTGGCCGATATTCGTTTCGGCTTGAACACCTTGCCGGGCGTTGCCTCAGATATTGATAGAAATCAATATGTGCGGCAACCGTCCGGGGCGGGATTTCCCGAAATCAGATCGGGGTGCCCGCGGCGGCGAGCCCCGTCAGGCGACGGTCTGCGGAGCCGCCGGCGTCGCAGTGGCGACGGGCCGGATGTTCTGCGCCAGATTGCCTTTGGGGCCCTGGACGAGTTCGAACTCCACTCGACTGCCTTGCTTCAGGGTCCGGAAACCGTCCATCTGCACCGCCGAGAAGTGAGCGAAGACGTCCGCACCACCACCCTCGGGTTCGATGAAACCGAAGCCCTTGGCATCGTTGAACCACTTCACCGTACCGACCGCCATTGTTTCCACCTCGCTTAACTGCGCGCGAATATCGAAAATGATTCTCGCGATGCCGTCGGAAGAGTGTCAAGGCGAAGTGACGCTCTGCTGTGTCGTGGATTCGACAAACATTGGTCAAATTGGTGCGCGGCCGCAGCAGAGCGCCCGAGTCCGTTGGGGGCTTGAACTTGCGCTTGCGGCATCAACATGTCCAGGGCGCGGGTCATGCAAAGTTGCCGTGAGCAGGCCCGGACAAGGTCGATAGAATGAATTCATGCCCGACGATCCGTCCGTCCCTCCGGTGAAGCCGCCGCCCCTGCCTGGCCAGGATGGTGGCGCGGGCGGCGCTGTCGTCGCCGAGCGCAAGGCGCAACGCGTCAAGCCGCCGAGCCTGTACCAGGTGGTGCTGCTCAACGACGACTACACGCCGATGGAGTTCGTCGTGATGGTGCTGCAGCACTACTTCCAGCGTGATCTGGACACGGCCACGCACATCATGCTGAAGATCCACCACGAGGGTCGTGGTGTGTGCGGGGTTTACCCGAAGGACGTTGCCGCGACGAAGGTCGAACTGGTGCTCGCCGCGGCCCGCCGCGACGGTCACCCGCTTCAGTGCATTATGGAGGCCGCATGATTGCGCAAGAACTGGAAGTCAGCCTGCACATGGCGTTCGTCGAAGCGCGCCAGCAGCGGCATGAATTCATCACCGTCGAGCACCTGCTGATGGCGCTGCTCGACAACCCGTCGGCCGCCGAGGTGCTGCGTGCCTGTGCAGCCAACATCGAGGACCTGCGCAAGAGCCTGGCGACGTTCATCAAGGAGAACACGCCGACGGTCTCGGGCAGCGAGGAAGTCGACACCCAGCCGACTCTCGGTTTTCAGCGCGTGATCCAGCGCGCGATCATGCACGTGCAGAGCACGGGCAGCGGCAAGAAGGAAGTCACCGGTGCCAACGTGCTGGTGGCGATCTTCGGCGAGAAGGACTCGCATGCCGTCTACTACCTGCACCAGCAGGGCGTGACGCGCCTGGATGTCGTCAATTTCATCGCCCACGGCATCAAGAAGAGCGACCCGCCGGAGCCGGCCAAGTCCAGCGACAACTCCCCGGGCGGCGGCGAGGGCGAGCGTGACGAGGCTGGAGGCGAAGGCAAGGGCTCGCCGCTCGAGCAGTTCACGCAGAACCTCAACGCGCTGGCGCTGGCCGGCAAGATCGACCCGCTGATCGGCCGCGAGCAGGAGGTCGAGCGTGTCATCCAGGTCCTCTGTCGTCGGCGCAAGAACAACCCGCTGCTGGTCGGCGAGGCCGGCGTCGGCAAGACGGCGATCGCCGAAGGCCTGGCCTGGCGCATCACCGAGAAGGACGTGCCCGAGGTGCTGGCGGACTCCACCGTCTACGCGCTCGACATGGGCGCGTTGCTGGCCGGCACCAAGTACCGCGGCGATTTCGAGCAGCGCCTGAAGGGCGTGCTCAAGCAACTGAAGGACCAGCCGAGCGCGATCCTCTTCATCGACGAGATCCACACGCTGATCGGTGCCGGTGCGGCGTCGGGTGGCACGCTGGACGCCAGCAACCTGCTCAAGCCCGCGCTGTCCAGCGGCTCGATGAAGTGCATCGGCGCCACCACCTTCACCGAGTACCGCGGCATCTTCGAGAAGGACGCGGCGCTGTCGCGGCGCTTCCAGAAGGTCGACGTCGTCGAGCCGTCGGTCGAGCAGACGATCGAGATCCTGAAGGGCTTGAAGTCGCGCTTCGAGGATCACCACAACGTCAAGTACGCGCTCGGCGCGCTGCAGGCCGCGGCCGAACTGTCGGCCAAGTACATCAACGACCGCCACCTGCCCGACAAGGCGATCGACGTCATCGACGAGGCCGGTGCCGCGCAGCGCATCCTGCCCAAGAGCAAGCAGAAGAAGACCATCACGCGGGCCGAGGTCGAGGACATCGTCGCCAAGATCGCGCGCATTCCGCCGGCCTCGGTGTCCAGCGACGACCGCGACAAGCTGAAGACGCTGGAACGCGATCTGAAGAGTGTGGTCTTCGGCCAGGATCCGTCGATCGAGGCGCTGGCCTCGGCGATCAAGATGGCGCGTTCCGGCCTGGGCAAGCCCGACAAGCCGATCGGCTCGTTCCTGTTCAGCGGCCCCACCGGCGTCGGCAAGACCGAGGTCGCCAAGCAGCTGGCCTACATCCTGGGCATCGAGCTGATCCGTTTCGACATGTCGGAGTACATGGAGCGCCACGCGGTCAGCCGGCTGATCGGCGCGCCTCCGGGCTACGTCGGCTTCGATCAAGGCGGCCTGCTGACCGAGGCGGTGACGAAGAAGCCGCACGCGGTGCTGCTGCTCGACGAGATCGAGAAGGCGCACCCGGATGTCTTCAACGTGCTGCTGCAGGTCATGGACCACGGCACGCTGACCGACAACAACGGGCGCAAGGCCGACTTCCGCAACGTGATCATCATCATGACCACGAACGCGGGTGCCGAGACGATGAACAAGTCGACGATCGGCTTCACGACCCGGCGCGAGCAGGGCGACGAGATGGCCGACATCAAGCGGTTGTTCACGCCCGAGTTCCGCAACCGCCTCGACGCGATCGTGTCCTTCCGCGCGCTGGACGAGGAGATCATCCTGCGCGTCGTCGACAAGTTCCTGCTGCAGCTGGAGAGCCAGCTCGCCGAGAAGAAGGTCGAGGTCACCTTCACCGACAAGCTGCGCCGGCACCTGTCGAAGAAGGGCTTCGACCCGCTGATGGGCGCGCGGCCGATGCAGCGCCTGATCCAGGACATGATCCGCCGCGCGCTGGCCGACGAACTGCTGTTCGGCCGCCTGGTCGACGGCGGCCGCCTGACCGTCGACCTCGACGACAAGGACGAGGTGCTGCTGGACATCCAGCCGCCCAAGCGCAGCGACAAGCCGCGCACCGAAGCGACGCCGGCCTGAGGCCGCGCTCGTGTCCGATCAGGCGGCCTCGGCCGCCGGGTCCTGCCGGTAGTAGCGAACGAACACCCCGTACAACACGGGGTGTTCTTTTTTCATCGCCTCGGGGGCGACGAAGAAGGCTTCGCTGGCGACGGCGAAGAATTCGTCGGGCGATTGCGCGCCGTACGGGTCCAGCGCGGTGTCCTCCTCGGCGTCCACGCGGCGGCAGAAGGCCTCGTAGTCGGCATCCAGCACGGCGACCCACTCGCTGCGCGGCAGATCGTGCGGCAGCAGCGGCACGCCGTCGGCGACCCCGTCGGCCATGTCGAGCACGTGGGCGAACTCGTGGATGACGACGTTGTAGGCGTCGGCGGCGCTGCGGCCGGCGGCACGCACGTCCTGCCAGGACAGCATCACCGGGCCGCCTTCCATCGCCTCGCCGGACAGCAGTTCGTCGTACTCGTGCACGACGCCGTCCTCGTCGACGGTGGAGCGGCGCGCGACGACCTGGTCCGGGTGCAGCACGATGCCGACGAAGCCGTCGTAGGCCTCGAGCCCCAGGCGCAGGACCGGCAGGCAGGCCTGCGCTGCGACCGCGACCGCGACGTGGTCGGTCAGGCGCACGCCGGGCTGGGCGCTGAACTCCTTGCGGTCCAGGAAAAGGCTGGTCAGGCGGCGCAGTGCGGCCGCGGTCTCGGGATCACGGCGCTTCAGGAACGGGTAGCGCCCCAGCGTGCGTTTCCACAGATCGTCGGGGATCGGCCGGCGCGCGACCGCGGCGTCGTCGCGGCGTTCGCGCAGCCGCCCCAGCAGGCGCTGCCACATCAGGCGCCGGCCGCCGTGGCCGGCGGAACACGTTGGAAACCGTCGCGCGTCAGGCGCAGCACCTCGGCACGCGGGGCGCGAGCATCGTCCAGATCCCAGTCGGTGAGCACGTGGCGGCGGTAGCCCGGGGCCAGCGTTTCGCTGCCCGGGCGATGGGTGTGGCCGTGCACCAGTTCGGCGGCGCCGACGGCATGCATCCAGGCCACCGCCGTGGCGGCGTCGACGTCGGCATGACGCGAGGCGTCGTCCTGGCGTGCCTCGCTGCGGCGGCGGATGTCGGCGGCGATCGCCAGCCGTTCGTCCAGCGGCCGCGAGAGGAAGTCACGCTGCCAGCGCTCGTCGCGCACCAGGGCGCGGAAGGCGAGGTAGTCGCGGTCTTGCAGGCACAGCGCGTCGCCGTGCATCAGCAGCACACGCCGTCCCCAGGCGTCGAGCAGTGTCGGGTCGGCCAGGCCCATGACGCCGGTTTCGCGCAGCAGGCGCGCGCCGACCAGGAAGTCGCGGTTGCCGGCCATGAACGCGATGCCCCGGCGGCTGGCCGCCTCGGCAAGAACGTCGGCGCAGCCGGCCTCGAACGGCCGCTGCCGCACGTCGTCCCCGACCCAGGTCTCGAACAGGTCGCCGAGGATGAACACCGCGTCGGCGGGGGTGTGCAGCAGGTGAGCGCGCCAGGCTTCGACGGTGCGCGGCAGCGACGGCGCGAGGTGGATGTCGGAGATGAGGTCGATCGTGCGCCACTCGCGCGGCGCCTCGAACTCGAAGAACGCGGGCAGCGCCGCCACGCCTTCGGCGCTGCCGTCGGACATCAGGCGACCTCGGTGGCGCGGTCGATGCGCACGTCTTCCAGCGGCACGTCGTCGTGGTAGCCCTTGCGGCCGGTGCGAACACGCTCGATCAGGTCGACGACCTCGGTGCCCGACACGACCTTGCCGAACACGGCATAGCCCCAGCCGTCCTGGGCGCGGTCGTTGTCGAGGAAGCCGTTGTCGTTGGTGTTGATGAAGAACTGGGCGCTCGCCGAGTGCGGGTCGGAGGTGCGCGCCATCGCCAGCGTGTAGCGCAGGTTGCGCAGGCCGTTCTTGGCTTCGTTCTCGATGCCGGCGCCGGTGGGCTTCTGCTTCATGCCCGGCTCGAAACCGCCGCCCTGGATCATGAAGCCCTTGATGACGCGGTGGAAGATCGTGCCGTCGTAGTGGCCCTTCTTCACGTAGTCGAGGAAGTTGGCCACCGTCACCGGGGCGCGTTCGTCGTCGAGCTCGATGACGATCGTGCCGGCGGTGGTCTCGAACTGCACTTGTTTGCTCATGTCATTTCTCCAGGGTGGCCTTGCGGATGATCACCGGCGTGACCGGCACGTTCTGGTGCGGGCCCGACGATGTGGTGGGCGTCGCGACGATCTTGTCGACGACGTCCATGCCCGCGGTCACGCGGCCGAAGACGGCGTAGCCGTTGCCGTCGCGTGCGTTGGGCTGGTCGAGGAAGCTGTTGTCCGCGACGTTGATGAAGAACTGCGCGGTCGCCGAGTCGGGCACCATCGTGCGCGCCATCGCCAGCGTGCCGCGGGCGTTGGACAGGCCGTTGCGGCTTTCCAGCGCGATCGGCTTGCGCGTCGGCTTCTCCTTCAGGTCGGGCTTCATGCCGCCGCCCTGGACCATGAAGCCCGGGATCACGCGGTGGAAGATGGTGCCGTCGTAGTGGCCGGCCTTGACGTACTGGACGAAGTTGTCGACGGTCTTCGGCGCCTTGGCGGCGTCGAGTTCGACGACGATGTCACCGGCGCTGGTGGCCAGGCGCACGGTCTGCGCGAAGGCGGGCACGGAGGCCAGCGCCGCGGCGGCGGCGAAGGCGAACAGCTTGGCGTGGCGGAGCATGGAAGGCCTCGATTTCGGGGTGCGCGGAGTCTAGCGGCGCCGGCCGGAGCCGGTGGCGGGGCCCGGGATCAGCGGGGGGTCGCCGCCAGTTCGCGGGCGATGCGGATGCGCTGCGCGAGCCCCGGGTCGCCCGGCGACGCGGCGTCGGCCGCCTCCCAGGACTGCAGGGCCAGACGCAGCAGCACGTCGCCGAGGTTGCGGCGCGCGAGGCGGTGCGACGGGTCGTTGCGCAGCGCGGTCTCGAGCGCGACGCGTGCCTCGTCCAGCCGCCCGGCGCGGGCATGCAGCAGGCCCAGGTTGTTGTAGGGCTCGGGCAGTTCCGGGTAGTCCTGGGTCATGCGCTCGAAGGCCTCGAGCGCCTGGGCGTCGCGCCCCAGGTCCATCAGCGCGACGGCGCGCGTGAAGCGCAGCGCCGCGTCGTTCGGGCGCTGGGCCAGCGCCGTCTCGGCGCGCGCCAGCGCCGCCTCGGGCTGGCCGCCTTGAAGCAGCCGCTGGGCCTCGCTCGACTCGTCGGCGTGCGCGAGGGCGGCGGCGCTCAGCGCGAGCGCGGCGATCAGGACACGAAGCATCGGCGGCAGGGGGTCTGGAGGGCAGGCCGCGAAGGTCGGCCCGCTATACTGAAAGATTGTATCGGCGCGCCCCACCGAAGAATTCCGACTGCATGACGCTCCGCCTCCACAACACCCTGACGCGCCGCCTCGAGACCTTCGTTCCCCTCGAGCCCGGCCGTGTGCGCATGTACGTGTGCGGCATCACGGTGTACGACCTGTGCCACATGGGGCACGCGCGGATGAACCTGGCGTTCGACGTCGTCTACCGCTGGCTGAAGGCCAGCGGCTACGAGGTCACCTACGTCCGCAACATCACCGACATCGACGACAAGATCATCCGCCGCGCGCTCGAGCGCGGCGTCGGCATCCGCGCGCTGACCGACGAGATGGTCGCGGCGATGCATCGCGACTTTGCCGCGCTCGGCCTGGAGCCGCCGACGCACGAGCCGCGCGCCACCGAGTTCGTGCCGCAGATGCTCGACATCATCGGCCGGCTCGAGCGCAACGGCCTGGCCTACCGCGCTGAAGACGGCGACGTGAACTTCGCCGTGCGGCGTTTCCCCGGCTACGGCAAGCTCTCGGGCAAGTCGCTCGACGAACTGCGGGCCGGCGAGCGTGTCGCGGTGGCCGGTGGCAAGGAAGACCCGCTGGACTTCGTGCTCTGGAAGTCGGCCAAGCCCGAGGAGCCGGCCGAAGCGAAGTGGGACAGCCCCTTCGGCGCCGGGCGCCCGGGCTGGCACATCGAGTGCTCGGCGATGAGCTGCGCGCTGCTGGGCGAGCGTTTCGACCTGCACGGCGGCGGCATGGACCTGCAGTTCCCGCACCACGAGAACGAGATCGCGCAGAGCGAGGGCGCCTTCGGTCATCCGTTCGTCAACTACTGGCTGCACAACGGCTTCCTCAACGTCGACAACGAGAAGATGTCCAAGAGCCTGGGCAACTTCTTCACCATCGCCGACGTGCTGAAGAAGTTCGACGGCGAGACGGTGCGTTTCTTCATGCTGCGCACGCACTACCGCAGCCCGTTCAACTTCGCCGACTCGCTGCTCGACGAAGCGCGTGCCGCGCTGCGCCGTCTCTACACCGCGCTGGACGGTGCCGACGCCGTGGCCGGCGAGGTCGACTGGAGCGACCCGCGCGCCGCTGCCTTCAAGGCGGCGATGGACGACGACTTCAACACGCCGGGGGCGCTGGCGGTGCTGTTCGAGCTGGCCAACGAGTTCAACCGCAGCCGCGACGCGGCGACGGCCCGGCTGCTCGTGTCGCTGGGCGCCGTGCTCGGCATCCTGCAGCAGGCGCCGCGCGCCTTCCTGCAGGCCGGTACCGGTGTCGACGATGCCGAGATCGCGCGCCAGATCGAGGCGCGTGCCACGGCCAAGCGCGAGCGCCGCTTCGCCGATGCCGACCGCATCCGTGCCGAACTCGCTGCGCAGGGCGTCGAGCTGAAGGACACGCCTCAGGGCACGACCTGGGTGAGGGCCTGATCCGGATGTCGCCTCGCGATCAGATCCTTGCCGTCACGCCGGCTTATTGGGACGACGCCTGCCGCCACCTGTCGCGCCGCGACCGGGTGATGAAGAAGCTGATCCCGCGTTTCGGCGAGGCCCGGCTGGAGAGCCGCGGTGACGCCTTCACGACACTGGCGCGTTCGATCGTCGGCCAGCAGATCTCGGTGAAGGCCGCGCAGTCGGTGTGGAACAAGTTCGCCGCGCTCGTGGACGGCCCGGCGACGCACCTCGCGCCGCAGGCCGTCAATGCGCTGGACCCGCTGACGATGCGTGCCGCCGGGCTGTCGGCGCGCAAGACCGAGTACCTGCTCGACCTGGCGCGCCACTTCGTCGACGGCACGGTGCACGTCGCCGACTGGCAGCAGATGGACGACGAGGCGATCATCGCCGAGCTCGTCGCGATCCGCGGCATCGGCCGCTGGACGGCCGAGATGTTCCTGATCTTCCACCTGATGCGTCCGAACGTCCTGCCGCTGGACGACCTCGGCCTGTTGAAGGGCATCAGCCTCAACTACTTCAGCGGCGAGCCGGTGTCGCGTGCCGAGGCGCGCGAGGTCGGCGAGGCGTGGGCGCCGTACCGCTCGGTGGCCACTTGGTATATTTGGCGGAGCCTGGATCCGCTCCCAGTAAGTTACTAGGTCCCCCCGTAGCGCCTTCGGCGCTGCCTTGCAGTCCGCGCCGGGCCGGTGGCCCGGCTCCTCGCCAGGCACAATTCGTCCGCCGGACGAGTCGTGTCCGGGCTCGGCCCCCAGGGGGCTGCGCAAGCGGCAGCTTGATGGGATCGTCAGACCGCGAGATCAACGCATGAGCAAACGCCATTTCCTCGAGTTCGAGCAGCCGATCGCCGAGCTGGAATCCAAGATCGACGAGCTGCGCTTCGTGCAGAACGAGTCCGCGGTCGACATCTCGGAGGAGATCGACCGTCTGGCCGACAAGAGCGTGCAGCTCACCAAGGAGATCTACTCCAGCCTGACACCGTGGCAGGTCACGCAGATCGCGCGCCATCCGCAGCGGCCGTACACGCTGGACTACGTCGCCGAGATCTTCACCGACTTCCAGGAACTGCACGGCGACCGCCACTACGCCGACGACCAGTCGATCGTCGGCGGCATGGCGCGCTTCAACGGCAACGCCTGCATGGTCATCGGCCACCAGAAGGGCCGCGACACCAAGGAGCGCACCGCGCGCAACTTCGGCATGTCGCGCCCCGAGGGCTACCGCAAGGCGCTGCGCCTGATGCAGCTGGCCGAGAAGTTCGGCCTGCCGGTCTTCACCTTCGTCGACACGCCGGGCGCCTACCCGGGCATCGGTGCCGAGGAGCGCAACCAGTCCGAGGCCATCGGCCGCAACATCTTCGAGATGGCGCGCCTGGAGGTGCCGATCATCACGACGATCATCGGCGAAGGCGGCTCCGGCGGCGCGCTGGCGATCAGCGTCGCCGACCAGGTGCTGATGCTGCAGTACTCGGTGTACTCGGTGATCTCGCCCGAAGGCTGCGCCTCCATCCTCTGGAAGACCGCCGAGCGGGCCTCAGAGGCTGCCGAGGCGCTGGGCATCACCGCCCACCGCCTGAAGGCGCTGGGCCTGGTCGACAAGATCGTCAACGAGCCGGTCGGCGGTGCGCACCGCGATCCGAAGTGGATGGCGGCGCAGCTCAAGCGCGGCCTCAACGACGCGCTGCGTCAGGTCGTCGACCTGAAGCCGAAGGAGCTGCTGGACCGCCGCTACGAGCGCCTGCAGTCCTACGGCCGCTTCAGCGACACCAAGGAGCGCTGACCTTGCCCGCCGCGGTGGCGGTGGCCGCCAGCGGCGGCCGCGACTCCACCGCGCTGCTGCACGCCACGGCCCGCGCCGCGCGTGAACTCGGCGTCGAGGTGCATGCACTGCACGTGCACCACGGCCTCGTCGCTTCTGCCGACACCTGGCTCGTCCAGTTGCGTGCGCAGTGCGCGCGCTGGGCGCGTGCCGGCCTGCCGGTGCACTTCCATGCGACGCGCCTGGCCGGCTCCCCGGCGCGCGGCGAAAGCGTCGAGGCCTGGGCGCGGCGCGAGCGTTACGCCGCGCTGGCGGCGATGGCCCAGGCCGCCGGCTGCGATCTGGTGCTGCTGGCCCAGCACCGCCGCGACCAGGCCGAGACGCTGCTGCTGCAGGCGCTGCGCGGCGGCGGTGCCGAGGCGCTGGCGGCGATGCCGCGCCGCGCCGAGCGCGACGGTCTCGTCTGGGCGCGTCCCTGGCTGGACCGTCCGCGCGAGGAGATCGAGGCCTATCTGCGCCGCCACCGGCTGCGCTGGCTCGACGACGAAAGCAATGACGACGAGGCCTTCGCGCGCAACCGTCTGCGCCGCCAGGTCTGGCCGGCGCTGCTGGCGGCTTTCCCCGAGGCCGAGCAGCAGCTCGCCGCGTCGGCCCGCCGCGCCGCAGAAGCGGCCGCGGCGCTGAAGGTGCTGGCCGACATCGAGCTCTCCGCGCTGGCTGAAGACGACGGCCCGCTGGACGTCGCTGGCTGGCGCGGGCTGCCCGAGACGCACCGCGCGCCGGTGCTGCGCCGCTGGCTGCAGTCGGTGCTCGCCCGGCCGGTGCCCGAGTCGCTGGTGCGGCGCCTGGCCGACGAACTGCCGGCCGCGGCCAGCGCGCGCTGGCCGGCGCCCGGCGGCGAGCTGCGGCTGCACGACGCGCGGCTGGTGTACGTGCCACCGCAGGCGGCCGAGGCCGTGGCGCCCGAGTCCGTGGCGCTGGACCTGTCGTCGCCGCGTTTCGTCGAGCTGCCGTCCTGGGGCGGCGTGCTCGAGGTGAAGGCCGTCGCCGAGGGCGGCGTCTCGCCGTCGTGGCTGCGCGCCGCCGAGTTGCGAGCACGCCAGGGCGGCGAGTCCTTCCAGGCCGCGCCGCGTGCGACGCCACGCGCGCTGAAGAAGCAGTTCCAGGCCCGGCGCGTCGCCGCCTGGGACCGCGCCGGGCCGCTGGTCTTCAGCGGCGAGCAACTCGTCTTCGTGCCCGGCCTGGGCATCGACGCACGTTGCCGCGCCGCGGCCGGCGAGGCGCAGCTGGCGCTGTTCTGGCGGCCGGCCTGAATCCGGCGTCATCTTCCCGCAAGGGAAGGACCGCGCGGCCCGCTAAAATCACGGGTTTTCGCTCGTTACCGATCCATGGGACTGATCGTTCACAAATACGGCGGCACGTCGATGGGCTCGACCGAGCGCATCCGCAACGTCGCCAAGCGCGTGGCCAAGTGGGCCCGCGCCGGCCACCAGATGATCGTCGTGCCGTCCGCGATGAGCGGCGAGACGAACCGCCTGCTGGGCCTGGCCAGGGAACTGCAACCGGCCACGATGACGCCCGAGGCGCTGCGTGAGCTCGACGCCATCGCCGCCACCGGCGAACAGGTCTCGGTCGGCCTGCTGGCGCTGGCGCTGCAGGCCGAGGGCCTGCCGGCGGTCAGCTACTCGGGCTGGCAGGTGCCGGTGCACACCGACACCGCCTACACCAAGGCGCGCATCAGCAGCATCGAGGACGAGCGCGTGCGCGCCGATCTCGCCGCCGGCAAGGTGGTCATCATCACCGGCTTCCAGGGCATCGACGACCTGGGCAACGTGACGACGCTGGGCCGCGGCGGCAGCGACACCTCGGCGGTGGCCGTGGCCGCGGCGCTGAAGGCCGACGAGTGCCTGATCTACACCGACGTCGACGGCGTCTACACCACCGACCCGCGCATCGTGCCCGAGGCGCGCCGCCTGGCGACCATCAGCTTCGAGGAAATGCTCGAGATGGCCAGCCTCGGCTCCAAGGTGCTGCAGATCCGCTCGGTCGAGTTCGCCGGCAAGTACCGCGTGCCGCTGCGCGTGCTGTCCAGCTTCACGCCCTGGGACATCGACATCGCCGAAGAAGCCCGCTCGGGAACGCTGATCACTTTCGAGGAAGACGAGAAGATGGAACAAGCCGTCGTGTCCGGCATCGCGTTCACGCGCGACGAGGCCAAGATCACCGTGATGGGCGTGCCCGACAAGCCCGGCATCGCCTACCAGATCCTCGGCCCGGTGGCCGACGCCAACATCGACATCGACGTCATCATCCAGAACGTCTCGCACGACGGGAAGACCGACTTCTCGTTCACCGTCAACCGCGGCGACTACCCGCGCGCGATGGACCTGCTGAAGAACCAGGTCGCCCCGGCCACCGGCGCGGCCGAGGTCATCGGCGACCCGAAGATCTGCAAGGTGTCGATCGTCGGCATCGGCATGCGCAGCCACGTCGGCGTCGCCAGCTCGATGTTCCGTGCCCTGTCCGAAGAGGGCATCAACATCATGATGATCAGCACCAGCGAGATCAAGACGAGCGTCGTGATCGCCGAGAAGTACATGGAGCTGGCGGTGCGCGCGCTGCACAAGGCCTTCGATCTCGACCAGCCTGCAGAGGGTGCTTAAAAAATCTTGAAAAGTGCGGCTAGAATGCCGCCTCTTCGCCGGAGTCGTGACCGAGTGGCCGAAGGTGCTCCCCTGCTAAGGGAGTATGTGGGCAAAACCTGCATCGAGGGTTCGAATCCCTCCGACTCCGCCAAGCGAACAAACGCAGCCTGAACAAGGCTGCAACGAGAAAGCCGCCAAGTCGCAAGACCTGGCGGCTTTTTTCTTTCCCGCGAGCTTGTTGCGGATGACGTGGCGCCCCTCGCATCAGGCGCAAGGCCTCCATGTTGACAACTGTTGATAGTGCGCCGACGATGCGTCCATGAGCAGCAACACCATGAGCTTCGCTCTGCCGGAAGCGATGCGGCAGTACGTGGATCAGCGCGTGCGCTCGGGGCAGTTCGGCAACACGAGCGAGTACCTGCGGGAGCTGATCCGCCGCGACCAGGAGGAGCAGGCCAAGAAGCGGCTGCGTGAACTGATCGAGGAAGGTCTGAGCTCCGGGCGCGGCGAGGTGTTGACCGCAGAGCGGGCGCTCGAGCTGCGGCGTCGAGCGCTGGGTGACTCGCGTTGAAGCCCGCGAGGCTTCGTCCGCGCGCGGAGCTTGATCTTGTCGAGGTGGCCGGGCACTACGCTCGGGAAGGCGGCCGCGCTCGCGGCGAGCGCGTCTTCGACGCGGCACTGGAGGCACTCGTTCCGATCCAGCGGATGCCGGGGCTGGGGTCGCCGCGCCTGGGCCTGCTGTGCGAGATCCCGGAGCTCCGTTCGTGGCGGGCGGCCGGATTTCCGCTGCAGTGGCTCTACCTCGAGGCCGAGGACCACGTCGACGTCGTTCGCCTGCTCGGCGACCGGCAAGACATCATCGCGATACTGGGCGGCGACGGCTGAACGCCTGGACAGGGACGGTCGGGCCGTGCGTGTGGGGACGCCCGGCGGGAGCGGCCAAGAACCTCGAAAAGTCACTTGCCGGCATCGTCATTCGGCTCTCTCCGACTCCGCCAAACGACCGAGCGTCGCCTGATCAAGGCCGCAAAGAGAAAGCCGCCAAGTCGCGAGACCTGGCGGCTTTTTTCCTGGCGGCGCGCCGCCGGCCGGATTGCTAACGGCCGATCTGCGCGTCTTCCGTCAGCGGCGAGCCGACCGGCACGACGAGCACGTCGTGCGGCGAGGCGCGCAGCACGCTGCGCGTGACGCTGCCCAGCAGCGCGTCCAGCCACGGCGCCTCGGTCGAGCGGCCCACCACCACCAGCATGCCGCCCTCGGCCGGGCGGCGCACGAGGATCTCGGCGGCGACGTCGTCGCCCAGCGCCAGCATCACGCGCAGGCGATCGGTCTGCGGCTGCAGCGTGTCGGCGACACGCTGCAGCTGCGCGGCGCGGCGCCGCAGGTCCAGCTCCAGCCAGCGCAGCCCGTCCTCGCCGTGGCGCAGCTTGCCCGGCCGCCACTGGCGCAGCACGTGCAGCAGCGCCAGCTCGCCGTCGCCGGCCAGCGCGGCGGCCCAGCGCGCCACGCGCTCGGGCTCGGCCTGCAGGTCGACGGCGGCCAGCGCCTGCCGGTACGGCAGCCCGCAGGGCTCGTTGACGACCAGCAGCGGCACCGGCAGCACGCCGGCCAGCCGCACGGCCGGGTTGGGCCGCCAGAACGACGCCAGGCCGTCGGAGCGCCGGTTGGCCGTCACGACGAGGTCGGTACCGTCCAGCTGGCCCAGCACCTCTCGCAGCCCGTGCATCGGCGTGTCGCCGAGTTCGACCGGGACCTGGCTGCGCCGTGCCGCGCGGCGGGCCATGCGGCTCAGGCGGGCCCGCAGCAGGCCGTCGGAGATGTCGCCGCGGGCGGCCCAGCCCAGCAGCCGCAGCCTCGCGCCGTGCGCCGCGGCGAGGCCGGCGGCACGCTGCAGCGCGGTCTCGGATGCCTCGGACAGCTCGCCGAGCACGGTGATCGAGCGCAGCGCGACCGGCCAGCGTGCGCCGGCGGCGGCAGTAACGGGTTCCGGGCCCGGGGACGGGGCACGGGCGAAGTCGAGCGCGCTGGCGCGGCGCTCGGCGATATCGGCGGATGGCATCGGCGACTCCCTCGACGGCGCGGCCGGCTGGCCGCGGGACGCACGGTCCGGCCCGGCGATAGAGGTGTGCTGAAGCTGAGGTGGAGGGCTATCGCCGGGCCCGGGGAAGTGCTGCCGGGGTCCAGGGCTCCCGGACGCGGCACCTGCGCGCCGTCGGGGCGCCACGCTCCGCGGCACCGCGCGCAGTGGCGGCGGCGAAGGCGGGGCGGGCAGGCGAGACCATGGCGCCAGTATCGGCCGAGGGGGCGCGCGCGGGCAACGCATGCCCGCGCGCCGCGTGCCGGATTGGCGCCGCCACCGGCTTCATTCCGGCGGGTGCAGCAGGCCGGCCTCGGCGGCCAGCCGGGCCTCGTCCCAGCCGCGGCCCAGCAGCAGCATGCGGGTGTGCAGCTCGTCGTGCAGCGCCGGGTCGACACGCTCGCCCAGCGCACGCAGCTCGCGGTCGCGCAGCTGCACGTAGCGCAACGGGTAGTGCCGCGCCAGATGCCGCCACAGCGCGTGCGCACCGGCCGACTGGCGGGCGCCGGTGATCAGGCAGCAGCCCGCGTCCAGGCTGCGGCGATAGACCGCGGTCGCCAGACCGCGGCGGCGGTAGCCGGCGCGGTACTTGGAGTGCGGCGCACGCAGATGGCGGTCGGCGCGTGTGTCCAGCTCGATCAGGCGGTTGAACACCGTGTAGCCGGCCAGCCGCTGGCGCACGACGTCCTCGACGTAGACGTAGAGCTCGCCGTCGGCCTCGCGCCAGTGCAGGCGGAAGCCCGGCTGTGCCGCCGGCTCGCTGGCGATGCCGTTCAGCGTGTCGCCGGGCCGGCGCAGGCGGCGCTGCAGCGTGTCGAGCTCCTGCTCCAGCCGGGCCTCGTCGGGGTCGACGTCGATGCGCAGCTCCAGCCGCGGCCAAGGCGGCCAGACGGCCAAGGCGGCGCTCATGCGCCCTCCGCCGCCGGCAACCAGGCACCGCTGCGCAGCTCGCCGGGCCGGGTGCGCGAGACCACGCGCCCGCAGGACGACCACGCTTCGCGGCGCACGCTGGAGCCGGCGTGCACGCCGTAGCCGTCGCCGCTGCGCACCTCGCCGCCGGCGACCAGGCTCTCGCCGGCGCGGATCGCGCCCTCGGCGACGATGTCGCCGCCGGCCACCACGCCCCAGCCGGCGTCCAGGTGCACGCCGCTGCGCACGTCGCCCGCGGCCTGCACGCCGTGGCCGACCTTCAGCCCTTCGCCGCAGACGACGTGGCCGCCGGCGCGCAGGCTCTTGCCGCAGTCGGCGTGGCCGCCGACCTCCAGGTCGCCGGCGACGACCAGCGTGCCGCCGACCGTCAGCGCGCCGACGCAGCCCAGGTCGCCCTGCACACGCAGGTCGCCGCGGCAGACCAGGCTGCCGTGGGCCTCGACGCTCCAGCCGGCGACGAGGTCGCCGCCGCAGCGCAGCCGCTCGGCCTGCAGGCCGCCGCCGCAGCGCAGGTCGGCGTCGACGACGAGCAGCGTGCCGGCGCGCACGCCGCCGCCGGCGCTCAGCGAGCCGCCGACACGCAGCACGGTGTCGACGTCGACGCCGTGGCGCACCTGCAGCGAGCCGGGGAAGGCGTAGGCCGGGGCCGACAGCTCGTCGAGCACGCGCACCGTGTCGACCGGGCCGAAGCGGTCGATCAGCCAGCAGGCGTCGTCGACGCGGCCGTCGTCGACCAGCGCGTCGATGACCTTCAGGTATTCGGCGGCGCTGGTGAAGCGCCGGGCGAACCAGCGGTAGCCGCTGGCGCAGGAACGTTTGGCCCGCAGGGCCGTCGTGGAGATCTCCATCTGCACAACCTCGTGTCGAGGCACGCGGCGGCGCCGCGTGCGAACGGGGGGAGGTCGGGAGGCGGCCCCGGCGCACGCGGGCGTGCGGAGGCTGTTGGCGGGCGCCATGCGCCCCTCGACCTGCGGTCTCGATGCAGGGCAGGGCCCTGCCGGCCCGCCGTGCGTGGACTTCAGGCCTGGACGGTGGGCTGAAGTCCGCGCACGGCCGCGGAGGGCACGGCCGGAGATCCGTAGGAGCGCAGCGCCGCCAGCGCGCGGCCGACGCGCATCGCGCCCGGCGCCAGGCCCACGAGCGCACCGGCCGGGAGGCAGGCACGGTACGGGCGGCGGTTGGGGGTGGCGGAAGGCATCGGAGGGGCGCGGGCGCTGTTGGCCCCGCCATTATCGGCCCTGCGCGCCGCCGGCGCCCCGCGTCAGCCGGTCGACCCCAGCCCGCCGGCGATCGCGTTGACCGTCAGCAGCAGCTGCGGCGCCAGCGTCGCGGCCTCGGCCGGGTCGCGCTCGCGCGCGGCGCGCCAGCGGCGCAGCAGCGCGAGCTGCTGGCGGTGCAGCACACGCAGCCCTTCGGCGCGCACCTGCACCATGGCGTGGATGTTGGGCCGCCGCTCGGCCAGCGGCGCGCCGTACAGGCGCTCGAGCAGGCGGCCGGTGCGCTCGTGCTCGCCGACGATGGCCCTCATCATCGTCTCGCACAGCGCCGCGTCGTCGACCAGCGCCGCATACCAGCCCATCACCTCGCGGTCGGTGGTCGCCAGGCTGGTGGCGGCGTTGCTCAGCACGTAGTGCAGCGGCGCCCAGGCGACGAGCTCGCGCTCCAGCGCCGCGAAGGCCGCCGGGTCCTCGGCGAGCAGCCGCTCCAGCGCGCTGCCCACGCCGTACCAGCCCGGCAGCAGGAAACGCGACTGGTTCCAGCTGAACACCCAGGGGATGGCGCGCAGGTCGGCCAGCGTCGCCTGGCCGCTGCGCCGCGACGGCCGCGAGCCGATGCGGCTCTCCTCCAGCGCGTCCACCGGCGTGGCCTGGCGGAAGAAGGCGAGGAAGCCCTCGGCGCCGACGAGCGCCCGGTAGCTGTCGCGGCTCCAGGCAGCCAGCCGGTCCATCGTCGCCTCCAGCGGGTGCACACCGGCCGGCGCGTGGCGGTCCAGCAGCAGGCTGCGCGCGGTGCCGGCCAGCAGCAGCTCCTGGTGGTAGGCCGCGGTGACGCCGTCGGCGTACTTCTGGGCGATGACCTCGCCCTGTTCGGTCAGGCGCAGGTCGCCACCCAGCGCGCCAGCGGGCATGGCCTTCAGGAAGCGGTGCGTCGGGCCGGCGCCGCGGCTGATCGTGCCGCCGCGGCCGTGGAAGAAGCGGATGCGCACGCCGCGCTGCCGTCCGACCTCGGTCATCGCCGCCTGCGCGCGGTACAGCGCCCAGAAGCTGGCCAGCAGGCCGCCGTCCTTGTTGCTGTCGCTGTAGCCGACCATCACCTGCTGCACCGGCTGCGGCTCGCCGGCCAGGCGCTGCTGCAGCGCCAGGCTGCGCCGCGTGACCGGGTGGTCCAGCAGCTCGCCGAGGATGGCCGGGCTGCGCTGCAGGTCCTCGATGGTCTCGAACAGCGGCACCACCGGGATCGGGCAGGCCGGGCCCTCGGGCGTGTCGACGAGCAGGCCGACCTCGCGCGCGAACAGGTGCAGCACCAGCAGGTCGGCGGTGCTGCGCGTCATGCTGACGATCAGCGCGCCGATGCCGGCCGGGCCGTGGGCCCGGAACTCCTCGTCCAGCACGCGGTAGCAGTCGAGCACGGCGTCGGCCTCGGCGCCGAGACCGGCACCGCTGCGCGCCCGCGTGAACGGCCGCGGCGACGCCAGCTCCGCGTCCAGCAGCGCGCGCCGGCGCGTCTCGTCCCAGTCGACCACCCGGTGCTCGGCGAACCCGGCGGCGGCCAGCAGCTGGCCCAGCGCCAGGTCGTGGAAGCGGCTGTTCTGGCGCACGTCCAGCGTCGCGAGGTGGAAGCCGAAGGTCGCCAGCGTGCGCCGCAGCGGCGCCACCGCCTGCTCGGCGATGCGCCGCGCGCCGACCGCGTGCAGCGAATCCTCGAGCAGCGCCAGGTCGGCGTCGAGTTCGGCCGGGCCGGCGTAACCCGCGCCGCCGGCCGGCAGCCGCGCCAGCATCAGGTTCACCCACTGGCGCCAGGGTTCGTTGGGGTTGCGCTTCAGCGCCGCGGCGCCCGCCTCGCCGAGCGCTGCGGCGTTGGCTTCGACGCGGGCCAGCAGCGCGGCCGGCGGCGCTTGCAGGCGGTCGGACAGGCTCAGCCGGCGCACCAGCGCCTGCAACTGCTCGCGCAGCAGGTCCAGCGCCTGGGCGCGCAGCTCGGCGAAGCTCGTGCGCGTGACCACGGCCGTGACCAGCGGATGGCCGTCGCGGTCGCCGCCCACCCAGGTGCCGTAGACGAAACGCGGCAGCGCGTCGGCGCCACCCAGCAGCGCGGTGTCCAGCCCGGCGTCGTGCCAGGCCTGGCGCAGGCGCAGGTCGGTCTGCGGCTGCACCGCCGGGAACACCGAGCGCAGGTAGTGCAGGACGTTGCGCCGCTCGGAGGCCAGGTCGGGCTTCTCCAGGAAGATCTCGCCGGTGCGCCACAAGGTCATCAGCAGCGCCAGGATCTGCTCGCGGATCGCGGCCTGCTCCGGCGGCGTCCAGCCCGGCCGGGCGCGCTGCTCCAGCAGCCTGTCCAGCGTGCGGTGGTGTTCCAGCACGGTGGCGCGCTTGGCCTCGGTCGGGTGGGCGGTCAGCACGATCTCCACACGCAGCTCGCGCAGCGCCGCGGCGATCGCCGGTGCCGGCACGCCGCGGTTGCGCAGCTGCGCCAGCGTGTCGCCCCACAGTGCCGGCAGCGCGGCCAGCCCGCGTTCGCATTCGACGCCGCGCCGGAAACGTGCCGCCGCGCGCTGCTCCACCATGCCCAGCAGCTGGAAGGCGATCGACAGCGCCTGCACCAGGCGTTCGGCGGGCAGGTCCTCGGGCACCGCCGCCGCGGCCTCGTCCGCCCAGGGCAGCGCCTGCGCCAGCGCCGGTTCGCCGGCTTCGTGCAGCACCTCGCGCAGCCCGGCCATCACGTAGCGAAGCTCTTCGGCGAAGGCCGCGGGATCGATCGTCAGCTGGCTGTTCAGGCTCATCGGGCGTCCTTGTCCGCAACTCGGTGCCGCCGAGTATGCGGGCCGCCCTTCGAGGGGATTTGCCGCGTGCCCGGTCAGGCCACCGCGATCAGCGACGAGGTGGCGGTGCTGCTGCCGGGCCGTGCCGCCGCGGCGGCGTCTTCGGTGCCCGGGACGCGGGCCTGCCCGTCGCCGCGGCCCTGCGCCTGGCGTCGTTGCGCCTGCTCGGCCTGCTGGCGGTACAGCTCGGCGAGCTGCGCCTGCACGGCCTCGATGCGCGCCTGCAGCAGCTCGCTCTGCTTCTGCTTGTCCTTGGCCGGCAGCTCCGAGTGCACGACCTCCTGCTGCTGCTTGGACAGCGTCGTGATCTGCTTGAGCAGCGCCTGGATGCGCGACTTCAGCGAGGCATCGGAACTGCCGCTGCCGGCGCTGGCGGTCACCGTGGACATCTGGACGTTCATCGTGCCCTCCCCGGGGCCCGGCTCTCGCTGCCATTCGTCATGCCCGGTTATCGGCCTTCAGGCGCCGGAACTGAAATCGCGCCACAGGCTGCCGCTGTCACGATTTGACACGAATCGCCGGGAATACTCGCGCCACGGGCTGCTCTCCGCCGGTCCGCCTGCCCCACGCCATGGAACGCAAAGGCCGCCGCTGGCGCAAGACCGATTTGTCGCGCCGTTTGTTGAACGACCGCGCCGCCATGCCGCCGGCCTGGCGCATGTGGCTGATCACCGTCGACGGCCGGCGCAGCGAAACCGAGCTGCTGACCCTGGCCGCCGGCCTGGGCCTGGACGGCTGCGCGTTGATCGAACGCCTGGCCGCCGACGGCTGGATCGCCGACGCCGCGCCTGCCGCGCCGCCGCCGGCCGACACCACGCCCGCGCGCCGGCGCCTGGCCGCGGCGCGCATGTTCGCCATCGACCTGGCGGCGCGCATGCTGGCCGGGCGCGACGCCGAGCTGCGTGAATCCTGGCGCGAGGTGCAGGACGAAGCCTCGTTCGAGCGCTGGCTGGGCGACTGCGCCGGGCGCATCGCCGAAGTCGCCGGGCAGGACCGTGCGGCGCTTTTCGTGCAGCGCGTCGAAGGCGTGCTGGCCGAACCCGAGGTCGTTGCCTGAATCTCCTCGCAGATTTTCATGGCAATTTCATGACGATATCTTGAAGGTTTCTTTTGGTGCCCTTCATGTCGCCTGAACATGACTCTTTGATGACCTCCGGGGCGATATTTCAGCTGTTTTCTTGAGTTTCGCTGATTAACTTCCTAGGGGTTTTCGCCGATATTCCTGGCGTTTTCCCGACGACCGGCCGCGCGGCCGGCTGCCATGACCTCGTTTCCTGATTCCGTCGTCCCGTCCACGCGCGGCCCGCGAGCCCCGACATCGTCGACCGGTGGCCTCTGGTCTCCCGGCATGCGGCTGTTCGGCCCGCTGCGCCTGCGTGCCAAGGCCGCCGTCATCTGCGCCGTGCTGCTGGCGCCGGCATTCGTCACCGGCGCTGCGCTGGTGCGCGCCGGGCTCGAACAGGCCCAGGCCGCCCAGGCCGAACGCGATGCGCTGGCTGTCGCCACGCAGCTGCTGCCGCTGGCCGAGGCGGTGCAGACGCTGCAAGGCGCCGCGCGTGCCGTGGCCGCCGGCCACGAGGCCGCGGCGGCCGACTATCGCCAGGCGCTGGCGCAGGCGCGCGGCGCGGCTGCGGCGCTCGGCGACACGCCCGCGGCGCCGTCGCTGGGCAAGCTGCGTGGCCGGCTCGGCAGCTTGCCGGCCGAGGCGGCGGCCGACCCGGCGCTGGCCGACGCGGCCGATGCCGCGGCCACCGAGGCCGCGGCGCTGATCCCGGCGCTGCTGGGCCAGGGCGAGCTGGCGCACGACGCCGACCCCGAGGTCGCCGACCCGGTGCGCCGGGCGCTGGTGGCGTTGCCGCGCGCCGCGGCCGACAGCGCCTCGCTGTGGGGCTGGGCGGTGCACGGCGTGGCGCGCGGTGCGCTCGACGAGCCGGCGCAGTACCAGCGCCAGGCTGCCTGGCAGGCGCGGGCGACGGCGGCGCTGGCCGACGCAGGCCAGGCCGCCTCGCCGGCCGCCGCCTTCGTGCAAGCTGCGGACGTCTCGGCGCTGGTGCGCGACGCCTTCACGCCCGACGAGGTCTACGCCCAGGGCCGCGCCGCGCTGCACACGCTGTGGCAGCAGGCGGCCTCGGCGCTGCCGGCGGTCGATGCGCGGCTGGCCGAGCGCCGTGCCGAGCTGGCGCGCCGCAGCGCGCTGCATGCTGCGCTGCTGGCCGGCGCGCTGCTGCTGGCGGCCTATCTCTTCCTCTGCTTCGCCCGCTCGCTGGAGTCGGGTTTCGCCGCCGTCGGCCAGGAACTCGGCCGCATCGCGCAGGGCGACCTGCGCCCGGCGCCGCTGCCAGCCGGCCGCGACGAGGCCGCCGAGCTGCAGCGCAGCGCCGCCGCGGCGCGCGAGTCGCTGCGCGCGGTCGTCGAGCAGGTGCGCACCGCCGCCGAGACGGTGGCCCGTGCCGGCCGCGAGATCGCCGCCGGAGCCGGCGAT
The DNA here is from genome assembly GCF_011065555.1 of Rubrivivax sp. JA1026. Lineage (NCBI taxonomy): Bacteria > Pseudomonadati > Pseudomonadota > Betaproteobacteria > Burkholderiales > Sphaerotilaceae > Rubrivivax > Rubrivivax sp. JA1026. The sequence continues at coordinate 450,796 of NZ_JAALCQ010000001.1, forward strand.
CTGTCCACGCGCAGCGGGCAGGCCGCCGCCGGCCTGCAGCACACGCATGCCGCGCTGGAGCGCATCGGCCGCGACGCCGCCGACGGCGAGCAGCGCTCGGGCCGCGCCGCCGTGGCGGCCGACGCTTATGTCCAGGCCGCGCGCGTCAGCCAGCAGACGATGGACGAGGCGGTGCGCACGATGGCGCGCGTCGACGCCTCGGCCGGGCGCATCGCGGCCATCGTCGACACGATCGACGGCATCGCCTTCCAGACCAACCTGCTGGCGCTCAACGCCGCCGTCGAGGCGGCGCGCGCCGGCGAGCAGGGGCGCGGCTTCGCCGTCGTCGCCGCCGAGGTGCGCCTGCTGGCGCGGCGCTCGGCCGACGCGGCGCGCGAGATCCAGGGCCTGATCGGCGAGAACGTCGACGGCGTGCGCGCCGGCAGCGCCGTCGTGCGCCGTGCGGGGGAGCACATGCAGGCCATCGTCGGCGAGGCCGGCGAGGCGCGGGCGCTGGTGGCGACGATCGCCGAAGGCGCGGCACGCCAGGGCCACGAGGTGCGCCAGGTGGTCGCCGCGCTGCAGACGCTGGAGACCGCGACGCAGCACAACGGCGCGCTGGTCGAGCAGACCGCCGCGGCCACCGCCGAGCTCGAGCGCCAGGCCCGCGAGCTGGTCGCGACGGTGGCGCGCTTTCGCACCGGCGCGGGCAGCCAGGGAGACGTCGAATGAGCGCGCTGCCGCTGTTCCATGGCCACTCCAAACCGGTATCCGACCCGATGAAATTCGATCTCGGCGACACCTCCCGGCCCCTGGCGCGCCTGATGCTGGAACGGGCGCTGGAGATCCACTTCCAGCCCATCGTCTCGCTGGCCGACGGCCGCATCCACGCCCACGAGGCGCTGGTGCGCGGGCCGCGCGGCACCGCGCTGCACGGCGCCGAGGCGCTGCTGGCGCAGGCGCGCCAGGAGGAGTTGCTGCAGGAGTTCGAGGTCGCCTGCGTCGTGCTGGCGCTGGAGCGCTGGGCGGCGATGCGCCAGGCCGGGCGGCTGTTCATCAACATCAGCGCCTCGGCGCTGGTGCGCTGCTTCGCCGGGCGCAGCGCGCAGGACATCGCCCACAGCGTGCAGCGCTGGGGCGTCAACCCGCAGAGCGTGGCCTTCGAGATCACCGAGCACGAACGTGTCGCCGACATCCCGCTGCTCGTCGAGATCGCCGACGGCGTGCACGGCGCCGGCATGAGCTTCGTGCTCGACGACTTCGGCGACGGCCGCTCCAGCCTGCGGCTGTGGTCCGAACTGAACCCCGACGTCGTCAAGATCGACAAGTACTTCAGCCGCGACATCGCGCAGAACCCGAAGCGGCTGCGCACGCTGCGCGCGCTGATGCAGATCGCCGACACCTTCGGCACGATGCTCGTCGCCGAAGGCGTCGAGACGCAGGAAGACCTGCGCGCGCTGCGCGACCTGGGTTGTCCGCTGGCCCAGGGCTACCTGCTCGGCCGCCCGGCGGCGTCGCCGCGCGCCGCCCCCGAACCCGAGGCGCTGTCGGTGCTGGCCGACCGCCAGATCGCCGTGCTGCCCACCGAACGCACCGCGCCACTGCCGCGCCGGCTGAGCCAGGCCAAGATCGTCGAGGTGCCGCCGGTCGGGCTGGACGCCAGCAACGACCAGGTCGTCGCGATGTTCACCGCCCATCCCGAGTGGCACGCCATCGCGCTCGTCGACGGCGATCGCCCGGTGGCGCTGGTCGGCCGCCAGCAGTGCCTGGACCGCTACGCCAAGCTCTACTTCAAGGAGGTCTGCGGGCGCAAACCCTGCCTGGCCTTCGCCAACACCGAGCCGACGCTGGTCGACGTCAACGCCGGCATCGACGAACTGGCCGAGCTGCTGACCTCGCCCGACCAGCGTTACCTGAGCGAAGGATTCGTCTACGTCGACAACGGCCGCTACCGCGGCCTGGGCACCGGCCAGCAGCTGGTGCGCCAGGTGACCGAGAGCCGCATCGAGGCCGCGCGCCACGCCAACCCGCTGACCTTTTTGCCCGGCAACAGCCCGATCAGCGAGCACATCGAGCGCCTGCAGGCCGCCGGCGCGAGTTTCGTCGCCTGCTACGCCGACCTGGCGCAGTTCAAGCCCTTCAACGACCACTACGGCTACTGGTGCGGTGACCGCATGATCAAGCTGCTGGCGGCGACGATCCAGGCCCACGCCGACCCGCGGCGCGACTTCGTCGGCCACGTCGGCGGCGACGACTTCGTCATCCTGTTCCAGAGCGCCGACTGGCGCGCACGCTGCGAGCGCATGGTGGCCGACTTCGACGCCGCCGCGATCGGCCTGTACGACGCGGACGCGCAGGCCGCCGGCGGCATTCGCGCCGAAGACCGCCACGGCGTCGAACGTTTCTTCGGCTTCGTCTCGGTCTACATGGGCGTCGTCGAGGTCGCGGCCGGCACGCTGTTCCGCAGCGCGTCCGATGTCGCCAGCGCCGCGGCGCGCGCCAAGCAGACCGCCAAGCAGACGGGTCTGTCGATCCACGTGCAAGGCGTGGCGCCGCTGACGGCGCTGCGGCCGGCCGAGGGCGTGACGCCGCTGCCCTGAGCCGGCCCGCGCGCCGGCGCGGTGCTCAGTCGTCCAGCGAGACCGCCTCGTCGCCCGGTGCGGCGCTGCAGTCGGCCGGCAGCGGCGGGCCGCCGCGGCGCACGACGGCGCGGCCGCCGGCATGGCAGAACTCCAGCCGCTGCGCGCCCGGCAGGCGCTCCTGCACGAAGGCCTCGATCGACGCCGGCAGGCTGACGTGCATCGTCAGCGCCTGCAGGTCGGCCAGCGGGTGGTCGCGCACGTGCAGGTAGGGCACGAGCTGGGCGGCGAAGACCAGCGCGTGCGAGCCCACCGCCACCGCCGTCGGCGTGTAGCCCTGCGCACGCAGCCAGGCCTGGGCCTGTTCACGCGGCTCGGCATCGGCGGCCAGCGGCTGCCAGGCGTCGGCCAGCAGCTCGGCGACCCACTGGTTGCAGTTCTGGTAGCGCGTCGACCAGGCGTGGGCGTTGGCGCTGTAGGTGCCGCCCAGCAGGCGCAGCGCGCGGGCGTTGTCCAGCGCCGCGGCCTGCACCGCGCGGCCGTCGGCGGCCGGCAGCAGCAGCACCGAGACGAAGCCGCGCTCGGCGTCGTCGGTGCCCGAGACGAAACCGGCCAGACCCTGGTCGAACAGCCGCGGGCGGGCCTCGTCGCAGGCGTAGTAGAGCTGGCGCACCGCCCAGGGCGCGAGCGGGTGCTCGCGCAGCGCCAGCGCGGCGTGCGAGTAGCGGATGCCGAATCGGCCGAGGTCGGTGCCCGAGCGCGCCACCAGCGCCCCGGCGGCGTCCGAGCGCAGCAGCGCCTGGCGCACGAGCCCGGCGAACTGCAGCAGGCGCGACTGCTGCAGCGCGCTGATCGTCACCGGCCGCGCGCACAGGCCGGGCAGCGCGGCGGCGGCCGGCGTGGCGAGCGTGCCCAGCAGGGCCGCCGCGGCGGCGGCCCGGCGCATCAGAGCGTGACGGCGCGCGGCGCCAGCTCGCGCTGCGGCGCGTCGTGCAGCGCGAGGAAGAAGGGCTCGGGCGCGTCGCCGCGGCGGAACTCGTAGCCATAGCCGCGTTCACGCGCCCGGATGCGTTCGCCCGTGGCCAGCGGCTGCGCCAGCGCCCCGGCGGGCACGTACAGGCGCAGTTCGCCGCCGGCGCCGGTGTCGTCCAGGCGCTGCAGCGTCAGGCGCAGCTCGCCGGGGCGGCCCGGGGCCTGGGCCACGTCGACGACGCGGTAGTCGCCGGCGACACGGTCTGCGGCCCGGCTCGAGCTGTCGCTGGAGCCCTCGATCGAGTGCGAGACGCTGGCCGACGAGGCCGACCCCGCACTGGAGGCCGAGGACGCCAGACTCTCGGCGTGGGCGTTCAAGGTGGTGGCGGCCAGCACGGCGGCCGCGAGCAGGGCGTGGCGGATCGTCTTGAAAGGCATCGGGGCGCGAAGGCAGGTCGGAACACCGAGCGTACCCGGATTCGCGGCCCTGGTTGCCGCGGCCACCGGTGGCGGGCGGGCGCCGCTTGCGCGCCGCCGGCCCGTCGCAGCGATGCGCCGCCGTCCCCCGATCCGCGGGGGATAGGGGCCGGGACAGCCTTCATGGACGCGCTGCGGTGCCCGGCCTACGCTGCCGCGGCCACGGCCGGCCCGGGCCGTCACGACACCCACGAGGAGATCACCATGCGCCCCTGGCTGCGTCGCGCCGTCCTGCCCCTGTCCGCCTGGCTCGCGTGTGTCGCGCCACCGGCGTCTGCCGACGACGGCAGCGTCGCCGTCGCCGGGCTGCGCGGCCCGGTGAGCGTCGTGCGCGACGTCGACGGCGTCGCCCACGTGCGTGCGCTGACCGAACGCGACGCGCTGTTCATGCAGGGCTGGCTGCACGCCGAGGACCGGCTGTTCCAGGCCGACACGCTGCGCCGCACCGCCAGCGGCACGCTGGCCGAGCTGGTCGGCGCCTCGGCGCTGGCGCAGGACGTGCAGCTGCGCACGATCGGCCTGCGCCGTGCCGCCGAGAAGTCGCTGACGGCGGCCTCGCCCGAGCTGCGCGCCGGGCTGGAGGCCTATTCCGCCGGCGTCAACGCCTGGGTCGCGGCGCACCCGCTGCCGGCCGACTACACGCGGCTGCGGCTGACGAAGTTCAGCCCCTGGACGCCAGTGGACAGCCTGGCGATCGGCAAGCTGGTGTCGTTCCAGCTCTCGTTCGACTTCGACACCGATCTCACCAGCGCCTGGCTGGCCTACCGCGCCGCGCTGGGCGACGAGCGGCTGGCGCAGGCGCTGTTCTTCGGCGACGTCTACCGCGCCGCGCCCTTCGACCCGGCGTCGACGCTGCCCGACGCCGGCGGGCCGCTGCCCTGGAGTGCCGCGGCGGCCGGATCGCAGCCGTCGGCGGTGCCGGCGACGCTGGCGCCGCTGCTCAGGCGCCAGCTCGAGCGCACGAAACGCGTGCCGCTGCTCGAGCGCGTGCTCTCGCGGCGCCAGCACCAGATCGGCAGCAACGAGTGGGCGGTCAGCGCGCGGCTGACGGCCGACGGCCGGCCGCTGGTGGCCAACGACCCGCACCTGTCGCTGGGCATGCCGTCCAACCTCTACGACCAGCACCTCGTCAGCGCCGACGGGCTGGACGCGATCGGCAGCAGCTTCCCCGGCGTGCCCTGGATCGTGCTCGGCCAGAACCGGCGTGTCGCCTGGGGCTCGACGACCAGCGCCTATGACGTCACCGATGCCTACGCCGAGCGCATCGTCGCCGCCGGCACCGCCAGCGGCCTGGCCTCGGTGTACCAGGGGCAGAACGAAGCCATCGTGCCGATCCCGGTCAGCTTCCGGGTCAACGCGCTCGACCCGTCGCGCACCGACGCGCTGGACACCGTGCCGCCGAGCGTGCAGGTGCCGCCGGTGGTGCTGCTGGTGCCGCGCCACGGCCCCGTGGTGCAGCTCGACGCCGCGGCCGGCAGCGCCATCACGATCCAGTGGATCGGCGCCGGCGCGACACGCGAACTCGACGCCTACCGGCTGCTGAACCGCGCCGCCAGCCTGGAGGACGTGCGCGCCGCGCTGCAGTACTTCGACGTCGGCTCGCAGAACTTCGTCGTCGGCGACGTCGACGGCCGCATGGCCTGGTTCACCAGCGGCGAGATACCGCTGCGCGAGGACCTGCAGGGCGGCGCCGTGGCCGGCGCGCCGCCGTTCCTGGTGCGCAACGGCCAGGGCGGCAACGAATGGCTGAAGAAGGCCTCGCCCGGGCCCACCGATGCCAGCGGCTACGAGACGCTGCCGTTCGCCGAGATGCCGCAGGCCGTCGACCCGCCCGAGGGCTTCTTCGTCAACGCCAACAACGACCCCGCCGGGCTGACGCTGGACAACGACCCGCTGAACCAGCGCCGCCCCGGCGGCGGGCTGTACTACCTGGGGCCGGGCTTCGACTTCGGGCTGCGCGCCGGCCGCATCACCCAGCGGCTGCAGGCCGCGATCGCCGCCGGCCCGGTGACGCGGCGCGAGATGGCGAGCATCCAGGCCGACACCGTGCTCGTCGACGCCCAGGTCTTCGTGCCGTGGCTGCTGCGGGCCTACGACGGCGCCCGCGCCGCCGGCGCCCCGGCGGCGCTGCAGGCGTTGGCCGCCGACACGCGCGTCGCCGAAGCCGCCGAGCGCCTGCGCCGCTGGGGCTTCGACACGCCGACCGGCATCGAGACCGGCTACGACGCCTCGGACTTCAACGGCCAGCGCCGCGCGCCGACGCCGCGCGAGATCGACGCCAGCGTCGCCGCGACGATCCACGCCGTCTGGCGCGGCCAGGCGATCGCGCTGGGTCTGGACCGCACGCTGGCCCAGTACGGCCTGCCGCAGCCGGGCAGCCAGGAGGCGATGAAGTCGCTGCGCCACCTCGTCGAGCGCGACGGCATCGGCCTGTCCGGTGTCGACTTCTTCGCCTGGACCGGGCTGCCCGAGGCCGCGCAGCGGCGCGACTACGTGCTGCTGAAGGCGCTGCAGGACGCGCTGGAGCGGCTCTCCGGGCCGGCCTTCGAGCGCGCCTTCGGGCGTTCGACGAACCCGGGCGACTGGCGCTGGGGCAAGCTGCACCGCATCGTGCTGGCCGGGGTCTTCGGCGACGAGAGCATCCCCGGCGCGACGCCGGGCTTCGAGCCCTCGGTCGCCGGGCTGCCCGGGCTGGCGGTCGACGGCGGGCTGGGCACGGTGGACGTCGCCAACCACTCGCCGCGTGCGGCCGACGACGGTGCGTTCATGTTCTCGTCAGGCCCCAACCGGCGTTATGTCGGTGCGCCCGGCCCGGGCGGCATCCCGGCGCGGTCCATCCTGCCCGGCGGGCAGAGCGGCGTGCTCGGCAGCGAGGACTACGCCAACTTCCTCGGCCGCTGGCTGAGCAACGAGACCTATCCGTTCCGCGTCACGGCGGCGGAGATCCAGCGCGCGGCCGTCAGCCGCACGCTGTACCGCCCGGCACGCTGAACGCGCGCGCTTTGCGGCAGCATCGGGGGTGATGAACCGCTCCCGATGCCTTCCGACGCTGCGCCTGGCCGCGGCCATCGCCGTGGCGGCCCTGGCCGCCGGCTGCACGACGGCGCCCCGGCCGGCCGACGCGCCCGAGCGCCCGGCCGACGTGCGCCAGCGGGTGCAGTCGCTGCTGCCGCCGGCCCTGGCCGACCGCGCCGGCTGGGCGCAGGACCTGCAGGTCGCGTTCTCGGCGCTGGGCGTGGAGCCCAGTGTCGAGAACCTCTGCGCCGCGATCGCGGTGGCCGAGCAGGAGTCCGGCCTGCGCGCCGACCCGCCGGTGCCGCGGCTGGGCGAGATCGCGCGCCGCGAGCTCGAGGAACGCGCCGAACGGGCCGGCGTGCCGCGCCTGGCCGTCGCCGCCGCGCTGGTGCTGCCGTCGCCCGACGGACGCTCGTGGAACGAGCGCCTGGCCGCGGTGAAGACCGAACGCGAGCTCAGCGATCTGTACGAGAGCTTCATCGACCGCGTGCCGCTGGGCCGGCGTTTCCTCGCCAGCCGCAACCCGGTGCGCACCGGCGGGCCGATGCAGGTCTCGGTGGCGTTTGCCGAGCGCCAGGCCGAGCGCGGCTACCCGTACCCGCTGAAGGGCTCGGTGCGCGACGAGGTCTTCACGCGCCGCGGCGGGCTGTACTTCGGCGTCGCCCATCTGCTGGACTACGAGGCGCCGTACGACGCGCTGATCTACCGCTACGCCGACTTCAACGCCGGCCGCTGGGCCAGCCGCAACGCCGCGTTCCAGAACGCGCTGGCTGCCGTCACCGGCATCCCGCTGGTGCCCGACGGCGACCTGCTGCCGCCCGACGCCGGCCGCGACACGCCGCCCGGCGCCACCGAGACCGCGGCACGTTCGCTGGCCTCGCGCCTGGGCCTGGACGCCGACGACATCCGCCGCGAACTGGCGCAAGGCGAGGGGCCGGGATTCGAGCGTTCGCGGCTGTGGCAGCGTGTGTTCGCGCTCGCCGAACGCCAGGGCCGCACGCTGCCGCGCGCCGCCTTGCCGCGCATCACGCTCGAAGGACCGAAGATCCAGCGCAAGCTGACCACCGAGTGGTTCGCGCGGCGCGTCGACGAGCGCCAGCGCCGCTGCGTCGCGCGCGCCGATTCGCCCGCGTGAGAACGTGGATCGCGCCGCGCTGGCAGACTGCGTGCACTCAGGAGTCCACGATGCTGCGTTCCACGATCTGCTCTTTCGCCGCGGCGGCCACGATGGCCGCCGTGTCGCCGGCCGCGCTGGCGGCGCTGGAAGTCGGCGCCAAGGCGCCCGACTTCACCACCGATGCCGCGCTGGCCGGCAAGCCGACGCGCTTCGCGCTGGCCGACGCGCTCTCGCGCGGGCCGGTGGTGCTGTTCTTCTTCCCGAAGGCCTTCACGTCCGGCTGCACCGTCGAGGCGCACCTGTTCGCCGAGGCCACGCCGCAGTTCGAGAAGCTCGGCGCGACCGTCATCGGCGTCTCCAACGACGATCTGCCGACGCTGCAGCGCTTTTCCAGCGAAGCCTGCCGCGACAAGTTCGCCGTCGCCTCCGACGCCGACTCGCGCGTGATCCGCGCCTATGACGCGAAGATCGCCTTCCTGCCCGGCATGGCCAAGCGTGTGTCCTACGTCATCGGCCGTGACGGCCGCGTCGCCTACGTCTGGGAGAGCCTCGACCCCGACGAGCACGTATCGCGGACGATGGCGGCCGTCGAGAAGCTCGTCGGCCGCAAGGCGCCGGCGGCGAAGTGAGCGGCGCGAGGCGACGGCAGCAAAAAGGGGTCAGGTCTCAGCAAAAAGGGGTCAGGTCTTGTGAGACCTGACCCCCGACTTCCGGCCGTCGCCAGGCCTCAGCCCTGCGCGGCCGGCGTGCGGATCAGGTAGTCGAAGGCCGACAGCGCCGCCTTCGCGCCTTCGCCGGTGGCGATGATGATCTGCTTGTACGGCACGGTCGTCACGTCGCCGGCGGCGAAGATGCCCGGCACGCTGGTCGCGCACTTCGGGTCGATGACGATCTCGCCGAAGCGGCTCAGCTCCAGCGTGCCCTTCAGGAACTCGGTGTTGGGCACGAGGCCGATCTGCACGAACACGCCGGCCAGCTCGACGTGGTGCTCGGCGCCCGAGACACGGTCCTTGTAGCGCAGGCCGTTGACCTTCTGGCCGTCGCCGGTGATCTCGGTCGTCTGCGCGTTGGTGTGGATCGTGACGTTGGGCAGGCTCTTCAGCTTGTCGACCAGCACCGCGTCGGCCTTCAGCTGGTCGAGGAACTCGATCAGCGTCACGTGCTCGACGACGCCGGCGAGATCGATCGCGGCCTCGACGCCGGAGTTGCCGCCGCCGATGACGGCGACCTTCTTGCCCTTGAACAGCGGGCCGTCGCAGTGCGGGCAGTAGGCCACGCCCCGGGTCTTGTACTCCTGCTCGCCGGGCACGTTGACGTTGCGCCAGCGCGCGCCGGTGGCCAGGATCACCGTGCGCCCCTTCAGCTCGGCGCCGTTGGCCAGCTTGACCGTCGCGTGGGCGCCCGGCTGCGGCGCCGGGACCACGGCCTGCACCTGCTGGCCGACGTTGACGTCGACGGCGTAGGCGCGCACGTGGGCTTCCAGCGCGGCGGCGAACTTCGGCCCTTCGGTCTCCATCACCGAGACGAAGTTCTCGATGGCCAGCGTGTCCAGCGTCTGGCCGCCGAAACGTTCGGCGACGATGCCGGTGCGGATGCCCTTGCGCGCGGCGTAGATCGCCGCCGCGGCGCCGGCCGGGCCGCCGCCGACGATCAGCACCTCGTACGGCTCCTTCTTCGCCAGCTTGGCGGCGTCGCGCGCGGCGGCGCCGGTGTCGATCTTGGCCAGGATCTCGCCGATCTCCATGCGGCCCGAGCCGAAGGGCTGGCCGTTCAGGAAAACGGTCGGCACGGCCATGATCTGGCGCGCGTCGACCTCGGCCTTGAACAGGCCGCCGTCGATCGCGACGTGGCGAACACGCGGGTTCAGCACCGCCATCAGGTTCAGCGCCTGCACCACGTCGGGGCAGTTGTGGCAGGTCAGCGACATGTAGGTCTCGAAGACGAAGTCGCCTTCCAGGCCCTGGATCTGCGCGATCGTGTCGGCGTCGAGCTTGGGCGGGTGGCCGCCGGCCTGCAGCAGCGCCAGCACCAGCGAGGTGAACTCGTGGCCCATCGGGATGGCCGCGAAACGCACGCCCATGTCGGCGCCGGCGCGGCTGATCGAGAACGACGGGCGGCGCTCGTCCTTGCCGTCGTAGCGCACGCTGATCAGCGCCGACAGCGGCGCGATGTCCTCGAGCAGCGCGCGCATCTCGGCCGAGGCCGGGCGGTCGTCGAGCGAGGCGACGAGTTCGATCGGCTGCTGCAGGCGCTCCAGGTAGGCCTTGAGCTGGGTCTTGAGGTTGGCGTCGAGCATGGCGGTGTTCCTGTTGGCGATGCGGGGAGGGGAGGGTGTCGCCCTGTCGTCAGCGCCCGTCCCGCGCGGGGGGCTGGCGACAGGGGCCCGGGAGCCGGGCCCTGTCGGCAAAACGCCCGGGCGAGCCGGGCGTCCGTGGGGCCCGCTGGGGCGGGCCGGGGTGCCGGGCGGCTTAGATCTTGCCGACCAGGTCCAGCGACGGGGTCAGCGTCGCGGCGCCTTCCTGCCACTTGGCCGGGCAGACCTGGCCCGGGTGCGAAGCGACGTACTGGGCCGCCTTGACCTTGCGCAGCAGCTCGCTGGCGTCACGGCCGATGCCGTTGTCGTGGATCTCGCAGAGCTTGATCTGGCCTTCGGGGTTGATGACGAAGGTGCCGCGCAGCGCCAGGCCTTCCTCTTCGATCATGACCTCGAAGTTGCGCGTCAGCGTGCCGGTCGGGTCGCCGATCAGCGGGTACTTGACCTTCTGGATCGCCGGCGAGGTCTCGGCCCAGGCCTTGTGCGCGAAGTGGGTGTCGGTCGACACGCCGTAGACCTCGACGCCCAGCTTCTGGAACTCGGCGTAGGTGTCGGCCAGGTCTTCGAGTTCGGTCGGGCAGACGAAGGTGAAGTCGGCCGGGTAGAACACCACGACGCTCCACTTGCCCTTGAGGCTTTCTTCGGTGACGTCGAAGAACTTGCCGGTCTGGTAGGCGGTGGCCTTGAACGGCTTGACTTGGGTGTTGATCAGCGACATGGGGAGACTCCTCTGATGGTTGGGTCGGTGAGAGACGCGAGTGAAGGAGAACGCGACCAGGAGACTGTAGCGGCCGGTCTCGATGTTGGCAGTCGATCGTTTCAATCAGGACCATTGAGCACGGCTATAGCCGGCCCGAAATGAAAAAGCCGCGCGTGCCCTGCCGGGAACGCGCGGCCTTCATGGCGAGCCAGGCGCTTGTCAGGCGATCACGCCCCGCTCGCGCAGCAGTTCGATGACCCGGTCGGCGGCCCGTTCGGCGGTCAGCTCGGTGGTGTCGATGCGCATCTCGGGGTTTTCCGGCGGCTCGTACGGCGAATCGATGCCGGTGAAGTTGCGCAGCTCGCCTCGGCGCGCCTTCTTGTACAGGCCCTTGACGTCGCGGCTCTCGGCGACGTCCAGCGGCGTGTCGACGTGCACCTCGATGAACTCGCCGTCGGCGACCAGCGAACGCGCCAGGCGGCGCTCGGCGCGGAACGGCGAGATGAAGGCCGTCAGCACGATCAGGCCGGCGTCGACCATCAGCCTGGCGACCTCGCCGACGCGGCGCACGTTCTCGACGCGGTCGGCCTCGGTGAAGCCGAGGTCCTTGTTCAGGCCGTGGCGCACGTTGTCGCCGTCGAGCAGGTAGGAGTGGCGGCCGAGCGCGTGCAGCCGCTTCTCGACGAGGTTGGCGATCGTCGACTTGCCGGCGCCCGACAGCCCGGTGAACCACAGCACCACCGGCTTCTGGCCCTTCTGCAGCGAGCGCGCGGCCTTGTCGATGTCGACGTGCTGCAGGTGGATGTTGTGCGCGCGGCGCAGCGCGAAGTGCAGCATGCCGGCGCCGACGGTGTTGTTCGTCAGCCGGTCGATCAGGATGAAGCCGCCGGTCTCGCGGTTGGCCTGGTAGGCGTCGAAGGGCACGGCGCGGTCGAGCGCGATGTTGCAGACGCCGATCTCGTTCAACTCCAGCTGCTTGGCCGCCAGGCGCTCCAGCGTGTTGACGTTGACCTTGTACTTGGGCTCGGTCACCGAGACGCTGACGGTGCGCGTGCCGAGCTTCAGCAGGTAGGGCCGGCCGGGCAGCATCGGCTCGTCGGCCATCCAGACGATCGAGCACTCGAACTGGTCGGCGACCTCGGCCGGCGCGTCGGCGGCGGAGATCACGTCGCCGCGCGAGATGTCGACCTCGTCGGCCAGCGTCAGCGTCACCGACTGGCCGGCGACGGCCACCGGCAGGTCGCCGCCGTGGGCGACGATGCGCGCCACCGTGCTCTCGCGGCCCGAGGGCTGCACGCGCACGCGGTCGCCGGGGCGCACGCTGCCGCTGGCGATCAGGCCGCAGAAACCGCGGAAGTCGAGGTTGGGGCGGTTGACCCACTGCACCGGCAGGCGCAGCGGCCCGTTCTGCAGCCGCGTCTCGTCGATCTCGCAGGTCTCGAGAAAGCCCATCAGCGTCGGGCCGTGGTACCAGCCGGTCTGCGTGCTCGGCTCGGTCATGTTGTCGCCCTTCAGGGCCGACAGCGGGATCGTCGTGATGTCGGCCAGGCCGATCTGCCGGGCGAACTCGCGGTACTCCTCGTCGATGCGGTTGTAGACCTGCTGCGAGTAGTCCACCAGGTCCATCTTGTTGATCGCCAGCACCACCTTGCGGATGCCGATCAGCGAGACGAGGTAGCTGTGGCGGCGGGTCTGCGTCAGCACGCCCTTGCGCGCGTCGACCAGGATCACCGCGACGTCGGCGGTCGACGCGCCGGTGATCATGTTGCGCGTGTACTGCTCGTGCCCGGGCGTGTCGGCGACGATGAACTTGCGCCGGTCGGTGCTGAAGAAGCGGTAGGCGACGTCGATCGTGATGCCTTGCTCGCGCTCGGCGGCCAGGCCGTCGACGAGCAGCGCGAAGTCGATGTCGCCGCCTTGCGTGCCCCACTTCCGGGAGTCGGCCTCGATGGCGGCGAGCTGGTCCTCGAACAGCATCTTCGACTCGTACAGCAGGCGCCCGATGACGGTGCTCTTGCCGTCGTCGACCGAGCCGCAGGTGATGAAGCGCAGCAGGCTCTTCTTCTCGTGCTGTTCGAGATAACGCTCGATGTCGGTGGCGATGAGGTCGGAAACGTGCGCCATCTCAGAAGTACCCCTCTTGCTTCTTCTTCTCCATGGAAGCGGCCGTGTCGTGGTCGATCATGCGGCCCTGGCGTTCGCTGGTGCGCGTCAGCAGCATCTCCTGGATGATGTCGACCAGCGTCTCGGCCTCGGACTCCACGGCGCCGGACAGCGGGTAGCAGCCCAGCGTGCGGAAACGCACCTTCTTCATCATCGGCTGCTCGCCGGGCTTCAGGCGCATGCGCTCGTCGTCGACCATGATCAGCGTGCCGTCGCGCTCGACCACCGGCCGTTCGGCCGCGTAGTACAGCGGCACGATGGGGATGTTCTCGAGGTAGATGTACTGCCAGATGTCGAGCTCGGTCCAGTTCGAGATCGGGAAGACGCGGATCGACTCGCCCTTGTGCTTGCGGCCGTTGTAGAGGTGCCAGAGCTCGGGGCGCTGGTTCTTCGGGTCCCAGCGGTGCTGCGCGGTGCGGAACGAGAAGATGCGTTCCTTGGCGCGGCTCTTCTCCTCGTCGCGGCGGGCGCCGCCGAACGCGGCGTCGAAGCCGTGGTGGTCCAGCGCCTGCTTCAGGCCCTGGGTCTTCCACATGTCGGTGTGGATCTGCGAGCCGTGGTCGAACGGGTTGATGCCGCGTTCCATGGCCTCGGGGTTGTGATGGACCAGCAGTTCCATGCCGAGCTCGCGCGCCATGCGTTCGCGCATCGCGTACATGTCGCGGAACTTCCAGGTCGTGTCCACGTGCAGCAGCGGGAACGGGGGCGGCGCGGGGTAGAAGGCCTTGCGCGCCAGGTGCAGCATCACCGCGCTGTCCTTGCCTATCGAGTAGAGCATCACCGGCTTGTCGGCCTCGGCGACGACTTCTCGCAGGATGTGGATGCTCTCGGCTTCCAGGCGCTGCAGATGGGTCAGGTTGATCGGTGGATGCATAGGCCTCGTGCTCGGTGGTCTCGTGCTGCGCCGCAGCAAGCGGCATGCCGCGGGGCCGTGAGTATCCCCCAAGGCCCCGGGGCCGCGCACCTCGTGGGGATGAGGGACGCCGGCGCACAGGCGTCGGCTGCCGGCCGGCCCGGCGCCGCTAAAGTCGGCGCACAGGAGGACTGTTCATGACCGAAGAACGAGTGGCCGCCCCCGGCCTGCTGGACGAGGTGAGCGCCATCGCGCGCCGTGCTGGCGCGCTGATCATGCAGATCTACGCCACCGATTTCTCGGTGCGCGGCAAGGACGATGCCTCGCCCGTGACCGAGGCCGACGAACGTGCCGAGAAACTCATCGTGCCGGCGCTGCACGCGCTGGCGTCCGAGGTGCCGGTGGTCGCCGAGGAGGCCGTCGCCGCGGGTTCGGTGCCCGAGGTCGGCGACTGGTTCTGGCTCGTCGACCCGCTGGACGGCACCAAGGAGTTCATCAGCCGCAACGGCGAGTTCACCGTCAACATCGCGCTGGTGCACCGCGGCGAGCCGGTGCTCGGCGTGGTCTTCGCGCCGGCGCTCGACCGGCTCTTTGCCGGTGCACGCGGGCAGGGCGCGCGTGTCGAGGAAGCCGGCGTGGTGCGTGCGATCCGCTGCCGCGAGGTGCCGGCCGACGGGCTGACCGTCGTCGCCAGCCGCTCGCACGGCGACGCCGCTGCGCTCGACGCGTTTCTGGCCGGGCGCAAGGTGGCCGCGCTGGCCAATGCGGGCTCGTCGCTGAAGCTGTGCCTGGTCGCCGCCGGCGAGGCCGACCTCTACCCGCGCCTGGGGCGCACGATGGAGTGGGACATCGCCGCCGGCCACGCCGTGCTGGCCGCCGCCGGTGGCCGTGTCGACACCGTCGCCGGTGCGCCGCTGCGTTACGGCAAGCCGGGTTTCGACAACCCGCACTTCGTCGCCAGCGCCGGCGGCTGAAGCCCCCGCGCTCGCGGGGATGGCCCCGCACTTGCATGAGCCGGGCGGGCGTCCCGGCGGTATCGCCACCGCCGGGGCTCGCTAACAATCGGTTCACGCAAGTCACACGAGTCGAACGAATGGGCAGAGGCGTTGGGAGCTTCGCGGTGCGCGCCGCGACCGTTTGTGCACTGGCTGCCAGCCTGGCGCTGGCCGCCTGCGGTGGCTCCCGCGGCAGCGACGCCGCCGAGGACGACAGCGACTACCGGGTCTTCGCCGCCGACGGCCGCGCCTACACGATGGCGCTGGACCTCGGCGCCGGCCGCTACAGCCTCGGCGGCGACGGTGTCTCCGACCGGCGCGAGCTGGTGTCCGACGGCGAGGGCGGCTGGATCGTCGGTGCCGGGCCCGAGCGGCTGCGCAGCGCCGAAGGCCTCGTCGTCGGCGTGCACCAGGTCGGCGACACGCTGCTGCCCTACGTCGCGGCGCAGACCTTTCTCGCGTCGACCACCGGCGCGGCCGGGCGCTACAACCTGATGATCCGGCGCGTCGCCGCCGACGGCAGCGACGCCAGCACGCACCCGGCCACCGCCACGCTGTCGGGCAACACGCTGCAGATCTGCGAGAACGACTACGAGGTCGTCTACACCTCGGCCTGCGCCAGCGGCTCGCTGCGCAGCTACACGGTGAGCGTCGCCGACAGCGTTTTCACCGCGACGCCGACCGTTGCCGGCACGCCGCCGATCCGCTTCCGCATCGCGCGTGCCGGGCAGACCGAGCTGCTGCTGTCGGTGGGCGAAAGCACGCTGGGCGATGGCCGTCTGCAGTGGCTGGTGGCGCTGAAGGAGGAGTTCGCCGGCTTCTTCCCGGGCCGCTTCGTGGGCCCCGGCGTGCTCGGCGGCGACGCCGACTGGCTGGCGATCACGATGGACGCCGACGCCGGCACCTACACCGCCCTGGGCGGCGCCTTCGAGGACCAGGCCGTGCTGACCTCGCTGAACGGCCAGCAGCCGCCGTCGATGTTCCACGGCGAGCTCAACACGCAGCACCCGGGCTCGCCGGTGTGGGTGCTGCAGAACTACCCGCTGCTGATCGTCGGTGGTGCGCCCCTCGTGCCGGAGGGCGTGACCAACCTGAGCGGCCTGCTGCAGATCGCGCTGCCCTGAGCGTGTCCGCGTCCCGAGGAACCTGCATGTCCCTGAACCACATCGTCTTCATCGTGCTCGACAGCTGCCGGCACGACAGCTTCGTCGCCGCGAACACGCCCAACGTCGACCGCCTCGGCGCGGCGCAGAAGCGCTATTCGTACGCCTCGTGGACGGCGCCGTCGCACCACACCTTCGCGATGGGCATGCTGCCGCACACGAGCCCCAAGGACGTCTTCGCCTCCGAGGTCTACAAGGACGAGTTCGCGCAGTGGCGCGAGCGCACCGGCTGCGCCGACATCGCGTTCAAGGAGTTCCTGCCCGACCTGTCGCTGCCCAAGGTGCTGCGCAAGCTCGGCTACCGCACCGTCGCCCGGGTCTCGATGCCGGTGCTCAACAAGAGCACGCTGATCAGCCGCGACTTCGACGACTACAAGCTCATGCCCCATCACAACGACTTCAAGGGCATGGTCGCGGAGATGGAGTTCCCCGACGACGAGCCGCACTACTACTTCCTCAACGTCGGCGAGACCCACTACCCGTACATGCTGTCAGGTGCCGACCTGCCGCACATCTCGGGGCTGCACGGTGCGCTGAAGGGCATGGACGCGGTGACCGAGGCCACGCAGGGCCGGCGCGGTTTCGAGCCCGGCCAGATGGAGATGCTGCGGCTGCAGCAGATCAGGTGCATCGAGTACTGCGACGCCCAGATCGGCCGCATCATGGCCATGGCGCCGCCGAACACGCACTTCATCGTCACCGCCGACCACGGCGAACTGTTCGGCGAGGACGGCTACTTCGGCCACGGGCCCATCATGCACGAGAAGTGCTTCGAGGTTCCCTTCGTCGAGGGGCGGCTGGGCTGAATGGCCGCGCCGCTGTTCCTGCTGGCGCCGCCGAGGTCCTACACCTCGCTGATGAACGCGATGCTGGGCCAGCATCCGCAGTGTTTCGGCCTGCCGGAGCTGTGCCTGTTCAACGTCGAGCGCCTCGTCGACCTGTGGGTGCGCTCGACCGACGAGATGGGTAGCGAGGCCAAGACGCGCCACGGCCTGCTGCGCGCCGTCGCCGAGATCTACGGAGGCGAACAGACCATGGACAGCGTGCGCATGGCCAGCCACTGGTGCGCCGCGCGCCAGAACCTGTCCACCGGCGAGATCTACCGCGAGCTGGTCGACAGGATCGACCCGCTGATCGCCGTCGAGAAGAGCCCGGCGTACACGGTGGACATCCAGCGCCTGCTGCGCATCCGCGAGACCTTCCCCGATGCGCGCTACCTGCACCTGACGCGCCACCCGGTGGGCCAGTGCAAGTCGGTGATGAGCCTGTACGACGGCACCTTCGCGCTGTTCGTCAACTCGATCGACTTCCTCGAGGACCGCGCCATCGTCGAACCCCAGTTCGCCTGGTACGACCTGAACATCAACATCCTGAACTTCCTCGACACGATCCCGGCCGAGCGCCAGATGCGCATCCGTGGCGAGGACGTGATGAACGATCCGCCGAAGTTCCTCGGCATGATCTGCCGCTGGCTGGGCATCCGCGACGACGCCGATGCGCTCGAGGAGATGATGCATCCCGAACGTTCGCCGTTCGCCTGCTTCGGCCCGCTGGATGCGCTGTTCGGCAACGACCCGAACTTCCTCTCCGGCCCGACCTTCCGCCCGCACAAGGTGAAGGTGCCGCCACTGGACAGGCCGGTGCCCTGGCGCGAGGACGGCCAGGGCCTGAAGCCCGAGGTCGTCGAACTCGCCCGTGAGTTTGGATATTGAGGCGATGAGCGACTCCGACACCCCCCCGCTGGGCCGGCGCGCCAAGCTCGGCCCGATCGACGGCAAGCCGGTCACGACGCACCCCGACCTGAGCCGGCTGTCGCCGGCGCAGCGTGGCCTGCGCGACGCGCTGCTGCGCGAGTTCAAGGCGCGCAAGGCGAAGAAGTTCGTCGAGAAGCAGGTCCACTACATCAACGGCAACCGTCAGGTCGCCGAGTCGATCAAGATCCTCTTCGACGAGCACGGCCAGCCGCCGGCCAACGCGCCGATCGAGGACATCATCGAGGAGCGCCGCCAGCTCGAGTACCAGGTGCGCTGGTTCGAGGCGATGCTGCTGGAGCTGCAGACGCGGCTCTTGCGCGTGCGCGAGATCGAGGCGCTGGCGCTCGACGTGCTCGAACGCAGCGAGCGCGACTAGAGGTGCCGCGACCCATGCCCGTCATCCCCCGTCGCCCGGCCGCCCAGGCGGTGCTCGTGCTGGCCGCCGCCTGGGCGCTGGCCGGCTGCACCCTCGGCCCGGACTACCGCCGCCCCGCGCTGGACCTGCCGGCGCACCATGCCGCCGCGGCCCCCGAGCCGGCACCGGCGGCGCGCCAGGCGCTGGACACCGCCTGGTGGTCCGGCTTCGCCGACCCCGCGCTCGACACGCTGGTGCAGGACGTGCTGGCGAACAACCCGGACCTGCGCATCGCCGCGCACCGCGTCGAGCAGCTCGACGCCTTCCTGCAGGTCAGCCGCGCCGCCGGCCAGCCGCAGGTCGGCTACGAGGGCCAGCGCACGCGCGACACGCTCAGCGAGAACCGCCAGGTGCCGCTGAGCCGCGGCACCGAGCCGGTGGACAACAACTACACCGTCTCGGGCTCGATCCGCTGGGAGCTCGACCTCTGGGGCAAGCTGCGTCGCGCCGACGAGGCGGCCTTCGCCAACCTGATGGCCGGCCAGGAGGGCCGCCGCGCGCTGGAGATGGCGATGGTCGCCAAGGCCGCCTCGGGTTACCTGCGGCTGCTGTCGATGGACCGCGAGCTCGAACTGCTCCGGCGCAGCGTGCAGGTCGAGGCCGACACGCTGGCGCTGGCGCAGTCGCGCTTCGCCAACGGCGGCAGCTCCGAGCTGCCGGTGCTGCACGCACGTTCGCAGTGGCAGCAGCGTGCGGCCGAGGTCCCGGCCAAGGAGGCCGAGATCCAGGCGCTGGAGAACGCGCTCGGCGCGCTCGCCGGCCGCAACCCCGGGCCGCTGGCGCGCGGCACGCTCGACGCGCTGAAGCTGCCGCCGGTGCCTGCCGGCCTGCCGGCCGAGCTGATCGCCCAGCGGCCGGACCTGCGTGAACGCGAGCAGGTGCTGGTCGCGGCCAACGCCCGCATCGGCGTCGCCGAGGCCCAGTTCTATCCGACCATCGGCCTGACCAGCAGCTCGGGCTTCGCCAGCGCCGAGCTCGGCCGGCTCGACGAGCTGCGGTCCAACTTCGGCAGCTTCGGGCTGCACTTCTTCGGCCCGGTGTTCAGCGGCGGCCGGCTCGGCGGCCAGGTGCGCGAGGCCGAGGCGCTGCAGCGCCAGGCCGCCGTCGACTTCGTGCGCTCGGTGCAGGTCGCGCTGCACGAGGTCCAGGACGCGCTGGTGGCCCGGCAGAAGATCGAGCTGCAGGCGGGCCTGCGCGACGACAACGTCGCCGTGCTCGAGCGCCAGCGGCAGGTCGCGCTGCGCCGCTGGGAGCTCGGCCGCGACGACTACTTCCAGGTGCTGGAGGCCGAGCGTGCGCTGGCCTCCGGCCTGCAGTTGCAGAACCAGACCCGCCACGCGCGTGCCGACGCGCTGGTCGCGCTCTACAAGGCCCTGGGCGGCGGCTGGTCGCTGCCCGACCCGAGCGCCGCCACCGCCCAAACGACGACGAGCCCCCGATGAGTGACTCAACCAAGCTGGTGGCGCTGCCCGCCTACCTGCCGCGCCGTCTGCAGGCCTTCCGCATCGTCCGGGGCGACAAGACGAGCTACGTGCTGCGCGACAAGCTCGCCGACCGCACCTACGACGTCGAGCAGTGGCAGTTCTTCGTGCTCGAGGTGCTGCCGGGCTGCGAGACCGCCGAGAAGCTGCTGTCGGTCTTCGCCGACCGCTTCGGCCGCGAGATCGGCGAGCACGAGGTGATGGCCTTCTTCGCCCAGCTCGCCGACCAGAAGCTGCTCGACGACGAAGCCGCCAAGCACCCGCTGCTCAAGCCGTTCACGCGCCAGGGCTACGCGCTCGAGCAGGGGCTGATCAAGCCGAAGTCCTTCGAGGAGCTGGCGGTCAAGATGGCGAGCCAGGCGCCGCGCCCGGGCGCACCCGCCGCGCCGGCACCCGGCCCGACACCCGGTGCCCCCGACGAGCTGCCCGAGGACGCGGTGCTGCCCGCCGGCGTCAACGAGGCCGACAGCCTGGACCCGCGGCAGTCGCGCCAGCTGTTTCGCTTCTTCCCGATGCAGCCGGTGGCGCGTGCGCTGCTGCCGGTCGTCGAGCCGCTGAAGTACGCCGTCTACCTGCTGCCGCTGGTCGCGCTGCTGGCGCTGATCCTCGTGCTGCGCCACATCGGCACGCTGTGGAGCGACATCGGCTCGCTGCGCAGCGCCACGACGCTGGCCGTGCACGCGCTGTTCAGCCTGGTGACGATCAACCTCGCGGTCGTCGTCACGCAGTCGCTGGTGGCGCAGAAGTTCCGCGCCAGCCTGGGCGACTTCGGCATCGGCCTGCGCTTCGGCTTCTTCCCGCGTTTCATGGTGCCGATCCGGCACACCTTGCAGCTGTCGCGGCGCGAGCGCATGTGGATGCATGCCGGCCCGCTGCTGGTGCGCGTGCTGCTGTTCAGCCTCGGCGTGCTGATCTGGTACAACGCCCGCGGCCGCTACGAGGGGCTGACCAACATCGGCCTGGGCCTGACCTTCCTGTGCGCGGTGAACCTGCTCGTCGAAGGCGGCAACCCGCTGGTCAAGGGCAACGGCTACCACCTGCTGTCGGCCTTCGTCGACGAGCCGCAGCTGCGCGGCAAGGCCTACCGCGCCTTCCTCGATCGCCTGCGCGGCGGCGCCAGCACCGAGCGCGGCCAGATGCTGCTGGCGAGCTTCGCGCTCGCGAGCTTCGTCTACGCCTACCTCGTGGTGCTGCTGATCGTCTACGTCGCCGGCCACTTCCTGATCCACGAACTGCGCCTGGGCGGTGCGGCGCTGATCGTCGTCGTCGCGCTGGGCGTGTTCCTGGCGGTGCGCACCACGCGGCGCTTCAAGCTGATCACGCGCGCCTACGAGCGCTCGCAGCAGTTCGAGCGCTGGCGCAAGCGCGCGCTGCCGTCGGAGACCGCCGAGCAGGCCCAGGCCGAGGCGCCCGCCAGCCGCACCTGGTACTACATGAAGCGGGCCCTGGCGGTCACGCTGCTGCTGCTGCTGTTCCTGCCGTACCCCTACGACGCCGGCGGCGACTTCGAGATCTACCCGGCCGCACGCCAGGTCGTCACGACCGACGTCGCCGGCATCGTCGAGGAGGTCAACTTCGACGGCGGCGAGCAGGTCGCCAAGGGCCAGGTCATCGCGCGTGTCGCCAGCACCGACCTGAAGGCGCAGCTGCAGACCTTCGACGCGCGCATCGCGGCGCAGCGTGCGGTCGTCGCCGACCTGAAGTCGCGCCCGCGCAAGGAGGAGGTCGCGCTGGCGCAGAGCGAGCTGGAGATCGCGCGCCAGCGCGCCCGCTTCAGCGGCGAGCGTGTGCCGCGCCTGGAGCGCATGCACCAGGAACGCACGATCTCGTTCGAGGAGCTCGACAGCGCGCGCAAGGAGGCCGAGGTCGACCGCCGCGAGCTGGCGCAGCGCGAGGCGGCGCTGGCGCTGGTCCGCGCCGGTACGCCGCCGGACCGCATCGCCGCCGAGGAGGCGACGCTGCAGTCGCTGGTGCAGCAGCGCGCCGAGGTCGAGGGCCGCGCCGGGCGCACGGTGATGACCATGCCCTTCGACGGCACCATCCTGTCGCTGCGCCTGAAGGACCGGCTCAACAGCGTGCTCGACAAGGGGGCGCCGTTCGCCACCGTCGAGGCCAACGGCTCGATGACGGTCGAGATCGACGTGCCCGAAGGCGAGATCGGCCACGTCAAGGTCGGCGCGCCGGTGCGCGTGCGGCCCAACGCCTTCAACGACCGCACCTTCGAGGGCCGGGTCGAGCGCATCGACGGCAACGTCAGCGTCAAGCCCGCCGGGCGTGTCGTCAAGGTGGTCGCGGTGGTCGACAACGGCGGCGGCGCGCTGAAGTCGGGCATGACCGGCTACGCCAAGGTCGACGCCGGCACGATGCCCGTCTGGCAGGCCTTCAGCCAGGCGGTGGTGCGCTTCGTCAACGTCCAGGTGTGGTCGTGGCTGCCCTGATCGCCTGACGCCCGACGCCGGACGGCCCTGGCGCGGGGCGTGCGCGGCCCGGCGGCTTCGGCCCCGGGCCGCGTGCATTGTTGCCATTCGCTGCATCAGGTGTCATGAGTATCATCTCGTATCACTTGTGCGCTTTTGGGGCCGGCATGTCTTTTGTCTTGCGTCTTCGCATCGGGGCTCGCATGGCCCTCGGCTTCGGCATCGTCGTCGCGCTGATGCTGATCGTGCTGGCGGCCGTGCTGGCCCTGATCGCCCGCGCCGAGCGCGCCAACGACGAGCTCGTCGGTGCCCAGGCCGAGCGTCTGGCGCTGGCGCACGAGTGGCACCAGAACATCCAGGTCAACTCGCAGCGCGCGCTGGCCATCGGCCTGGCGCGTGACGCCGGCTTGGAGCGCGCCTTCGGCGAGCGCATGAAGGCCGTCACCGAGCGCACGACCCAGATCCAGAAACGCTACGCCGAGCTCGAGACCAGCGACGGCGGCCGGGCCGGCATCGAGGCGCTCGCGGTCGCGCGCCAGCGTTACCTCGACCAGCGCAAGGCGCTGCTGGCGGCCGCCGACGACACGGCCCGCCGGGCCGAGGAGGGGGCACGTTTCGAGCAGGTCACGGCCGACTACATCGACGTTTCGGCGCAGGTGCTGGCCTTCCAGCAGCAGCGCCAGCGCGAGATCTCGGTTCAGGCCAGGACCGCAATGGAGGAACTGCGCGGCACCACGATCGTCGTCTCGATCCTCGCCATCGTCGCCGCGGTGGCCATGGGCTGGACCTTGACGCGCGGCATCACGCGGCCGCTGGCCACGCTGCAGGCCGCGGCTCGGCGCATCGCCGGGGGCGACCTGGCGCAGCCGCTGGAACGGGGTGCCGGCCAGGCCGAGACCGTTCTGCTGAGCGAGGAGATCGCCAACATGCAGCAGGCGCTGCGCACGCTGGTCGGTCAGGTGCACGAGGTGGCCGAGTCGATCGAGGTCGCCAGCCACGAGGTCGCCGCCGGCAACGCCGATCTCAGCGCGCGCACCGAGCGCACCGCGTCCAGCCTGGAGGCCACGGCCAGCACGATGCAGTCGCTCACCGAGACGGTGCGCCGCACCGCCGAGTCGGCGCGTGACGCCGAGCGCCTCGCGCACTCGGCCGGCGACGTCGCGCGCAGCGGCGGCGGCGTCGTCACCGACCTCGTGCGCTCGATGGCCGAGATCGAGCGCAGCAGCCGCCGTGTCTCCGAGATCATCGCCACGATCGACGGCATCGCCTTCCAGACCAACATCCTGGCGCTCAACGCCGCCGTCGAGGCGGCACGTGCCGGCGACCAGGGCCGGGGCTTCGCCGTCGTCGCCGGCGAGGTCCGCCTGCTGGCGCAGCGCTCGGCGGAGGCCGCACGCGAGATCAAGCGGCTGATCGACCAGTCGGTCACCGAGGTCGAGGCGGGCACGCGCCGCGCCGGCGACGCCGGCCGTTCGATGGAGGAGATCGTCGCTGCGGTGCAGCGAGTCGGCGAGGTCGTCGACGGCATCAGCGCGACGACCGCCGCGCAGAGCGAGAGCATCGGCGGGGTCAACGTCGCGGTCGTGCAGATCGAGCAGTCGACGCAGCAGAACGCGGCGCTGGTCGAGCAGTCCACCGCCGCCGCCGCCAGCCTGCGCGAGCAGGCCCACCGGCTGACGACGCTGGTCGGCGGCTTCCGCCTGGCCTGAGCGGGGCTGCGGCTACTTCGACAGCGGCGCGCCGAGCCCGGTGTCGACGTACCAGACGCCGTCGTTGACGCCGTCCGGGTACTGCGTCGTGGCCGGCACCATGCGGTTGTAGTAGATGAACGGCCCCTTGGCCGTGATGAAGTACTCCGGGTCCAGCCGCAGCCGCGGCTTGCTCGTGTCGTTGGTCAGCATCCTGAAGTTCTGCTTCAGCGGGTCGATGCCGCTGATCGCCAGGTGCGTCGGGTAGCTCTTGTCCCAGAACTTGTTGGACGGGCTGACGACCGTGAAGATGTACGAGCGGCCGTTGTGCGTGAAGACCTCGGGCGACCAGAAGAACGGCAGCTTGGCCGGCGGCGTGATGGTCTTGATCACCGTCCAGCGCTTGACGCCGTCGGTGCCGGCGATCTTGCGGTAGACGAGGATCTTGCGGCGGTAGTCCGCCATCGTGAAGAACACGTGCTCGTTGTTGTACTCGGGCGCCTTCCACATGAAGGCGCCGTACTTGCCGACCGCGTCGAAGGTGAGCTGCTCGACGGCGCCGCTGTCGGTGTCGTAGGTGTAGACCTGGTCGACGAGGCGCGGGTCGGCGGCGTTGTGGCCCTGGAAGATGATCTTGCGCGTGCCCGGCACCCAGCGGCGCGAGTTGCCGCCGGTGAGGTCCGAGATCGGCATCGCCACCTCGTCACCGAGGGCCGAGGACCGGCGCCAGTACAGCGCGTCCTTGTCGGCGGCGATGTAGTTGACGCGCGGGTCGGCGTCGTTCGTGTCCTTGGAGCCGTCGGGCGTGGCGCGGCCGGCCGAGCCGGGCAGCACCGTCGGCGACCAGGCGCCGTTGACCATCGAGGCCACGGCGATCTGCGCCGTCGACGGGCCGTGGGTCGAGCCGCTGACGTAGCGCGTGTAGACGATGCTCGAGCCGGCGCTGCCGGACATCCACTCGGGGCCGTTGCCGAAGTCGGCGACCGGCGCCGTCTCGGTGTCGACGAGCACGCCGCGGCCGTCGGGCGGATAGAACGCGCCGGTCTGGAAGTCGACGCTGCCCACCCAGAGCCGGCCGTCGGCGGCGGTGAACGCGAACAGCGCGTTGCCCGCGCCGCCGTTGCAGCTGGCGCAGAAGCGGCCGTTGCGGCCGCTGTCGAACTCGTAGTCGGGGATCGCCGCGGTGGTGACCTGCACCTCCGGCAGCACGGTCTGCGCCCGGGCCTCGAAGCCGGTCGAGCAGGCGGCCGCGACCAGCGCCGCGACCCCGGCCAGCAGGCCCGGACGATGGGAAAGGCGGGGGACGTTCATGGCGGCTCCGTCGGTTCGGCGCATGCTATCAACCCGACGGGGGAGGTCCGGCGCGGTCCTGCCCCTCGGTTCGCGGGGGCCGTGCGCGGCCGCCGCACCCACCCCGTGTTCGTGTGCCGCAGCCGCGGCCGCCGTTGCCGCTGCCGCGGGCGCTGGGTAAGGTTCGGCGGCCGGAGCCTGCCTGCCGGGCCCGGGTTCCTGATCCGACACGAGGTTCCATGCTGCATTCCCTCCTGACCCGCGCCTCGCGCGCCTGCCGGTGGCCGCTGGCCTCGTTCTGCGTGGCCGCGCTGGCGGCGCCCGCGCTGGCGCAGGGCTGGGTGCCCAACGAGGCCCAGGCCTCGCCCGAGGCCGAGCTGATCGACTACGAGTTCAGCCAGTCGCGCGCCCAGATCGCCTGGAACGACACGCTCGGCAACCTGTGGGTCGCCGACGTCGACCGCGCCAGCGGCCGCTTCGTGCCGGCCGACGGCCGCGGCGTCGTCGTCGACCCCGACTCGATGACCTTCCAGGACGCGCAGAAGACCAAGAACGGCCCCGAATGGGTGCCCACGGCCCGCGGCGACGTGCTGGTGCACACCAAGTACGCCGGCCGCCACACCGACGGCAACTCGCGCATCGGCCTGGCCTGGGACGACGGCAGCGGCGTCTGGACGAGCAGCATCCTGTCCGGCGCGGTGCGCAAGGCACCGTACGGCAGCAGCGTCGCCGGCGACCCGGCCCCGCGCATCAGCTACGTCGACAACCGCGAGGTCCACTACTGGGCCGAGCTCTTCGTGCCGGGGTCCGAACGCCGCATCGAGGACTTCCCCGACTCCCACTACCCGGTGCGCCATGTCGCGTGCTCGCGGCCCGACGTCGCCGGCGCGCGCGGCATCGTCTACCCGGTCACCGTCGACGGCGTCGACCAGGTCTTCTACCGCGACTTCGACCGCAACACCTCGCAGCAGCTGACCTTCGACGCGGGCCAGAAGTACGAGGTCTGGATGTGGTGTGCGCCCGAGTACGGCGACGAGCTGGTGTTCTTCACGCTCGTCGACCAGACCGAGCTGCGCGTGTACCGCCAGCTCGGCGGCGTCTGGACCGCCGTCTTCCGCCAGGCGGCGCCGCGCGGCAACAAGATCTACTCGCCCGAGCCCTTCACCTGGAACGGCAAGTCCTACATCTTCATGTCGCAGACGGTGCGGCCGAACAAGTTCCGCTCCGAGGTCTGGGTGTCCAACATCGACGCCGCGGCGCCGGTCTTCAAGCGCATCACGCCGAGCGAGCCGCTGCGCACGCGCACCGATCCCGAGGTGTTCATCACCGACGCCGGGCCGCGCATCTACTTCAACCGGCTGGTGCCCGACCTGTCCGACGGCGGGCGCTACAAACCCTGCCGCCGGCCCGACTGCTCCGACGGCGTGTGGTTCGCCGATCCGGGGCTCTGAAGCGCCGGCCCGCGGTGCCGTCGACGGCCGCCCGCCCCCGGACCCGGGGGGCGCGGCGGCATCGAAATTGCACCGGCGCCCCGCGTGTGCCTGCACCCCGCCATCCCCGCTGTTGCGTCCGTCGGCTGCGGCCTGGCCGCCAGCCCCCTCGGGTGGGTGAGGCGCGATGCCCGCGTGGCTGAAATGCCGGATGCCCGTGATAACTTGGTGCCGAACCTGGTGCATGGAAAGACGCGGTGGGCCGCCCCGCGGCATCGAGATGCTTGTCGCCACAGCCGCTTCCCTTGCCCTCGACCGCACCCACGCGTGCGACGCGTGGTGTCCTCGCCGGTGATGCATCGCCCGATGCCCGGTGCCACCCTGGCCGCTGCCGGCCGGGGCCTGTCCCGCCCCTGACATGAGCGCATTCCAGACCTTCGTCCTCACGCCGGCCGGACACCGGGACGTGTCGCTGGCGATCGCCGCCTGCCGCGCCGGCGCCGTCGGTGTCGTCAACCACGAGCTCGACGCCGATGCGGCGCACTGGGTGCCGGCGCTGGCCGCCGCGGCCGCGGCCACCGACGGCGGCCACGCGCTGAAGCTGCCGGCGCTGGCCGACGGCGACGCCGAGCGCCTGCTCGCCGCGCGTGCCGCGGGCCTGGCCTGGCTGCTGATCGACGCCGCCGCGGTGCCGGCCGCACGCGAGACGCTGGCCGCGCTGCGCGCCGCCGGCCTGCGCGTGATGGCCGAGCTGACGACGCCGGACTGGCCGGCCGAGGCGCTGGACGGCGACGTCGACGCGCTGCTGCTCAAGGGCAACGAGGCCGGCGGCTTCGTCGGCGAGGACGCCAGCTTCATCCTCTTGCAGAAGTGGCGCGGCCGCACGGCGCTGCCGCTGCACGTGCGCGGCGGCCTGACGCCGGCCGTGGCCGCGGGCTGCGCCGCGCTCGGCGTCGCCGGCGGCGCGCTCGATGCGCAGGTCCTGCTGCTCGACGAGGCGCGCCTGGGCGAAGCCGGCCAGGCCGTCATCGCCGGCCTGTCGGGCAACGAGACCGTGGCCGTCGGCGACGGCGAACACGGCGAGTACTTCCGCATCCTGAGCCGCCCGGGCCACGCCGTGGCCAAGGCGCTGATCACCGAGGGCGACGGCTGCGGCTTCGCTGTGCTGCGCGCCAAGGTCGCCGGCCGCGTGAACTGGGACGACCCGCGCGCCGGCCTGCTGCCGGTGGGCCACGACGTCTGCTTCGCCGCCGACTGGCGCAAGCGCTACGGCCATCTGGCCGCGGTGCTGAAGGCCTTCGACAGCGCGGTCGCGACCCAGCTCGGCCAGGTCGCCGCCCAGCCGCCGGTCGCCGAAGGCGCGCCGCTGGCGCAGGCGCTGGGGCTGCGTTTCCCGATCGTGCAAGGGCCGATGACGCGCGTCTCCGACGTCGCCGACTTCGCCCAGGCGGTGGCCGACGGCGGCGGCCTGCCGATGGTCGCCTTCGCGCTGCTCAAGGGCGCGCCGCTGGACAAGCTGCTCGCGCGCACCCGGCAGCTGCTGGGCGACAAGCCCTGGGGCATCGGCCTGCTGGGCTTCGCGCCGCAGGCCCTGCTCGACGAGCAGCTCGCGCTGGCGACGCCCTACAAGCCGGCCTACGCGCTGATCGCCGGCGGCCGGCCCGACCAGGCCGTCAAGCTCGAAGCCTCGGGCGTGCCGACCTTTCTGCACGTGCCGTCGGCCAACCTGATCCCGCTGTTCGTCCAGGAAGGCGCGCGGCGCTTCATCTTCGAGGGCCGCGAGTGCGGCGGCCACATCGGCCCGCTGTCCAGCTTCGTGCTCTGGTCGACGATGGTCGACCGAATCGCCGACGAGATCGACGCGCGCCGCGTCGCCCCGGCCGAGCTGCAGCTGCTGTTCGCCGGCGGCATCCACGACGCCGCCTCGTCGGCCTTCGTGCAGGTGCTGGCCGCGCCGCTGGTCGCGCGCGGCGTCAAGGTCGGCGTGCTGATGGGCAGCGCCTACCTGTTCACCGAGGAGATCGTCGCCTCGGGCGCGGTGGTGGCCAAGTTCCAGCAGGAAGTCATCGCCTGCCGCCACACCGTCAGCCTCGAGTCCGGCCCGGGTCACGCCAGCCGCTGCGGCTACACGCCGTTCGCGCAGGAGTTCTTCAAAACGCGCGCCGAGCTGCGCGAGCAGAAGGTGGCCGGCGAAGAGAGCCGGCGTGTGCTCGACGACCTGATCATGGGCCGGCTGCGCATCGCCTCCAAGGGCACGACGCGCATCGGCGAGGAAGGCAAGCTGACGACGCTGGACGAGAGCCAGCAGTACGCCGACGGCATGTACATGCTCGGCCAGGTGGCGACGCTGCGCGACGGCGTCACGACCGTCGCCTCGCTGCACGACGAAGTCACGGCCGGCGCCGCCGCGCTGCTGGCCGCCGCGGCCGACGCCCGCCAGGCCGCGCCGGTGGCCGCCACCGGCCCGGTCGACATCGCCATCGTCGGCCTGGCCACGCTGCTGCCCAAGGCCGATTCGCTGGCCGCCTACTGGGACAACATCCTCGCCAAGGTCGACGCGATCACCGAGATCCCGCCGCACCGCTGGGACTGGCGCCTGTACTACGACAGCGACCGCCACGCGCCGGACAAGATCTACTCGAAGTGGGGCGGCTTCATCGACGACCTGGTCTTCGACCCGACACGCTACGGCATGCCGCCGAAGTCGATCGAGGCCGTCGACCCGATGCAGCTGATGGCGCTGGAAGTCGCGCGCCGCACGCTGGCCGACGCCGGCTACGACCGCAAGCCTTTCGATCGCGAACGCGCCTCGGTGATCGTCGGCGCCAGCGGCGGCACCGGCGACGTCGGCTCGCAGTACGGGCTGCGTTCGGAGCTGCCGCGTTTCTCGGGCCAGCTGCCGGCCGACGTCGCCGGGCGCCTTCCCGAGTGGACCGAGGATTCCTTCGCCGGCATCCTGCTGAACGTCATCGCCGGGCGCATCGCCAACCGGCTGAACTTCGGCGGCGTCAACTTCACGACCGACGCCGCCTGCGCCTCGTCGCTGGCCGCGGTCTACCAGGGCGTCACCGAGCTGGCCGCCGGGCGCAGCGACATCGTCATCGCCGGCGGCGTCGACACCGTGCAGGGCCCGTTCGGCTACCTGTGCTTCAGCAAGACGCAGGCGCTGTCGCCGCGCGGCCGCTGCAACACCTTCGACGCCTCGGGCGACGGCATCGTCATCAGCGAAGGCATCGCGATGGTGGCGCTGAAGCGTCTGGCCGACGCCGAGCGCGACGGCGACCGCATCTACGCCGTCATCAAGGGTGTCGGCGGCTCCAGCGACGGCAACGCCAAGGGCCTGACCGCGCCGCTGCCGGCTGGCCAGCTGCGTGCGATGCGCCGCGCCTACCAGATGGCCGGCTTCGGCCCGTCGACCGTCGGCCTGTTCGAGGCCCACGGCACCGGCACCGTCGCCGGCGACACCGCCGAGCTGGAAAGCACGACGCGGCTGATGCTGGAGGAGGGCGCTCGCCCGCACGGCGCCGTCGTCGGCTCGGTGAAGACGATGATCGGCCACACCAAGGCCACCGCCGGCGTCGCCGGCCTGGTCAAGGCCGCGCTGGCGCTGCACCACAAGGTGCTGCCGCCGCACCTGGGCGTGACGAACCCGAACCCGACGCTCAAGCGCGCCGACGCGCCGCTGCACGTCATCGCCGACGCGCTGCCCTGGCTGCCGTCCGAGCAGCCGCGGCGTGCCGCCTGCAGCGCCTTCGGCTTCGGCGGCACCAACTTCCACGTCGTGATGGAGGAGTACCAGCGCGAATACCGGCCCTGGCTGCGCAGCGCGACGGCGCGGCGCTGGCCGGCCGAGCTGCTGCTGTTCGCGGCCGACAGCCGCGAGGCGCTGGTCTCGCGCCTGACGGCGCTGCACGCCGAGCTGGCGGCGACGCCGGTGGAACTGCGCGACCTGGCCGCCAGCCTGGCGCGCCAGTGGCAGGCCGGCGCCGCCGAGCGCCTGGCGCTGGTCGCGCGCAGCCCCGCCGAACTGGCCACCAAGCTGGGTGCCGCGGCCGCCTTCCTGCGCGGCGAGGCCAAGGCCGCGCCGCCGGGGGTGTTCCACCGCGCCGGTGCGCCGATCGGCGGCAAGGTCGCGGTGCTGTTCCCGGGCCAGGGCTCGCAGTACACCGGCATGGGCCGCGAAGCGGCGCTGTACCTGCCGCCGGTGGCCGACGCGCTGTCCGAGGCCGAGACCGCGCTGCGCGCGCCGTTCACGCAGCGTTTCGGCAAGACGCTGGGCGAGTTCCTGTTCCCGCGTGCCGCCTACGACGACGCTGCCCAGGACGCCGCGCGCCGCGCGCTGACCAGCACCGACGTCGCCCAGCCGGCGCTCGGCGCCGTCGAGGTCGGCCTCTGGCGGCTGCTGCAGGCGCTGGGCTTGCAGGCCGACATGGCCGCCGGCCACAGCTACGGCGAGTTCGTCGCCCAGCACGCCGCCGGCGCGATCGACTTCGGCGCGCTGATGACGCTGTCGGCCGCACGCGGCCGCTTCATCGTCGACGCCGCCCAGGACGCCGGTGCCGAACTCGGCACGATGGCCGCGGTGCCAGCCGAACGTGGTGTCGTCGAGCAGCTGATCGCCGACCTGCCCGACGTCATCGTCGCCAACCACAACGCACCGCTGCAGAGCATCGTCTCGGGCACGCGTGCCGGCGTCGAGGCGGCCATCGCCAAGTGCGCCGCCGCCGGCATCGAGGCGCAAGCCATCCCGGTGGCCGCGGCCTTCCACTCGGTGCTCGTCAAGCCGGCGCAAGGCCCGCTGGCGGCGCTGATCGACGCCACGCCCTGGCAGCCGGCGGCGATCCCCGTCTACGCCAACGCCACCGCGCGGCCGCACCCGGCCGAGCCGGCGCGCAGCCGCCAGCTGATGGCCGAGCATCTCGTCAAACCGGTCGAGTTCGTCGCCCAGGTGCGCCAGATGCACGACGACGGCGCGCGCCTGTTCGTCGAGGTGGGCCCGAAGGCGGTGCTGTCGCGCCTGGTCGGCCGCATCCTGCAGGACCAGCCGCACGTGGCTGTCGCGCTGGACGACGGCAGCGGCCTGGGCGGCGTGCTGGCCGGCATCGGCCAGTTGCTGGTGGCCGGCGTGGAGCTGGACGTCGAGCCGCTGTTCGCTGGCCGCGACTGCCGCGTCGGCGACCCGCAGCGCCTGGCCTCGCTGGACCGCCGCGAGACGCCGGCGCGCACCGCCTGGGTCATCAACGGCGCCGGCGTGCGCCGCCTCGCCGATCCGGTCAAGCCGGTCGGCGTGACGCTGGAGCAGGCCCAGGCCGCGCTCGCCGCGCCGCCCGCCGTCGCACCGGCGGTCAATCCCGCGGCGCCGGTCGCCGCCGTCGCCCCCACGCTGCCCGCGGCCGCCCCGGTGCGCACCGCCACCCCGATCACGTCCCAGTTTTCCCGGAGGGCCCGAACGATGGATGAACGACGACCACTGCCCGCCACGGCCGACGCCGCGGTGATGGCCGAGTACTTCGACACGATGCGCCAGTTCCTGGAGTCGCAGGAACGTGTGATGGCCGCCTTCCTCGGCCAGCCGGCGGCGCCGGCGCGTGCGCTGCGCGCCCGCCCGGTGGCGCCAATGGTGCTGCCGCGGGCCGCCGACGCGGTGCCCGCCGCGCCGGTGGCGCCGGTCGTTCCGGTGGCGCCCGTCGTGGCGCCCGCGCCGGTCGTCGCTGCCGCCCCGGTGGCGCCGGTGGTGCCCGCTGCGCCCGTCGCCGCCCCGGCGCCGGTGCAGCCGGCGCCGGTCGCGGCCGCGCCGGTGGCTGCAGCGGCCCCGGCCGCCGCGCTGTCGCGCGACAAGCTCGCCGAGATGCTGCTCACGATCGTCGAGGAGAAGACCGGCTACCCGAAGGACATGGTCGGCCTGGACCAGAACCTCGAGTCCGACCTCGGCATCGACAGCATCAAGCGCATCGAGGTCGTCGGCGCGATGCTGCAGGCGCTGCCCGAAGGCTGGCGCGCCGCGCTGGTCGACAGCCGCAGCAAGCTGAACACGCAGCCGACGCTCAACGGCATGCTCGACCTGATCGGCTCGGCCAAGGAAGGGGCGGCCGTCCCTTTTGAACGTGCCGAGGCGGGCACCCCGGTGGCCGGCGCCGTCGTCGCCGACCATGCCCCGTCTCGGCATCTGATCGAACCGACACCCGAAGCCCTGCCCGGGACGGCCGCGCGCCGTCTCGCCGCCGGGCGCTACCTGATCGTGCCCGACCGCGGCACGCTCGCCGACGGCCTGGCCACGCGGCTGGTCGAACGTGGTGCCACGGTCGAGCGCCTGGATCCGGCGCTGCTGGGCGACGAGGCGGCGCTGGTCGCCTGGTGCAGCACGCACCGCGTCGCGCCGATCGCCGGCCTGGTGTTCCTGAGCCCGGTCGACGCGCCTTTGCCCGGCGCCGACGCCGGCCCCGACGAATGGCGCGCGGCGCTGGCCGCCGGCGACCAGGCGCTGTTCGTGCTGCTGCGCGAACTGGGCGCGGCCTTCATTCCCGAGGCCCACGTGCTGGCCGCCAGCGCGCTGGGCGGCCTGTTCGGCCGCGGCCGGGCACCCGAGGCGCTGCCGCTGTCCGGCGGTGCGACTGGCCTCTTGAAGTCGCTGCGCGAGGAGCGGCCCGGCTTGCGCGTCAAGGCCGTCGACCTCGACCCGACGCAGACCGCGCTGGCCCACGCCCAGGCGCTGTTCGACGAGCTGGCGCTCGACGGCGGCCGCCAGGAAGTCGGTTACCCCGGCGGCCAGCGCACCGTGTTCCGCAGCGTCGTCGCCGAGCTGGCGCCCGACGCACCGCGTGTCGCGCTGGCCGGCGTCGTCGTGCTCGCCACCGGCGGTGCACGCGGCATCACCGCCGAGGTGCTGCGCGAGCTGGCGCGGCCCGGCAACACGCTGGTGCTGACCGGCCGCAGCACGCTGCCCGAGGCCGAACCCGCCGAACTGGCGGCGCTGGCCGACGCCGCGGCGCTGCGTGCCCACTTCATCGCCGAGGTGCGCCGCGGCGTGCTGGCGATGAAGCCGGGCGAGATCAACCGCCATGTGCAGGCCCTGCTGGGCCTGCGCGAGATGCGCGCCAACATCGCCGACTTCCGCGCCAGCGGCGCCGCCGTCGAGTACCACGCGGTCGACGTCACCGACGAGGGCTCGATGCGGGCGCTGCTCGACGGCGTCTACGCCCGCCACGGCCGCCTGGACGGCGTCGTGCACGGCGCCGGCGTCATCGAGGACAAGCTGATCGCCGACAAGAGCACGGCGAGCTGGCGCCGCGTCGTCGACACCAAGGTCGTCGGCCTGCTGCTGCTGCAGAAGTGGCTGCGCCCGGAGAGCCTGAAGTTCCTCACCGTCTTCAGCTCGGTCGCCGGGCGCTACGGCAACAGCGGGCAGGGTGACTACGCCACCGCCAACGAGCTGATGAACCGCCTCTGCGAGCACCTGCGCGGGCGCTGGGACGGCCGTGTCGCCGTCAGCGCGCTGTGCTGGGGCCCGTGGGGGCCGACCAAGTTCGGCGCCGGCATGGTGACCGCCGAGACCGAAGCCAAGTTCGCCGCCAAGGGCGTGACGCTGGTCAGCGCGGCGGTGGGGCGCAAGCTCTTCGCCGACGAGATCTCGCGCCCGGCCGGCGGCCCGGTCGAGGTGGTCTGCGGCGCCGGCCCCTGGGAGCGCCACGAAGCCGAGATCGGCGCCTGGCGCGAACGGGCGCCCGAGCCCGAAGGCCCCGAGCTCGGCGCGCTGCTGGGCGCCGCGCGTGTGCTCGACGCCGGCCGCGGCGAGCAGGTCGTCGCGCTGCGCCTGGACGTCGCTCGCCACCTCTACCTGCAGGAACACGTCATCGACGCGACGCCGGTGCTGCCGGCGGCCGCCGCGCTGGAGATCACCGCCGAGGCCGCGGCCACGCTGTGGCCGGGCTGGAAGGTCGTCGAGCTGCGCGAGTTCCGGCTGATGAAGGGCGTCGAGCTGAAGGAGCCGGCGCGTGCGCTGCGTGTGCTGGTCAGCCCGCCGCCTTATGGCAGCAGCGAAGGCTTCGAGGTCGTCGCGGCGCTGCAGAGCGAGCTGGCCGCCGGCCGCTTCATCACCCACTACAAGGGCGTGGTGCGGTTGGAGCAGCAGCTGCCGGCCGGCGAACGTGTCGTGCCGCGCGCGCACCGCGAGAAGAGCCTGACCGTCGACCGTGCCTACGGCGAGTGGCTGTTCCACGGCCCGCGCTTCCAGGTCATCGAACGTTTCGACGGCCTGTCGCAGCAGGGCGCCGGCACGGCGGTGCGCTCCACGCACCCGTCGAGCTGGCTGCGCGGCATGCCGGCCGACGCGCCGGGCTGGGTCTTCGACCCGGCGCTGCTGGACGCCGCGGCGCAGATGGCCTGGCTCTGGGCGCGCGCCTTCCGCGACGAGTCGGCGCTGCCGGCGAAGTTCGGCCGCGTCGTGCGCTACGCCGAACGTTTCCCCGAGCGGCTGCGCATGGAGTACGAGCGCATCCCGACCGACGACCCGACGCTGATCCGCGCCAACGTGGTGTTCAGCGACGAACGTGGCGAGCCGGTGATGCTGATCGAGGAACTGGAGAGCATCGCCAGCGCCGCGCTGAACCGCCTGGGCGGCAGCGCGCGCACGGCGATCGACGCATGAGCCCGCAGGACTTGTCCGGGGCTCATTCCCGCTTGGCGGGAACGGCCGACAGGCCGAAGGGTGTCAAATGAGCCGAAACCCGCCCAACACCGCGCCCGAGCCGATCGCGCTGATCGGCATGGCCTGCATCTTCCCGGACGCGCCGGACCTGCAGGCCTTCTGGAACAACATCCTCGACGGCGTCGACGCGGTCGGCGACCCGGTCGAGAACTGGGACGCCGAGCGCTACCTGGCCGACGGCCGCATCAAGACGCCGCGCGGCGGCTGGTTGAAGGACCTGTACCGCTTCGACCCGCGCGAGTTCGGGATCATGCCGAACTCGATGGACGGCGGCGAACCCGACCAGTACCTCGCGCTGCGCGTGGCGCGCGACGCACTCGCCGACGCCGGCTATCTCGGCCACGACGCCGAGCACCGCGACACCGGCATCATCCTCGGCCACAGCACCTATCTGCACCGCGGCCAGGTCACCGTCATCCAGCACAACATCGTGCTCGACCAGACGATGGCGCTGCTGAAGGCCGCGCTGCCCGGAATGGACGCCGCCGGCGAGGCCGAGCTGCGCCGCGTGCTGCTGGCCAAGCTGCCGCCGCACTGCGCCGACACCGCGCCGGGTCTGGTGCCCAACGTGATGACCGGGCGCATCGCCAACCGGCTCAACCTGAAGGGCCCGAACTACCTCGTCGATGCCGCCTGCTCGTCGTCGCTGCTGGCGGTGAGCGCCGCGGTCGACGAACTGCGCGCTGGCCGCAGCCGCATGATGATCGCCGGCGGCGTCAACGCCTCGTTGCCGGCCGACGTCTCGACGATCTTCACGCAGCTCGGCGCCCTGAGCGCACGCGGCCGGGTGCGCCCCTTCGAGGCCGGCAGCGACGGCACGCTGCTCGGCGAAGGCCTGGGCATGGTCGTGCTCAAGCGCCTGTCCGACGCGCTGGCCGACGGCGACCGCATCTACGCCGTGCTGCGTGGCATCGGCCAGGCCAGCGACGGCCGCGGCACCGGTCTCCTGGCGCCCAGCGTCGACGGCGAGACGCTGGCCATCCGCCGCGCCTACGAACACAGCGGCGTCGACCCGGCGACCGTCGGCCTGATCGAGGCCCACGGCACCGGCATCCCGCTGGGCGACAAGACCGAGATCGCGGCGCTGACCAACGTCTTCGGCCCGCGCCGCGGCGCCGGCGGCAGCATCGCCATCGGCTCGGTCAAGTCGATGATCAGCCACTGCATCCCGGCCGCCGGTGTCGCCGGGCTGATCAAGACCGCGCTGGCGCTGCACCACCGCGTGCTGCCGCCGACGCTGTGCGAGCAGGTCAACCCCGATCTGGGCCTGGAGCGCACGCCGCTGTTCGTCAACACCGAGGCGATGCCGTGGATCGTGCCGGCGGGCCAGCCGCGCCGTGCCGGTGTCGACAGCTTCGGCTTCGGCGGCATCAACACCCACGCCATCGTCGAGCAGGCGCCGGCTGCCGCCGCGCGCCCGCCGCTGCTGGCGCGCTGGCCGTTCGAGCTGTGCGTGCTGTCGGCGCCCGACGCCGCGGCGCTGGCCACGGCCGTCGAGACGCTGAGCGCGGCGCTGGCGCGTGAGGCGCGCTGGACGCTGGCCGAGATCGCCGCCGCGCTGGCCGCCGCCGACCGCGGCGGCGAGGCCCGCCTGGCGATCGTCGCCAAGAGCCGCGAGGCGCTGGCCAAGGGCCTGGCGCAGGCGCTGCCCAAGCTGCGCAGCGCCGGTGACAAGGCTTTCGCGACACGCGGCGGCGTCTTCTATTCGCCGCGCGCGCTGGACGGCAAGCTGGCCTTCCTGTTCCCCGGCGAAGGCTCGCAGTACCTCGGCATGTTCGCCGACCTGGCGCAGTGCTTCGACGAGGTGCGCGACTGGCTGGACTTCTGGCGCGGCCTGTACGACGCGGTGCCGGGCGACACGCGCACCGACATCGTCTACCCGCCGGCCACCGAGCTGACGCCCGAGCGCCGCAAGCAGCTCGAGGCGCGGCTGCACGACATGGACGTCGGCAGCGAGGCGGTGATGATCGGCGGCCAGGCGATGTACTCGCTGCTGCGTGCGCTGGGCGTCGAGCCCGACGTGATGCTGGGCCACAGTTCGGGCGAGTCGTCGGCGCTGGCCGCCAGCGGCGCGCTGCCCACCGAGGACCGCGCCCGTCTGGCCGACTTCATCCGCGACCTGAACGCCGTCTACGCCCAGGTGCTGGCCGAAGGCAGGATCCCGACCGGCGCGCTGCTGGCCGTCGGCGCGCTGCCCGCGGCGATGGTGCACGAGACGGTGGCCGCCACCGGGCTGGCGATCGACGTCGCGATGGACAACTGCGCCAACCAGCTCGTGCTCTACGGCACGCGCGAGGCGATCGATACCGTGCAGGCGCGGCTCACCACGATCGGCGCGATCTGCATGCCGCTGCCGTTCGACCGCGGTTATCACACGCCGTCCTTCGGCGCGATGAGCGCGGCCTTCGCCGAGCACTACAAGGCGATCAAGCTGGGCGCGCCGCGCGTGCCGCTGTATTCCTGCGCGTCGGCCGGGCTGTTCCCGGCGTCGCCGGCGGCGGTGCGCAAGCTGGCCGGGGCGCAGTGGTCGCAGACCGTGCGCTTCCGCGAGACGGTGCAGGCCATGGTCGCCGACGGCGTGCGCGCCTTCGTCGAGGTCGGCCCCTCGGGCAACCTGACGGCCTTCGTCGACGACATCCTGGCCGATCAGCCGCATCTGGCGCTGGCCTCCAACCAGCGCCGCAAGCACGGCCTGGAGCAGCTGCTGGCGACGCTGGCCCAGCTCTGGGTGCACGGCAGGACGATGTCGCTGCAGGCGCTGTACGCGCGCCGCCGCGTCGCCGTCGTCGACCTGACGGCGCCGGCGCCGGTGCCGCGCGAGCGGCCGATGCTCGACAACACGATGCCGGTGCTGCGCCTGAGCGACGCCGACCGCGCGCTGCTGCAGCGCATCGGTGCCGCCGGGGTGCCGGTCGTCGAGGTGCCGGTCGCGGTGCCTGCCGAACCGGTGGCCGCCGTGACCGCCGAACCGGCGGCCGAGCCGGCCGACGACGGCGAGGCCGCGGCACGCGCCGCGGTGATGGCCGACTACTTCGCGACGATGCGCGCCTTCCTGGCGCAGCAGCAGTCGCTGCTCGAAGCCTGGCAACCGGGCGCGGCCGAGCCGGCGCCGGCGGCCGAGGACCCGCTGGCCTGGGCGCCGTTCCTCGACGAACTGGTCGAGGCCTCGCCCGAGCGCCTGGTGGCGCGCTGCCACCTCGCGGTGCACCGCGACGCCTTCCTGCGCGACCACGTGCTGTCCGGGCGCGGTTCGGACACCGACCCCGAACTCGTCGGCCTGGCCTGCGTGCCGCTGATGGCCAGCCTGGAGATCCTGGCCGAGGCCGCCGCGGCGCTGGCCGGCACGGCGGCCTTCGCCAGCATCGAGCAGGTGAGGGCTTTCGACTGGATTGCGCTCGACGACGAGGCGCTGACGCTGGACGTCGTCGCCGAGCCGGAGGCCGGCGAGACCGGGCTGTGGCGCGCGACGCTGTCGCAGCGTGGCGCGCCGGCCGTGACGGCGCTGTTCCGGCTCGCCGACACGCCGCGCCTGGCACCGCTGCCGGCGCTGGCCGCGCCGCGCGCCGCACGCTGGGACGGCCAGGCGATCTACGACGTCGGCATGTTCCACGGGCCGATCTTCCAGAGCCTGGCGCACGTGCGCGGCTGGGACGAGAGCGGCATCGACTGCGAACTGAGCGACTGCAGTCTGGCCGGCTTCTTCGACGGCGGGACCACGCCGTCGATGGTGCTGAACCCGGTGCTGATGGACGCGATGGGCCAGCTCGCCGCCTGCTGGGTGGCCGAGCACGTCGGCACCGACTTCAACTGCTTCCCGTCGACGATCGAGCGCATCGAGCTGCTGGCGCCGCAGCCGGCGGCCGAGGCCGGCCTCGTGCTGCGCGGCCGCCAGCAGGCGCTGGACCCGGCGCAGGCGGCCGACATCGCCGCCGCCCGGCGCTGGCAGTTCGAGGCCCACGGCGCCGACGGCCGGCCGCTGGTGCGCGTCGACGGCCTGGTCAACGTCTTCTTCCCCGTGCCGCACCGTTTCTACCAGCTGCGCCGCGACCCGCTGGGCGGCTGGCTCGGCGAGCCGCTGGCGCCGGTGGGCGGGGCGCGGCTGTGGCAGCTGGAGAGCCTGCCCGAGGCCTTCTGCGCCCAGTCGAACGCGATCTTCCTGCGAATGCTGGCGCACGCCACGCTGGCCTGGGAGGAACGCGAAGCCTGGCGCGCGCTGCCCGACAACCTGCGCCAGCGCCGCCAGTGGCTGCACGGCCGGCTGGCGCTGAAGGAGCTGGTGCGCCACTGGCTGCATGAACGCACCGGCCAGCTCGTCTATCCGTCGGACGTCGTCGTCGGCCATGACGAACACGGCGCGCCGCTTGTCGACGGCTGGTGGACGCAGAGCCTGGCGCCAGCGCCCGCGGTGTCGCTGACGCACGGTGCGCGCTGGAATGTCGCAGCGCTGCGCGACGATGGTGCGCCGGTCGGCGTCGACGCCGAGGAGATCGGCCGCGTGCAGCGCCCGGACCTGCTCGAAGCCGCGTTCACGCCGGCCGAACGCGTCTGGCTGGCGGCGCAGCCGGCGGCCACGCGCGACGACGCTCTGCTGCGCGTCTGGTGCGCCAAGGAGGCGGCGGCGAAACTGCTCGGGACGGGCCTGCAGGGCGCGCCCGAGGCGTTTGCCGTGACATTCGAATCGGGGGGCGCGAGCCGCGCGCGGGTGCAGGCCGGTGATAGCATGGTCCCGGTTTTGCTTGTGCGCGTTGGGAATTCGGTGGTGGCACTCGCCGAATATCACGAAAGAGTTTCCGGGTAGAACATGAGCAGTCTCTTGAAGGCGACCGCCGAGGCGACCGTGATCGCCGTCATCGAGGATCTGATCCAGGACTGGGGGCTCGAGCTCGACGGGGGCGTCGGCCCCTCGACGCAGCTTGTGGCGAATCTCGAGTTCGCCTCCGTCGACATCATCCAGCTCTGCGTCGCGCTCGAAGAGGCCTATTCCCGGAAACTCGGTTTCCAGAATCTCCTGATGCGTGATGGCAGTTATGTCGGCGATTTGTCGGTGAGCCAGATCGCGGCTTTCATCGAAACCCGTGTGGCTGCTGCCGGGGGAACCGCGACGTGACCGTCAAGACGCTTTTCATCGGCATGGACGGGGCGACCTTCACCGTCCTCGACTCGCTCACCTCGGCCGCCGACGGCGTGCCGGTGATGCCCTTCCTCGGCAGCCTGTTCAAACGCGGCACACGCGCCAAGCTGCGCTCCACGCCGAACCCGCTGACACCGCCGGCCTGGGTGTCGCTGATGACCGGGCGCAGCCCCGGCCACCACGGCGTCTTCGACTTCATCCGCGCCGAGGAGCGCGGGGAGGACGTGTTCTTCACGCTCTACGACTCGCGCGACTGCCGCGTCGAGACGATCTGGGCCATCGCCAGCCGCCAGGGCAGGAAGGTCGCGGCGCTGAACTTCCCGTTCACCGCGCCGCCGCCGAAGGACCTGAACGGTTTCATGGTCCCGGGTTTCGTGCCCTGGCGCCACCTGCGCCGCAACACGACGCCGTCCGACCTGTACGACCGCCTGAAGGCGATCCCCGAGTTCAGCGCGCAGGAGCTGGCCTGGGACTTCGAGCAGGAAAAGCAGGCGATGGAAAGCCTGTCGGACCACGACCGCGAGAACTGGGTGCGCTACCACCTGCCGCGCGAGAAGCAGTGGTTCCGCATCGCCGAATACCTGATGCGCGAGGAAGCGCCGGACCTGATGGCGGTGATGTTCGACGGCGTCGACAAGCTGCAGCACCAGGCCTGGCAGTACCTCGACCCGGCGCTGCAGAGCCCGGAGGACGGCGAGTACCACCGGCGCATGCGCTCGCTGTGCCTGGACTACTTCCGCCAGCTCGACAGCTTCATCGAGGCGCTGGTCACCGCCGCCGGCCCCGAGGTGCAGGTCTTCATGGCCTCGGACCACGGCTTCACCGCGACGACCGAGGTCGTGCGCATCAACACCTACCTCGGCGAGAAGGGTTGGCTGGCGTGGAAGCCGGTGCCCGACACCGAGGAGGGCCGCCGCCGCGAGGACAGCATGTTCGCCTACCTCGACTGGAGCAAGACGGTGGCCTACTGCCGCACGCCGTCGAGCAACGGCATCAACATCCGCGTCGCCCGCGAGCCCGGCCAGCCGGGCATCCCGCTGGCCGAGTACGAAACGACGCGCGAGCGCCTGATCCGCGACCTGGAAGACTTCCGCGACCCCGAGACCGGCGAGCGCATCGTCGCCGAGATCCACAAGCGCGAGGACGTGTTCCCCGGCTCGGCGATGGGCGACGCGCCCGACCTGCAGCTCGTGTTGCGCGACTTCGGCTTCGTGTCGATCAAGAACAAGCTGCCGGTCGTCGAGAAGCGGCCCGAGCCCGCCGGCACCCACCACCCGGACGGCGTCTTCATCGCCTGCGGCCCCGGCATCGCCGAGGGCAAGCAGATCGGCCGGCGCCGCATCATGGACGTCGGCGCCACGCTGCTCTACAGCCTGGGGCTGCCGGTGCCCAGCGACTTCGAGGGCCAGGTGCCCGAATCGATGTTCACCGCCGAGCACAAGGCGGCGCAGCCGGTGGTCATCGGCGCGCCGACCACCGGCGCCCGTCGCGCCGACGGCGACGCGATGGCCGACGACGAGAAGGCGCAGATCATGGCCCAGCTGCAACTGCTGGGCTACATGGAGTAGACGCATGCCGCACGCGCTGGTCCGCGGCGCGCGCCTGAACGTTCTCCAGGTCGACGAGCCGCAGCACGCCCACGGCGCCGCACGCGAGCACCTGGTGATGGTGCACGGCCTGGCCGCGAACATGGCGTTCTGGTATCTGCCGTACGCGCAGTCCTTCGCCAAACGCTTTCGTGTCACGCTGTTCGACCTGCGTGGCCACGGCCGCTCGGAGATGACGCCCGACGGCTACACGCCGCAGGCGCTGGGCCAGGACCTGCTCGGCCTGATGGACGCGCTGGGCATCGCCCGCGCGCACCTCGTGGCGCACAGCTTCGGCGGTGTCGTCGCGCTCAACGCCGCCTGCAGCGACCCGGCGCGTTTTGCCAGCCTGGTGCTGTGCGACACCCACATCTCTGCCGTGCGCCGCCACGCCGTGCCGCGTGAATGGAGCCGGCGCGCCCACGTGCAATCGGTGCTCGACCGCCACGGCCTGGCGCTCGACACGCACGACCCGTACTTCGGCCACCGCCTGCTGACCGAGGTCGCGCACCTGCAGCTGCGCCACGAGCCGGTCGGCGAGGACCTGCTCGCGCTCGTCGGCCCGATGCTCGGCCGCCAGGGCCAGCGCACGGCGGCGCAGTGGGTCAAGCTGATGGACGAGACCGCCGCCGGCACCCAGCTGATGGGCGACGACGGGCTGACGCTGGAGTCGCTGCGCCGGCTGCTGTTCCCGATCCTCGCGCTCTACGGCGACCATTCGCAGGCCCGGCTGACCGGCGGCGAACTGCTCGAGGTCTGGCCGCACGGCGAGTTCCGCCGCGTGCGTGACGCCGGCCACTTCTTCCCGGTGTCGCGGGCCGCCGACGTGATGCACGAGTGCGAACGTTTCTGGCGCGGCGACTACGCGCGCCGCCCGGTCGTGCGCTCGGGCGAGGAGCAGCGCCGCCACTTCCGCAGCGACCGCGTCTTCAAGATCGACGGCGCCTGGCATTTCAGCACCCGCGAGCGCGGCCATGTCGGCCCGTATGCGACGCCCGACGAGGCGCACGAGGCGCTGGCCCGCTACATCTCCGAGATGGCGGTGACGCTCTGATGGCTGCAGCCAACCGGCTCGGGATCTGGCCCGGGCTCAACCGGCGTGACTTCCGCTGTGTCGCCCGCGGCGGTTTCGGCGACGGCAACAACGCCTACGCGCACTCGATGGCCTGGTTCAACGGCCATCTCTACGTCGGCACGACACGCGGCAACTTCCCGTTCATGAAGTCGCGGCTGCCGATCGCGATGGACGTCTGGCCGGTCGAGTGCCCGGAGAACCCGTTCGAGCTCGACATGCACGCCGAGATCTGGCGCTACGACCCGCTCGCCGACGAGTGGGAGCGGGTGTTCAAGTCGCCGACGATCATCGGCAGCCACGGCAAGCCGATCCCGCGCGAGCTGGGACTGCGCGGCATGCTCGTCTACTCGGGCCGCGGCGTCGAGCCGCCGGCGCTGTTCGTCAGCACCTGGTCGCCGGCGCGCGGGCCGGGGCCGCACCTGCTGCGCTCCGAGGACGGCCGCCGCTTCGAGCCGACCTGCGAGCCCGGACTCAACGGCCTGCCGGTGACGACGATCCGCACCGTCACCGAGTTCAAGGGGCGGCTGTTCACGACGCCGGCCGGCTCGCGCGGCGGCAACCCGAACATCTCCGCGCACTCGGTCGTCTACGAGAGCGCCGACCCCTCGCACGGCGGCTGGGAGCCGGTCAGCGACTTCGGTTTCGGCGACCCGGGCAACAAGACGATCTTCGAGATGTGCGGCTTCGGCGACCATCTCTACGTCGGCACCTTCAACCTCGAGGGCTACCAGGTCTGGCGCAGCCCCTGCGAAGGCGACAAGCCCTACGTCTGGGAGAAGGTCATCGAACGCGGCGCCGGGCGCGGCAAGCTCAACCAGTGCACCTTGTCGATGCTGCCGTTCAAGGGTGCGCTCTACATCGGCAGCGGCATCCAGGGCGGTGGCATCGACACCGCCAACAAGGTCGGCCCGGCGCCGCCGGAGCTGGTGCGCATCTGGCCCGACGGCTCCTGGGACCTGCTGATCGGCGACGAACGCGACACGCCCGACGGC
Source organism: Rubrivivax sp. JA1026 (assembly GCF_011065555.1). Lineage (NCBI taxonomy): Bacteria > Pseudomonadati > Pseudomonadota > Betaproteobacteria > Burkholderiales > Sphaerotilaceae > Rubrivivax > Rubrivivax sp. JA1026. The sequence continues at coordinate 495,086 of NZ_JAALCQ010000001.1, forward strand.
CGCAAGATCCCGCTGTCGGGCTACATGCCCGGCTTCAACAACTTCTTCAACGGCTACTTCTGGCGCATGGTGGAGCACGACGGCTGGCTCTACCTCGGCACCTTCGAGTGGAGCACGCTGGTCGGCTACGCCAACCGCAGCCGCTGGCCGGAGGCCTTCACCAACGTCATCAACCACGTCGGCGCGCAAGCCATCCTCGACCACCACTCGGGCTTCGACCTGTACCGCAGCTTCGACGGCGAGAACTGGGTGCCGGTGACGAACAACGGCTTCGACAACCCGTACAACATGGGCCTGCGCACGCTGGTGTCCTCGCCGTACGGGCTGTTCTGCGGCACCGCCAACCCCTTCGGGCCGAAGATCATGCCGCTGGGTGGCGACCGCTACCTGCCCAACCCGCGTGGCGGCTGCGAGATCCACTTCGCCGCCCACGAGGCGCTGAAGCGGTGAGCCCCGACACCGGCGGCTGGCTGAGGCGGCGCGACAGCAGCGAGCCGGCGCCACCGCTGCCGCCGGGCACCGTGGTCGACGCCGACCTGGCCTACGGCCGCTGGCCGGCGCAGCGGCTGGACGTCTACCGCCCGGCCAAGGTGCAGCGCGCGCCGGTGCTGGTCGTCGTGCACGGCGGTGCCTGGATCGCCGGCGACAAGCAGCAGCCGCAGGTCGTCGGCCACAAGCTGGCGCACTGGGGGCCGCAGGGCTGGATCGTCGTCGCGATCAACTACCGCCGCCTGCCCTGGGCCGAGCCGCGCGAGCAGGCGGCCGACGTCGCCCGGGCACTGGCCTTCGTGCAGCGTGAATGCGCCGGCTGGGGCGGCGACGCCGGGCGCATCGTCGTGCTCGGCCACTCGACCGGCGCCCACCTCGCGGCGCTGGTGCTGGCCGACACGGCGCTGGCCGCCGACGCCGGCTGCAAGCCGCCGGCCGCCGCGGTGCTGGTCGACAGCGCGGCGCTGGACGTCGTCGAGGTCATGCAGGGCGCGCACCTGCCGCTGCACGACCGTGCCTTCGGCGACACGCCGGCCGGCTGGGAGGCGGCTTCGCCTTGGCACCGCGCCGCGACGCTGGGCGTGCCGCCGCCGCCGGTGCTGCTGCTGTGCTCGTCGCTGCGCGAGGATTCGGTGCGCCAGTCCGAACGTTTCGCCGCCCGGCTGGTGGAACGCGGCGGGCGTGCGTGTGCCGTGCCGCTGGCGCTGACCCACGCCGAGCTCAACGAGCGCCTGGGGCAGGGCGGCGAGCCCACCGAGGCCGTCGACGCCTTCCTGGCCTGGCTCTTCGTGCCGCCGCCGGCCGAAGGGTGAACCGGCGCAGCCCGGCCTGCTCGCGCTTCTAGAATGGGTTCTCGACCCACCGACAGGAGCCTTGCCGCATGCCCACGTCCCGCCGTGCCCAGGCCGCAGACCCGAACGCCCAGCCCGGACCGAGGACGCTGAAGAAGTACCCCAACCGGCGCCTCTACGACACGCGCAGCAGCAGCTACATCACGCTGGCCGACGTCAAGCGCATGGTGATGGGCGGCGAGCAGTTCGAGGTGCGCGACGCCAAGACCGGCGACGACCTGACGCGCAGCATCCTGCTGCAGATCATCCTCGAGGAAGAGTCGGGCGGCGTGCCGATGTTCAGCACCGAGATGCTGGCGCAGATCATCCGCTTCTACGGCAGCGCGATGCAGGGGCCGATGGGCGCGATGCTCGAGCAGAACCTGAAGGCCTTCGTCGAGATGCAGCAGCAGTTCGTCGGCGGCAAGCCGCCGGTGTTCCCGAACCTGATGACGAGCTACCTGGACCAGTCGCGCGCCGTGTTCGAGGCGATGCAGGACCAGATGGCGGTGTTCGGCCGCTTCCCGCCGGGAAAGCGATAAGCGTTCACGGCCGGGGCCCCGGCGGATTTGGGAAAATCCGCCGATGCAAGAAACCGTTCCGACCGTCGCTTTCGCCTCGCTGGGCTGCCCCAAGGCGCTGACCGACTCCGAGCTGATCCTCACCCAGCTCGCCGCCGAGGGCTACCGCACTTCGAAGTCCTTCGCCGGCGCCGACCTCGTCATCGTCAACACCTGCGGCTTCATCGACGACGCCGTCAAGGAGAGCCTGGACACGATCGGCGAGGCGCTGGCCGAGAACGGCCGCGTCATCGTCACCGGCTGCCTCGGTGCGCGCGCCGGCGACGACGGCGGCAACATGGTGCAGCAGGTGCACCCCAAGGTGCTGGCCGTCACCGGCCCGCATGCGACGCAGGAGGTGATGGACGCGGTGCACCGCCACGTGCCCAAGCCGCACGACCCCTTCGTCGATCTCGTGCCCGAAGTGCGCGCCGAGTTCCGCGGCGAGGCCGGCATCAAGCTGACGCCGCGCCATTACGCGTACCTGAAGATCAGCGAAGGCTGCAACCACCGCTGCAGCTTCTGCATCATCCCGTCGATGCGCGGCGACCTGGTCTCGCGCCCGGTCGGCGAGGTGTTGGGCGAAGCCAAGGCGCTGTTCGAGAACGGCGTCAAGGAGCTGCTCGTCGTCAGCCAGGACACCGGCGCCTACGGCGTCGACGCCCAGTACCGCACCGGCTTCTGGGACGGCCGCCCGGTGAAGACACGTTTCGCCGACCTCTGCGAGCAGCTGGCGAAGCTGGCCGAGGCGCACGGCGCCTGGGTGCGGCTGCACTACGTCTATCCGTACCCGCACGTCGACGACGTGCTGCCGCTGATGGCCGAAGGGCGCATCCTGCCGTACCTGGACGTGCCGTTCCAGCACGCCCATCCGGACGTGCTGAAGCGCATGAAGCGCCCGGCCAGTGGCGAACGCAATCTCGAGCGCCTGGCTCGCTGGCGCGAGCTGTGCCCCGAGCTCGTCGTGCGTTCGACCTTCATCGCCGGTTTCCCCGGCGAGACCGAAGCCGAGTTCCAGACGCTGCTGGACTTCCTCGCCGAAGCGCAGATCGACCGCGCCGGCTGCTTCGCCTACTCGCCGGTGGCCGGCGCCCCGGCCAACGAGCTGCCGGGCGCGCTGCCCGACGCGGTGCGCGAGGAACGCCGCGCGCGTTTCATGGAAGTCGCCGAGGCGGTGTCGGTGGCCAGGCTGCAGCGCCGCGTCGGCCAGACGATGCAGGTGCTGGTCGACCACGCGCCGGCGCTGGGCCGCAAGGGCGGCGTCGGCCGCAGTTATGCCGACGCGCCCGAGATCGACGGCACCGTGCGCCTGCTGCCGCCGCAGAAGGCTTCGCGCACGCTGAAGGTCGGCGAGTTCGTGCGCGCGCGCATCGTCGCCGCCGAAGGCCATGACCTCGTCGCGATGGCAGTCTGACCCCCCCGAAGCGCCTTCGGCGCTCCCCCCAGGGGGCGCCGCCAGTGGTCCGGCAGAGCCGGCCCACGGCGGCAGCTTGATGCGCCTGAGGCATGCGGCCGGTGTCTGCGTCGACTCCAAGGGACGACAATTCGCCAAGCACCGTCAACCCGACATGACCACCAAGCTGATCCACCATCCGTACCGTCCGCCGGCCGGCTTCGACGCGCCGCAGGTCGGCGTGCACAAGGCTTCGACGGTGCTGTTCCCGGACGTCGCGGCGATGCGTGCACGCGACTGGCGCCACCGCAACGGCTACACCTACGGCCTGCACGGCACGCCGACGACCTTCACGCTGGAAGAACGCATCGCGACGCTGGAAGGCGGCACGCACTGCGTGCTGGTGCCCAGCGGGCTGGCGGCGATCGCGCTGGTGAACATGGCGCTGCTGAAGACCGGCGACGAGCTGCTGCTGCCCGACAACGTCTACGGCCCGAGCCGTGAACTGGCCCGGCGGGAAATGGCCGCCTGGGGCATCACGCACAAGCTCTACGACCCGATGGACCCGGCCTCGCTGGCCGCGGCGATCGGCCCGGCGACGAAACTCGTCTGGCTGGAGGCGCCGGGCTCGGTGACGATGGAGTTCCCGGACCTGCCGGCGCTGGTCGCCGTCTGCCGCGAACGCGGCGTGACGACGGCGCTGGACAACACCTGGGGCGCCGGCCTCGCGTTCTGCGGTTTCGATCTCGGCATCGACGTCGTCATGCAGGCGCTGACCAAGTACCCCTCGGGCGGCGGCGACGTGCTGATGGGCTCGGTCGTCACGCGCGACGCCGAGCTGGCCGACCGCATCCACATGACGCACGGCCGGCTGGGCTACGGCGTCGGCGCCAACGACGCCGAGGCGATGCTGCGTTCGCTGCCCTCGCTCTCGCTGCGTTATCACGCCGCCGACGTGGCCGGGCGCGAGCTTGCCGCCTGGTGCGCGACGCGGCCCGAGTTCACGCGTGTGCTGCACCCGGCGCTGGCCGGCGCGCCGGGCCACGAGCACTGGAAGAGCAGCTGCCGCGCCGCGGCCGGGCTGTTCTCGGTCGTCGTCGCACCGCGCTTCACCAGCGCCCAGGTCGACCGTTTCGTCGACGCGCTGCAGCTGTTCGGCATCGGCTACTCGTGGGCCGGGCCGATGAGCCTGGTCGTGCCTTACGACCTGAAGCAGATGCGCGCCAGGCCGGCCTACGACGGCACCGTGGTGCGCTTCTCGATCGGCCTCGAAGAGGTGGCCGACCTGAAGGCCGATCTGGAGCAGGCGCTGGCCGCACTGGCGGGCTGACGCATGGAGGCGCCGGCGGTCCTGGCCTGCTGGCGATCGTTGGCCGTCGAGCCCGTCGATGCGACGGTGATGCCCGACGGTTGCCGCGACCTGATCCTGTCCTGCCCCAGCGGGGCGCGGCCGGTCTGGTTCGTCTCCGACCTGCCGACCGGCGCCTACACGGTGCGCAGCGAAGCCGGCGACCGCTTCGTCGGTTTCCGCCTGCGCCCGGCGGCCTGCATCGCCGAAGCGCCGCTGCTCGCGGCGCTGCAAGCGCGCCCGGAGCGCGACGAAACCGAGGCGCTGGCGCTGATCGCCGAGCACGTGCGGCTGGACACCCGGCTCGACGAGGCGCTGCAGGCGCTGGCCGCGGCTGACGGTGTGCTGCCGGCACGGCGCCAGCTCGGTGTCGGCGAGCGCACGCTGGAGCGCCTGCTGCAGTCGGCGACCGGCCGCCCGCCGCGTTACTGGCACGGCCTGGCGCGTGCCCGGCGCGCCGCACGCGCCTTGCCCGAGGGCGTGCCGCTGGCCGACCTGGCCGGGCAGCACGGCTACGCCGATCAGGCGCACATGACGCGCGAACTGCGCGGCTGGTTCGGCCTGACACCGGCCGCACTGCGACGGCGTGCCGATCTGCTGGCCGTGCTGGCCGAACCCGGCTACGCCTGAGAAGCCTGAGGCGCGACCGGCGTGCAGAGCTCGATCAGGAAACCTTCCGGATCGGCGACGTAGGCCACGGTCTGGCCCCAGGGCATCTGCCGCGGCTCCTGCATCGGCTTCGCGCCGGCCTCGACGGCGCGCTGCATCGCGGCCGGGACGTCGTCGGTCGTCAGCGCGATCTCGAAACACGGCGCCTGGGCGTCGGCACGCTGCGGGTGGTGGCCCATCTCGCGCAGCAATCGGCGCGCCGAGAAGGCCAGCGTCGTGCTGCCGGTGTCGAGTTCGCCGTAGTCGCCGCTGTCGTGCAGAAAGCGCTGCTCGAGGCCGAATGCGGCGCGGTAGAACGCGAGGCTGCGGGCGACGTCGTCGACGTAGAGGATGGTGTAGGCGAGCTTCATGGTGCGGGGCATGCAGTTGGAAGCCCGATGCTGCGCCAGGCTGCAGCCGGCGTCTTGAACGAAGCCGACAGCGGCCGCCTCAGTCCTTCGCCGGCCCCGACACCTTGTGCCGCATCAGCCGGCCCTTCTCGCGTTCCCAGTCGCGCTTCTTCTCGGTGTCGCGCTTGTCGTGCTGGGCCTTGCCCTTGGCCAGCGCGATCTCGGCCTTCACCCGCCCGCCCTTGTAGTGCAGGTTCAGCGGCACGAGGGTGAAGCCCTTCTGCTCGACCTTGCCGACGAGACGACGGATCTCGTCCTTCTTCATCAGCAGCTTCTTCGTGCGGTCGGGCTCGGGCAGCACGTGCGTGGACGCCGAACGCAGCGCGTTGATGCGGCAGCCGATGAGGAACAGCTCGCCGTCGCGGATCAGCACGTAGCCGTCGGTGAGCTGCACCTGGCCGGCGCGGATGGCCTTGATCTCCCAGCCCGACAGCACGATGCCGGCTTCGTACTGCTCCTCGATGTGGTACTCGAATCGGGCGCGGCGGTTTTCTGCAATGTTGGCCATGGAGTCGTCGTGAAGGGGTGGCCCCCTACAATCGAAGCATTGTATGAAGCACGTGAAGAAGTCGGTCCTGCTGTGGTACTCCCCGAGGGAGATGTACGACCTGGTGACGGACGTCGCCCATTACCCGCAGTTCCTGCCCTGGTGTGACCGCGCCGACGTGCTCGAGACGCACGACGACGGCGTCACCGCGCGCCTGGGCATGCACTACATGGGGGTGAAGCACGCCTTCACCACCCGCAACGAGAACACGCCGCCCGAGTGCGTGCTGATGAAGCTCGTCGACGGGCCGTTCTCGCTGCTCGAAGGCACCTGGCAGTTCCTCCCGCTCGGCCGGCCGGGCAGCGAGACCCAGGCCTGCAAGGTCGAGCTCGACCTGCGCTACGCCTTCGCCGGCAAGACGCTGGAGGCGGTGGTCAGCCCGGTCTTCGACCGCGTCGCCAACACGCTGGTCGACTGCTTCGTCAAACGCGCCGAATCGGTCTACGGCGCACGCTGAGCGCGCCCGGTTCGTGATGCGCGTCGAAGTCGTCTACTGCCCGGCGCCGCACGCCGTCGACCGCGTCGAGCTGGAACTCGCCGACGGCGCGACGCTGGCCGAGGCGCTGCACGCCAGCGGCCTGGCCGAACGCCACGGCCTCGTGGCCGAGACGCTGGACGCCGGCATCTGGGGCCGCGTGCAGCCGCCGCAGACCGTGCTGCGCGACGGCGACCGTGTCGAGCTGTACCGGCCGCTGACGGTGGACCCGAAGGAAGCGCGCCGGCTGCGTTACCGCGGCACGCGCTGACGCCGCGTCATTCGCAGTCCGAGGCGATGATGCCCTCGGCGCGCCGCGACTCCTCGGCGCGGCCCTTGTCGTCGAGGATCTCGCGTTCGCCCTTCTCGTTGAGCCGCGCGATGCGCTGGCCGCTCTGCAGCCCGGCGAGCTGGGCCTTGGCGCGGCGGCAGTTCTCGGCGCGCGCCTGAGCGACGCGCTCCTGCTCGGTCTTGAGCTTGGCCTGCTGCTCCTGCTCGGCGGCGCGGCGGCGCTGCTCGAGCACCGGGTCGACCCGGGGCGCGGCCGGTGCCGATGCGGCACTGGCGGCCGCCGGCGGCGGCAGCGGGCGGCGGGCGTTCGACGGGCGCTGGACGATGTCCTTGTCGGCCACCTCGCGCGGCGGCGGCAGGTCGCTGGCGGTGATCTGGCCGTTGCGGTCACGCCAGATCCACTGCGCCTGCGCGCTGCCCGCCAGGGCGAGCAGGCAGGCGGCAACGGCCAGCGGCAGCAGCGGGGACGGACGGGCGATCGGCATCGGGGCAGTGTAGTGCGCCCGGCGGCGCGTGCATTTGACGCAAGCGCGACTCCGGCGGAGGGTGTCGACTCCTACCTATAATCCGCTTTTGCGTCTGGAGCTCCCCTCAGCATGCGCCTACTCGGCAAAGCGCTCACCTTCGACGACGTGTTGTTGGTGCCGGCGTACTCCCAGGTGTTGCCCCGCGACACCAGCCTCAAGACCCGTCTCTCCCGCAACATCGCCCTGAACCTGCCGCTCGTCTCGGCAGCGATGGACACGGTGACCGAAGCGCGCCTGGCGATCGCCATCGCGCAGGAGGGCGGGATCGGCATCGTCCACAAGAACCTCACGCCCCGACAGCAGGCGGCCGAGGTCGCGCGCGTCAAGCGTTACGAGTCGGGCGTGCTGCGCGACCCGATCACGGTGACGCCCGAGACCACGGTGCGCGAGGTGCGCGAGCTCTCGCGCCAGCACGGCTTCTCCGGCTTCCCGGTGCTCGAGGGCCCGAAGGTCGTCGGCATCGTCACCAACCGCGACCTGCGTTTCGAGACCCGTCTGGACGCCCCGGTGCGCGAGGTCATGACGCCGCGCGAGCGCCTGGTCTGGGTCGGCGAGGAAGCCTCGCTGGACGAGGCCAAGGCGCTGATGCACCGCCACAAGCTCGAGCGCGTGCTCGTCGTCAACGAGGCCTTCGAGCTGCGCGGCCTGATGACGGTGAAGGACATCACCAAGCAGACCGACTTCCCGAACGCCGCGCGCGACAGCCACGGCAAGCTGCGCGTCGGCGCTGCCGTCGGCGTCGGCGAGGGCACCGAGGAGCGGGTCGAACTGCTGGTCAAGGCCGGCGTCGACGCGCTCGTCGTCGACACCGCGCACGGCCACAGCGCCGGCGTCATCGAGCGCGTGCGCTGGGTGAAGAAGAACTTCCCGCAGGTCGACGTCATCGGCGGCAACATCGCCACCGGCGCTGCCGCGCTGGCGCTGGTCGAGGCCGGCGCCGACGCCGTCAAGGTCGGCATCGGCCCGGGCTCGATCTGCACGACGCGCATCATCGCCGGCGTCGGCGTGCCGCAGATCACCGCGATCGACAACGTCGCCACCGCGCTGCGCGGCAGCGGCGTGCCGCTGATCGCCGACGGCGGCATCCGCTACTCGGGCGACATCGCCAAGGCCATCGCCGCCGGCGCCAGCACGGTGATGATGGGCGGCATGTTCGCCGGCACCGAGGAAGCGCCGGGCGAGGTCATCCTCTACCAGGGCCGCAGCTACAAGAGCTACCGCGGCATGGGCTCGATCGGGGCGATGAAGGCCGGTTCGGCCGACCGCTACTTCCAGGAGAACGACGAGTCCGCGAACCCCAACGCCGACAAGCTCGTGCCCGAGGGCATCGAGGGCCGCGTGCCGTACAAGGGCTCGATGCTGTCCATCGTCTACCAGATGGCCGGCGGCCTGCGCGCCTCGATGGGCTACTGCGGCTGCGCGACGGTCGAGGAGATGGCCAGCCGGGCCGAGTTCGTCGAGATCACCGCCGCCGGCATTCGTGAGAGCCACGTGCACGACGTGCAGATCACGAAGGAAGCGCCGAACTACCGCATGGAATGAGCGGTCCCGAGACGTCCCCCGCGCCGGTGCACCCCGGCGGCCGGCCGGCAGCGATGCGTTTCATCATGCTGGTCGTGCTCATCGACATGCTGGCGGTGGGCGTCATCTCGCCGGTGCTGCCGGCGCTGGTCGGTGTCTTCACCACCAGCCCGGCGGAGCAGACCTACTGGTACGGCGTCGTCGCGTTCTCGTACGCGGTGGCGTGTTTCATCGGCGCGCCGATCCTCGGCGCGCTGTCCGACCGCTACGGCCGCCGCCCGGTGCTGCTGCTGGGCTTCTGCGGCCTGGCGTTCAACTTCTTCGTCACCGCGCTGTCGACGTCGATCTGGATGCTGGTCGCGTCGCGCATCGTCGGCGGCGCGATGCAGGCCAACGCCGCGGTGGCCAACGCCTACGTCGCCGACATCACGCCGCCGCAGGAGCGTGCCAAGCGCTTCGGCATGCTCGGCGCGATGTTCGGCATCGGCTTCATCCTGGGGCCGGTGATCGGCGGCCTGCTCGGCGGCATCGACCCGCACCTGCCGTTCTTCGTCGCCGGCTCGCTGGCGCTGATCAACCTGGCTTACGGCTACTTCGTGCTGCCGGAATCGCTGCCGCTGGACAAGCGCCGGCCCTTCCATTGGAAGCGCGCCAACCCGCTGTCGGCGCTGAAGGAGCTGGCGCAGCTCAAGGGCGTCGGCCTGCTCGTCGTCGTGCTCGCCTGCGCCGCGCTGGCGCAGTTCTCGCTGTACACGACCTGGGTGCTCTACACGACCTTCAAGTTCGGCTGGGGCCCGACGCAGAACGGCTGGTCGCTGTTCGCGATCGGCGTCGTCTCGGCGATCGTGCAGGGCGGGCTGCTGGGCCGGCTGCTGAAGCACTTCGGTGCGCCGCGGCTGGCGGTGCTGGGGCTGCTGTCGTCGACGCTGGCCTTCGTCGCCTTCGGCCTCGTCACCGAGGGCTGGATGATGTACGTCGTCATCGCCGCCAACATCCTCGGCAACACGATCACCGCGGCGCTGCAGGGCCTGGTGTCGGGCGCGGCGCAGCACGACAACCAGGGCCAGACGATGGGCTCGGTGAGCTCGCTCAACAGCCTGATGGCGGTGGTGGCGCCGACGCTGGCGGCACCGCTGCTGGGCCTGGTGTCGCACCTGCCGCAGGGCGACTGGCGCATCGGCACGCCGATGTTCTTCTCGGCGGTGCTGCAGGCCCTGGCGCTGGCCTTCGCGATCGCCCATTTCCGCAAACAGCGCCGAGCGCGGCTGGCCACCCACGCCGCGTGACCGACTCCCGCCTGCCTCGCCGCCCCGTCATGCCAGACGCGGTGCGCGCGGCGGGCCTTCTTCGCTTCAGAGCCCGACGATGCACGACAAGATCCTCATCCTCGACTTCGGTTCGCAGGTCACCCAGCTGATCGCACGTCGCGTGCGCGAGGCGCACGTCTACTGCGAGATCCACCCGAACGACGTCTCCGACGCCTTCGTGCGCGAGTTCGCGCCGAAGGCGATCATCCTGTCGGGCAGCCACGCCAGCACCTACGAGGCCGAGGACCTGCGCGCGCCGCAGGCGGTGTGGGACCTGGGCGTGCCGGTGCTGGGCATCTGCTACGGCATGCAGACGATGGCCGCGCAGCTCGGCGGCGCGGTCGAAGGCGGCAAGACGCGCGAGTTCGGCTACGCCGAGGTGCGCGCCCACGGCCACACCCGGCTGCTCGACGGCATCCAGGACTTCGCCACGGCCGAAGGCCACGGCATGCTGAAGGTCTGGATGAGCCACGGCGACAAGGTCACCGCGCTGCCGCCGGGCTTCAAGCTGATGGCCAGCACGCCGAGCTGCCCGATCGCCGGCATGGCCGACGAGGCGCGCGGCTACTACGCCGTGCAGTTCCACCCCGAGGTCACGCACACCGTGCAGGGCCGCGCGCTGCTCGAACGTTTCGTGCTGCAGATCGCCGGCGCCAAGCCCGACTGGGTGATGCGCGACCACGTCGAGGAAGCCGTGGCGCGCATCCGCGAGCAGGTCGGTGACGAGGAGGTCATCCTCGGCCTGTCCGGCGGTGTCGACTCCAGCGTCGCCGCGGCGCTGATCCACCGCGCCATCGGCGAGCAGCTGACCTGCGTCTTCGTCGACCACGGCCTGCTGCGCCTGAACGAAGGCGACATGGTGATGGACATGTTCGCCGGCAAGCTGCACGCGCGCGTGATCCGCGTCGATGCCAGCGAGCTGTTCCTCGGCGAACTGGCCGGCGTCTCCGACCCCGAGGCCAAGCGCAAGATCATCGGCCGCCTGTTCGTCGACGTCTTCAAGGCCGAGGCCGCCAAGCTGAAGGCCGGCACCGAGGGCCACAAGGGCGCGACCTTCCTCGCCCAGGGCACGATCTACCCCGACGTCATCGAGTCGGGCGGCGCCAAGACCAAGAAGGCGACGACGATCAAGAGCCACCACAACGTCGGCGGCCTGCCCGAGCAGCTGGGCCTGAAGCTGCTGGAGCCGCTGCGCGACCTGTTCAAGGACGAGGTGCGCGAGCTCGGCGTGGCGCTAGGCCTGCCGCACGACATGGTCTACCGCCACCCGTTCCCGGGCCCGGGCCTGGGTGTGCGCATCCTCGGCGAGGTGAAGAAGGAGTACGCCGACCTGCTGCGCCGCGCCGACGCGATCTTCATCGAGGAGCTGCGCAACTTCCGCGACGAAGCCAGCGGCAAGACCTGGTACGACCTGACCAGCCAGGCCTTCACGGTCTTCCTGCCGGTCAAGAGCGTCGGCGTGATGGGCGACGGTCGCACCTACGACTACGTCGTCGCGCTGCGCGCCGTGCAGACCAGCGACTTCATGACGGCCGACTGGGCCGAGCTGCCGTACGCGCTGCTGAAGAAGGTCTCCGGCCGCATCATCAACGAGGTCCGCGGCATCAACCGCGTCACCTACGACGTCAGCAGCAAGCCCCCCGCGACGATCGAATGGGAATGACGCGGACGTGAAGACGTGCCTGCGCACGTCTTCACGCCTCGTCATTGCCCTAGCGCTTGCAAGCGCTAGGGCCGGGATGCGTGGTCAACCGACTTCGCGCCTGCGCGCGTCCTGTCGCCTCGTGACTGCCTTCGCGCCTGCAAGCCCGAAGGCAGGGGTGCGCGGCCAGAGCCTTGCGTGCCTGCGCACGTCTTCACGCCTCGTCATTGCCCTAGCGCTTGCAAGCGCTAGGGCCGGGACGCGTGGTCAACCGACTTCGTGCCTGCGAACGTCTTCCTGCCTCATCACGGCCCGCGCGCCTGCAAGCGCGCGGGCCGTGAGTCGGGAGGATCCGCAGGCGTTCCCGGACGTGTGCGGGGCTGACCGCCGCACCTCACTGGCGAGGACTCGGCTTGCCCGGGCGCTCGGCGCTGGCGGGCGCATCAAGGCGGTCGAGGCGCCGGGACGCCGCGCGGCGTCGCCGCTGGGCTGGCGCGTCGCGCCTCGACCGGGGTGGGCTTGGCGCGCGCTCAGAACCTGGCTTCGCGCACCCAGGCTTCGGACACGAGCCGCCATGCGCGTCCGGCGAGGCTGGCCGGCTCGTCGCCCACCGTCGTGGCCACCGCCAGGCCGGCACTTGCGTGCGGAGCTCCATCGCTTGCGGGGCAGAGAAACAGCCGGGTGCCGGAAGGTTCTGGAAAATCAGAATTTCAAGAACGAGAACATCGGCTAAACCTGAACGTTGAACCGGCATTCGGCCGCAGACTTCGGGCTTCGTTGGCGTCACCCGGCTCGCGTTGCAGGACGAGAGCCCTTCGGAACGCCATCTTTTGGAGAAGCACCGGATGCCCAACACTCGACCCGCCAATGCCGTCCGAACGGAGTTCGCCACGGACTCCCGGGTTCGGTCCGGTCCGCCCGGCTCGGCGAAGCTGCTGAATGGCGGCGTCCGCGTCTTCCGGCGGCCACCGGCCGTGTCGGCCGGCGGGGCGCGCCGGCTCGCGCTGCACGCCGCCCCGGACGTCGATCGCAAGGAGGGTGAGCACACCGGCCTCGGCGATCTGCCGCGCCACGACTGAGATCGTCTGCCGCAGCCTGTCTCTGCCGGCCGGCCGTCCTGGCCCGGAGAACTGCGGCAGGCCCGCTGTTCGACGTCACCCTCCGCTGGGTCTCAAGGTATCCAACCATGGAAAAAGTGCTCTCGGCCGTCGGCTCGCTGCTCTACGGCATGCGGTTCACCATGCTGTTCTTCTACGCCGGCCTGGTCACCATCATCCTGGGCGTCCTGGGCAAGTTCTTGCTCGAGACCTACAAGCTCATGAGCACCTTGCTGTTCGGAGAGCTCGAGAAGATCGACCTGATCATCAAGGTGCTCGAACTGGTGGACATGACGATGGTGGCGCAGCTGGTTTGGGTGGTGGCGCTCGCCGGCGTGTCGCTGTTCGTGACCACGGGGCACTTCGACACCAAGGACATGAAGAAGCCCGACTGGCTGGACCACGTCAACACGTACAACCTCAAGCTGAAGCTCGCGTTCGCCATCATCTCGATATCCGGCGTGCATGCCTTGAAGACGTACCTGAGTGGCGATCTGAGCCTGGAGAACATCCAGGTCGTGACGATGGTGGCGGTCATCCACTTCATGTTCGTGCTTTCCGCCATCGGCATTTCGTTCGCAGAGCGGTTGACCCGGGACACACCCTGACAACACCTGGCTCCATGGTCGGTTGGGTTCGTTTTTTCCTGAGTTGAAGCTCCTGAATCGTTGCTTCTTTCGAAGTTTCGGCGGGCGCACATTCCTCTCTGCCATCACTCCCGGAGTCACCCGCCGTGAAGCTCTTCCTGCCACTCGCCGCCCTCGTGCCGGGCCGGCGCAGTCTCGGTCGGGACGATTGAGTCCGGAAGCCCGATCGACAACCCGGACAGGACCATCTCAACGGAGACTTGCCGTGCGCAGCTACCCCCACAACAGCCCCGAAGCCGCGGCGCGCATCGTCGCGCTGGTGCTCATCTCCGACGGCCACGTGTGCAGTTCCGAGTTCGACATCCTCAAGCGCTTGGGCGCGGAGAGCGAACTCGGGCTGGAGCCCCAACTCCTGCCGCACATCGTTCACACCTTGTGCGAAGAACTGCTGGCGGGCGGGTACGAGACGGGGTCGCTGATGGGCAACGTCGACGACAGCGCCTTGGCGTCGTTGATGGCCGAGATTTCGGACCCGGTGCTGCAGAGGACGGTGCTGCGCCTGTCCCTGGCCGCGGCGCGGGCCGACGGCCACCTGGCCGACGGGGAGTCCATGGTGGTCGAGGCCGCGCGCCGCCATTGGAATCTGCTCGATGGGGAGGGGCCGGGCTCCTCGAACCCGGCCCAGCGCGAAGCGGCCTGATCCGGTCCGATCAGCACGGGTTCAAGAGCGAGCCGCGGCCAGCACCTGCATCACCAGGGGGTGGTGCTGGCCGCGGCGCGAGCGGATGGCGTGGATCTCCTCCTTCACGCCGTCGCTGCGGCCCAGCGGGCGAAGACCGCGCAGCAGGCCGACGTCGTCCGCACCGAGCCGGCTGACCGGGAACACGCCCAGGCCGCGAGCGGCGAAGACCGCCAGCAGCGCGCTGTCCTCGAACTCGCCGACGATGCGCGGCCGCAGGCCCTGCGTCTCGAACCAGTGGTCCAGCATCGTGCGCAGCGCCGAATGCCCCGTCGGCAGGAGCACGGGCAGGTCGTTGAGGCTGTGCGGAAAGCGCTCGCGCTCGGTCCTGCCGACCAGCTTCGCCGGTCCGTACCACTCGACGGTCGAATCGACGAGCTTCTCGCTGGTCAGGCGCAGGTTCGGGTTGCGCGGTGCCGCCTGCCCGGCGAACACCACATCCAGGTGATGGAGCGCCAGTTCGCCGAGCAACTGCTCGATCTCGCCTTCGTGGCATACGAGCCGAAGGTTGGCGGTGCCCAGCACGGGCTCGAGCAGCGCATGGGCGGCCAGCTTCGAGATCCCGTCGGACAGCCCCACCGTCAGCCGGGCCACCTTGCCGCTGGCCGCCTCTCGCACCTCGTCGGGAATGCCCTGGCCCAGCTGGAAGATCTCCTCGGCGCGGGCGAAGGCGGCCTGGCCGGCTTCGGTGAGCGCCACACCGCGGCCCGCAGGCTTCAGCAACTGATGGCCGAGGGCCTTCTCCAGTTCGCGTACCTGCGCGCTGATCGTCTGCACGGCCATGTCCAGCCGCTCGGCGGCCCGGGCAAAGCCGCCTTCCTTGGTGACGACCCAGAAGTAGTGCAGATGGCGGTAGTTCAGCATGCGACCTCCGATTCCGGAAAACCGAAATATAGGTTCGCTTCGTTCTGGTTTGTTCGAACTTGGAGCATCCCCACACTTCCGCCGTCCGATCACTCCAACGTCCGCCCGCCATGTTCCACGTTCTCAGTTGGTTTGCCGTCGCCTCGCTGCTGGCGCTGTGGTCCCTGGCGGCCTGGGCGTTGCACGCCGTCGCCGTCTGGTCCGTCTCCAACGCGGGGGAGCTCTCCGGTGTTGCCTCGGGCGTCGGCACCATCGCCTTGCCGCACTGGCTGGCCGCGTGGCTGCCGTCGCAGACGGTGCAGGCGCTGACCCAGATGCTGGCGGGGCTCGGGCCGCTGGTCGACAGCCTGCTGCAGGCTGCGCCTGCCCTGGCGGGCGGGCTGACCGTCTTGGCCTGGGTGACCTGGGCCTTCGGCGGCGTTCTCCTGCTGCTGCTGGGCGCCGGGCTGCACCTGCTCATCACGCTCTGGCAGCGCCGCAGCCGCGGCGGCAACGGCCCGAGCGGCGGGCCTTCGCTGGTGTCGCGCTGATCGCGCAGGCGCCACGCTCGCCTCGGCAGCATCCACTCGAATCAATCCGCCATGGACGTCCTGCTTCCTTTCGTCACCGCCGACTTCATGGGCAAGCCCGCGTGGGTCTGGCTCGCCTTCGTCGGCATCGTCATCGCGCTGCTGGCGTTCGATCTCGGCGTCCTGCACAAGGACGACCACGAGATCGGCGTGCGCGAGAGCCTGCTGCTGTCCGCCGGCTACATCGGCGTGGCGCTGCTCTTCGGCGCCTGGGTCTGGTGGTACCTGGGTGCGCAGAGCGGGATGGACTACTACACCGGCTTCATGATCGAGAAGTCGCTGTCGATGGACAACGTCTTCGTCATCGCGCTGATCTTCACCTTCTTCGCCATCCCGCGGCAGTACCAGCACCGGGTGCTGTTCTGGGGCATCCTGGGCGTGATCGTGCTGCGCGCGATCATGATCGGCCTGGGGGCGACGCTGGTCAGCCAGTTCAGTTGGGTGCTGTACCTGTTCGGCGCCTTCCTGATCTTCACCGGCATCAAGATGTGGGTCATCGCCGACCACATGCCGGACATCGCGAACAACCCGCTGCTGAAGTTCCTGAAGCGGCACATGCGCGTGACCGACGGGCTGCGTGGCAACGCCTTCTGGGTGCGCGAGACCGACCCCGCGACGGGCCGGCTGGAACGTTTCGCGACGCCCCTGTTCCTGGCCCTGGTGCTGGTGGAGTTCGTCGACCTGATCTTCGCGGTCGACTCGGTGCCGGCGATCTTCGCCATCACCACCGACCCCTTCATCGTCTACACCAGCAACATCTTCGCCATCCTGGGCCTGCGGGCGCTGTACTTCGCGCTGGCGGCGATGATCCACCGCTTCAAGTACCTGAAGTACGCGCTGGCCCTGGTGCTGGTCTTCATCGGCAGCAAGATCTTCCTGGTGGGCATCGTCGGCAAGGTCCCGGCGGTGATCTCGCTGAGCGTGACCTTCGGCCTGATCGCCGGCGGCGTGCTGGTGTCGCTGTGGAAGACCCGCGGGCAGCCCGCGGTCGCCGAGTCCGCATGACGCCGCCGATCGTGCAGCGGCTGCGCGATGCCGCCGCCGCCCTCCAGGAGGAGCGTGTGTCGATGCGCACGATGGCGCAGGTCCACGGGCCTGACGCCCACGGCACGCTGCTGCTTCTGCTGGCCATGCCCTGTCTGCTGCCGGTGCCCGGTGTCGGCACGGTGCTCGGCGTGGGGATGGCGGCGCTGGCGGTCGCCATGTGGCGGGGCCACGGTGCGCCGTGTCTGCCGCAACGGGTGGCCGAGCTCGAACTGCCGCTTCGTTGGGCCCGGCGGGTGCTGGTCGGGCTGGCGTCGGCCTATGCCGTGGCGGGCCGTTGTGCCAGGACCCGATGGAGCCACCTGGCGCTCGCCGGCCGGCGATCGGCGACGGCGCTCGCCGTCGGCTCGATGGCCGCCATCGTCGTGATGCCGATTCCGTTCGGCAACCTGCTGCCGGCCGTCGCGCTGATGTTCATCGGCCTGGGGCTGGTGTTTCGCGACGGGGTTGCCGTGATCCTGGGGCTGCTGATGTCGGGGGTGGCCCTCGTGGTCACGACCGGCCTGCTGCTGATGGCCTGGGCCTGGGGCGGCGAATGGATCCTGGGCTGGGTTCTGTCTGGACGGGAGTGAACCCGGGCAGCCCTGCGGAGCCTGGGCGCGGCAGGGCCGGCTCGTCTTCAGCCCTCGCGCCCCGCCGTCGCCGGGACCTGCGCTGCCGTCGGCGCCGCCTGTGACGCCGCCCAGACGCTGGGCGCCGGCCCGTGGTGCACGCGCCGCGCCGTGGCGCGCGCCATCCAGGCCAGCAGCGCCGCCCCGGCGGCGGCCGTCAGGTCGACCGCCAGCGCCGCGCCCGAGGCCGGCGCCCAGGGGCCGAGCCCGGGCGCCAGCGCGCCGAGCAGCGAACTGGCCGGGATCGCCGCCGTCAGCACGACGGCCGCCCACAGCAGCTGCACCGAGCCGCGTGCGCTGCCGCGCCAGAAGGCCCAGCCGATCGCGGCGAAGAACACCGCGTAGTAGGTCCAGCGGTGGCCGGCGCCGACGTCGTCGACCAGCCCCGGCAGCCACTTGGCCGCGGCGATCGTCGCCGAGATCCCGCAGACGCTGCCCAGGCAGACGCCGATCGTCGCCGCGGCCATCCAGCGCGTGCGCCGCGGCGGCTCGGCGCCGCGTTTGCGCCGGCTCTCGATCCACAGCAGGTTGCCGCTGTAGAACAGCCAGGCGCCGGCCAGGCCGAGCACGAAGTACAGCCATTTCACCGGGTCGCCGGCGAACGAGGCCATGTGCAGCGCGAAGATGCTGCTGATGACGGTGTTGGGCGCCGACTGCTGGCCGGGCAGGGCCTCGCGCCCGACGATGCGCGCGCTGTACGGGTCGACGACGACGAAGCCGCCATGCGCGCGCGGGGCCACCGCGCTCTCGTCCTGGCCCCAGACGCGCACCGCGGCGCGGGCCCCGGTGGGCTGCTGGTACTGCATCGCCGTCGGCACGAAGCCCGGCGCGACCTGCGCGACCGCTGCCAGCAGCTCGGCCGGCGGGCGCATCGCCGCCGCGTCGCGCGGGGCGGCGCCGTCGGCGGCCGGCGCGCGCTGGAAGGCGGTGGCGAGCCGGCCTTCGTGCAGCAGCCGGTCCTGCAGCGCGTAGAGGCCGTCGTGGAAGGCGAAGACCACCGCCGTCAGCGCCATCACGAAGTGAAACGGCAGGCTGACGATGCCGACGACGTTGTGCGCGTCCAGCCACATGCGCTTGAGGTTGGGGCCGACGCGCAGCGCGAAGAAGTCCTTGACCAGCGACGGCAGCAGCACGATGACGCCGGACACCAGCGCCAGCGCGTACAGCGCCGACACCACGCCCATCACCCAGCGGTTGGGGTCGTTGTCCACCGGCAGGCCGACGACGCGGTGCAGCACGTCGATGAACCGGCCGAGCTGCGTCGGCGCGGCCGGCTGGGTGACGGCCCGGCCCTCGGCGTCCAGCGTGGCGACGAAGTGGCGCAGGTGGCGGTGGTCGTGGTCGTCGGCCTCGGCGTCGCGCACTGTCCAGCTCAGCCGGCCGGGCACGTTCTCGGTGTCGCGCAGATGCAGCGTGAAGCCGCGTGCGGCGGCCGGCTCGGCCTGCAGCGTGCGCAGGATCAGCTCCTGCGCACGCTCCAGCGGCACCGCCGCCTGCTGCGCCGGCGGGCTCGCCCAGCGTGCCAGCGGCTCCTTGAAGACGGTGAGGGCGCCGGCATAGAAGGCGATGAACAGCGCCATGCCGGAGACGATGCCGGTCCAGGTGTGGACCGACTTGTAGATGCGCAGGACTTCGGCTCGCATGGCGGGATCAGGCAAGGAACTGGCGCAGCAGCGCCCAGGCACCGAAGACGGCGAGGTTGGCCAGGGCCAGACCCCGCCAGGCGCGCCAGCCGTCGGCGAAGAAGTAGCAGCCCGACAGCGTGCCCAGCCAGATCGGCGCCACCATCCACATCGCGAGCTGGGCGCGCACCGGCAGCGGCAGCGCCGCGGCCAGCACGTCGAAGATGGCGCTGCAGCCCAGCGCCAGCGTCAGCCCGAGCAGGCTGCCGGCCAGCGTCTTGGCCAGCCAGTCGCGGCGCATCGTGTCAGCGCGGGCCATCGCCGGGGCTCCGGTAGGCGGCCCGCAGCGCGCCCAGGTAGGGCGGCAGCGTCAGGCTCAGCATCAAGGCGGTGGCGAAGCAGAAGGCCGCGGCCAGCGGCTGCAGGGCCTGGCCCATCGCCGCCAGCGCCAGGCACCACAGCGCCGCCGCGGCGGCGCGTGCCGGGCCTGCCGGCCAGGGCCGTCGGCGCCATTGCTGGTGCGGCGAGGCCAGGTACAGGCAGGCGCTGCCGGCCAGCGTGGCGGCCAGTCCCGCGAGCGTGAAACTCATGAAGCGTCCTCCTGGCGTGCGCCGGAGGCCGGCGCCGCGGGTTGGTCGAGAAAGAACTGCAGGCCGCGCGACAGCGCCGGCAGCCACACCCAGCCGTGGTTCTCGCCGTCGAACTCGTGGAAGGCGAAGCGCCCCTGCCAGGCCGGCAGCGCCTGCAGCCGCGTGGCCAGCGCCCGCGCTTCGCCGACCATCGAACGTTCGGCCAGCAGCGCCAGCCGCTCGGGCGACAGCCGGCCCGGCGGCGGCGTGTCCTCCAGCGCGCCGACGCTGAGCTGCAGCCGCGGCACGGCCGCCGGCGGCTGTTGCAGCCCGTCGAGCACACGCCGGCCGTTCCACCAGATCGACGGGCTCGACGCGACGAAGGTCGTGAAGCTCGCCGGCCGCGTGAACGCCGCGTGCAGCACCAGCAGGCCGCCGAAGGAGTGGCCGAACAGCGCCTGGCGCTGCGTGTCGACCGGGTGGCGGGCGGCGATGCGCGGCTTCAGTTCGCGTTCGACGAAGTCGAGGAAGCGCTCGGCGCCGCCTTCGCGGCCGGCGGCGCCGGGCTCGGCCACGCCGACGGTGTAGTCGCGCCGGCGCGCCGCGACGTCGAAGTCGGCGTCGCCGGGGTAGCCGATGCCGACGACGAGCAGCGGCGCCTGCCCGGTGACCTCGCGCCGCGAGGCCACCGAACGCGCCAGGAAGGCGGCCACCGGAAACGCGGCGTTGCCGTCGAGCACGTAGAGCACCGGATAGCCCGCGGCCGGCGCAGGCGCGTCGGGCTCGGAGACGAAGATGCGGTAGCGCGGCCCGCTGCCCTCGGCCGCCATGTCGAACTGGCGTGCGCCGGGCAGTTGCACCGGCGTGTCGGCCGCCGGCGCGGCGCCGGCGGCCAGCACCAGCGCCAGGCCGGCGAGCGCGCGCTTCGGGGTCGTCGCGTGCACGGCGCTCAGAAGTCCACCGTCACCGAGGCCGCGACGCTGCGCTTGGCGCCCAGCGTGGCGATCGGCGTGCTGTCGCTGAAGCTGCCGGCGTAATAGTGGCGGTCGAACAGGTTGTTGACGCCCAGGCGCCACTGCGTCGGCCGCCCCATCAGCTCGGTGGCGTAGCGCGCGCCGACGTCGATCTGGCTCCAGCCGGGGATGCGCTGGGTGTTGGCCTGGTCCAGGTACTGCTCGCCGGTGGCCGTGAGGCGCGTGCTGAGCGTCAGGCCCTGCAGCCAGGGCGTGTCCCATTCGGCGCCGAGGTTGCCTTGCCAGCGCGGCGTGCCCACGGCGTCGTGGCCGTCGTTCTGGCCGAAGGCGGTCCGGGTCAGCTTGCCCTGGTTGTAGCTGATGCCGCCGAGCACACGCACACCGGCCATCGGCTCGCCGAAGGTGCTCCATTCGACGCCGCGCACGCGCTTCTCGCCGTCGTCGCTGTAGGTCGGCGCCAAGGGATCGCCGGTGGTCACCAGCACCGGCTTGCCGATCTCGAACAGGCTCACGGTGTTGGTGAAGCGGCCCGTCGTCCACTTCACGCCGAGCTCCTTCTGCTCGGTCTTGTACGGCGCGAAGACCAGTTCCTTGCCGCCGTTCAGCGCGGCGCTGACGGTGTCGCCCTTGCTCAGCCCCTGCACGTAGTTGGCGTACAGCGAGACGTCCTGGCCCCAGGGCTTGGCGACGACGGCGACGGCCGGCGTCAGCGCGCTCTTGTCATAGTGCGCGGTCACCGCGCCGGCGGGGTTGAAGCTGCGGGTCTCCACGCCCTGGTGGCGAGCGCCCAGCGTCAGCCGCAGGCGGTCGTCCAGGAAGGACAGGGTGTCGACCAGCGCCAGGCTGTCCAGCGTCGTCTCGCCGGTCTTGGGCGCCGTGCCCGGCACGGCCACCATCGTCGGCGTGATCGGGCGATAGATGTTGGAGCTGAAGCTGGCCATGTTGACCGCCGAGCCGTCCTCCTGATCCAGCCGCGTGGCGTGCAGCACCAGCTCGTGGCGGACGCCGGCCGTGGCGAAGCGTCCGCGCAGCCCGGCCTCGGCGGAGACGGTGTCGCTGTAGCCGCGCTGGCCGACCATGCGGCCGCTGTAGTCGCCGTTGGCGGCGATCTGGCGCGCGTGCGTGCCGTTGATGAAGCCGGCGTAGTCGTGCTCGCGCCGGCCGACGCCGGCGAAGGCATCGAGCTGCTCGTGGATCGCGTACTCGGCGCGTGCGATGACGGCCTGGCTCTTCAGCTCGCCCCAGCCGTTGCGGAACTGGTTGGTGCTCGGGTCCGGCGCGCCGGGGATGTCGGTCGTCGCGAACCAGTACATCGCCGGCGTGCCGCCGTCGAACTTCTCGGTGCTGGTGTAGGCGTCCAGCGTGGCCGTCAGCGCCTCGCCGCGGAAGTCCAGCGCAGCCGACAGGAACTCGCGCTTCTTGCTCTGCTCGTCCAGCGTCGTGTCGCCGTCGGCGTAGGCGGTGTTGACGCGCAGGCCCCACTGCTTGTGCTCGCCGAAGCGCCGCCCCAGGTCGAGCGCGAGTTCGGCCTGCGAGTCGGACTGCAGGCCGAAGCTCGCACGCGTCAGCGGCTCGTCGCCGGCGCGTTTGGGCACCAGGTTGACGACACCGCCGACGCCGCCGCCCGGCGGCATGCCGCTGAACAGCGCGCTCGGGCCCTTCAGCAGCTCGACGCGTTCCAGGGCCTCCACCGGCGAGTGGCCGACCGGCGCCAGGCCGTACATCCCCTCGATCGCCAGGTCGCCGGCGTTGACGTCGAAGCCGCGCACGCGGAAGTTCTCGTAGGCGTGGCCGGCCGAGGTCGTGAAACGTGTCGCCGGGTCGTTGCCCAGCACTTCGGCCACGGTGCGCGCCTGCTGCTGCGCGATCAGCTCGGCGGTGTAGGCGATGGTGCTGAACGGCGTGTCCATGACCGACAGGTTGCCCAGCGCGCCGACGCGCGCACCGCGCGCGACCTGGCCGCCGGCATGCGGCGCCGGCAGGTCGCCGGCCAGCGCGCCGGCGCTGGCCTTCACCGCCGGCAGCGCCGACTCGCGCACCGCGTCGGCCGGCTTGACGACCACACGCCTGCCGTCGATGTCGGCCGCCAGGCCGCTGCCGGCCAGCAGACGCTGCAGCGCCTGTTCCGGCGTCAGCCGGCCCGAAACCGCGGGCGCCGTCCGTCCGGCGACGGCATCGGCCGGGAAGCTGAGTTGCAGGTCGGCCCGGCGGGCCAGTTCGTTGAGCGCCTGGCCCAGCGGCTGGGCGGGCAGCTCCAGCGCCAGCGGCGCGGCCGCGGTGGCGCCGGTCTGGGCGTGCACGGGCACGGAGGTCGCCAGGTTCAGGACGACGGCGGCGGCCGCCAGGGCCAGGGGGGCAGGGGTGAATCGCGCTCGGCGCATCGGAGAGTCCTCTTGCGGTGTCTTCTGGGCCGGGCGCCGGATGGCCGCCCCGCTCCTGCCGATGCAGACGCACGGCCGCCGCGAACCCTCACGTCACGAATGAGAATATTTCGCGTTACCTCGTGTGACCCGGTCGGAGCGGCCGTGCCGGATGCGCGACGAGCTCCAGCACGCCGTCGTGCGGCCGCAGCCGCACCGGCAGCAGCTCGGGCAGCGTCTCGGCGAAGCGCCGGGCGTCGCCGACACGCCAGCTGCCGCCGACCGGCAGCGCGCCGACCGCCGGGTCGCGCACGACGACGCCGGTGGGCCCGTAGCGCTCGAACTCGGCCAGCGCCTGGGCCAGCGGCACGCCGTCGAAGGCGATGCGGCCTTCGCGCCAGGCGGCCGCGTCGGCGCTGCTCAGCGGCCGCGCCGGGCCGGGCCTGCCGTCGCCGCCGGAGCTCAGCCGCTGTCCGGTGTGCAGCTCGACCACCGCGTCCGGCGCGGCGCCGGCCTGCGGCGTCACGCGCACCCGGCCTTCCTCGACCTCGACCACCGTCAGCCCGGCGTCCAGCCCCGCACGCGTGTGGCGCACCGTGAAGCGCGTGCCGGTGACGACGACGTCCAGCGTGCCGGCCCGCACGTGGAACGGGCGCCGCGCGTCGGCGTGCACGGCGAAGGCCGCGCGGCCCTCGTGCAGCCGCAGTTCGCGCCGGTCGCGGTACAGGCGCACGTCGAGCCGGGTCGCGCTGTCCAGGCGCACCCGGCTGCCGTCGGTCGCGGCGTCGGGCAGCGTGACGGTGAGTTGCTCGCCGCGCTGCGTGGCGTAGTGCTGCTCGAAGCGGGGCTGCCGCGACCAGCGGTCCCAGGCCGTCCAGCCGACGCCCAGCGTGGCCAGCGCCAGCGCCGCGCCCAGCATCCGCTGCAGCCGCCGCGCCGGGCGCGGCGGCACGGCTGGCGGCGGGCCACCCGGCGAGACGTGCACGATTCCGGCACGCAGCCGTGCGACCTCGTCGGCCGGCAGCGCGGCCACGTGCTCGAAGGTCGTCTCGAGTTCGGCCAGGGCCTGTGCGTGGCGCGGGTCGGCGTCCAGCCAGGCCTGCAGCGCGCGGCGGCCGTCGCCGTCCAGGCCGCTGCGCCGGCGCACGGCCCAGCGCGCCGCGGCGTCGTCGTGGGGCGCGGGCGGCGGGGCGTCGGGCGGTGGTGGCATCGGGCAGTCCTCGTGACCGTAGACGCACGAACGGCCCGTTTCCCTCACCCCCCGGCCCGCGCGGCACGGCAGGCCAGCAGCCCGCGTGCGACGTGTTTCTCGACCATGCTGACCGAGATGCCCATGCGTTCAGCGACCTGGGCCTGGCTCAGCTCGTCGAAGACGTGCAGCACGAAGGCCTCGCGGCAGCGTGGCGGCAGCGCCTCGATCGCCGCCAGGCAGGCCTGCACGTCCTGGCGCGAGGCCAGCGCCTCGTCGGGCCGCGACTGCGGCGGCGCGCTCGGGTGCTCGTCCTCCGCCAGTTCGTCCAGCGCCTCGTGGCGGCGCAGCGCGGCGCGGCGGTGGCGGTCGACGACGAGGTTGCGCGCCGTGCGGTAGAGCAGGGCGCGGCCGTCCAGCACGGCCTGGCCACCTTGCTGCAGCCCGAGCACGCGGGCGTAGCTCTCCTGGGCCAGGTCGGCCGCGGCATGGCGGTCGCCGACCAGGCCGGCGAGGAAGTTCAGCAGTTCGCGGTAGTGACGCTCCAGCACGGCCGTTCTCGTCTGACGGGGCCCGGCACCGGCGGGCAGGAGACTGGCGGCGGCTGGTCTGAGGTGCGTTAAATAGGAATTATTCTTATTATGCAGCTTCGACGGCCGCCGATCGAGCCTCGGGCGCCGGCCTTGACACAAACGAGCCGTCCGCGCGCCTTCAGGCCGTACAAACCGACCATGCACACCGCCCACCACGCTCCGATCGTCTCGTCCCTGCCGGGGCGCCTGCGCCTGCGCGACGCGCGGCTGCGCCGCGATGCGCTGCGCGAAGCGGTGCTGGCGCGGCTGGACACGCTGCCGGCGCTGCGCACGCTGCGCGCCAACGCGGCGGCCGGCAGCATCGTCGTCGAGTACGACGGCACGCGTGTCGGCGAGGCGCTGATGTGCCGCGAGGTGCTGGACGCCGTCGCGCCGTGGCTGGCGGCACCGGCCACCGCGGCGCCCGCCGCCGTGCCCGCGCCGCCGCGCCGTGCCAGCCGCCGGCGCCAGCTCGCCCGCGCCAACAACCTCGGCATGCTGGCCAGCCTCGGCGGCTCGCTGGCGCTGGCCGCGGCCGGCGCCAAGAGCGCGCACGTCGCCACCGGCACGGTCTTCCTCGGCCTGCTGGGTGTGCACCTGGCGATGCACCGCCGCAGCCTGCTGCGCTGATCAGCGTTTGCGGCGCCGCGCGCGCGGCAGCCCGGCGCCGGCCAGCGCGCGCAGCAGGATCGCGATCGTGCTGCCGTTGTGCAGCATCGACGCCGCCACCGGGCTCAGCGCGCCGAGCGCCGCGGCGCCGAGGATCGTCGTGTTGAGCCCCATCGTCAGGCGGAAGTTGCTGTCGATCAGCGCACGCGTGGCCAGCGCCAGCGCCTTGGCGTCGGCGACGTGGCCGATGCGGTCCTCGAGCAGCACGACGTCGGCGGCCAGCCGGGCGACGTCGGCGCCGCGCTGCATCGCGATGCCGACGTGCGCGCCGCTGAGCGCCGGGCCGTCGTTGACGCCGTCGCCGACGAAGGCGATGCGTGCGCCCGACTCGGCCAGCTCGTGCAGCACCGCCGCCTTGTCCTCGGGCATCAGCCCGGCGCGGTAGTCGTCCAGGCCCAGCGCCGCGGCGGTCTCACGCGCGCGCTCGGGCAGGTCGCCGGTCAGCATGACGATGCGGCGCACGCCCAGCTCGCGCAGCCGCGCGACGGTGGCCGCGGCGTCCGGGCGCAGCTGGTCGCGCATCGCCAGCACGCCGATCAGCGTGCCGCCCCAGCCGATGTAGAGCAGGGTCTTGCCGTCGGCCTCCAGCGCCTGCAGGCGCGGCGCGTGCGGCGCGACGGCGATGCCTTCGTCGTCCTCGATGAAGTGGCGCGAGCCGACGACGACCCGCCGGCCGTCGATCTCGCTGGCGACGCCGTGGGCGACGATGAACTCGACCTCGGCGTGGTCGAAGTGCTCGCGTTCGGGCAGGCGGTGCGCGGCTTCGACGACGGCCAGCGCCATCGGGTGGAAGTAGTGCTCCTCGACCGAGGCGGCCAGGTTCAGCAGGTCGGCCGGCGTCAGCGCCGGGTCGAGTGCGACGGTGTCGGTGACCAGCAGCCGGCCGGTGGTCAGCGTGCCGGTCTTGTCGAAGACGAAGGTGTCGGCCGCGGCCAGGCGTTCGAGCGCGCGTGCGCCCTTGATCAGCATGCCGCTGCGCCCGGCTTCGGCCATCGCCGACTTGAAGGCCACCGGCGTCGCCAGCTTCAGCGCGCAGGAGTAGTCGGCCTGCAGCACCGCGGCGACACGCCGGCCGTCGCGCGACAGCGCCCAGGTGCCGGCGGCCAGCGCCAGCACCATCGGCACCAGGCGGTCGGCCAGGCGCGCGGCGTCGAGCTGGGTCTGGCCCTTGGTCTCCAGCGACTGGGCGACGAAGTCGGCGATGCGCGCCGCCGCCGCCTGGCGGCCGACACGTTCGGCGTAGACGCGCAGCCGGCCTTCCTCGACCAGCGTGCCCGACAGCACGTGGTCGCCGCGGCGGCGAGCCACCGGCACGCTCTCGCCGGTCATCGTCGCTTCGTTGACCAGCGCCTCGCCGCCGAGCACCGTGCCGTCGACCGGCATCACCGCGCCGGTGGCGACGATGACCGTGTCGCCGACCTGCACCGCGTCGGCGTCGACACGCGTCTCGCGGCCTTCGCGCTCGACCCAGACCTCGCTGTCGGCCGGGCGCAGCAGCTGCGACAGCAGCGCGTCGGAGCGGCGTTCGATCGAGTGTTCGAGGGCCTCGCCCAGCGCCAGCAGGAAGGACGTGGTGTTGGCCGCGACGTGGTCGCCGCGGCCGATCGAGATCGCCACGGCCACCGCTTCGAGCACGTGCGAGGTGATGCCGGCGCGCAGCAGGTCGTCCAGCGCCTCGCCGAGCAGCGGCACGGCGTTGGCCGCGGCCACCGGGCCGCGCAGCGACATCGGCAGCGCCGGCCCGAGCAGCAGCGCGGCCCCGGTGGCCAGCACGCTGCCCAGCGCCGGCTCGGGGGCGCAGCCGGCGGCCGGCGCGCGGCCGGGGGGCGGCAGCGCCAGCAGCTGCGACGCGAGTGTCGCGGCGTCGGTGAGCGCCGGGTCGTAAGACAGCGCCAGCGAACGCACCGCGGCGTTGACACGAACCTCGCGCACGCCGCGCAAGGCCTCGGCGGCGCGGCGCAGCGAGCGGGTGTCCAGCGCGCCGCCGCGTTCGACGCGGTAGCGCCAGCGCACACGGCCGGCGCAGGCGTGTGCCGGCTCCAGTGCCGCGATCCAGCGGCCGGGGCTCACGGCTCCCGGTGCAGCTGGGCGACCATCTCGGCGCGGATGTCCGCCGCCTGTTCCTTCAGCTCCTCGAAACCGCCGGCCAGGCCGGAATAGAGCTTCATCGCGGTCTTCAGCAGCGCCGCGCGCCGGTCTTCGTCGCCCAGCACCCAGGCCGCGCCGGCGCCCAGCGCCAGGCCGACGAGGAACTGCTGCTGCGCCGGGTTGCCCGGGATCCACGACGGCAGGTTGCCGAACAGGCCACCGCCGTTGCCGGCATTGGCGTTGGCGGGCGTGTTGCCGCCGTTCCAGCCGCAGGCCGGGCAGCCGGCGCAGGCCAGCTTCGCCTTCTTCTTCGACTTCTTAGCCAAGTTCCTTCTCCTCGCGCCCGGCCTCGCCGAGCAGGGTTTCGATCAGTTGCACGGCCGCCGCACCGGCGGCCACGGCGGCGAGCGCGCCGCCCCACTGGCCACGCTGCAGCGAGCGCGCCGCCTGTGTGCCGGCGGTCAGCGCGGCGCCGCCTTGCAGCGCGTGGCGCAGCACACGCCGGGCGTCCAGACCGGGCCGGTCCTGGAAGGCCGACAGGCAGGCGGCGGCGACGAAGCCGCGTGTGAAGCTGCCGTCGGCGGCGGCGATGCGCTGGCGTTTCACGCCGTGTCCCCGGTCTTGCGGGTGCGGCGGCGCGGCGTCCTGGCCGGTGCAGCCGGGGCGGCGACGGGTTCGGGTGCCGGTTCGGGCGCCGGCGCAGCCGCGGGTTCGACGGCCGGCGCCTCGGGCCGGGCCTCGGGAGCGCGGCGGCGTTGCAGCCAGCGCACGGCGAGTGCGCCGGCGGCAATGCCGGCCGCGAAGGGGAAGAGTTGCAGCATCTCGGGTCTCCTGTCGGTGTGCCGTGGCCGCGGCACACCGCACGAGGAAGACCGTGATGCTGGCAGCGCCCGCCGGCGTCGAGGCCGGGGGCCGCCTGGCCGGGAGGCAGGCGCCAACGCTCGTCTACGTACGGCGCACCGGAGGCGCGCGACACGATGCGCTGGCTGGCGAAAGCTGGCTGGCGGAAGTCGGCCCAGTCTCGGCCGGCGTCCGCCCCGGGCCCTTGCGGGCGATCAAGCCGGCGTGCGCCGGCTCGGCTTCAGAAGGTTTCCCAGTCGGCCTCGGTGCCGGCCGCGGCGGGCGTCGAACTGGTGCGCGTGGCCGCGCGTTCTGCGGCGGGCCGGGCGGCCGGACGCGCTGCCGGCGCCGGGCGTGCCGCCGGTGCCGGGGCGGCCGCCGGCGCGCGGCGCTCGCTCTCGTTGCCGAGCCGGAACACCGCGACCGCCGACACCAGCTGGCGTGCCTGCGTGCGCAGGCTGTCGGCGGCGGCGGCGCTTTCCTCCACCAGCGCGGCGTTCTGCTGCGTCGCCTGGTCCATCTGCGCGACCGCGTCGCCCACCTGGCTGACGCCATCGCGCTGTTCGGCGCTGGCGCTGCTGATCTCGCCGACGATGTCGGCCACGCGGCGGATCGAGGCCAGCACGTCCTGCATCTTGGTGCCCGCCTGATGCACCAGCGTATTGCCGGCCTCCACGCGTTCGACGCTGGTGCCGATCAGGGTCTTGATCTCGCGTGCGGCTTCGGCGCTGCGCTGGGCCAGCGATCGCACCTCGCCGGCGACGACGGCGAAGCCGCGGCCCTGCTCGCCGGCACGGGCGGCCTCGACCGCGGCGTTGAGCGCCAGGATGTTGGTCTGGAAGGCGATGCCGTCGATGGTGCCGATGATGTCGGCGATGCGGCGCGAGCTGTCGCTGATGCCGTTCATCGTCTCGACGACCTCGCCGACCATCTGGCCGCCTTCGGTGGCGACGGCGCTGGCCGCGGCGGCGAGCTGGTTGGCCTGCTCGGCGTTGTCGGCGTTCTGGCGCACGGTGGCGTTGAGCTGCTCCATCGACGCGGCGGTCTGCTGCAGCGCGCTGGCCTGCTGCTCGGTGCGCGCCGACAGGTCGGCGTTGCCGTGGGCGATCTGGTGGCTGGCGGTGGCCACGCTGTCGGCCGAGCCGCGCACCTCGGCGACGATCTTCGCCAGGTTGGCCTGCATGCCGGCCAGCGCGTGCAGCAGGCGCGCGGATTCGTCGCTGCCGCGGGCGTCGATGACGGTGTTCAGCTCGCCGGCGCCGATGGCCTCGGCGGCCGAGACGGCGCGCGAGATCGGCCGGGTGATGGAACGGCTCACCAGCGCGGCGAAGAACGCGCCGAGCAGCACCGCGAACAGCGCGCCTGCGGCCATGCCCCACTGGCTCAGCCGCGTCGCGGCGTCCAGCGCCTCGACCCTGCGGTCCAGCACGTGGTGCGAGTGGTCGGCCACGTCCTGCAGCCTTGCGAGATAGGCCGTGGCCAGCGGCTGCAGTTCGCGATCCACGGCCTCGGAGACGTCGGTGCCGGCCTCCTTGCGCTTGAAGAGGTCGCTGCGCACGTCCAGGTACTTCTGGCGCTCGGCGGCGATGCGCGCGATCAGCGCCTTGCCTTCGTCGTCGTCGGTCAGCTCGACGACCTTGTCGCGGATCGGAGCCGAGCTCCGGGAGCCCTCGAGCGCGTCGGCCTGCAGCCTGGCGGCATAGGCCGCGTCACTGGCCTTCAGCGCCGAGGTGACCTGCAGGAGGTTGACCCGAACCAGCGCGGTCCACTGCTGCGTCATCTCGTTGCGCAGCATCTCGCGCTGGACCATCGACGCCGTCGCGTCGCGGTGCATCTGCAACTGCCAGACGGCCACGGCGGCGATGCCCACGGTGATCGCGAGCACGAGGGCGAACGCGAGGCCGAGGCGGACGGCAATTCTCAGTTGGGTCATCGGTCTGCAGAGGCAGGTGAAAAAGGATGTCCTGACTTCGGCGGCAAATTGCGCTCGCATGAGCTGCTTTCCATTCGATTCACTGAATACGTTGGTTCGAATGCGCTGAATAGTTCACGCAGAGATTGAATTGAAATAATCGCAATTCATTGTTTCTGATTGGAATCAATGAAATTGATGGCGAATCCGCGATCGCGTTTTGGGTGGATCGTCTCGACGCCGAATCGCCGGCCCGGCTTGCTGGGCAGGGTGGCAGAGCTACAATCAAGAACGATTCTCATTCGTTGCCACAGCCCACCCGGCCGCGCCCGGGTTCCCCACCCGTGCCGGCCACCGACCTCGCCCCGCCGCATCCGCTCGAGCGTCTCTACGCCGACCACCACGGCTGGCTGCGCGACTGGCTGCGGCGCAAGCTGGGCAACGCCCACGACGCCGCCGACCTGGCGCACGACACCTATCTGCGATTGCTGCGCAGCGGCCACGTGCCGCCGCAGGACGAGTCGCGCCGGCATCTGGCTCAGGTCGCCAACGGCCTGGTCGTCGACCTGTACCGGCGGCGGGCGATCGAGACCGCCTTCCTGGAGGCGCTGGCGGCGCTGCCGCCGGCGCTGGCGCCGTCACCCGAGGAGCGCGCGCTGGCGGTCGAGGCGCTGGTGCAGCTGGACGCGGCGCTGCAGTCGCTGGCGCCGAAGGCGCGCGAGGCGCTGCTGCTGTGCCGGCTGGACGGGCTGGGCTACCGCGAGATCGCCACGCGGCTGGGCGTCTCGGTGTCCTCGGTCGAGAAGTACGTCGCCGCGGCGCTGCTGGCCTGCCACCAGGCACTGCAGCCGCGATGAGCGCCGCCGCCGAAGACGCCGAGGTCGCGCGCCAGGCGGCACGCTGGATGGCGCGGCTGTGGGCCGAGGACGCCGCCGCCGAAGACCACGCCGCCTGCGCCCGCTGGCGCGCCGCGCACCCCGAGCACGAACGCGCCTGGCAGGCGATGCAGGGCTTCGACGCCCGGCTGCGTGGCCTGCCCGGCGAAGCCGCACGCCGCGCGCTGCAGGCGCCCGGCGCGACACGCCGGCGCGTGCTGCGCACGCTGGGGCTGGCGGTGGCCGTGATCGGCAGCGGCGAAGCCGTGCGCCGCAGCGAGGCCTGGGCGCTGTGGGCCGCCGACGAACGCTGCGCCACAGGCGAAGTGCGCTCGCTGGTGCTGCCCGACGGCACGCGGCTGGTGCTGGCCAGCGCCAGCGCCGTCGACCTGCGTTACGACGCCGACCAGCGCCTGATCGTGCTGCGCGCCGGCGAGATCCTCGTCACCAGCGCGCCCGACGCGGCGCGGCGGCCGCTGGCGGTACGCACCCGCCACGGCCTGGTGCGGGCACTGGGCACCCGTTTTCTCGTCCGTGACCTCGGCGCGGCCAGCCAGGTCGCGGTCTACGAAGGCGCGGTCGAGCTGCAGCCGGGCGGTGGCGCGGCAGGACTGCGCCTGGACGCCGGCCAGTCGGCGCGGCTGGCCGACGACGGCGTCACGCCCGGCGGCGCGGCCGACGAAGCCGACACCGCCTGGACACGCGGCCTGCTGCTGGCCGACGGCCGGCGGGTCGACGAGCTGGTCGCCGAGATCGCGCGCTACCGCCGCGGCGTGCTGCGCTGCGACCCGGCGGTCGGCGCGCTGCGCATCAGCGGCGTCTTCCCGCTGCACGACCCCGAGCGTGCGCTGCTGAACCTGACGCTGGCGCTGCCGCTGCGCCTGCGCCGTGTCGGCGGCTGGTGGCTCACGGTCGAGGCCGATCCGGAGCGCCGCTGAACGCCCGCCGGCCGGGCGATTGAGGGTTTTGCGATCTCGTCCGGAAGACGGGATGAACCCCCACCACTCCGGCCCTCCGATGCAGCACACCGCCTTGTTCCGCCAACGTCCCACCGCCGCCGCCTGCCTGGCCTTGATGCTGGCCGCCGCGGCGCCGCTCGCGCCCAGCAGCGTGGCGGCGCAGCCGGCCGCCGAGGCGCCGCGCACGCCGATGAAGATCGCGCCCGGCCCGCTGGGCCCGGCGCTGAACCGCTTCGCCGCGGCACTGGGTGTCGAGCTCAGCGTCGACGCCGCGCTGCTCGACGGCCTGCGCTGCGACGGGCTGGACGGCCGCTACGGCGCCGAGGACGGTTTCGCCGCGCTGCTGGCCGGCCACGCGCTGCAGGCCGTGCGCCAGCCCAACGGCAGCTGGACCGTGCAGCGCCGGCCGCAGGCCGCGGCCGACTCGCTGCCGGCGATCACCGCGCGCGCCGCCGGCGAGAGTGCCACCGGCCCGCTCGCCGGCTACGCCGCGCGGCGCAGCGCCACCGCGACCAAGACCGACACGCCGATGCTCGAGACGCCGCAGACGCTGACTGTCGTCGGCGCCGAGGAGATCGAGGTGCGCAAGGCCGACAGCCTGGCCGAGGCGGTGGGCTACACCGCGTCGGTGCTGCGCTCCGAAGGCGTGGACCGCACCGGCGACGGCTTCGTGATGCGCGGTTTCCAGGCCACGGCCAGCCAGGGCAACCTCTACCGCGACGGCAGCAAGTACAGCGTCAACCTCTACGATGGCCGCCAGGAGCCTTACGGGCTGGAGCGCATCGAGATCCTGAAGGGCGCGGCCTCGGTGCTGTACGGCAACTCGGCGCCGGGCGGCATCATCAACACCGTCAGCAAGCGCCCGACGAACGAGGCGCTGCACGAGCTGAACCTGGAACTGGGCTCCTTCGACCGGCGCCAGCTGTCGGGCGACTTCGGCGGCGCGCTGGACGACGCCGGCACCTGGTCGTACCGGTTGACGGCGCTGGTGCGTGACAGCGGCAGCTTCGTCGAGCACGTCGACGACGACCGCCGCTACCTCGCGCCCTCGCTGCGCTGGCAGCCCGACGCCGCGACCTCGCTGACGCTGCAGGCCGATCTGCAGCACGACCACACGGCCTACGTCTACGGCCTGCCGGCCGAAGGCACGGTGCTCGCCAATCCCAACGGCCGATTGCCGCGCGACACCTTCGTCGGCGAGCCGGGTTACGACCGCTACGACCTCGACCGGCGCTCGCTGGGTTATCTGTTCGAGCACCGCTTCGACGAACACTTCACGCTGCGCCATTCGCTGCGCAGCTACCGCGCCGACATCGACATGCCCTCGGTCTGGATCTCCGGCCTGGAAGCCGACGGCCGCACCACGGCCTACCGCGGCGCCCAGGACCGCGAAGACCGCTCGCGGGCGCTGATGTCCGACACCTCGCTGCAGTCAACCTGGCGCAGCGGCAGCGTCGAACACACGGCGCTGGTGGGCCTGGACTTCGTGCGCGAACGTTTCCGCACCGTGCGCTACGACCGCAGCGCCGAGCCGCTGGACCTCTACGACCCGGTCTACGGCGGCGGTTTCGGCGCGCCCGAGCCGGCCTCGTTCTCGTCGCGCTCGGAGCTGCGCCGCGTCGGGCTGTACGCGCAGGAGCAGGCCAAGATCGCCGGCCGCTGGGTGGCCGTCGCCGGGCTGCGCCACGACCGCGTGCGTTACGACGAAAACGCCATCTTCAGCGACGACGTCGCCGCCGACGGCGAGAAGAGCAGCGCGACCACCGGCCGAGCCGGCCTGGTCTACCTCGGGCCCGACGGCCTGGCGCCGTTCGTCAGCTTCAGCCAGTCCTTCGAGCCGCAGACCGGCACCGACCGCGGCGGTCAGCGTTTCGACCCGACACGCGGCACGCAGTGGGAGCTGGGCCTGCGTTGGCAGCCCGAAGGTGGCCAGACGCTGCTGTCGGCGGCGCTCTACCAGCTCACGCAGCGCAAGGTGCTGGTCACCGACCCGGTGGACACCAACTACTCGGTGCAACTCGGCGAAGTGCGCTCGCGCGGGCTGGAACTGGAGGCGCGCACGCGTGTCGGCGCCGCCAACCTCGTTGCCGCCTACGCCTACACCGACGCCCGCACGCTGAAGAGCAGCCCGCAGACGCCCGAGGTCGAGGGCCGGCGCAGCGGCGCCGTGCCGTACCACCAGGCCTCGGTCTGGGCCGACTACGGCTTCGGCGCCTTCGGCCTGCCGGCGCTGAAGGCCGGCGCCGGCCTGCGCTACGTCGGCTCGGCGCCCGGCGTCTGGCTGGACGTCGACGTGCCGGGCTACACCGTCGTCGACGCGATGCTGTCGTGGACCGACGGCCCGTGGCGGCTGGCGCTCAACGTCGCCAACCTCGGCGACAAGACCTACGTCGCGTCCTGCACCTATCTGTGTTTCTACGGCGAGCCGCGGCGGGTGACGGGGAGCGTGTCGTATCGCTGGTAAGCCGTGCAGGGCGGGGTTCTCTTTATAATGAGAAACATTCTCATTAGCGCTGGCGCCCCGCTATTGCAATGTCTGCCTCCGCCACCTCCGTCCACCCGGTCCAGACGCTGTACCTCGAGCACCACGGCTGGCTTCAGGCCTGGCTGCGGCGCCGGCTGGACGACTCGCAGCAGGCCGCCGACCTGGCGCACGACACCTTCGTGCGCCTGCTCGCCGGGCGGCGCGAGCACTTCGGCGACGAGCCGCGCGCGCTGCTGACGCACGTCGCCAAAGGCCTGGTCGTCGACCACTGGCGCCGGCGCGAGGTCGAACGCGCCTACCTGGAGGCGCTGGCGGCGATGCCCGAGGCCCAGGCGCCGTCGCCCGAGACGCGGCTGGCGCTGCTGCAGACGCTGGTGCAGATCGACACCTTGCTCGCCGGCCTGGCACCGCGCACACGCGAGTGTTTCCTGCTCGCCCAACTCGACGGCCTGACGCTGGCGCAGATCGGCGAACGCCTGGCGATGCCGGTCATCACCGTGCGCCGCCACGTGCACAAGGCGCTGGTCGCCTGCATGGCCTGCGTCTGATGGCGCCCGCCGAGCCGTCCGCCGCGCTGCTGTCCGAAGCCGCCGACTGGGCGCTGGCGCTGCGCGAGGGCGGGGCGGCCGAGCACGAAGCCTTCGAACGCTGGCGCGCGCGCAGCCCCGCGCACGCCGCGGCCTGGGCGCGTGCCGAGGCGGTGTTCGAGGTCTTCGGGCGTGTGCCCGACGGTGCCGGTCGCCAGGCGCTGCATGCCCTGGGGCGCGCCGGGCGGCGGCGCACGCTGGCCGCGCTCGCCGGCCTGGCCGTCGGCGCGCCGGCCGCCTGGCTGGCCTGGCAACAAGCGCCGTGGCACGAATGGCGCGCCGACCTCGCCACCGCCACCGGCGAACGCCGCGACACCGTGCTGCCCGACGGCACGCGGCTGGTGCTGAACACCGCCAGCGCGGTCGACGTGCTGTTCGGCACCGGCGAGCGCCGCCTGCGCCTGTGGGCCGGCGAGATCCTCGTGACGACCGGGAAGGAGGCCTCGGCGCGGCCCTTCGTCGTCGACACGCCGGCCGGCCGCGTGCGCGCGCTGGGCACCCGTTTCTCGGTGCGGCTGGACGGTGATCGCTGCCGCGTCGCGGTCTACGAACACGCGGTCGAGCTGCAGCCGGCGGCCGGCGCACCGCGGCGGCTGGACGCCGGCGAGCAGGCCGAGTTCGACGCCGGCGGCGTCTTCGGCGTCGGCGCCGCCGACGAGAACGACACGCTGTGGCAGCGTGGCCTGCTGCTGGCGCGCGGCCGCCGGCTCGACGAGGTGGCGGCCGAACTGGCGCGCCACCGCCGCGGCCTGCTGCGCTGCGACCCGGCGGTGGCGGCGCTGCGTGTCTCGGGTGCGCTGTCGCTGGCCGACACCGACGCCGCGCTGGCGCTGCTGGCGCGCACGCTGCCGCTGCGCGTCGAACGCCGCACACGCTGGTGGGTGACGCTGGCCCCGGCCTGAACGCCGGGTGATCACTTTCGGACGCTCGTCCGGTGTAGCGGATGAAGGTGTGCCGAGCGGCCGCCGCATCCCCAGCACAGGAAGAACATGAAGCAGACCTCCGGGCGCCGCCAGCGCGCCTTTGCCCTGAAGGCCGGCGCCGCCGGCGTGGCCATCCAGGCGGCGATCGCCGTGCTCTGCGGCGCGGTGTTGGTCGCGGCGCCGCCGGCCGCTTTCGCCGCCGAGGCCGGCGCGCAGGAGTTGCGCATCGCGCCCGGCCCGCTGGACGAGGCGCTGGCGCAGTGTGCCGCGGCCTTCGGCGTGCAGCTGGCCTTCGACCCGGCCCTGGTCGCCGGCCGGCACAGCGCCGGGCTGCAGGGCCGCCACACGCTGGACGAGGCCTTCGAGCGCCTGCTGCGCGGCAGCGGGCTGGCGCTGCAGCCGCAAGGCCCCGGCGCCTACGGCCTGCGTGTGCTGCCGCCGCTCACGGCGGAGCAGCCGGCCCTGCCGGCGCTGAAGGCGAGTGCCGCGGCGATCAGCGACGACCGCAGCGAAGGCGCCGGCTACGCGACGCCGGGCCGCAGCGCCGCGGCCACCGGCCTGGCGCTGACGCCGCGCGAGACGCCGCAGTCGATCACCGTCGTCACGCGCCAGCTGATGGACGACTTCCGCCTGGACACGCTGAGCGCGGTGCTGGACCAGACGCCCGGCGTCACCGTCAGCCGCCAGAACGAGATGACGACCTTCTCGGTGCGGGGTGCCGACGTCAACCTGCAGACCGACGGCCTGCGCCAGGCGCGCGACGGCTGGGGCTGGAACACCCACATCCTCTACACCAGCGACGACATGGCCGAGATCGACCGTGTCGAGGTGCTGAAGGGCTCGTCGGGCCTGGTCAACGGCGACGGCTATCCGGGGGCCACGGTCAACCTCGTGCGCAAGCGCCCGACGGCCGAGTTCCAGGCTTCGGCCGGCGTGCTGGCCGGCAGCTGGGACCGCTACCGCGCCGAGGCCGACGTCTCCGGCCCGCTGGACCGCGAAGGCCGGCTGCGTGCGCGTCTGGTCGCCTCGCACGAAGACGCCGGCTCGTTCCGCGACCGCCAGAAGACCCGCAGCTCGCTGGTCTACGGCACGGCCGAGTTCGACCTCGCGCCGTCGACGCTGCTGACCGCGGGCCTCAGCTGGCGCCAGCGTGAACTGCAGGGCGCCGGCGGCACGACGCCGATCCAGGCCTACACCGACGACGGCACCTTCGTCGGCCTGCAACCGCGCTCCTACAACCTCGGCGCCTCCTGGGCCGGTTACGAGCAGGAGACGCTGAACCTGTTCGCGCGCCTGGAACACCGCTTCGACGGCGGTTGGAGCGCCCGGCTGCAGCTGGCGCACGAGAGCGTCGACACGCCCGACGTGCGTTTCGGCTATCTGCGCGGCGCGTCGGGAGCCGTCGGCCTGGCGCGATACCGCGACGTCGAGGCGCGCAACAAGAGCATCGCGCTCGACGTGCAAGGGCCGCTGGAGCTGCTCGGCCGCCGCCACGAGCTGCTGCTGGGCGCCGGCGCGTCGAGCAGCCGCACGACCTTGAAGCGCACCAACGCCAACGAGTCGAGCGCGCTGGACTACGCCGCCGGCGGTGGCGCGATCGCCGAGCCCGACTGGAGCGCCTACACGGCCTCCGACGACCTCTTCAGCCGCCACCGCCGCTACGCCTACGGCGCCGCACGCTGGAACCTCGCCGACCCGGTGAAGCTGATCACCGGCGTGCGCGTCACCGACTACGGCCAGAAGGACGTCACCGACATCGGTTGGTACAACTACCGCATGACGGAACACGGCGTCACGACGCCGTATGCCGGCGTCGTCGTCGACGTCTCGCGCCAGGTCTCGCTGTACGCCAGCTACGCCAGCATCTTCGAGGCCCAGAGCGCCAAGGACGCCGCCGAGCGCACGCTGCCGCCGAAGGAAGGCCTGTCCTACGAGATCGGCGCCAAGGGCGAGTTCTTCGACAAGCGCCTGAGCGCCAGCGCCGCCTTCTTCTGGATGAAGACCGACAACGAAGCCGAGGAAGTGGGGCTGACGCCGGGTGGCGACAGCATCTACCGCGCCGTCTCCGGGGCACGCCGCCACGGCTACGAGTTCGAGATCGCCGGCGCCCCGGCGCCGGGCTGGCAGGCGCAGGGCAGCTACGTGCTCAACGACAGCAGCCTGGAGAGCGCCGGCAGCAGCCCGCGCCATCAGTTCAAGCTGGCCGGCAGCCACCGCTGGAGCGGCGGCACCTTCGACGGCCTGACGCTGGGCGCGGCGACGCGCTGGCAGAGCACGATCTCGGCCGGCACCGAGGCCACCCGGCTGCGCCAGGACGCCTACTGGGTCTGGGACCTGATGGCGCGCTGGGAGATCGACCGCCGCCTCAGTGTCAGCGCCAACGTCGCCAACGTCTTCGACAAGAAGTACTTCGCCGGCGTCACCGACTGGGGCGCGCTGCACTACACCTGGGGCGCGCCGCGCAGCGTCAACGTCGGGCTGAACCTGCGCTACTGACGGCTTCGGCGGGGCAGGGCAGGATAGAATGAGAACAATTCTTATTTGTGCGCCGCCACCAGGCGCCCGAAGCCGCCGTGAGTGCCGCCGAACCCGCCCTGCAACAGCAAGTCAGCCTGCTCTACGGCGAGCACCACGGCTGGCTGCAGGCCTGGCTGCGCCGCCGGCTGGGCTGCGCCCACCATGCGGCCGACCTGGCGCACGACACCTATCTGCGCGTGCTGGTCAGCGGCCGCACGCCGCCGCCGGGCCAGGCGCGGCCGCATCTGATGCAGATCGCCAAGGGCCTGGTGATCGACCGCCACCGGCGCCAGCTCGTCGAGCGCGCCTACCTCGACGCGCTGGCCGCGATGCCCGAGCTGCTGGCGCCGTCGCCCGAGCAGCGCGCCGCGGCCGTCGAGTCGCTGCTGCTGCTGGACGCGGCGCTGGCGGCGCTGCCGCCGGCCGTGCGCGAGGTCTTCCTGCTGTCGCAGTTCGACGGCCTGACCTATGCCGAGATCGCCGCGCGCCAGGGCATCGCGGTGGCGACGGTGCGCAAGTACATGCTGAAAGCCGGTGAAGCCTGCTTTCTGGCGCTGGACCACGATGGCTGAGGCCGGCCAGCGGCTGGACCCGGTGCAGCGCGCCGCGCTGCAGTGGCAGGTGAGCTTCTGGTCAGGCGACGCCAGCGAAGCCGAGCGCCGCGCCTTCGAAGCCTGGCTGGCCGCCGACGAGGCCCACCGCCGTGCCTGGCAGCGCCTGCAGCGCGCCGGCGGCCGGCTGCAGGCGCTGCCGGCCGAAGTCGCCGGCTCCGTGCTGCGCACCACCACGGCCGGCCACGGCCGGCGCCGCACGCTGCGTGCCTTGCTGCTGCTGGCCGGTACCGGCGGCTCGGCCGCGCTGCTGCGCGAGACGCCGACCTGGCAGGTCGCGGGTGCTGACGAGCGCAGCGCGACCGGCGAGCGCCGCGAGCTGCGGCTGCCTGACGGCGGACTTCTGACGCTGAACACCGCCAGCGCGGTCGACCTGCGTTACGGCGCCACCGAGCGCCTCGTGCGCCTGCTCGCCGGCGAGGTGTTCATCGCCACCGCGCCCGACCCCGCACGCCGCCCCTTCGTCGTCGAGACGCCGGCCGGCCGTGTGCAGGCGCTGGGCACACGCTTCGCGCTGCGCTGCCTGGACGCGGCGACGCGTGTGCAGGTTTTCGAAGGCGCCGTCGAGCTGCGCCCGCGCGATGGCGGCACGCCGCGGCGGCTGGACGCCGGCTTCCAGGGTTGCTTCGACACCGTGGCCGCCGCTGCGCCCGAGGTGCTGGACGACGCGGCGGCGGCCTGGATGCGCGGCCTGCTGGTCGCCGAGCGGATGCGGCTGGACGACTTCCTTGCCGAGCTCGCGCGTTACCGCCGCGGCGTGCTGCGCTGCGACCCGGCGGTGGCCGGGCTGCGCGTCTCGGGCGTGTTCCCGCTGGCCGACACCGACGCCGTGCTGCGCTCGCTGCTGCGTGCGCTGCCGCTGCGCATCACCCGCGCCACACGCTGGTGGCTCACCGTGGAGCCGGCGCGTGGCCGGGCGTAGCACTTTTTCGCGCTCGTCCGGGAATGCAGATGAGGCCTGCCGTCCGGCGGGCCACGCTGACTCCCGACGAAAAGGATTCCTGATGCCTTCCGGCCTTGTTTCCGCCGTGCGCCGTCCCTTCGTGCGCCACCCGATCGCCCGTGCCGCCGTGCTCGCCGGCCTGGCCTTTACGCAACTGCCCGCCGCCTACGCCCAGGCCGCCGCTCCCGCCGCCGGCCTGCAGGTCGACATCCCGGCCGGCACGCTGGACCAGGTGCTCAACCGCTTCGCCGCGCGCGCCGGTTTCATGATCACGATCGACGCCGCGCTGACCGCCGGCAAGAAGAGCCCCGGCCTGGCCGGCCGCTACGGCGCCGCCGACGGCCTGGCGGCCATCCTCGCCGGCAGCGGGCTGCAGGCGGTGGGCCAGGACGGCGGTGGCTGGGTGCTGCGGGTTGCGCCGCCGCAGGCGCCGGCCGTCGTGCCGGCGGCGGCCGCCGGGCTGCCGGCGCTCACCGCGACGGCCAACCAGCTCGGCGAGGTCACCGAAGGTTCGGGGAATTACACGCCGGGTGCGATCGCCACCGCGACGCGGCTGGTGCTCAAGCCGCGCGAGACGCCGCAGACCGTCAGCGTCGTCACGCGCCAGGAGATGGAGGACTTCGGCCTGACGACGATCGACGAGGTCATGGCGCACACGCCGGGCATCAGCATCGTCACCTACGACACCGAGCGCACCGAGTACTTCGCACGCGGCTTCGCGATCCAGAACTTCCAGTACGACGGCATCCCGATGCGCCGCGACTCGGGCTACTCGGCCGGCAACACGCTCAGCGACATGGCGATCTACGACCGTGTCGAGGTGCTGAAGGGCGCCACCGGCCTGCTGACCGGCAGCGGCGAACCGGGCGCGACGATCAACCTGATCCGCAAGAAGCCGACACGCGACTTCCAGGGCCAGGCCAGCGTCGGCGTCGGTTCCTGGAACGACCTGCGTGGCCAGGTCGACGTCGGCGGCGCGGTCGACGAAGCCGGCCGCGTGCGGGCACGCGCCGTGGCGGCCTATCAGCACAAGGAGTCGCAGCTCGACGGCCACGAGCGCAGGACCGCGGTGCTCTACGGCATCGTCGAGGCCGACCTCACGCCGTCGACGCTGCTGACCGTCGGTGCCGACTTCCAGAACAACGATCCGAAACGTTCGACCTGGGGCGGCATCCCGATCTACGCCGCCGACGGCAGCTTCAATGACCGGCCGCGTTCGTTCAACAACGGTGCCGACTGGAGCCACTGGGACCAGTACACGCGCACCGTCTTCGCCACCGTCGAGCATTTCT
Source organism: Rubrivivax sp. JA1026 (assembly GCF_011065555.1). Taxonomy (NCBI): domain Bacteria; kingdom Pseudomonadati; phylum Pseudomonadota; class Betaproteobacteria; order Burkholderiales; family Sphaerotilaceae; genus Rubrivivax; species Rubrivivax sp. JA1026. Next base: position 536,572 of record NZ_JAALCQ010000001.1, read on the forward strand.
TCGCCGACGACTGGGTGCTCAAGGCGCAGTTCAACCACCAGATCAACGGCTACGACGCCGAGCTGGGTTCGGCGGGTTCGGGCTTCCCCGACCCGGTGGACGGCAGCGGCATCAGCACCTGGGAAGGCAAGTACGTCGGCAAGACGGTGGCCGATGCCCTCGACGTCTACGCCAGCGGGCCGTTCCAGCTGCTGGACCGGCGCCACGAGCTGGTGCTGGGCGGCAGCCTCACCAAACGCCGCTGGACCAACCGCGGCTACTGGGCCGGCAGCAACGAGGTGCCGGACTACGACGCCTGGGACGGCCGCCTGCCCGAACCCGACTGGGACAACGCCAGCTGGAAGGGCCGCAACCGCGAGACCACGCGCGAGAACGGCCTGTACGGTGCCGTGCGCTGGAACCTGCGCGACGACCTGAAGCTGATCAGCGGCGCCCGCGTGCTGAACTACGAGACCTCGGACATCGACGAGTCGGGTGTCGTCGTGCCTTACCTCGGCGCCGTCTACGACCTCGACCAGCGCTTCTCGGTCTACGCCAGCGGCACGACGATCTTCATGCCGCAGTCGGCGCAGACCGAAGCCGGCAAGACGCTGGACCCGCAGGAAGGCCGCAACCTCGAGGCCGGCGTCAAGGCCGAGTTCTTCGGCGGCCGGCTCAACGCCAGCGCCGCGGTCTTCCACCTGAAGCAGGACAACTACGCCCAGGAGACCGGCGGCCTGACGCCCAGCGGCGGCACGGCCTACCGGGCGATCGACGGCGTCACCACCAAGGGCTACGAACTCGAGCTCTCGGGCCAGGTGGCGCCGAACTGGCAGCTGCACGCGGGCTACAGCCACAAGGTCTCGCGCCAGGACGGCCTGAAGGTGTCGACGCTGACGCCGGAGAACCAGTTCAGCCTGTACAGCAGCTGGAAGCCGGCGGCCGTGCCCGGCCTGACGCTGGGCGGCGGCGCGCGCTGGCAGGACAAGACCTGGGGCGTCGTGAGCCACCCGACGCTGGGCACGGTGCGCCACGAGGTCGACGGCTACTGGGTGGCCGACGCGATGGTCAGCTACCAATTCAGCCCGCGGCTCACCGGGCGGCTGAACGTCACCAACCTGTTCGACAAGAAGTACTACACGATCTTCAGCGTCTACAGCACCTACAGCTGGGGCCAGGCGCGTGCCGTCGCGCTGAACCTGGACTACCGCTTCTGACGCCCCGGCCGGCGGGGGCGGTGGCGCCCCTGGCCGGCCGGCCCCTCGGCACCCGACCGGATCCACCGCATGGCCGCCACCCTCGTTTCTCCTTCCCGCGTGCAAGTCGTTTCGCGCGTGCTCGCCGCCGTCGTCGGCGGCTACGCCTTCTGCTGGGGGCTCACGGCCTTCGGCCTGGCCGGGCTGTACGCCGCCGGCATGGCCTTCCACGACGCCGAGCACCTGAGCGCGATGCTGGCCTTCCTGGCCTACCTCGCGGTCTTCCTGTGGGCGATCGCGGCGCGCAGCCTGGTGCGCGTCTGGGCCGTGCTGCTGGCCGGCGGCGCGGCGCTGGCCGGTGCGGCGTCGTTCATCCAGTCGCTGCTGGTCTGAAGGAGCTGCCGATGTTCGCCAACTTCCGCCTCGCGATGGCCTGGCTGCACACCTGGTTCGGCCTGGTGCTGGGTTACGTGCTCGCCGTCGCCTTCTTCTTCGGCGCGCTGTCGGTGTTCGACCGCGAGATCGACCGCTGGGCGATTCCGGCCACGCGTTTCGAGGCCCAGCCGATGCCGTCTTTCGACCGCATGCTCAAGCCGATCTTCGAGCGGATGCAGCCCGACGCCGACAACGTGCGTGCGCTGCGCGGCCTGGTCGACGGCCCGCTGCCCGAACGCTGGGACACCGTCGCCAGCTGGGGCGCCTACACGACGCACCGCGACCCGGTGCTGTCGGTCTTCGCCTCCTACGAGGTGCCCAACGCGCACGATCCCGAGCAGCGTGTCTGGGGCACACGCACGGTCGACCCGCGCAGCGGCGCGCTGCTGCCGGACGACCATCTGAAGATCGGCAGCCGCTTCTTCTACCCGCTGCACTACAGCTTGAACCTGCACTGGAAGGATCTGGGCGTGTGGATCGTCGGCCTGGCGGCGCTGGTGATGCTGGCGGCGCTGGCCAGCGGCATCGTCATGCACCGGCGGCTGTTCCGCGAGTTCTTCACCTTCCGTCCGTGGAAGAGCCTGGGGCGCTCGACGCTGGACCTGCACAACCTGAGCGGCGTCGCGGCGCTGCCGTTCCACTTCTTCTTCGCCTTCACCGGGCTGGTGATCTTCGCCGGGCTGTACTTCCCGGTGGCGCACACGCAGCTGCACGAACTGCACGAGATGCACGAGCGCGTCGAAGCCGCCGAGACCGGGCTGCCGCATGAGCGCGCCGGCGTCGCCGCGCCGCTGGCCTCGGTCGACGCGATGGTCGCGCAGGCGCAGCGCCGCTGGGCCGAACGCGGCCGCGCCGGTGAGGTCGGTTTCCTGACGATGCGCCACGTCGGCGATGTCAACGGCACCGTCAGCATCTACCGCGCCGGCACCGACCGCATCGCGCTGACCGGCGAGGGCATGCACTTCAAGGCCTCGACCGGCGAGCTGCTGCGCGAGGACCCGCCGCGCACGGCGGTCGACAGCGTCAACGAGTTCCTGACCGGCTTGCACCTGCAGCACTTCCGCCACTGGCTGCTGCGCTGGCTGTACGTGCTGGGCGGGCTGCTGGGCGCGGTCTGCATCGCCACCGGCTTCGTGCTCTTCGTCGAGAAGCGCAAGCGCCAGCACGCCCGCGACGGCAGCCAGGGCGCGCGTGTCGTCGACGCGCTGGCGGTGGCCACCGTCACCGGCATGCTCGTGGCGACGGCGGCGATCCTCGTCGCCAACCGGCTGCTGCCCGAGGGCCTGCCGGCGCGCGGCACCTGGGAGCAGGGCGTGTTCTGGGGCGCCTGGGCGCTGGCCGCGCTGCACGCCGCCTGGCGCAGCGCGCCGGTGGCGCAGGCGCGTGCCAACCCGGCCTGGCGCGAGCAGTGCATCGTGATCGCCGTGCTGGCCGTGGCCGCGGTCGTGCTCAACGCCGTGACCACCGGCGACCACCTGCTGAAGACGATCGCCGAGCCTTACTGGCCGGTGGCCGGGCTGGACCTGGCGCTGCTGGTGTCGGCCGGCGTCGCGGCCTGGGTCGCGCGGCGGCTGTCGCGACCGCAGCGTGCCGCCGCCACGACGCCGCGTGCACTGCCGGAGGTCGGCCATGTCTGAGAGCACCGGGATGCTGATCGTGGCGACGCTGGCGGCGCTGGCGGGTTTTGCCTGGCTGGCGCTGGCGATGGATGAACACTGGGAGCGTGTGCAGGGCGAGGCGGCGGCGGCGCCGCGGCGGGTGCTGCGTCTGCTGGGCGCAGCGGCGGTCGTGCTGTCGCTCGTGGCCTGCCTGCGCGCTGACCCGCCGAGCATGGCCGTGCTGGTCTGGCTGATGCTGCTGGCCGCGGCGGCGCTGGCCGTCGCGCTGGCGCTGGCCTGGCGGCCGGCGCTGCTGCGTCTGGCCTGGCCGCGGTGGCGCTGACGTACAGTCGCGCCCCGGGAGTGAAACGATGCGACGCTTGATCACCTGCCTGGCCCTCGCGGCCGCCACCTTCTCGGCCACCGCGGCCGAACCGGCCTACGACGAACGTGCCGACGCGCCGGCGCAGATCGCCGCCGCGCTGCAGGCCGCCGCCGGCACGCGCCAGCCGGTGCTGGTCGTCTTCGGCGCCAACTGGTGCGGCGACTGCAAGGTGCTGGACATGGCCTTCAAGCAGGGCGCCGCGGCGCCGCTGATCGCCAGCCGCTTCAAGGTCGTCAAGGTCGACGTCGGCCGCTTCGACCGCAACCTCGCGCTCGCCGAGCGTTACGGCGTGCCGCTGAAGCAGGGCATCCCGGCGGTGGCGGTGCTGTCGCCCGACAGCCGCGTGCTCTACGTCACCAAAGCCGGCGAACTGGCCAACGCGCGTCAGATGGACGATCGCGCGGTCTACGACTTCTTCGCCCGCGTGGCCGACGGCGCCCCGGCCGGCGGCCGCTGACCCGGGCCGAGGCCGCTCAGGTGCCGCTGCCGCCGGTTTGCAGCGACACCTGCGACGCGGCCAGCACGACGCTGCCCGGCGCCTTCAGCACGATGCCGTCCGGCCCCAGCTGAAGCGCGGCCCCGGCCGCCGCGAGCGCCAGTGCCCGCGCGGCGTGCACCTCCAGCGCCGCTTCGGCCGACGCCACGCGCAGATCCTGCCGGGCGTGCAGCTCGGCGGCGCCGGCCGTGTGCAGCCGCGTGTCGCCGGCGGCGGCATGCAGGCTCAGCGCCGCCAGCCCGCCGCCGCCCGCGCCGGGCCCGCCGCCGCCGGCGAACAGCAGCAGTTCGTGGGCCGCCAGCAGGTCCAGCCGGCGCCCGGCCAGCGCCTGCAGCCGTCCGGCCACCCGGTCGGCGGCTTCGTCGACCGCGTCGATCTGGTCGCCGGGCGTGGTGCAGACGACGGCGGCCGGTGCGGTGAGCAGCAGGTCCGGTGCCTGCCAGCCCGTCAGCGCGTCGGCCTGAGCGGCGTCTTCGAGGCGCTGCAGCAGCGCCGGCAGCGGCCCGTCCGGCGTGGCGCGGCCGGCTCCGTGCGCCGCCGCGTGGGTCTGCAGCCGCGCCAGCGTGTCCGACGCGCGGCGCAGGCCTGCTGCGGCGTCGGCGGTGTCGAGCTGGCGCTCCGGCGGCTGGCCCGCCGCGCCGTGTGCGCTGAGCAGCAGGCCGCCGCCGGCACGCAGCGCGCCGAAGGCGTCGGTGCGCAGGTCCAGGCCGTCGCCGCGGGGCTGCAGCGGCTGTTGGTCTTCCTGATGCCGCAGGTGCCCGAGCTGCAGCCGAGTCGACGCGGCGTCGCTCGCCAGTTCGACCCGTTCCTGCCCCGGACTGTCGTCGAACACGAGCTGGTTGCCCGGGCCCTGCGCCGCCCGGCTCGTCTGCAGCTCGCGCGTGCGCCAGCCGGCGAACAGGCCGCCGCAGGCCGGCCCGGGGGGTGCGCCGGCCTCCGCTTCGGGGTGCCAGGGCGGTGTGGCGGCGGCCGCGGCGGCGCCGTGCGCGGTGGTGTGGCGGACAGGGCCCGTGTACAGGCCGCCCAGCACCAGCGGGCGATCGAGGCGGCCGCCGGCAAAACCCAGCAGCACCTCGCGGCCGACACGCGGCGGGTGCACGCCGCCCCAGTCGTCGCCGGCCACGGCGGTGGCGGCGCGCACCCAGGCGCCGGGGCGTGCGCCGTCGGCCGGGGCACCGCGTTCCCAGGGGTGGCGCAGTTGCACGCGGTGGTCACGGTCGGTCGTCACCGCGGCCGGGCCGCCGGCGACGATGGCGCAGGCCAGTCCCGGGGCGTCCTGCCGGTACGCCAAACGGAGCTCGGGCCGGCCGGCGGCGTCGACGGGCAGCGGACGATGGGGCAGGGCCGCGGGTTGGGCAAGCAGTTCGCACTCGTAGCGTGGGCCGCCAGAGGGCGCCGCGCAGGCGGCGTGGCCGCCGGTGGGCACGTCGTTGTGCACGCGGTGGCGCACCGCGAGCACGGCGAAGCTGTCGCGCGCGCGGTCCTGACCGTCGTGGCGGGCATGGCCGCTCAGCGTGAAGCAGCGCCCGGGGGCGGCCTCGCGCCAGTGCCCGCGGCCACGGCAGCGCGCCGCCCAGCCGGCGAGCGCCTGCAGCCGGCGCTCGGCCAGGGCGCGGCCGTGCTCGCCTGTGGGGTAGGCATACGCTTCGGCGACGTCGACGGCTTCGAGCCTCGAGGCGGCGCCCGACGCTGTCCCGGACGCCACGTGCACCGGCCGCAGGCTGGCGCTGCGGTCGTCGCGGCTGGCCCAGTGCAGTGACCCGGTGGCCAGGCGCCTGACGTCGCTCCAGCTCGTGAGCGTGTGTTCGCCGGGCGCGACGCTGCCGGCCACGCAGCGCACCGGCTGCGGCGCCGGCGCGGCAAAGGCCCCGGCGTGGCCGGCGATGACCAGGCGGTGGCACCCGCCGCCCGGTGTCCGCGAGTCCTCCTCGTGTTCGAACCAGTGGCACAGGCCTTCTTCGGCGAGCAGGCGTTCGACGAAGCCGAGGTCGGATTCGTGCGCCTGCACGCAGCGGCCGCGCCGCGGCAGCGCCGCGCGGTCGCCCAGGTCCCAGCGCCACGTGGCGCCCAGGCCCGGCGCGGCACGCGCCAGGACCTGGTCGACGATCTCGACGACGCTGGCCTCGTGGAACACGGCGGCGTCCAGGCCGTCGCCCAGCCAGGCCAGCCAGGGCTCGACGAGCAGCCGTGCGCGGGCGCGGCCGCCGTCGCTGCCCAGCCAGCCGGCTTCGCGCACCAGGCCGTGGAAGGGCCGGCGGGCGCCGCCAGGCCCTTGCAGCACCAGCAGCGCCGGGCTGCCCGGCAGGGCCGCCAGGTCATGGCCGAGGTCCTCGCTGAGCACGACGAGTTCGGCCCGAAAGCCCACGGGCCGGTCGGGTGGTGGCGGGTCGAGTGCCGCGGCACGGCGCAGCGGGGCCGCCGGCCCGGCCGGGTCGGGTGCCGGGCCGACCGCCTCCCAGATCGTCGCGTGCTCGGGCACGAGCGCCTCGGGACCGAGCGCGGTGTGCAGCGTCAGGAGCCGGCCCCGGGCCGACAGCGTGTTCACGACGGGCCTCGTGCGGCGGCGGCAGCTGGGTCGGCGCTGAGCCGGTAGCCGGCGTCGGCGCGGTCCCGCGGCGGGCCCGTCCACGGCAGCACGGCGTCGAAACCCAGGCGTGCCGCGGCCGGGCCGCCGACACGCGCCGGCCGCAGGTCCTCGGCGCGCATCACCAGGCGCACCTCGGCGTCCAGCAGGCCGGCGCCGAGCTGGCGCCACCAGGCGCGCAGCGCCGCGGCGGCGTCGCCCCCGGGCAGCAGGGGCAGCAGGCGCGCCCGCGGCAACGGGCCGATGACCAGCCGCAGGTCCAGGTCGCGCTGCCAGCACCGGCTGCCGGCCAGCGCGTCGTGCCCCAGCCGCAGGCCCTGCAGGCCGAGCCGGCCACGAGCCGCCTCGGGCACCGCGCGCCAGCGCCCCAGCCAGGGTTCGACACGCACCGGCGCCGCGAACTGATGCGCCAGCACGGCTTCGATGGCCTGGGCCGACGGCCGGCCGCCGCCCAGCGTGCCGCCGTGCCAGGCCAGGGCCGCGGCAGGCGGTGCGCCGCCCGGACCGTCACCGCGACGGTGACCGTGGCCGTGGCCCGCGATCGCCAGCAGCATCGTCTGCAACCGGTCCTCGGCGGGTGTCTCGGCGGCGAGCGCCGGCCGGCCGTGGCGCCAGACGCTTTCGGCCAGCGCGGCCAGGCGATGCTGGAACAGGTCCAGAAAGGCCAGCGGCGCCGGGTCGCGGCGCTCCAGCAGCGCCTCGGTGTAGAACGCCGGCAACGCCCCGTGCACGCCCAGCAGCGACCCGAAGGCGGCGACGAACTCCAGCGCCGGCGGCTCGCCGTCTTCGGCCGGGAGCTGGCGCACCACCTCCAGTTCGCCTTCGGGCGGCGACATCGACGTCGATGCGCTGCAGCGCAACCGTGCGCCGCCGGCCGCGGGCGTGCCCAGCCAGCGGCGCAGCAGCCGCAACGCGGCAAACGGCGCGAAGCCGCCGGGGCGGGCGAACAGGCGTTCGATCGGGGTGCCGACCATCGTGTCGCGCCGTCAGGCCAGTGCCGAGCGCCCGCTGCGGCAGCCGCCGTCGAAGAGCGTCGTGCCGTCGGCCACCGACACCAGCTGCAGCCGCGTGGTGCTGTTCACCGGCGCCCGCAGCGCCAGCGCCTGCGACAGCAGCCGGCCGAAGAGCCCGACGCCGGTGCCGACGAAGGCCGACTCGTCGATGCCCAGGCGGATCTCGCGGCCGCGCAGCAGGCAGGGCGCCGGCGGGCCGGGCCACCAGGTCGTGGCCGGCTGCTGCTCGAGCCAGCGCAGCCCGGCGACGACACCGCGGGCGGCGGCGCCGCCGCCGGGGTCGTGCAGCGCCAGCCATTCGTGCAGGCCCTCGAGCCCGGTGTCGTCGGCCGGCGTGCGCGCCAGCGCCAGCAGCGACACCAGGCGCCACGCCGCGTCGCCCGCCGGTGTCGGGCGGCTGCCCGGCGTGGGCCGGCGCAGCAGCACGATCTCGTCGGCCGGGCTGCCGCCGTCGGCCTGCAGTTCGCCGTCGGGCCGGGCGATCGACATGCGTGCCGGCAGGTCGCGGTTGCCGGCCAGCACGTCCAGCGACAGCGTGTCCTGGCCCGGGCGCGCCGGGTCCAGCGCCGTGTCGACCAGTGTCAGCTCGAGCTCGTGCCCGGGCGAGACCGCGGCGCGCAGCAGGTCGCGGCGCACGGCCCAGAAGCAGGCCCCGGAACTGCCCGGTGGCGTGGCCGAGGCGTGGCGCAGCGAATAGAGCGGCGCCAGCTCCTCGTGCACCGTGTCGCGCTCGCCGGCGCGTGTGCGCCGCACACGCTCGACGCGGTGCACCTCGTAGGCCGCAGGCCGCCGCGCGTCGACGACCACCGGGTAGGCCTCGCGCTCGTGCGTGACGCGGATCGGCTCGGCGCGCTGGCGGAACAGGTTCACTACCGGCGTGCAGCCGGCGAGCAGCTGCCCGGCGCCGAGGCCGTCGAGTTCGTCCCAGGCGGCGCCGCTGCGGCCCGGTCGCGCCGCCAGGCGGTAGTGCAGCGTCGCGCTGCGGGCCTCGCTGCCGCGCAGCGCGGCCGGCAGCGGCAGGTCGATGAAGTCGAACTTGGCCGGGAAGGCGAAGTACTCGCCGAGCAGGCGTTCGGCGGCGCGGGCCGGCGCCGCGTCGTCGAGCAGGGCTTCGTCGTCGGCGAACCCGACGGCCTGCGGCGCGGCGTCGGGCACCGGCCGGGGGCTGCCGTCGTCAAGCGCGAGCGAGACGCCGGCCAGGTGGTCGAGCAACGCCTCGCGCAGCGCCACCACCTGCGACGGTGCCGCGTCGAGGTGCAGCCGCAGCGCCGGCAGGCCCAGCGTCGCCCAGCGTGCCGCGGGTGACACGAGTTCGAGCCGCAGGCTCAGGCAGGCGGCGGCCGCCGGCATGCCGGGCGCCAGGCCGACGTCGCCGGGCTGGCGGCGCAGCCCGGCCACCTGCACCGGCGCCAGCCAGACGTCCTGGGTCGTCGTGAAGCGGCACGGCACGCCCTGCACCGGCTGGCCGTGCAGCAGCGTGCCGCGCGGGATCCGGTGCGCGGTGCTGAGCTGCGACAGGCTGCGTGCGGCGCCGAAACGCACGATGCTGCACGACGGAAACGGCCGCAGCGCCAGCGGGTGCACCAGCTCCAGCAGTGCCTGCGCCAGGCGCGGCGCCTCCTCGTCCAGCCGCTGGTGCAGCCGGGCGGCGAGCAGCGCGAAGGACTGGATCAGCCGCTCGACGTGCGGGTCCTCGGCCAGGTCGGCTCCGGTGGCCAGCCGGCCGGCCACACGCGGGTAGCGCCGCGAGAACTCCCGGGCCGCCTCGTCGAACCAGGCGAGCTCGCGCTCGTAGTGCGGCAGCAGCGTGTGCATCGGCTCAGGCCCTGGGCCCGATCGCCGGCAGCACGGCGTAGTGCCGCGAGCCGGGCAGCACCTCGGCGTCGAAGTGCAGGCCGCTGCCGTCGGTGCCGTGGCGCAGCGCGGCCTCGATCGAGAATGCCGCGTCGCGCCCGTCCAGCGCCTGGACGCGCACGCCCTGCAGCCGGGGTTCGTGCACGCACAGCGTGTGGCGGATGTGTTCGGCGATGCGGCGCCGTGCCGCCAGGCTGTCACCCGTTTCGGCGGCGGGATCGGGCATGCCGAGCGCGAGCACCGAGCGTGCAGCCCGCGGCCAGCGCTGCAGCCGCTCGGGCGGCCAGGCGCAGCGCGTGTTCAGCAGCCGTTCGATGTCGTGCGCCAGCGCTCGGCGCAGGCGGTCGGCGGCGGCGCGCGGCGAGCGCCCGGCCTCGGCGGGCGAGTCGCCGAGCAGCCGCTCGAGCAGCGACGGGGGCCGCATGCCGCGCTCAGACGGCGACGTTGCGCCGCAGGTCCCAGCCGGCGACGCCGGTGCTGGTGGCCGAGCCGTCGAGCTTGTGCTGCTTGTACTCCCAGGTCACCTTGCCGTAGCGCAGGCCGAAGGTTTCGCTGGGCAGGTCGCCGCCGTCGACGCTGGTCTCGACCGAGGACACGACCACGTCCTCGAGCGCGATGCGGTAGTAGTCGATGCGCGTCTGCGAGGTCGCGGTCGCGTTCTTGCCGCCGTAGGCGCGATAGAAGGTGACCAGCACCTTGGGGTAGAGCGTGCCCGCCGACGCGGCACGCAGCAGCTTGGGCGTGGCGCGGTCGATCAGCTTGGTGAACAGCATCTCGCCGTGCTCGGTGCGTTCGGCGGTGTGGCCGCCCGAGGACGAGGCCGTCGCCGAGCGCGGCTGGAACACGCGGTGGCGGAAGGCCGAGACCTCGATCTCGTTGGCGTGGCGGCTGTCGCTGCTGTCGCCCTGCAGCTCGCTGGCACCGTCGAACTTGACGTAGATGTCCTTCATGGAAGCTCCTGCAACGGGGAGAAGGGAAGGGGGCTCAGGTGCCGCGCGGCGCCAGTTCGGCGACCAGACGCAGCGAGACCGAGAGCTCGTCGAGCTGGAAGTGCGGGCGCACGAAGGCCACGGCGCGGTAGGCGCCGGCGCGGCCGGGCATCTCGCTGACCTGGACGCTGGCCTCGCGCAGCGGGTAGGCGGCCTTGGTCTCCTGCGTCGCGCTGTCGTCCTCGACGACGTACTGCCGGATCCAGCGGTTGAGGAACTCCTCGACGTTGGCCGCCGAGGCGAAGCTGCCGACCTTCTCGCGCATCATCGCCTTCAGGTAGTGGGCGATGCGGCAGACGCTGAAGACGTACTGCAACTGGGCGGCCAGCGCCGCGTTGGCGTTGGCCGCGTCGCTGTCGTAGCGCCGCGGCCGGTGCACCGACTGCGCGGCGAAGAACGCGGCGTAGTCGGTGTTCTGGCAGTGCACCAGCGGGATGAAGCCGAGGTCGGCGAGCTCCTTCTCGCGCCGGTCGGTGATCGCCACCTCGGTCGGGCACTTCAGCGCACGCTCGCCGTCGTCGGTGCGGTAGGTGTGCGTGGGCAGGCCTTCGACCAGGCCGCCGCCTTCGACGCCGCGGATCGCCGCGCACCAGCCGTAGGCCGCGAAGGCGACGTTCAGCCTGGCGGCCAGCGCGTACGCCGCGTTGACCCACAGGTAGCGCGAATGGTCACTGCCGTCGACCCGTTCGACGTAGCCGAAACCCTCGACCCCGGTGCCGTGGCGAGCGTCGTAGGGCAGCCGGCCCAGGAAACGCGGCAGCACCAGACCGACGTAGCGTGCGTCCTCGCTGGCCCGCAGGCTCTTCCAGCGTGCGTACTCTGCGGTGTCGAAGACCTTGGCCAGATCGCGCGGGCGGCCGATCTCGGTGAAGCCGTCGAGCCCGAACAGCTCGGCCGACGCCGCGGCGATGAAGGGCGCGTGCGCGGCCGCCGCCACGTGCGACATCTGCTCGACGAAATAGAGGTCCTCGGGGCCGCGGCCGATCTCGTAGTCGCCGACGAGCGCCCCGAACGGCGCGCCGCCGAAGCTGCCGAAGGCCTCCTCGTAGACCAGGCGGAACAGCGCCGACTGGTCGAAGTCGATCGCCGCGGAGAAGTCGCGCACCAGCTCGTTCTGGGTGGCGTCGAGCACGGCGATCTTCTGCAGCGGCCCGCCGGCGGCGTGGCGGCAGAGGTAGTGCAGGCCGTTCCACGCCGCTTCCAGGCGCTGGAAGCGCGGGTGGTGGAGGATCTCGTCGAGCTGCGCCGAGATCAGCTCGTCGAGCTCGGCGATGCGCGCGTCCAGCGCGACGCCGAGGTTGTCGGCGACGGTGACGCTGCCGGATGCCACCTCGTGCGCCAGGTGGGCGATCAGCTCGCGGGCCCGGCCGTGTTCGGCGCTGCCGCGGGCCACGCGGCTGTCGAGCACGAGGCGGTCGAGCAGGTCGGGGGCCGGCGGGGGCAGCGGCTCCAGCGGGGTCAGCACGGCGGTGTCCATCGTCACGCCCCGGCCGTGGCGGCGTCGTGGCCGATCGCGGCCAGCGCCTCCGGCTCGCGCAGCGTGCGCACCAGCAGGTCTTCCAGGCGCTCGTTGCCGGCCATCTTGTTGCGCAGGTCGGCCAGCCGCGAGCGCGCCTGCAGCAGCCGCCGCAGCGGGGCCACCTGGCGCACGACGGCCTCGGGGCGGAAGTCCTCCAGGCGCTCGAAGCGCAGGTCGACGGCCAGGTCGCCGCCGGCGGCGCCCAGCGTGTCGCGCACGCGCAGCCGCAGCGCCGGCGCCATGCCGCGCAGCACGTCGTCGAAGGTGTCGACGTCGACCGGCACGAAACGCCGCTCCTTGAGCCGCGGCCGAGGCTGCGCGCTGCCGACCTCGCTCCCGCTGAAGTCGCCGAGCACGCCGACGACGAAAGGCAGCTCCTTGTGCTCGATCGCGTCGCCGACCTGGACGTCGTAGGTCAGGCGCACGCGCGGCGGGCGCACCTGTTCGAGCCGTGACTGGATGCTGTCGTGACGGGGCATCGTTTCTCCTCGGGGCGCGTTCAGCGCAGGCGGTCGAAGGGGTTGGGGGCGGGGACGGCGCTGTTCACCGGCGGCCGTGCGGCGGCAGGGGTGGCTGGGGCGCCTGGGACGGTTGTCGCTGCCGGCAGGCCGGCTGCGCGCGGCGCGGCCGGCGTCGTCGCCGGGGGTGGCGCTGCGGCGGGCGCCGTGCGCGCCGGGCGCGGGCGTGTCCTGGGTGGTGCCGCTGCGGCCGGCGGCGTGGCCGGTGTCGGCGTTTCGCCGAGCGCCTCGCGCAGCAGGCGCGCCAGTGACACCAGTTCGCCGCGCGTGTCGGCCGACAGCGCGTCGGGCTGCTCGCGCAGGCCGGACAGCGCCGCGGTCGCGATGCGCAGCCCGCCGAGGGCCAGGATGCCCTGGGCGCCGCGGTCCTGCGGGTCGCGCTGGGCGGCCTCCTGGGCCGCGGCGATGGCGCTGCCGTGTTCGCCGGCGCGCAGATGGTCGTCGGCCAGGCTCAGCCAGGGCTGCTTGCTCGCCGGGTGCTCGCGGGCCGCCTGCTGCCACAGCTGCCGTGCCTGCGCCGGGCTGCCCTGGGCGCGGGCGATCTCGGCCTGGCGCAGCCGCTCGTCCAGCGGCGGCGTGGCCGGGGGCGCCGGCGGCGTGGCGGCACAGGCGGCGAGCAGCGCGGCGGACAGGGCTGCCAGCGCCGGGGTGCGGCGGCGTGCGAGGGCTGACGGCCGGGCGGGCAGTGCGATCGGTTTCATGCGGGGTGAGCTCCTCGGGCAGGTCCGGCGGGACCGTTGCCGGGCACTCTAGGAGCCGTCCGGCACGGCCGATTCCCCCGCTGGGGGCCGCCCTCGCGGGGGGCCTGCGCCGTCGCCTGCGCTGCGCTGCAATGGCGTCAACAGCCACGCCCCATGACACGCCCCGTTCGCTCCATCGCCTTGCTCGGCTGCTGCATCGGCCTGACGCTGCTGGCGGCCTGCGCCGCACCCGCCGGTGGTGCGGCGTCCTGGTCCATGCGGCTGCTCGCCGCGGCCGGTCTCGGGCCGGCACCGCAGCCGGTGCCGCCCGAGGCCGTCGTCGAGCTGCACGCCAGCGCCGTGCTCAACGCCGGTGCCGACGGCGTGCCGGTGCCGGCCGTCGTGCAGCTGCGCTGGCTGGAAGACCCCGCGGCCTTCCAGCGTGCCGGCTACGAACGCCTGGCCGCCGGCGGCGACGGTGTCCGGGAGATCGTGCTCGCGCCGGGCCGCACGCTGACGCTGCGCGAGCGGCCGCCGGCCGGCACACGGGCGCTGGGCCTGGCGGTGCTGTTCCGCGCGCCGGCATCCGGCCGCTGGAAGCTCGTGTTCCCCCTGCCCGCGGCGCAGCCGATCCGGGTGTCCTTGCACCGCTGCGCGCTGGCGCTTGCCTCCGGCGCCGCCTGGGACGCCCCGCCCGGCGCCGACCGTCTCGGAGACCTGCGATGCCCCACGTCCGATTGACGCCGTGCCGGCCGATGGAGCCCGGCCGGTGAGCGCCACCGCCAAGATCCTCTGGGGCGAGGGCCTGTTCCTGCGCCCGCAGCACTTCCAGCGCCAGGATGCCTACCACGAGGCGCGCCTCGTGCAGGCGATGCGCTGGATGCTGCCGCAGGCCTGGGGGCTGGCCGCGCTCGAGGTCGACGAGGACGCGCTCGCCGCCGGGTTGCTGCGCGTGCTCTCGCTGCAGGCCGTGATGCCCGACGGCGAGTTCGTCTGCGCGCCGCGCGACGACGAGCTGCCCGAGCCCGTCGACCTCGGCCCGGGCTTCACCGCCGACTGGGAGCTGGTGCTGGAGCCGCTGCGTCCCGACGCCTGCAACTACGCCGCCGGCGACGACCGGCGTCTGGCGGCGCGCTTCGCGGCGCATCCCGTGCCGGCGGGCGACTGGTTCACCGGGGCGCCCGAGGCCGAACTCGTCGTGCTGCGTCGCCGCCCGCGACTGCAGCCGGCCGGCGGTTCGCAGGCCGCACTGCCTCTGCTGCGCCTGAGCCGCCGCGCCGCCGGCGGCTGCGAGCTGGACCGCCGCTTCGTGCCGCCCGCGCTCACGCTGGCGGCGGCGCCGGCCCTGCTGGCACTTCAACGGCGTCTGCTCGACCGCCTGCGCGAGCGTTGCGCCGCGCTGCACGGCCTGCCGCCGCAGCCCGGGCGCCATGTCGTCGAGCTGCGCTCGGGCGACGTCGCCGCGTTCTGGCTGCTGCACACCGCCAGCGCGGCCCATGCGCGCCTGATGCATCTCGGGCCGGGTGCGCATCCGGAGCGGCTGTTCGGCACGCTGCTCGAGCTGGCCGGCGCGCTGGCCGCCTTCACGCCCGGACGCGGCCCGGCGGACCTGCCCGCCTACCGGCACGCCGCGCCGGCTGCCGGCTTCGAGGCGCTGGAGGCGCTGGTGCACGAAGGGCTCGAGGCCGTCGTCTCGACGCGCTGCACGACGATCGCCTTCGACGAGCCGCGGCCGTCCTGGCACCTGGCTTCGCTGCAGGCCGTGCCGGCCGGGCCGGGCTGCGCGCTGTATCTGGCGGTGCAGGCCGAGATGCCGATGGCCGCACTGATCGAGGCGGTGCCGGCGCGGCTGAAGATCGGTTCGCCCGAGGACGTCGAGCGCCTGGTGCACACGGCGGTCGCCGGCGTGCGTCTGGTGCCCGCCGCGCAGCTGCCGGCGGCGCTGCCGCTGGCGCCGGGTGCGTGCTGCTTCCTGGTGGAGCCGCTCGGGCCGTTCCACGACCGCATGCGCCAGGCCGGCGCGATGGCCGTGCACGCCCCCGAGGGCTTGCCGCGGCTGCGGCTGGCGCTGCACGCGGTGACGGGCTGAGGACGGCGATGGCACCGACCGCCACCGCTGCCGCCGAACTCGCCGCGCCGCGCCCCGCCGCGCGGCGCGACCTGCTCGACCTGCTGAACGAAGGCTTCTACGTGCTGCAGCGCCTGCGCCAGGGCGAGCAGCCGGCCGAGCCGGCGGCCTTGCGCCGGGCGCTCGGCGCCTGGCTCGACGGCGTGCAGGCCGAGGGCTTGCGCCTCGGCTTCGACCCCGAGGACCTGCGGCTCGCCAGCTTCGCCTTCGTCGCGCTGGCCGACGAGGTGGTGCTCGGCACGCCCGGCCCCTTGCGCGAGGCCTGGGCGCGGCGGCCGCTGCAGCTCGAGCGCCACGACGAGCCGCTGGCCGGCGAGCGCTTCTTCGAGCACCTGGAACGGCTGCGCGAACAGGGCGCCCGCCGGCTGGCGGTGCTGGAGGTGTTCCGCATGTGTCTGCTGCTCGGCTTCCAGGGGCGCTACGCGTTCGAGCCGCCCGAGGCCCTGGCCTGGCTGACGCAGCGCCTGGCCGACGACATCGACCGCTGGCGCGGCGGCCGGCCGGCGTTCGCGCCGCACGCGCAGGCGCCCGACCACCTCGTGCACCGGCTGCGCCGCCATGTGCCGGCGTGGGTGGTGGCGGCGGTCGTGGCCGGCGTGCTGCTGCTGGCCTGGGGTGGGCTGCACCTGCAGCTCTCGGGCTGGACGGCACGCCAGCTCGCGCGGCTGCCGCCGGTCGTGCCGCCGCCGGCCGAGCCGGCGCAGCTGCGCATCACGTGGCCATGACGGCCGCCGGCACCCGCGTCTGCGGCTGGTCGGTGCACGGCCGGCTGCTGCGCTTCGAGCCGCCGCCGGACGGGCCGCCGTTGCTGGCCGAGCGCGTGACCGTCGACGAGGCGCTGGGCTCCGGTTTCGAGATCCATCTCGAGGCTCTGGCCGAGCCCGACGCCGACGTCGACGGCCTGCTCGGCGCCGAAGCCGGCGTGCACCTGGAGCCTCCGGATGGCCCGGCGCGCGCCTGGTACGGCCTCGTCGTCGAGAGCACGAGGGCCGGCGCGGCGGCCGGCGGCGTGCGCTGGCAGCTGCGGCTGCGGCCGTGGACGGCGCTGCTGGAGCAGCGCCACGGCTGCACGCTGCACGAGGACCTGAGCACCGACCGCATCCTCGAGCAGGTCTTCTCCAGCGTGCCCGGCGCGGCCTGGCGCATCGTGCGCGGCGGTGCCCCGGTGCGCCGTGCGCTGTGCACCCAGTACGCCGAGGCCGACTGGGCGTTCTGCACCCGGCTGATGGCCGAGGACGGGCTGGGCTGGCGCTTCGAGATCCGCGGCCGCGCCGAGGCCGCCTCGGGCCGCTGGCGCCACGTCCTCGTCGTCGACGACGGCCACGAACCGCCGGCCGATCTGGGACGGGTGCGTTTCGCGGCCCCGGCTCCGTCGGTGCCGGCGCCGCACGACACGGTCTCCCGCTTCGCCTGCCACCACGCGGCCGGACCGGCGGCGGTCAGCGTCGGCGCCTGGTCGTCGTGCACGGCCGCGTTCGTCGCCGGCGGGCGGGCGTCTGCCCCGGGCGTCGCGACCGGGCCGCTGTACCGTGACGTCGGCGGCGTCGACCGTTTTGCCGATGCCGCCGAGGCCGACGCCTGCGCCGAGCGGCAGCTCGCGGCCTTCGAGCTCGACCGCCAGCTCGCCCAGGGCTCGGGCACCGTGCCCGCCTTCGCGCCGGGCGCCGCGTTCACGCTCGTCGATGCCCCGGGCGCCGGCCTGGCGGGCAGCCGCTGGGTGCTGACGCGTGTGCACCACGAAGCCGCCAATGCGCTGGGCCCGGTGCTGGCACGTCGGCTCGGCGCCGCCGATCTCGACGCCGGCGGCTACCGCAACCGCTTCGACGCCGTGCCGGCCGCACGGCCGCGTGTGCCGCGGCTGCCGCCGCGGGCCCTCGCGCCGGGGCTGCAGACGGCCACCGTCGTCGGCGTCGAACACGGCTTGCCGATGGCCGACGGCGCGATGCGGGTCAAGCTGCGTTACGGCTGGCAGGGTGATGCCGACCCCGGCGAAGACGGTGTCGGCCAGGCCGTCTGGCCGCTGCGCCGTGCCACCGGCCGGCGCGGCAGCGCCTGGGTGCGTGTCGTGCAGCCGATGGCCGGGCCGGGCTGGGGCGCGGTCTTCGTGCCGCGGGTCGGTGCCGAGGTGCTGGTCGGCCATCTCGACGGCGACATCGACCGTCCGGTGGTGCTCGGCGCACTGTTCAACGGCCGCGACCGTCCGCCGTACGCCGGCACGGCGCTGTCCGGCGTGCTCAGCGCCATGCCGGGCCGCGGCGCGGCCTGCGGCGAGTGGGTGCTGGACGACAGCCGCGGGCAGCTGCGCACCCGGCTGGCCAGCCTGCCGGCGGCCGCCGAACTCGGCCTCGGCCACCTCGTGGTGCAGCCGCCCGGTTCGGCCCGGCGGGGCGAGGTCCGCGGCCGCGGTTTCGAGGCCGCGACGGCCGGCCGGGCCAGCCTGCGTGCCGGCCGTGGCCTGCTCGTCAGCACGCACCGCCGCGACGGCCGGGGCGGCTCCTGCGACGGTGCGCAGATGGACGTGCAGGAGCCGTGTGCACGCCTGGACCGGGCCGCCGGGCAGGCGGCCTCGCGGGCGCGGGCCGCGGCGGCCCGGGGCGGCACGGCGCCGCCCTCGGCGCAGGCTCCGGCGGCGCTGGCGGCCGCGGGCCTGTTCGTGCCGCTCGGTGACCTGCCTGCCGGCCCGGTGCAGGCCGACGCCGCGGAGCACGCCCGGCTGGTCGTCGCCGCCGAGGCCACGCTCGTGCTGGCCAGCGCCGCCGAGTTGCTGCAGGCCGCCGGCCGCGACCTGGTCTCGGTGGCTGGCGCGGGCTGCCGCACCGGCGTGAACGCCGACGCGGCGCTGTCCGCGGGCGGGCGGCTGCAGCTCTCGGCCGGCGGCGACCTGCGCTGTGTCGCCGCCGCTGGCGATGCCGCCGTGCGTGCCCACGCCGGCGCGCTGTCGCTGCAGGCCGAGGGCCGCCTGCGGCTGCAGGCCGCCGATGGCGAGCTGCGTCTCGTCGCCCGCCGCCGCCTCGTGCTGCGGGCTGGCGGTTCGGCGCTCGTGCTCGACGGTGCCGACGTGCGCTTCACGACGGCCGGCAGCTTCGTCGTCGAGTCCGGCGCCCAGCGGTTCCCGGGGCCGGGCCGGGTCGACGCACCGCTGCCGGCGCTGCCGCTGGGGCGGCCGGGCGCGCCGCCGAACTGGATCGCGATCGCCCACCACGACGCCGACGGCCGGCCGTTCGCCGGCCAGCGCTACACGATCCGTTTCGACGGCGGCGCGACGATCGAAGGCCGGCTCGACGCCGAGGGCGAGGCCCGCCACGAGGACGTGCCGGAGCGGGTGCTGCGGGTCGAGTACGAGCCGCGCGACGCGCTGCCGGCCGCGCCGTGGCCGCCGCTGGCCGAACTGGTGGCGGCGCTGCAGCAGCGGCTGGCCTGAACCGCAACGGCCGGGCCGGCGTCAGCCGATGGCGGGCGGTCGGCGGGCTCGCCGGCGCGCGGCGTGCGCCGTGCCGGGCGTGCGTTATTGCCGCCCGGCGCCGATCGTGATGGTCTTCATGCTTCGGCAATAGTATGCGAAATAGCAAAAGTGATATTTTGACGTCTTCGCCCACTCGGCCTGCCTGCCTCATGAAGTCGAACCTGCCGGTCACACAGGTCGAACGGGACTATCCCGACACGCTGATGCTGGTCTCGACGACCGATGTCCAGGGGCGCATCACGCATTGCAACGCTGCTTTCGCGGAGGTCAGCGGTTATGCCGCCGACGAGCTGCTCGGGCGGGCGCACAACGTCGTGCGCCATCCCGACACGCCGCCGGCGCTGTTCGCCGACATGTGGGCGACGATCGGGGCCGGCCGGCCCTGGTGCGGCGTGCTGAAGAACCGCTGCCGCAACGGCGACCACTACTGGGTGGTCGCCAACGTCACGCCGGTGCTCGCCGACGGCCGCGTCGTCGCCTTCATGTCGGTGCGCCACCGGCCCACGCCGCAGCAGGTGCACGAGGCCGAGGCGCGCTACGCCCGCCTGGCACAGGCCGATGGCGCGCCGGCCCCGGGCGCCCGTCGCCGGTGGCCGAGCAGCCCGACGCCGGCCCTGGCCGCCGGGCTGGCCGCCGTGCTCGTGCTGGCGCTGGCGCCGCTCGGACCGCTGGCGCCACTGCGTCTGCCACTGGCGGTTGCCGCGGCCGTCCTGCTGCTGGCCTGGTTCCAGCGGCGTGTCGCCGGGCAGCTGCGGCTGGCCACGGTGGCTGCCGGCCGCCTGGCCGCCTGCGACCTTGCCACCCGCAGCGACCACGATCTCGCCGCGCCACTGGGGCCGCTGCAGCAGGCCATCTGGCTGGCCAACCTCAACATGCGCGCCGTGGTCGACGACGTGCGCCGCGAGATCGGCCGCATCGCCGGTGCCGCCGAGGAGATCGCGCAGGGCAGCCGTGGCCTGTCGACGCTGGCCGGGCAGCAGTCGGGCGACGTGCAGGTGACGGCCGTGGCGATGGAGCAGATCACGCGTTCGGCCGAGGCCGTGGCCGACACCGCGCGCGAAGTCGATGCCGCCGCCGACGAGGCGCGCCAGACGGTGCGCCGCAGCGGCCAGTCGGCATCGGCGATGCTGACGACGATGGCCTCGATCGAGCGCGCCACACGCGCCGCCGCCGATTCCATCGACCTGATGGAAGGCATTGCCGACCAGACCGAGCTGCTGGCACGCGAGGCCTCGGTCAGCGCGGCGCGCGCCGGCGAGGAGGGCATCGCCTACGCGGTCGTGGCCGCACGCATCGGCGCGCTGGCGCACCGCAGCCGCAGCGCGGCCAACCAGGCGCGTGCGCTGATCGCGGCCTGTGCGGCCCATGTCGCCGAAGGGGCGAGCCGCGCCGAGGCGGCGCGTGCCGATGCCGACGCTGCAGCCCAGGCCGTCGGCCATGTCGCCGACCGCCAGCGCGAGATCTCCACCGCCACCGACGAGCAGGCGCGTGGTGTCTGCGAGGCCACGCGGGCGATGGCGCGCCTCGACGAGGCGGCCGGCGAGAACGCCGCGCTGGCCGAGCAGTCGGCCGCCGCCGGCCAGGCGCTGCGCGAACGTGCGGCGGCGCTGGCGCGGGCGGTGGCGGTGTTCCGCGTCGGTGCCTGACCCCGGCTCAGCGCCGGTACAGCGCCTCGACCTGCTCGCCGTAGCGCGACTGGAGGTTGTTGCGCTTCAACTTGAGCGTCGGCGTGATCATCGTGCTCTCGATGGTCCAGGGCTCGGTCGTGAGCCACACCGCACGCGGCTGGGCGTAGTGCGGGAAGGCGGCGGTGGCGGCACGGATGCGCGCCAGCGCCGCCTCGCGCGCCGCCGGGGCCTGCAGCGACTCGGGCGCCGCCGGGTCCAGCCCGAGCGAGCGTGCCAGCCGCTCCCACGGCCCGGCGGCCAGCACGGCGATGCAGGCGATGAACGGCCGGTTGTCGCCGAAAGCCCAGGCGGCCTCGAACAGCGGGTCGGCGACGATCGCCATCTCCAGGTCGGTCGGCGCGATCTTCTCGCCGGTGGCGGTGACGATGATCTCCTTGACGCGGCCGACGATGCGGATGCGCCCGCCGTCCAGGCTGGCCTGGTCGCCGGTGTGCAGCCAGCCGCCTTCCAGCGCACGCGCCGTGTCCTCGGGGCGGTTCCAGTAGCCGCGCATGACGTTCGGGCCGCGCACCAGCAGCTCGCGGTTGTCGCCGATGCGCACCTCGACGCCGTCCAGCGGCCGGCCGACGCTGGCCGGGTCGTTGTCTTCCGGCGTGTTGCAGCTGATGACCGGCGTGCTCTCGGTCATGCCGTAGCCCTGCACGATCGGCAGGCCCAGGCCGAGGAAGCAGCGCGCGATCGGCGCTGACAGCGCCGCACCGCCGCTCACCGCCAGCCGCAGCCGGCCGCCGAACTGCGCCTGCAGCGGCGCGCTGACGCGGCTGGCCAGCAGCGGCCAGACCAGCGCGTCCCAGGCCGCCGGCACTGAGCCCGGCACCGGCAGCTTCTGCGCGCGGCAGAAACGCCGCCAGCCGACGGCCTGCGCCGTCTCGAACAGCCGTTTCTTCAGCGCCGAGCCTTCGAGCATCGTCTGCAGCTTGACGAACACCCGTTCGTAGATGCGCGGCACCGAGATCAGCACCGTCGGGCGCACCGTCTTCATGTCCTCGGGCAGGTGCTGAGTCGAGCGTGCGAAGGCCACCGTCGCGCCGGCGGCGATCGGCAGGTAGTAGCCGGCGGTGCGCTCGAAGGTGTGAGACAGCGGCAGGAAAGACAGGAAGACGTCGTCCGGCCGCGGCGCGATGCGCGCCAGCACCGCCTTCACGTTGGCCATCACGTTGCGGTGCGTGAGCATCACGCCCTTGGGCTTGCCGGTGGTGCCCGAGGTGTAGACCAGCGCCGCGAGCTCCTGCTCGTCGACCGGCACCGGCGCTGCGGGCGGCCGGGCCTGAGCCCGCGCCAGCCACTGCGCCAGCGACAGCAGCTCGGGCCCGCCGGTGGCCGCTGCGGCAGCGCCCTCGTCGCGCTCGCGGATCACCACCTGGCGCAGCGACGCCGGCAGCGCGCCGCAGCCGGCGATCGCCTGCCACTGGGCCTCGGTCTGCGTGACCAGCAGCTCGGCGCCGCTGTCGGCCAGGATGTAGGCGATCGACAGCGGGTTGTCGAGCGCGTGCATCGGCAGCGGCACGCAGCCGCGCGCGAGTGCCGCCTGGTCCAGCGTCACCGCGTCCAGGCCGTTGGGCAGCAGGATCGCGATGCGCGCGCCGCGTGCCGGGGCCAGCACGTCCAGTGCCGCGGCGCAGCGTTCGACACGGTCACCGAACTGGCGCCAGCTCCAGCTCACCCAGCCGCGTGTGTCCTCGTGTTCGCGGTAGGCCTCGGCGTCGGGGCTCAACGCGACGCGCCAGCGCAGCAGCTCGGGCAGGGTGCGGACGGAACTGAGGTCGAGGCTGGGGGGAGGTTGCGTTGACATGCCGCAATGGACGCCGTTTTCGAACGATCGTTCGATTCTGTCAGGCTCCGCACCGGAACGGGGCGGGAAACCGCCCAAGCCCATGGGATACGCGCCAAAGCCTTGCCAGGACGCGAGTTTCCGGTGCTCGGCGCGTGACGCGCTGCACGCCGCGGTGGTGCCCGGCGCTGTTGCGTTAATGCCGCGCTAATCGTCGGCCGCGAGCATCCTCCCCGTCAGCTGCCGCATTCCGCGGCAGCGCCTGAAGGGAGTCTGCATGCCGAGCATGCTGCGGGAGCCGGCCATGAGCCTCGTCCAACGTCCGGGCGCCGAGCCGCGCCTGCGCGTCTATCCGGGCGACGCCGGCGGTCGGCCCGAGGTCGAGGCGCTGGTGCGCCGCGTCTACCGTGAGCGCTACGAGGCCGACGTGCGCGAGTTCGCGCCGGCGATGGTCGGGCTGCACGACGGCAGCGGCGAACTCGTCGCTGCCGCCGGCTACCGCCCGGCACGCGACGGCGATCTGTTCCTGGAGCGTTATCTCGACGCGCCGGTCGAGCAGCTGCTCGGCGAACCGGCGGTGCGCGAGCGCATCGTCGAGGTCGGCCACCTGGCCGCCGCGCGTGCCGGCGAAGGCCGCCGCCTCATCACGCGCATCGGCCCGCACCTGGCCGAGCAGGGTTACGACTGGGTCGTCTGCACGCTGACCGTCGAGCTGCGCCACCTCTTCGTGCGCCTGGGCATCGCGCCGGTGACGCTGGGTGTCGCCGACCCGGCGGTGCTGGGCCGCGACGCCGCACGCTGGGGCACGTACTACGACCACCGGCCGCTGGTGCTGGCCGGCCGGCTGGACGCCGCGATCATGCGTTTCCGCCGCCGCGGGGGTGCGGCTTGAGGCCGGCGCTGGTCGACGGCGCCCGCGCCTGGAGCGCCGCCGAACTCGCCGCCGCCACCGAGGCCGCGGCCGGCTGGCTGCGGGCCCAGGGCACGCAGGTGCTGGCCACGCTGCTGGACAACGGCGCGGCCTTCGCCGTGTTCGACGACGCCGCGCGTGCCGCCGGTGTCGTGCACGTGCCGCTGCCGCTGTTCTTCGACGCCACGATGCTCGGCCACGTGCTGGCCTCGGCCGGCGTCGACACGCTGGTGGCTGCCGCGCCGCTGGCCGCGCGCTGGCCCGGGCTGCACTGGCAGCCGCTGGCGAGCGAGGCCGGCGATCTGGCCGCCGCGCGCCTGCCGGCGCTGCGGCCGACGCTGCCGGCCGGCACCGCCAAGATCACCTACACCTCGGGCAGCACCGGCACGCCCAAGGGCGTGTGCCTGACGGCCGCGGCGATGGACGCCGTGGCCGACGGCCTGGTGCAGGCGCTGGCGCCGCTGGCCATCGAACGCCACCTCGCCGCGCTGCCCTACGCGGTGCTGCTGGAGAACGTCGCCGGGCTGATGGCGCCGCGCCGCCAGGGCAGCACCGTGATCTGCCCGCCGCTGGCCGAGGTCGGCCTCGCCGGCTCGTCCAGCTTCGACCCGGCCCGGCTGCACGCCGCCGTCGAGCGCCACGAAGCGCAGAGCCTGATCCTGCTGCCGCAGATGCTGCGCGCCTGGTGCGGCTGGCTGGCCGCCACCGGCCGGCGCGCGCCGGCCTCGCTGCGTTTCGTCGCCGTCGGCGGCGCCGCGGTGGGCGCGCCGGTGCTGCACGCGGCGCGTGCGCTGGGCCTGCCGGCCTACGAAGGTTACGGCCTGTCCGAAGGCGCCTCGGTGCAGACGCTGAACCTGCCCGGGGCCGACAACGCCGGCAGCGCCGGCCGGCCGCTGCCGCACGCCCGCGTGCGCGTCGCCGCCGACGGCGAGCTGGAGGTCGGCGGCCCGCTGTTCGCCGGCTACGTCGGCGACGCCGCCGCGCGCCACGGCGACTGGTGGCCCACCGGCGACCTGGGCCGCATCGACGACGCCGGCTTCGTGCACGTCGTCGGCCGCAAGAAGAACCTGCTGATCACCGGCTACGGCCGCAACGTCTCGCCCGAATGGCCCGAGACCGCGCTGCGCTGCCAGCCGGCCGTCGCCCAGGCCGTGGTGCTCGGTGACGGCCAGCCGGCGCTGTCGGCGGTGCTCTGGCCGTCGTCGCCGGCGGTCGGCGACCACCAGCTCGACGCCGCGGTGGCCGCCGCCAACGCCACGCTGCCCGACTACGCCCGCGTCGCCCGCTGGACGCGCGCCGCCGACGCCTTCGACGCCGCCTCGGGCCTGGCCACGGCCAACGGCCGCCCGCGCCGCGACGCCATCCTCGCCCGCCATGCCGACGCCCTCGGGCTCGGCGCGGCGTCCGCCATCTCCTCCTGCTGACACGCCATGGGATTCCACGCCACCCTGCTCGAACAGACCACCGAGGCCCGCAACGGCCTGCTGGCCACGCCGATCATCCAGGGCGCGCTGCGCGGCGAGGTCTCGCGGCCCAGCTACCTGGCCTTTCTGCGCGAGGCCTTCCACCACGTGCGCCACACGGTGCCGCTGCTGAAGGCCGTGCGCGCCGCGCTGCCCGCGCACCACGCCTGGCTCGAAGGTCCGCTGGACGAGTACATCGAGGAGGAGTCCGGCCACGACGAGTGGATCCTCGACGACATCGCCCACGCCGGCGGCGACGCCGAAGCCGTGCGCCACGGAGCACCCGGCGTCGCCACCGAGGTCATGGTGGCCTACGCCTACGACACGATCGCGCGGCGCAACCCGCTGGGCTTCTTCGGCATGGTGCTGGTGCTCGAAGGCACCAGCGTGTCGCTGGCGCTGCACGCCGCCGACGCCATCCAGCAGGCGCTGGCGCTGCCCGACTCGGCCTTCAGCTACCTGCGCTCGCACGGCACGCTGGACCAGGAGCACGTGCAGCACTTCGAGCTGCTGATGGACCAGATCCACGACCCCGCCGACCAGGCCGCCATCGTGCACGCCGCGCGGGTGTTCTACCGCCTGTACGGCGACGTCTTCCGCAGCCTGCCGCTGCCGCAGCCGCAACCCGTCGAGGAGGCGGCATGAAGATCGACCAGACCCGCGTCGTGCTGACCGGCGCGGCCGGCGGCATCGGCCGCGCGATGGTGCAGGCGCTGGCCGAACAGGGCGCCGCGGTGCTCGGTGTCGGCCGCGGCGCCAGCGGCCCCGGCAACGCCTGGCAACGTGCCGACCTGGCCACGCCCGAAGGCCGCCAGGCTGTCGTGCAGGCGGCGGCCGACTGGAACGCCAACGTCGTCGTGCACGCCGCCGGCGTGCCGGCCTTCGGCGCGCTGGCCCAGGTGCCCGCGGCGCAGGTCGAGCAGGTGCTGCAGACCAACCTGCTGGCGCCGATGCTGCTGACCCAGGCGCTGCTGCCGCAGCTGCAACGCCAGCCGCGCGCCCAGATCGTCTTCGTCGGCTCGGTGCTGGGCCGCATCGGCCTGCCGGGCTTCTCGGTCTACGGCGCCAGCAAGGCCGGGCTGCACGGTTTTGCCGAGGCGCTGCGGCGCGAGCTGGCCGACGGCCCGGTGCGTGTGCAGACGCTGGCCCCGCGCAGCACGCGCACCGGCTTCAACGACGCCGCGGCGCAGGCCTACAACGTGTCGACCGGCGCCGCCAGCGACACGCCCGAGCTCGTCGCCCAGGCGCTGCTGCAGCTGATCGAGAGCGAGGCGCCCGAGCGCACGCTGGGCGGCGGCGAACGTGTCTTCGCCCGCCTGAACGGCCTGCTGGGTGCCTGGATGGACTCCGGCTTCAGCAAACATCGCCGCAGCCTGCCGGCGGCGGCCCCCACCCAAGGACAGACCCGATGAACATCCGCCGCTCCCTGCTGAGTTCCCTCGTCGTCGCCGCCGCCGCGCTGGCTGCGCTGCCGGTCGCCCAGGCCGGCCCGGTCGAGGACGCCGTCACCGCGCTGCAGCACGACTGGGAGGTGATCCGCTACCAGACCCCCGCCGCCGAGCGCGAGAAGCGTTTCGAGACCCTGGTGGCCAACGCCCACAAGACCAGCGAGAGCTTCCCCGGCCGCGCCGAGCCGCTGGTCTGGGAAGGCATCATCGTCAGCTCGCTGGCGGGCGAGAAGGGCGGGCTCGGCGCGCTGGGCCTCGTCAAGCAGGCCAAGGCGCTGTACGAACGTGCGATCCAGATCGACGGCAACACGCTCGACGGCTCGGCCTACAACAGCCTGGGCGTGCTGTACTACAAGGTGCCGGGCTGGCCGCTGGGCTTCGGCGACAAGGCGCGTGCCGGCCAGATGCTGCAGAAGGCGCTGGCGCTGAACCCGCAGGGCATCGACGCCAACTTCTTCTACGGCGAGTACCTGGTCGAGACCGGCCGCGAGGCCGACGCCGTGACCTACCTGCAGCGCGCCATCGACGCGCCGCCGCGCCCGGGCCGCCAGATCGCCGACGCCGGGCGGCGCGAGGAGGCGCGGCAGCTGCTGGTGAAGATCAAGCGCTGAGGCCGGGCCCGGGGGGGCGAGGCTCAGCGCCTCGCGTGAAGCCCGCGGCGCTATGATGTGTATTCAGTCGACATGGAGTACACACATGCGCACCAACATCGTGATCGACGACGAGTTGATGGCCGCCACGCTGAAGGCCACGGGGCTGAAGACCAAGCGCGAGGCGGTCGAGGCCGGCTTGCGCACGCTGCTGCGGCTGCAGCAGCAGACCGAACTGCGGCGGCTGCGTGGCAAGTACGAGTGGGTCGGTGACCTGGACGCGATGCGGCGCGACGCATGATCCTCGTCGACTCCAGCGTCTGGATCGACTTCTTCCGCGGCAAGTCCACGGCCCAGGCCGAGTGGCTGGACCGTCAGCTGGGCCTCGAACGCTTCGCCATCGGCGATCTGATCCTGGCCGAGGTGCTGCAGGGCTTTCGTGACGAGCGCGGCTTCGAGGAGGCCCGGCAACTGCTGGGCCGGCTGGAGCCGGTCGAGATCGGCGGCTTCGAGGTGGCGGTGCAGGCGGCGCGGCTGTACCGCCGTCTGCGTGCGGCCGGCGTCACCGTGCGCGGCACGGTCGACATGCTGATCGCGACGCGCTGCCTGCTCGACGGGCTGACGCTGCTGCACGCCGACCGCGACTTCGAGGCATTCGAGAGTCTGGGCCTGCGCGTCGTGGACTGCGGCGGCTGAGGCCGGGCCGGCCTTCAGCCCGGGTGAAGCCGGGCCACGGCACCCGCGGCCGGGGCTTCGTCCACCGTCTTCAGCTTGCGCAGGAAGGCCGGCGCGACGTTCCACTGCATGCCGGTTTCGGTGATCACGGTGACCGTCTTGCGGTTGTACTTGGTGATGATCCCGAACAGCACCGGGTGCCCGTCGGGCTGGAACGACACCTTCTCTCCGACGCGGAAGTCCATCATCTGCACGTGCGCCTTCATGTCGTGCAGCAGCTTCAGGCGCGCGACGATGCGGCGGTTGAGGTCGAGCAGTTGGGCTTCGTCCAGGGTGTCGATGTCGATGTCGATGCGCATGGCGGGTGGCGATGGGCGTGAACCGGGAGTTTGCCCGAGCACCCGGCGCGCGCCGGCCAAGGGCTCGCCTCAGCGCGCCTTCACGAGGCGCTTGACCGTCTGCTCGATGACCTCCGGCGCGGCGGCCCGCACGACGGACCGATGCACGATGTCCAGCTCCTGCGGCGACAGGCTGCCGCTTGCGGCGTGGGCGCAGATCTCCTGTGGCAACGGCGCGACGGGCATGTGCCACCGCGATTGCGGATCGCGCCAACTCAGCGCCGCGCCGGCCACCGGCTCCAGGCTGTTGCCGTCGACCAGCGCCACCAGCATGTAGGCGTGCGTGGCGCACAGACCCCGCCCGCCGGTGAAGCCCAGGCCTTCGACCAGGTACTGGGTCAAGGCGACCGGGGCCTGGGTCCAGTCGCGCACCACGACGGCCAGCAGGTCGGCCTGCGTCTGCTGCACGATGGCCCGCAGCTGCGGTGCTGCGGCTTCCCAGTCGGGCTGGCCCTTGCCGTTGATGCCCTTGCGCACGTAGAGCGTGCGCAGCAGGTCTTTCTGCAGTGGCCCGTGCACGGGCCGGGCGCTGATGCCGAACGAATGCGTGATCGCTTCGGCGTAGAGGTCGGCATAGCGCTCGTCCAAACCCCAACCGGGCACGTCGAACGGAACGTCGTCGCTTTGGAGCAAGCCCTGGCGCGTGTAGCGCACGGTGTCGCCGAGCACCGAGACGACGGCGATCGACTTGGCCTTCTGCAGCGTGGCGGGAGGGACGGTCACGCCGTTGAGCGTGACGGCGCAGCCGGCGATCAGCGAGGCGGCGAGCAGCGTGGCGAGGGTGGCGAGACGTCGGAGCATGTCGATCGGCGTTGAAACAGGTTTTCAGCGGGCGGGCACGAGTTCCCAGCCCTCGGGCCGCCAGCGCAGCAGCAGCGGGGCCAGCGGGTTGGGCGCGCGCGCCATCGTGTCGGCCACCAGCGCACGCAACGCGGCCAGGCCGGCCGGCGAATCGTCGGCCGAGTACAGCAGCAGGTCGGTGGC
This sequence comes from Rubrivivax sp. JA1026, assembly GCF_011065555.1. NCBI lineage: Bacteria > Pseudomonadati > Pseudomonadota > Betaproteobacteria > Burkholderiales > Sphaerotilaceae > Rubrivivax > Rubrivivax sp. JA1026. Next base: position 565,336 of record NZ_JAALCQ010000001.1, read on the forward strand.
CGGCACCGCGACGACGAGCACGCCGTCCTGGGCCTCGGCCAGACCGGCCCAGCTGTCGTGCAGCAGCAGCCGGCTGGGCTGGTAGACGTCGTCGGCCAGCACGCCCAGCCGGCCTGGCGCGACCGGCGGCGCCGCCACCGCCAGCGGCACCAGGCGCGTGCGCAGGTTCTGCAGGCCGCGGGCGTAGGCCTGATCGTCGTCGAGCCCGAGCTCTTCACGCTGCCCGCTGCCCAGCAGTTGCACCGAACGTTCGCCGTCGAGCACTGGCACGGCCATCAGCCCGCCGAAGAAGGGCCGGGCGTCCAGCCGGCCCGGGACGCGGCCGCCGGCGATCGACGCCCGGGCGCTGACGACGTAGGCCGCCGAGCGCAGCACGATGCGCAGCGCGTCGGCGCCGGGCTTGGCCTCGGCGTCGCCCATTGCAATGGTGATGTCGTGCAGGAAGGCCTCCAGCCGCTCGGCGCAGCCTTCGGCGTTGCGCTGGCAGAAGGCGTGGATGCGGTCGAGGTTGATCTGGGCGTCACCCAGGCCCAGCGTCAGCGGGCCCAGCACGGTGACCGGCCTGGACGGCAGCGTGCGCTGCAACTGCCCGGCCGCGTGGCGCGTGAACGGCTCCTCGTCCAGCGGGACCGGCTGCGCGGCGGCGGTGGTGGTGGCCAGGAACAGGGCCAGAGGGGCGAGCGGGGCGAGCAGGCGGTGGCGCATGGTGGGCAGGGCGTGCGGCCGACAGCATAGGCGGCGGCCGTGCCGCGGCGTCCCCTGCTTCGGGTGGCGTGGCGCCGGGGCGTCGCTTGCCGGAGGGACGCCGTGGCGCCCCTCGGCCCCTCGGGGTTGGCAAGCTGTTCGAGGCAGCACGTTTGCCAATTTTTGCCAAGGCGCCTAGGCTCATGCGATGGGCACGATGAACATCTCCCTCCCCGATGCGCTGAAGAGCTTCGTCGACGAGCAGGTCAGCCGGCGAGGCTACGGCACCAGCAGCGAGTACGTGCGCGAGCTGATCCGCCAGGACCAGGAGCGCCAGCAGCTGCGTGGCCTGCTGCTGGCCGGCGCTGCGTCGGCCCCGGCCGTGGTGGCTGACGACGCCTACTTCGACGGGCTGCGCGAGCGCGTGCGCACGGCCACCGTACCGCGCCGCAAAGCGTGAAGCGCAAGCCCGTCGTCGCGCGCCAGCAGGCCGTCGACGATGTCGCGCAGGCGCTGGACTTCTACCTCGCCGAAGGGGCCGGGACGGCGGCTGCAGGCTTCGTCGACGCGCTGGAGCAGGCGTACGCGCACATCGGCCGGCATCCGGCGAGCGCTTCGCCGCGCCTGGGGCACGAGCTGAGCCTTCCCGGCCTGCGCGCCTGGCCGCTGAAGCGCTACCCGTACCTCGTGTTCTACGTCGAGCGCGACGATCACGTCGACGTCTGGCGCGTGCTGCACGGCCAGCGCGACCTCCCGGCCTGGCTGCGCGAGCCGGGCGATGCTTGATCCTTCGTAGACCGGCGCCGCGACCGTCGGCTACGCTCATGCGTCAGCTCCAGGAGCCGTGCATGAGCCGTCATCACACGAACCTGATCCGCGCGCTGTTCCACGACCCGCCGCCGCACAACCTGCACTGGCGCGACGTCGAGTCGCTGCTGAAGCACGTCGGCGCGACGCTGGAGCCGATCTCCGGCGCGCGCCTGCGTGTCACGCTGGGCAAGGTGGAAGACATCCTGCACCGGCCGCACGGCGGCGACGAGCTCGACCGGCAGTCGGTGCTGCACGTGCGCACCTTCCTGGGCCGCGCCGGCGTGACGCCCGCGGCCTACGAGTCGCGCGGCGACGCGGCGGGCTGAGCCGGGGCGCGCCCGGCGGCCCAGCCCCCTGCCCCCCTCACCAGCAGTACTTTTCCTGCATCTGGTTGGCCTCGCGGGTGGCCGCGACACGGGCGCGAAGCTCCGGCGTCGCCAGCGCGTCGCGTTCGCGCGCGGCCTGCGTGCGCAGATCGGCGAGCGCAGCCTCGAGGTGGGCCTGGCGGTCCCCCGGGCGTGCCGGCAGCGCGTCGATCAACAGCGCCCGGTACGGGTGCGCCGCCACCCAGTCCAGCGCCGCCTGGCGTTGCCGCGCCTGGCGTCCCAGGTCGCAGAAGGCGTAGCCGTTGAGGTCGGGCCCGGCGGTGACGGCGAAGTCCCTCGTCGCCTGGGCCACCTGGACGAGCGCCGGATGCGACATGTCCAGCACCGCGGCCAGCGTCGCGTAGCGGTCCTTGGCGGCGTAGAACCAGAACACGGCCTCGTCGCGCAGGCCGACGTCGTAGAGCCGGATCGCCAGCACCATCAGCGTCATCGGCGTGACGAGCTCGGGTGTCGCGCGGATGGACCTCGCGACGTCGGCGATGACGGCCGGATCGTGGCTCGCCAGCCGTTCGTCGAAGGCCTTGCCGACCGCCACCTGCGGGCGGCCGCCGTCGTCGGCCGCGGCGGCGTAGTAGGGCAGCACGTAGACGCCGATGCGGCGCACCGGTTCGGCGGCCGTGGCCGACGCCGAGGCCAGCGCCAGGGCGAGCGAGACGAGCAGGGGTTTCATCTTCTATGGGCCGGCGGCGCCGGTCTCAGGGGATGTGTTCGGCCTCGGGCGGCGGCTGCACCCAGCCGTGTTTTCGCTCTTCGTAGACCGAGACGGTGGGCGGCGGGAAAGCCGGGTCGGCAAACGCGCCGACGGGGATCGCGACCGCCTCCGGCATGTCGTCGACGACGTACCAGACCGTCGCGCCGCAGGCCGGGCAGAAGTGGAAACGCACCCGGCCGCCGTCGTCGCCGACACGCACGAACTCGGTCGAGGCGCCGGCGAGCACCACGTCCTCGCGCCGGAAGCGCGCCTGCTGCCCGAACACGCTGCCGGTGCGGCGCTGGCAGGCCAGGCAGTGGCAGATCGAGACGCGCAGCGGCTCGCCGCTCACCGTGGCGGTGAGGCGGCCGCAGGAGCAGGAGGCGAGGCGGGTGGGCATGGCGGCACTTCGACTGATGGGCAATGATGGCGGGGTGTCGAACGCGTTGATATCGCCGAGGCCCTCCCGGTATGCGCCAAAAAGCCTTCGCTAACTTGAGAAGCCGCGCTGCCTCAGGATTCGCTCGATCGCGCCAGGGTTGCCCAGTCGTCGGATCAGGGCGAACAACATGCGGTAGCCGGCAGAGCCATGGTGATGGTTACTGGGCGACCGTAGTTCCTCGGCCAGCTCATCGTAGGTCATGAATTGCCAGTCGACGAACTCATAGTCTTTTCGCGGGAGCAACTTGAGGCGGTTGTCGAGCTCCGATGAATCGATTGCCAGGGCGATCGATGCGCAAAGGGAGACGTTCATCGTGTCGGCTTCGAGGAAGACAGACATTACCCTGACATCCTCTTCGTTGAGTTCGCTCGGTCCTATGCCGAGTTCCTCGTCGAGCATCCGATGTGACCAGTACAGGATGACCGAATCATTGCGAACGAGGTCCTCGGGAATGAGTTGTTCTTCCAGCGAGCACGACCAGTTCCCGGGGTAGTAGGCGACCTTGCTGGATCGCTTCGTCAACAGGACTCGGTCGTCGGCCGTCGTGACGATAGCGTGAAGGCATAGCGCGTGCGGGAAGCCGATGGTCCCGTTGACTACCTCGCGAAGCATCGCTTCACGCCACTCCGCGTCCGGTACCAGGCGTTCCTCCTTGAACTTGCACTGGCTGTACCGTGCCAGACGAGTTTCGAGTACGAGCCTGGGACTATCGACGAACGAAACCGGATTGCGGGTCAACCAGACTTTGACGCCGTCATCTGCCAGCCGGTGCCTGTCATGGTTGTCTCCGCAAAAGGTGGCGTAGGCTTCCTGCACATCTTGGGGGAAGCTGAAGTGCTGCGCCCGGTGGTCAAAACTGACTTCGTCGTGACGCCAGCCGCTGTAGATGTTTGGAGCTGACTGCAGCGTCACCGAACTGCCCCAGGCCATCCCCGAGATCGGAGCGACCAGCTCCGATCGGTACTTCTTCAGGATCTTCGAGAACACTTCAGTACGTTGCCGTCGCCTGTTGAAAAGCATCAGTTTCCTGATGCCGAACGGCAGTCCGATAACCACGATAAGGGCGATCCACGACAGGGTGTTGTTGTCGCGCTGGGAGAAGTCGAAAGTCCCGCGAATGGCCTTGAAGAAAGTCGTGTTGCTCTCGTTGACCTCGTTGGTGAAGCGACCGAGCAGGAAGCCCGAGGCAATGGATCGCAGAGCCAGTGCGTACTTGTCGAGTGTCTGCTCGGCACGGAGCAGGAAGCTATCGAGACGCGAGTTCAAGTTTCTCCTTCGCAGATTGTCAGGCGGCGGCTTGGCGTCTGCCGTCGTGCCCGCCAACAGGCGCGATATCTACTCGTGGGACCTCAGGCTCGCCCCGCGCCCCACCCGCGCCACCACCCCCGTCCCGTCCGCCCGCGCCCCGTAGCGCATCTCCAGCCCGTGCAGCACCGCGATGCGCTGCACGATGGACACGCCCAGGCCGCTGCCGCTCTCGGCCTGGCCTTCGGGGCGGCGGAAACGTTCGCCCAGGCGCTGCAGCAGCTCGGGCACCAGCGGCGGGCCGTCGTTCTCGACACGCAGCGCGTCGGGCTCGAAGACCACCGTCACGCTGCCGCCTTCCGGGGCGTAGCGCGTGGCGTTGTCGACCAGGTTGCGCAGCAGGATCTCCAGCAGCGCCGGGTCGCCGTCCAGCGGCAGCGGCTGCGCTGGCGGCTCGGGCCAGTCGCAGCCCAGCTCGATGCGGCGGCGCTCGGCCAGCGGCAGCGTGTCGCTCATCACCTGGCCGACGATCGGCACCCAGTCGACCGGGCGGCGCTGCGGCAGGCCTTCGGCCGCCTCCACGCGCGACAGCGCCAGCATCTGCGACACCAGCCGGTCCATGCGTGCGATGCCGGCTTCGAGCCGGCCTTCGGCGTGCGCGCGCTCGCCGGGGTCGCTGCTGTTGCGCGCCACGTCCCATTGCGCGCGCAGCAGCGCCAGCGGCGTGCGCAGCTCGTGCGCGGCATCGGCGGTGAAACGCCGCTCGCGCTGGCGCGCGGCCTCGATGCGCTCGAACAGAGCGTTCATCGAGCCGACGATCGGCCGCAGCTCCGACGGCGTCTCGTCCAGCGGCAGCGGGCGCAGGCTGTCGGCGTCGCGGCCTTCCAGGTCGCCGGCGATGCGGCGCACCGGCTCCAGCGCGCGCCGCGAGGCCCAGGCCAGCGCCAGCAGCAGCGCCGGCAGCATCAGCAGCCAGGGTGCGAGCTGGCCCGACAGCAGGCCCCAGATGAGCTCGTCACGCTCCTCCTGGCGCTGGGCGGCGGCCACGCTCCAGCGGCCGTCGGCGGCCTGCTGGTAGTACACGCGCCAGGCGATGCCGTCGACCTGCAGGTCGACGAAGCCGCTGGCGTCGCGCCGCCAGGGCAGGCGCGCACCCTGCTCGTCGTACAGCAACGGCCGGCCCTCGGCGTCCCAGGCGGCCAGGCCCATGTCCTCCAGCTCGGCGGCGCCAGTGCCGCCTTCGGCCGGCGGCTTGAGCTCGATCTCGGTCAGCTCGCCCTTGGCCGCCATGCCCGACAGCGCGCCGTGCACGGTGCCGGCCAGGCGGATCAGCTCGCTGTCGAACATCTCGTCGACCTCGGTCTGCGCGCTGTCGGTGGCCACGCCGACGGTGATGGCCCACAGCAGCGGCGCGGCCACCAGCACCGCCAGCAGCAGCCGGCGTTGCAGGCTCTGCGGCCGGCGGCCGGCGTCGCCGCTCACGCCTCGTCTCCTTCGGCCGCGCCCAGCGCGTAACCCACGCCGCGCACGGTGCGCACGATGCCGGGGGCTATCTTGCGGCGCAGGTGGTGGATGTGCACCTCCAGCGCATTGCTCTCGGGCTCGGCGCCGCCCCAGTCGTAGAGCTTCTCCTGCAGTTGCACCTTGCTCAGCACGCGCTGCGGGTTCATCAGCAGCACCTCCAGCAGCGCCAGCTCGCGCCCGCGCAGCTCCACCGGCTGGCCGCGCCAGTGCACCTGCTTGCTGGCCGGGTCGTAACGCAGCGCGCCGTGCGTCCACACCGACTGCGAGCGCCCGGCGCTGCGCCGCGCCATCGCGCGCAGCCGGGCCGCCAGCTCGGCGATGGCGATCGGCTTGACGAGGTAGTCGTCGGCGCCGCTGTCCAGGCCCTCGATGCGCTGCTCGATGCCGTCGCGTGCGGTGAGGATCAGCACCGGGCTGTCCAGGCCGCGCTCGCGCCAGCGCCGCAGCCAGGTCACGCCGTCGGTGCCGGGCAGGCCCAGGTCGAGCACGACGGCGTCGTAGGGCGCGCCGCGCAACGCGGCGTCGGCCTGCTGGCCGTCGGGGAAGAGATCGACGGCGTGGCCGGCCTGGCGCAGGCCGGCGCGCAGCGCGTCGCCGAGGTCGGGGTCGTCTTCGACGATGAGCAGTCGCATGGCGACGGCCATTATCGGCCGCCGCCTTGCGCGTGTTCAGCGCAGGCCGAGCACGCGCTCCACCTCGCGCCAGTCGACGATCTTGAAGTTCTGCGCGCCGTCGGGCAGGCGCTTGAAGCCGTCCTGCACGACGAGCGCGCCGCGCGGCAGCGCCGGGCCCAGCGGCGTGCTGGTGACTTCCAGGCCGTCGGTCTCGGACACGCCGTCGATGCCGGCCACCGGGTTCAGGCCGATGCGGAACGCGCCCTTCAGGCGCCAGGGCGGCGCGGCCTCGGCCACGACGTAGCTGTCGTTGCCCTGGCTGCTGATGACGAGCCAGCGGCGCCCGGTCTCGCGGTCGTGGTACAGCGCCAGGCCTTCGACGTCGGCCTGCAGCAGGCCGCCGATCTTCAGCACGAGTTGCGGCTTGGGCTCGGCAGCGTTCAGGTCCAGCATCCAGACGCCGCGGTCCTCCTCGCCGATGAAGAGCCGGCCGCTGTCGTCGTCGGCGACGCAGCCTTCGGGTTGCGTCGCCAGCCTGAAACGCTGCACGACGCGCCCGCTGAAGACCGGCCGGCCGTCGGCGCCCGGCGCCGCCTCGACGCGGATGCGCTCCACGCGCCCGTCCTTGTCGTTGACCAGCGCCTCCAGCCCGCCGGCCGGCGGCGCGTACAGGCAGGTGCCATAGACCTCGTCCAGCCCGGTGGCGATGCGGCCCGCGTCGGCCAGCGTGCCGTCGGCGGCGATGGTGAACACCGCCAGCGCCTTCTCGTCGCGCTGCGTGGCCAGCGCCAGGTCCAGCGTCAGTGCGCCGAAACGCAGGCCCTGGCGCACGTCGACGTTGTTCAGCCGCCCGGCTTCGAGCACCTGGCGCTGGCGGCCGTCCAGGCCGTAGACGAACAGGCCCTGCTTCTTGTTCGTGCCCAGCACCAGCGACTTCGCCGGGTCGGCCGGGTTCACCCAGATCGCCGGGTCGTCGGCGGCGTCGCCGAAACGCGGCACCGGGTCGGTCTGGGCGACGGCGCGCACCACCGGCAGTACGGCGCGCGGTGCCGGCGCGGCCCAGGGCAGGGCGCGTGTGGCCCAGCGGCCGGCGGCCTCGTCGTGCCAGGCCAGCAGCAGGCCGCTGGTGTCGGCCTTGGCTGCGAGCGCTTCCACGGCTTGGCCGCCGGTGGGCTGCGCCTTGCCTTCGGCACGCCAGCGGCCGTCGGCCTCGCGCCAGAGCTGCAGCCGGCCGCGGCCGTCGACGGTGGCCAGGCCGCCGGGCACGACGGCCAGCGCGCGGGCGCCGCCACGCAGCGGGCCCAGCGGGTCGGCCAGCGCCACGGCGCGCCGCTGCGGCACGCCTTCGGCTTCGGCGCGGTAGGCCCAGACGCCGGCGTCCTCCTCCTGCGCGTACAGCCAGCCGGCGGCGTCGTCGACGCGGCAGGTCTGGGTCTGCGGCGGCAGCGCCAGCCGGCGCACCAGGCGTGCGCCCTGGGCGCCCAGCAGCCACTGCTCGGCCAGGCCTTCGTCACCGACGACGAACAGGTGGTCCAGCCCCTGGGCGTCGCGGAACAGGCAGCTCGCTTCGACCGGGAAGGCCGGCGACTCGACCGCCGGCCGCGCGGCCAGCGTCATCGCCCGCGTGTCGACGGTGATGGCCAGCGTGCGCTGGGTGTCGGCGTCCAGCACGACGGCCAGCGCGCCATGCGGCGCGGCGCGCGTGTCGAGCTGCTTGCCACGCAGCGCCAGGCGGGCGCGTTCGCTGCCGTCGGCATCCAGCAGGCGCAGCGCCTTCTTGTCCAGCGCCAGCCAGGCGCCGTCGGGCAGCGCGGCGATCTCGCGTGCGCCGGCCACGGCGGCCGGCGGCGCCGCGGGTGCGGCCTGGGCTGCGGTGGCGGCGGCCAGTGCCAGCGCGCAGATCGCCGAACGAAGCCCGGCTTGTGCCGGATGGGTCAAGCTGCCGCCGTGGGCCGGCTTTGCCGGACCACCGGCGGCGCCCCCTTGAGGGGGAGCGCCGAAGGCGCTGCGGGGGTGGTTCATTGCATCGCCCACTTCAGATTGACTCGAACGGTGCGGCCGTAGGTCTCGTACTGCGCGTTGCGGTCGCTGCGGCCGGTCGTCACCTCGTAGGGCTGGTCGGTGAGGTTCAGCGCCTCCAGGCCCAGCGAGAGGTTCTTGGTCAGCGAGTATCGGGCCGACAGGTCCCACTGCGTCTGGGCCTTCACGTAGAGGTCCTGGTCGGCGTCGGTGGTGTCGCCCACTTCCAGCAGGTAGCGCGACTTGTAGTTGGCGGCCAGGCGCAGGCTCCAGTCGGCGGCCTCGTAGCCGACGACGGCGTTGAACACACGCTTGGACTGGCTGGGCAGCGGGATGTTGCGCGACACGCTCGAGCCGCCGTCGACGCCGGCGATCCTCGCGCGCGAGCTCGAAAAGGTGGCGTTGGCGCCGACCACCAGCCCGTTCCACGGTGCCGGCAGCTCGCGCAGCGCCTTGGAGTACGCGAGCTCGATGCCGCTGACCCGCGCCGTGTCGCCGTTGGCCCAGGTGACGGCTTCGTCGAAGTCGGCCCAGGCGCCGGTGCCGGCGACGTCGGTCTGGTACGAGAAGTCGCGGATGCGCTTGTGGAAGACGTAGGCCGACGCGACGCCGGCATAACCCAGGCTGCGTTCGACGCCCAGGTCGAGGTTGGCCGAGCGCAGTGGCTTCAGGTCCGGATTGCCGAAGCTGGCCTCGTCGCCGTCGATGACGTAGCCCGGCGCGATCTGGCCGAAGGCCGGGCGCACGACCGAGTTGCTCCAGGCGGCGCGCAGCGTGGTGCGCTTGTCCAGGTCGTGGCGCAGGTGCAGGCCGGGCAGCCAGTGGTGGTCGTCGCGGCGCGCGCGGATCGGCTCGAACACGCCGTCGGTGACGCCGGTGCCGGCGGCGTCCAGACGCGTGCGTTCGTGGCGCAGGCCGGCGATCAGATGCGTGGCGCCGATGTCGAAGGTGCTCTGCAGGTAGGCGGCGTCGACCCGCTCGTCGATGCGGTAGTCGTTGACGGTCGACTCCTCGTCGTCGACGAAGTCGCCCAGGTCGACAGAACGCGCCAGGGCGTACAGCGGGCTGGCGGCGATGCGCGGCCCGAACGTGCCCCAGGGGTAGTCGACGCTGCCCGAGGCACAGGCCGCCAGGCCGGTGTCGGCGCTGCCGAAGTCGTCGATCACCCAGGTGGTCTGCTCGCTGGTCTTCTTGCGCCGGCTGGTCTTGGCGCCGAACTTGAGCTCGCCGTCGACGCCGGCCAGCTCGAACGGGCGCGACAGGTCCAGGCGCAGGTTGTGCTCGCGGTCCTGCACCAGCGACTTCTCCATCTCGATCTCGTCGAGCTCGTAGGCCGCGGCGTCATGGATGCCGGCCGGCGCCACCAGCCGCGGGCGCGAGCGCCCGGTGTAGCCGACGCCGTCGAAGCTGTCCCCGGCCTCGAACTTGGCCTTGGCGATGTGCAGCGGCGTGTCTTCCTCCGAGCTGCTGCTGCCGGCCTCGGCCTTGAGCTTCCAGTCGCCCAGCGCCTGCGTCGTGCCCAGAACGAAGGAGCGGATGGTCTGCGTCTCCTTGCGGTCCTTCAGCTCGCGCGTGGACTCGGCCTCGCCGACGGCGCCGGGCTCCTGGGCCTCGTCGAACTCGATGACGTGCGCCTGGCGCTGCTCGTCGTCGCTGAAGCGGCTGTGCAGGTAGCGGGCGTGGTACTCGGTGCCGGCCGCGGGGCGGTACTCGGCGTTCAGCGCCAGGCCGGTGCGCTCGCGCGTGATGCGGTAGTCGCGGCGCTCGAACTCCTCCAGCGCGTCGCCGTCCCAGGCGCCGCCGGTCTCGACGTTGTCCGAGCCGAACTTGCGCACCTCGTGGCTGAAGCCGGCGGCCAGGCCCAGCTTGCCGCCGAGGAAGCGGTCGCTCCACAGCAGCGAGCCGTTGGGGCTGGAGCGTTCGGTGTTGGTCTCGTGGGACGCACCCAGCTCGGCGGCGACGAAACGCCCCGGGCGGTCGAAGGCCGAGACGGTCTGCACGTCCACCGTGCCGCCGATCGAGTTGGCGTCCTGCTCGGGCAGCAGCGTCTTGCTGACGGTCAGCGAGCGCACCAGCGCCGACGGCAGCACGTCGAGCATCACCGCGCGGCGGTCGCGCTCGGGCGACGGCAGCAGGCTGCCGTCGAAGGTGACGCTGTTGAGGTCCGGGCCCAGGCCGCGGATGCGCACGTAGCGGCCTTCGCCCTGGTCGCGCTCGATCGACACGCCGGGCAGGCGCTGCAGCGCCTCGGCGGTGTTCTTGTCGGGCAGGCGGCCGATGCCGTCGTCGCGCACGACGCTGACCACGTTGTCGGCGGCGGCCTGGTCCTTCAGCGCACGGTCGGTGGCCAGCGAGGGGCCGGTGATGACGATGGTCTCGACCGGCAGGGTCTGGGCCAGGGCCGGGAAGGCGGCCGCGGCGGCCAGCGCCAGCAGCGTGTGCGGCGTGCGCGGCCGCTTGGGGGTGTGGGACACGGAAGACTCCTGTGGGCCGCGGCGTTCTGTCGACGCCGGCAGCGGGTGGGTGTTCGGCGCCGCACGGTAGGCAGGCCGCGTGTCGGTCCGGTGACGGTGGCGGCGCCGTGGCGGCCGCGGCAGCGCCCGCGGCGGCCGCCTGAGCTGGCGCGCCCCGGGCCTGCACCCTCGCAGCGCGGGCCCGCGGCGGCGGTGACGGCGGCGGTGCTGAGCTGTTCGGACCCCCGCGCTGACGCACGCCTGTCATCGGCGGCCGCTAGCTTGGCCCCCGATGTCGACCTCACCCCGTTCCTGGCAGCCGCTGCTGCCGCTGGGCGCCACGCTGCTGCTGGCGCTGTTTGCCGCCTTCGCGCCGGCCAAGCCGGTGGCCAGCTGGCAGTGGCTGGACATCGCCGCCGAAGGCGGCACCGCGCTGATGGCCGGCGTCTGGGCCTGGCTGGTGCTGGGCAGCCGGCCCGGCGGGCGCGTGACGCTGTGGCTGGCCGGCGGGCTGGCGGCGATCATGCTCGGCGCTACCGCCGATTGCCTGGACGAGCTCTTCGTCGTGTCGGCGGCGACGCTGCCGCTGCACTGGATCGAATCGGTGTTGTCGCCGGCGGGCATGGCCGCGCTGACCTGGGGCCTGCTGCTGTGGCGCCAGGAGCAGGCCGCGCTGAGCGAGCAGCTGCAGCGCCGCGAACGGGTCTTCCGCGACCACCGCGCCTACGACCGCGTGACCCAGCTCGCCGACGCCGACTACCTGCGCCGCCAGATCGAGCTGGAGCGCGCCGCGCACCCCGGCCGGCCCTGCGCCGTGGCGGTGCTGGAGCTGGCCCATTGGGCCGAGATCGAGCGCACGCACGGCCGCGCCGAGGCCGACCGCGTGCTGCAGGCCGTGGCCCACCAGCTGCTGCTGAACCTGCCGCCGCGCGAGCTGCTGTGCCGCTACGCCGGCGCGCGCTTCGTGCTGCTGATGCCGCAGGCCGAGCTGGGCACGGCGCGCCGGCGCGCCCAGCACCTCGTCGGCATGGTCGAGGCCATGCGCTTCAGCCCGCGCGACGCCGAGCACCCGCTGGCGCTGGCGATGCGCAGCGCCGTCGCGCTGGGTGACGACGACGCCCAGGCGCTGCTGACGCGCCTGAACCGCGAGCTCGAGGCGCTGGACCTGGCCGGCGCCCGCACGGCGCGGGCCGCGTCCTGAGCGCCGGCATGCGCGCCGCCGCACCCGCCGGCGACACCGCGGCCACGGTGCCGTTCACGCACCAGCCGGCGCTGGTGCTGGAGCTGGCGCGTGCGCAGGAGCTGGACGTCGGGGCCATCCGTGCCGCCGCCGGCCTGGCCGACATGCCGGCGGCGCTGACGCTGGCGCAGTGGCGCGAGCTGCTGGCCGCCACGCTGCGCGCCTTCGGCTCTGCAGAAGCGCCGTTCGTGCTGGGCCGCCACCTGCTGCCCGGCCACTACGGCGCCGCCAGCCACGCGCTGCGTGAAGCCGCCAGCCTGCGCGACGCGCTGGAGCGCCTGGTGCGCTTCCAGCCCCGGCTGTCGCCGCTGCTGGTGCCGCGGCTGCACGTCGAAGGCGGCCTGGCGGTGCTGTACTGGACCGACGCCTGCCGCCTGGGCGCGCTGCGCCCGGCGCTGGTGGAGATGCAGATGAGCGCGGTGGCCTCGTGCTGCCGCTGGCTGGCCGGGCGCGCGCTGCCCTGGACCTTCTGCTTCGACCGCGCCGCCGCGCGCCACGCCGAGCAGCACGAGGTGCACCTGGGCACGGCGCTGCGTTTCGGCTGCCAGCTCGACGCGATGCTGATCGACGCGCACTGGCTGGACGAGCCCTGGCCCGCCGCCGCGCACCCCGGTGCGGTGGCCGCCAGCCGCGCCGCCGAGCAGGCCGCCGGCGCCGAGGCCATGCCGCGCGCGCTGCTGGCCGCGCTGTACGACCTGCTGCTGGACCGCATCGGCGACCCGCCGGCGCTGGAGGAGGCGGCGGCCGCCTTCGGCTTCAGCCCCGCCACCTTCAAGCGCCGGCTGGCGCAGGAAGGCACGCACTACCAGGCCGAGCTGGACCAGGTGCGCCGCCACGAGTGCCTGCGGCTGTTCCGCTTCGGCGGCCTGGACAACGAGGCCGCGGCGCGCCACCTGGGCTTTCACGACGCGGCCAACTTCCGGCGCTCGTTCAAGCGCTGGACCGGCTCGACACCGGCGCTGCTGCGCCGGGGGCTGTTCGACTTTTCGGTCTGAGCGCGCTCAGGCCGCGGCCAGCGCCGGCAGCCTGTCCTGCAGCGCGAAGTCGACTGCGGCCAGCGCATGCAGCGTCGTCGTGTCGAAGACCGGCAGCGCGACGTCGTCCTCGGCCAGGATCAGCGGCAGCTCGGTGCAGCCGAGCACCACGCCTTCGGCGCCGCGCGCCGTGAGCCCGGCGACGATGAGCTGCAGCCTCTGGCGCGAGGCCGGCAGCACCTGGCCGCGGCAGAGCTCGTCGAAGATGATGCGGTGCACCTCGGCGCGTTCGTCCTCGGGCGGCACGATGCACTCGACACCCAGGCGGGCCAGGTGCTCGGCGTAGAACGGCTGCTCCATCGTGTAGCGCGTGCCCAGCAACGCCACGCGGCGCAGGCCGCGGGCGCGGATGGCGCTGGCGGTGACGTCGGCGATGTGCAGCAGCGGCGGCAGGCCTTCGCCGGCCACCTGGGCGGCGATCTTGTGCATCGTGTTCGTGCAGATCAGCAGGCAGTCGGCCCCCGCCGCGGCCAGGCCTTCGGCGGCCTGGCGCAGCAGCGCGGCGAGCGCGTCCCAGTCGCCGGACCGCTGGCCGCGCACCACTTCCTCGAAGTCCAGGCTGTGCATCAGCACACGCGCCGAGTGCAGGCCGCCGAGGCGGCGGGCGACCTCGCGGTTGAGGGTCTGGTAGTAGAGCAGGGTGCTTTCCCAGCTCATGCCGCCGATCAGGCCGATGGTCTTCAAGATGCGAAACGAAAGAGGTTGACGATGGCGACACTGTGCGCGCCAGGGCGGGGCAGGTGATTGCTGAATTTCGCGCCTTGGCGCCGCTTGGCGCAAACCGGTGCTCCGTAGAATCAAGTTTCAGGAATCAGATTCCAAGGACGCCGTGAACGCCGCCATTTCGCTGGATGCCATCGACCGCCGCCTGCTGGAGCTGGTGCAGGAAGACGCGACGACGCCACTGGCGCAGCTGGCCGAGGCCGTGGGCTTGTCCAGCACGCCGTGCTGGCGGCGGCTGCAGCGGCTGAAGGAGGCGGGTGTCATCACGCGCCAGGTGGCGCTGGTCGACGCCGAGCGTGTGAACGTCGGCGTGACGGTGATCGTCAGCGTGCGCACGGCGGTGCACACCGAGGAGTGGTTCGAGCGCTTCCGCGCGACCTGCGAAGCGATCCCCGAGGTCGTCGAGTTCTACCGGATGAGCGGCGACGTCGACTACCTGCTGCGTGTCGTCGTGCCCGACATCAAGGCCTACGACGCCGTCTACAAGCGCTTGATCGCCGGCACCAACCTGCACGACGTGAGTTCCAGCTTCGCGATGGAGCAGCTGAAGTACACGACGGCGCTGCCGCTGAAGTACGCGCTGTGAGGGCCGGGTTGCGTGGCGGCGCTGCAGCTTGATGCGGCCCGGGGAAGCCGCCGACGCGCCCCGTAGAATCGCCGCCGGCTGCCCGTAGCTCAACTGGATAGAGCAGTTGCCTTCTAAGCAACAGGTCGGGGGTTCGAGTCCCTCCGGGCAGGCCAGCCAAACACGGGTCTTGGCGAGGCGGCGGTGCTGTGGATGTCTGCCGGGGGTGCGGCGGGTCTGACGATCGTGTCAAGCGACATCGAGAACTGACCCCCCGTGTTGCCTCACGCAAGGATGCTACCGGCGCGCTGACGCGTTCTTTCCTTGAAGACCCGTGGACTCCACAGGCGGTGGGCAACGCGAAGCGTTGTCCACGGCCCGTGTCCCGTGCCTTCTTTGAGTCACCGGGCGCGCAAGCGCCCGGCCCTTTCAGGCGGCTGGTGCACAAGCCAGGGCTTGGGACTCCGTCTCTCGACGGCATCGGTCAATCCACTGTCGAATGGCATCGGCCCGCCAGGCCTGGAGCGCGCGCTGCACCGTGCGCAGATGCCGGTCGGTGAACTCGCCGGGAGGCGTCATGTTCTGCAACCGGCGCAGCGCTTCCACCGCGGTGATGCCAGGCTCGGCCTGCAGCCAGCTTCGGATGGTGGCTTCGTGCGCGCCCAGCATGCCGGGCCTCGGTGCCAGCGGCTTGCGCCGCCTGTACGGCCGACGATGGATCTCGCGCTGCTCGCCATGGCCTGCAGCCGGCACGGAAGGTGCCAGCGGCTCGGCCCATGGAGGCGGCGCCTCGGACAGTTCGGGCTCGATGCCGCGGCGGTCGACGCGACTGCCGAGAGCGTCCTGCGCGGCGCGGATTTCAGCGAACAGCATGACCGGGTCCGCCGAGGCGGCCAGCTCGCGCAAGACGGCCTTCGCATCGGCCGTCACCGCCTCGTGCGCCAGGACGCGCCGCGCCGGGGGAACCGGCGGGTGGTACTGCTTGACGACCTTGGCGCCGATGCGCGCCTTGGTCCGGAGCTTGAAGGACGGCTGCAGCACGTTCGTATGCAGCCGCGCGGCCGCGTATAGGCGCGAGAGCAACTGCAGCGACTCGAGGCCTTCGAATCGTCCGTAGCCGACCAGCCTGCGCACGATGGCACCGTTCTTCTGCTCCACCCACGCCTGGTCGTTCTTCCGGTAGGCGCGTGCCCGCGTAACTTCCAGCCCCTGGCCGCGGCACCAGTTGACGACCTTCTCGTTCATGAACGCGCTGTCGTTGTCGAAGTCGACGCCGCGCAGCGGGAACGGGAACAGCTCGCGTGCCCGCTCGATGGCGTCGATGACCCAGGTGCCGTCGCGCGTGAGGACCGGCAGGCATTCGGTCCAGCCGGTCGCCACGTCCGTAAGCACGAGCGTCTGGATGAAGCTGCCGGCCAGTTGCGGGCCGCTGTGCGCGACGAAGTCCACCTCGACGTAGCCCGGGACGGGGTCGCCCCAGTCGCCGAAGGTGCGAACCGGCACCGCACGACGGATGGCCGAGCTATGCCCAGCGGCGCGCCTTCGCCCCTTGGCAGCAGCCAGCCGGACCGGCGCGAGCAGCCGGTCAATCGTCGCCGGGCTGATGGCGAGCAACTGCGCTCGGAGCTCCGCGCAGTCCGACAGCCGGCCGTGCTTCACGAGCGCCGGTAGAACGGCGGGAATCATCGCCTTCAGCCGTTTGGAGCACACCCGGTCCGAGACCTCCCAGAGAACGCGCAAGGCCTCACGCACCTCGGTTCCGTAGCGGACGCTGGGCGTGCGCTTGCGCGGCTCACCAACCGGTCGGGTCAGCCGCCGTATGGCGTGCTTGCGGTGGTAGCCCGTGATGGCTACGAACTCGTCCAGGATGGCTCCGCGTTCGGCGGCCGGCGTCGCTCGGTACCGCGCACCGACCGCGTCGATGAGCTCCCTGCGCGTTGTCATGCTGACTTTCCTTGTCACGTTCCTCGGCTCCGGCCGGTTGCCCGGGCCGGAGGCTAGTGGCGTGAGGCGAGGCGATGCCCAGCGAACCTGCAGGTAGCAGTTCGGATGAGTCAATGCGCCCGACAAACCATTGGCTCTTCGGAATTCAAGAACTAAAGGAGTCATGACGGCCGAGCACGCAACTCGATAGAGAGCAGCGGCTTAAGTATTTTGATCAGTTTGATCTGATCTCTTCACCTAACTGGCTGCAGACCCTGGGTGGGGAGAAGCTATCCGCTCATTCGCCAAGCATCTCTTTACAGGGCGCGAAACGTAGGTTCGCAAGATTTGCACGGAGCTGCACCGAGCCCCGAACAGTCAAGAAAGTGGCGTAAGAAGGCGCTTTTGGCAGTGGCCGCACAAAGTGTCAAACACAGGTTTTTCTAGCAAACCGGACCTTGCTCGCCTCCGGAAGCCAAGCGCGAGTGATAGCTTGGGAGAAAACGTGAAAGAACTATCTGCAGACGAGGTCGAACAGGCCTCGGGGGCATTCCACCTGCCGTTGCAATCGTTGCAGTCGCCATTTGGAAATCCAGTTCTACGGCTAGCGTTGCGGGCGCTGTTGGCGGCGCAATTGGCACGGGAATTGGAGCAGCATTGATCACTTATCTTGTCGCAAAATGAACGTCGATCTCAACACATCAATTACCGACCTATCCCAGACCGAGGTAGATGAAGTCTCTGGGGGCCTCATCTTTATCCCCATCGCCGTACACGCGGTTTCATTCGGAAAGGGATTGGCAGTTGGCGTCGCACTTGGCGCAGCCGGCAAGCTCAGCGAGCTTGCTTTCGAGAAGCTTGTAGCGAAGTGAGGTAACATATAGCGTGAAGCTGGCGACCGTGTCCGGCAAGCTTCGGATACGGTCCGCCTTGAGTCCGGTTGCCTTCCGCGAGAAGATCTTATCCAAGTGCGATGGGCATTATTCCTAGATCTTTTTGCGCCTGCGCTCAAGCACCTCGTTCGCCATAGTCCCGACTCGCTCGATTAGAAGTTCCAGGTTCTTTGGGGTAAGGGTTAAATCTCATGAACAACACCAGAATCGCCCTGGCCGCGGCGTTTGGGGCCGGGCTTGGCTACTTGGCTGGGGTCGCAAATGGCCTTCTGTTTGTTATGACTCCAGGCTCTTTCGCCATTCAGGCCTTTGCTGCAGCCATCGCCGGCTCTCTTGCCTTTGCATTTCGCGAGACTCTCAGTGTGCGGCTTGGGATTCTCCGGGGCGGAATAGCAGCCGCGGTTGCCCCACCGGCTTACGCACTACTCAGCCTAATGTTGCTAGGCCATGACTACTTAAACTGGGCACTTCTTCCAAGATCAATGTCTTACTTCCTGATGGGTATCTTCGCTGAAGTGTGGCTACTCAAGCGCACCGACGAGGTGATCTCGGTAGCCGAAAGCGCCCTAAGGAAGCACTGATTTATCGGGGCTGACCTCGATGCGCGATCGCTGCAGAGTCGGCATCATCAATCCATGAGCCAACGCAGCTCCTGATTAGCAACGTGCCTCAGCAGTCTCACGCAGTGAGCCAGTGAACGTCTACGCTGGCAGCACCGCTCACGAGGAGACGCTGATGGCGATGAACCGAATCCAGTTCCAGCCCGGCCTGTCGATGCCGGAGTTCCAGCGCTGCTTCGGCACCGAGGAGCAATGCGCCGCTGCGGTGGCGGCGGCGCGCTGGCCCAACGGCTTTGCCTGCCCGCGTTGCGGCACCACGGCGCACTGCGCGATCCGACACCAAGGCCGTCGGCTTCTGCAGTGCAACGCGTGCCGCCACCAGACCTCGCTGACGGCCGGCACGCTGTTCGCATGCACCAAGCTGCCGCTGACGACCTGGTTCCTGGCGATGTACCTGCTCAGCCAGGCCAAGACGGGCCTGTCGGCGCTGGCGCTCAAGCGCCAACTCGGCGTGAGTTACCCGACGGCCTGGCTGATGCACCACAAGATCCTGCACGCCATGGCCGAGCACGAACAACTGCACCGCCTCGACGGCCAGATCCAGTTCGATGACGCCTACCTCGGCGGCGAGCGCAGCGACGGCAGCACCGGGCGAGGGACCACTGGCAAGACGCCCTTCGTCGCCGCCGTCAGCGTCAACGCCGCAGGCCACCCGCTGTTCGTCAAGCTCTCCACCGTCCCGGCCTTCTCCTACGAGGCCATCGCCCTGTGGGCCTGCCGCAACCTCGTGCCCGGCTCTCTCGTCCGCAGTGACGGCCTGGGCTGCTTTGCCGGCGTCTCGGCCGCTCAATGCCTGCATGCTCCCATCGTCGCCGGCCGCGCGAAGCCCGCTGCCTTGCCCGACTTCCATTGGGTCAACACCGTGCTGGGCAACCTCAAGCGCACGCTGGCTGGCGCACACCACAGCTTCAAATTCGGCAAGTACGCCGACGCCTACCTCGCCGGCTTCGCCTACCGTTTCAACCGCCGCTTCGATCTCAAGGGCCTCGTCGCTCGTCTCGTTGTCGACGTCTGCCGCGCCGCACCGAGAACCGCCAAGGCCATCAGGAAGGCTGACGAACATTGCTAATCAGAATTGTTCATGGGGGCGGAATGCCGGTGGCGCGATCTGATCTCATTGAGCGGATTGATTGTTTGCTAAATATAATTTATGCTGTCAATGACGAAGTAATGGACTGCGCGGTTAATAGGCGCTATGTTGGTTCTTGAGGTGGATGACTGGGGTTTTGTAAACAGCCGCTTCGCAAACGGGTCGTTGAACGCCTCTTGACCCTGTCGCGCCAGTTAAAACCGCTCGCAGAGTATCGCCTCCGAATCGCCGCTACCGTTTTGCTGGGTACTTCGCCGCATTCACCCCCAGCTTGTCCTTCACCGCCTGCGCGATGTCGACGCGGCTGTGGTCGGCCAGTTGCAGCAGGTAGAGCAGCACGTCGGCCACCTCCTCGCCGATGCGCTGCTTGACGGCGGGGTCCTCGTGGGCGCAGGCCGATTGCTCGGGCGTCATCCACTGGAAGATCTCGGCCAGCTCCGCTGCCTCCACCATCAGCGCCGTACTCAGGTTCTTCGGCGTGTGGAACGGCTGCCAGTCGCGCTCGGCGGCGAAGTGGCGCAACTCGGCCTGCAGCTCGGACACGTTCATGCGGAGCCTCCCTCGTTCTTTGCAGCGATCTTGCCAGCGTCTGGGGCGTCGACGGTGCAACCGGTCGGCCGTCAGCGGGACGGCTCCGCCAGCGTTCTCGACGCCTTCTGCGTCGCCAGCCGCCGCCTGCGGGTGGTCGATTCACGCGGGGGGCGGACTGTCCGACCCCGTGGATGGGTGTGAACGCGGGGCCGCACCGGCATGTCCGCGCCGGTCCAGAGAGAGAAGACAGAGGCCGAAAGATTGGGATGGCAGGATAGGCTGACCGCCAGCAAATGGCTGCCATCCGCCTCGGCGGATGGGACGACGGCCGCGGGTGTGGCAGGCGCTTGCGCCGGTTTCCGCGCGCCAGAATCGGCGCAGGGAGAAACACGAAATGGCCAGGCGAAACCGAGGAGGCCTCACTCAGGCATTGGCGGGGCTGCTGCCCTGGTGGGCTTGGTTGATCGCAGCGCCGGTGTTCTACCTGGTGCTGCACGGCCTCGCGTCGCAGCCGATGCCCGTTGCGATCAAGGTCGGTGAGTTCGGCAGCGTGGCCGTTCGGACGGTGCTGAAGACCTGGGCTGGATTCGGGCAGTACCTGCTGCCGATTATTTGTCTGCTGTTCGCCGCGGTAGCTGGAGCGCGCCGTCGCCAGCGCAGCCGCCTGGCCGCGGAAGTGGCCCAGAACCCGTCGGCCGATGCGCTCGACGGCATGAGCTGGCGCGAGTTCGAGATGCTGGTCGGCGAGGGCTTCCGGCTGCAGGGCTTCCGCGTCGTCGAGACCGGCGGCGGTGGTGCCGACGGCGGGGCCGATCTCGTGCTGTCGCGGCCGGGCCAGAACGGCAGCGAGAAGTACCTCGTGCAGTGCAAGCAGTGGCGCGCCTACAAGGTGGGCGTCGACGTGGTGCGCGAGCTGTACGGCGTCATGGCCGCCAGGGGCGCGGCCGGCGGCTTCGTCGTGACCTCAGGGCGCTTCACCGACGAGGCGCGGCGCTTCGCCAGCGGGCGCAACGTCGAACTGGTCGACGGGCCGCGCTTGCGGCAGTTGCTCCAGAAGGCGAGGGGAGGGGGCGCGCAGCCTGCGAGGCAGGAGCCGGCGCTGCAGACGCCAGCGGCTCCCGTCGCTTCAGCGCCCGTGCAGCGGGATGGCGACGAGCGGCCGACCTGCCCGGTCTGCGGAAAGCGCATGGTGCGGCGCGTCGCCAAGCGCGGCGCGAGCGCCGGGGCGGCGTTCTGGGGCTGTGTCGACTATCCGGGGTGCAAGGGGACGCGGGGGATGGGGTGATGCCGGCAAGGTCGACGGGCGCTCCATCGTCCGAAGGCAGTTGCTTCCACCCACCGCGCATCGGCGCCCAGGACCGATAATGGACTGAATTCAGTCTCGTCCTAACCGGAGCGGAACCATGCGCTACTCCTCGCAAGTCAAGCCCATCAGCTACCTGAAGGCGAACGCCGCAGAGGTGCTGGCCCAACTGGCCGAGCAGCGCGAGCCCTTGGTCATCACGCAGAACGGCGAGGCCAAGGCCGTCCTTCAGGATGTCGCGTCCTACGAGGAGACGCAGGAGACCCTGGCACTGCTGAAGATCCTGGCGCTGGGCCAGCAGGACGTCGACGCGGGCAGGCTCAAGCCGGTGGCCGACGTCGTGGCGCGCCTGCGCGCGAAGCGGGCCGCGCCCTGATGGTTGCCAAGTCGACGCGCCACGAGGTCGTGCTGACTCGGGGTGCCGAGCAGGACCTGGAGGCCATCCACGACTACATCGCCGAGTTCGACAGCGTCGCCAACGCCCACCACGTGCTTGATGGCTTGATGGCGGCCGTGGAGGGGCTCGCCCGGTTCCCCGAGCGAGGCTCCTATCCGAAAGAACTCGTCGCGCTGGGCATCAAGGACTATCGCCAGACGGCGTTCAAGCCGTACCGCGTAATCTGTCGAGTCCTGGGCGGTCGGGTCGTCATCTACCTCATCGTCGATGGCCGACGGGACATGCAGTCGGTGCTGGCGCGGCGGCTGTTGGGAGCTTGACCTGAAGCGTTGGCGAGGCGTCGGGTGACGAGTGGAAGCCGCTCATGCATTGCGAGCGACAAGCCTCGGCCAGACGCGGGACATCAAAATGACCCGTTCGACTCGATCAGCACGCCGCAGTGGGTGACGCCAGAATAATGGGGAAATTCGTCGTGAAAAGACTTCTGCTAAAGCAGGCCATTCGCGCGATGCGCTTCTTCTGGTTTATCACGATGGCTGGGCTGGCCTCAATATTCGTGGGGCGGCAAGTAAGCAATGAAGCGGTCGGTGCGGTACTCCACTGGGCTGGGTTGGTGGTGGTGTGTATTGGGGGGGTGTCGATGATTGCTGATCGCGCTCGACGCATGTCCCAGCATGAGAGGGCGCAACGCAATAGATTTGGCCGTTGATTGGCGGTGTGCTCAAGTTTTTGACATGCATTGTCAGGCTGCGCTTCTTATGATGATGACTTTCCATAGCCAGATGGATCTGTAACCTGGTGGAGTCATGAAAAAAGCGATCCTCGCGTTGGCTTTGGTTTGCATTGAGGCGTCCGCCCAGGTCCCGGCAGTGCCATCCAATGTCACGAGTGTGCAGACCATCGGATATTGGCGGCACGACGGCCAATCTGGCACCTATCGGGTCATCACCACCCGCGAGGGGTGGGAACACGTCTGGTCCCGAGTCTTCATCGAGTGGTTGCCTGAGCCGGCTTCGCGGGATGCGACGCCTACTCCATCGCAGAGCGTCGAACTGCTGCCCCGTGATCCTGGTACATCGGTCATCGACGCCACGGCGCGCCGTACCAAGTCTGATGCGATCGAAGTCCGCCTTGTCGCTCGGTCCAACCAGATGACGGGGGCGAGAGCCGAGGTCTTTCGGTTCCTGGCAACCGATCCAGGCGTCGTCAAGCCTGTCGGCGCTGTGCCCCGATAAGGTCCAGTCGTCGCCTGGCCTGCCGGGAGGCTGCGTGTCACCAGCGCTGCCTCCGGGAGGGGTTCATCATCCGGCCAGCATTGTTGAGGCGCATGCCGGCTCTCAGTTCGAGTCCTCCAATCTGTAACTTTCCCGACGGGGGAACGCCCTGGGGCACAAACGTCGGGCCGTGCGCAGAAAAAACCAAGCTCCGACAACGCTTTAGCCAATCCTTCGAGTCCCTCCGGGGCCACAGCGCCGCGGATGCCTGCCGCGGCGCGATGTGCCTGACGATCGGCCTCCGCACGAGCACCTTGCCACTGTTGGAAGGCGCGCTGACGCGCGGTCACCGGTTTGCTGCACGTGCGCGCGCGGCTGCAAGATGGCTGGGCGTCGAGGCTCGACGGCCTGCGCCCCACCGCCACCGCATGCCGCAGCACCAGCGTCGTGTCGCACACCCGCCCCACAATCGACGCGTCGCCCAAGCCTGCAGTACCCATGGACCCCATCGACCGCGCGTTCCTGGCGAACGTGATGGACCTCATGCTCGACGCCGTCTGCGTCGTCGACGGCGAGGGCCGCTTCGTCTTCGTCAGCGCCGCCGGCGAACGCATCTTCGGCTACACGCCGCAGGAGCTGATCGGCCGGCCGATGATCGAGCTGGTGCATCCGGATGACCGCGAACGCACGCTGAACGCGGTGGCCGAGGTCGTCGCCGACCGGCACCTGCCGATCTTCGAGAACCGCTACCTGCGCAAGGACGGCCGCGTGGTGCACCTCATGTGGTCGGCGCGCTGGTCGCCGGCCGACGGCGTGCGGGTGGCGGTGGCGCGCGACGTCAGCGCGCGCAAGCGCGCCGAGTCGGTGCAGGCCGCGCTGTACGCGATCTCCGAGGCGGCGCACGCGGCCGAGGACCTGATGGCGCTGTTCGCGCAGATCCACCGCATCATCGGCGGCCTGCTGCCGGCGGAGAACTTCTTCGTCGCGCTCTACGACGCCCCGGGGGACTGGCTGAGCTTCCCGTACTTCGTCGACGAGCACGACGCCGCGCCGCCGCCGGGTGCGCTCGACGCCGAGACGCTGTGCGCCGAGCTCATCCGCAGCGGGCGCGAGCGGCTGCTCAGCCGCGACAGCGCCGACGCGGCGACGTCGGCCGTGCACCCGGACGTCGGCCGCAGCGCGGTCGACTGGCTGGGGGTGCCGCTGAGCGGTTCGCAGGGCGTCATCGGCGCGCTGGTGCTGAAGAGCCACTCGCAAGAGGTGCGCTACGGCCCGGCCGACGTCGAGCTGCTGAAGTTCGTGTCGGCCCAGGTGGCCGCCGCGATCGAGCGCAAGCAGAGCCAGCTGCGCCTGCTGCACGTGGCGCAGCACGACGCGCTGACCGGGCTGCCCAACCGCAGCCTGGTGCGCGACCGCGTGGCGACGGCGCTGGCGCGCGCGCGGCGCGACGGCGCCGGCCTGGCGCTGCTGTACCTGGACCTCGACCAGTTCAAGCCGGTGAACGACCGCTGCGGCCATGCCGTCGGCGACGGCCTGCTGCAGCAGGTGGCGCAGCGCCTGAAGCACTGCGTGCGGGCGTCGGACACCGTCGGCCGCATGGCGGGCGACGAGTTCGTGGTGCTGCTGTCGCACCTGCACGCGCCCGACGACGCGCCGGGCGTGGCCGAGAAGATCCGCCAGGCGCTGTGCCGGCCTTTCGAGGTGGCCGGGCACACGGTGCTGGTGTCGCCCAGCATCGGCCTCGTCGGCTACCCCGCGCACGGCGAGGACGCCGACCAGCTCGTGCAGCGCGCCGACGAGGCGATGTACGCCGCCAAGCGGGCAGGGGGCAACCGGGTCTGCGTGGCCGGCGGCGGCCGGCCGCCCGGCGGCTGAGGCCCGCGGGCGCTCAGCGCGCCTCGGTCAGCGTCAGCAGCACGTCGGCGTACCAGGCGCAGTTCAGCCCCAGAGACTCGTCCTCGGCCAGGTCGCGCGAGCGCATGTCCATGCGTGTCGAGTGCACGCCCAGCAGCTGCCAGGCCAGCGGCGAGGCCTGGTCGCCGGCGCGGCTGCGCCGGCGCACCACCGGCGAGCCGCTGCTGCCGCGGTGGGTGCGCGCGTCGGTCAGGAAACAGCCCTGGCGCTGGAAGCGCACGCCGTAGGCCGAGGCGATGGACGCGCTGCGCAGCACCGCCAGGTGGTGCACCGTGTCGTGGAAGCCGAGCGGGAAGCCGGCGATGCTCAGCGTGTCGCCGGCGGCGACCTCCTCGCCGCGCGCCTCGAGATGGCTCTCGTCGAAGGCCTGCAGCGTGGCGTCGGCCGGCAGCAGCCCCGGCGGGATCTCGATCACGGCGACGTCGACCGCGCCGCCGCCGTCACGGCCCTGGCGCCACAGGCCGAGCCCGTCGTCGTACAGCGGCAGCGACACGACGGCGTGCCGCGAGAGGTCCTGCGTGTCGGTGTGCAGCACGATCTCGAGACGGTCGGGGTGGTGCGCGCTCGCCGTGTCGGCGAACACGTGGGCGCTGCTGACCAGGAACAGCCGCTCGCCGCGGCGGAAGAAGAAGCCGCTGGCGCTGGTCAGCGCCCGGCTGCCGTCGAAGGTGGCCACGCGCGTGGTGGCCAGCAGCAGCGCGTCCACTGCCGGCGCGTCGGCCCGGCGGCTGCCCTGCAGCACGGCGCGGTTGCGCGCGACGTCGCGCTCGAAACTGGCCAGCACGACGTCGGAGATCTCGGCGTGCAGCAGCACGGTGCGCGCCGCTTCGGCATAGGCGTCGAACGTCGCCGACAGCCGCGCTCGCGTGGGCTCCGACAGGGCCTCGAGCACCGCCGGCACCAGCGCGTCCAGGGCGACCAGGCTGCCCTTCAACTCGCAGATGCGTTCGGTGGCTTCTTGCAGGTTCTTCACGGACACCCTTTCGCCAGAAACGAAAAAGCGCGGCCGGGCCGCGCTTTCGTTGCCGGGACGCCGGGCTCGCGCCCGCCGTCCCGCTGTGCCGCCTGGGATCAGCCCAGCGTGCGGATCTTGGAGGCCTGCGGGCCCTTCTGGCCCTGGGTCACCTCGAACTCGACGCGCTGGTTCTCGACCAGGGTCTTGAAGCCGCTGCCCTGGATTTCCTTGAAGTGGGCGAACAGGTCCTTGCCGCCGTCGTCGGGGGCGATGAAACCGAAGCCCTTGCCTTCGTTGAACCACTTCACGGTGCCGGTTTGAGTCGTCATGTCGAATACCTTTCGAAGTTTGCGGGGCGCAAGATCGCACCCAGCGGAGAAACGCCAAGAAAATCTTCAAGAGGGGATTCGACGCGACGGCCGGTAGAGCACCGGGGCGTGAAGAAAGACCTATGAGCGGACGGTCTTGTGCAGATCAGCGAGGCCATCGTACACGAATGCCGCGGCGAGCGCCGGGAGATTTGCGCCGGACTCCCGGCGCCCGGCCGCCGCCGCGGCCTGGCCGATCTGCCGCCTGGCGTGAACAGTGTCGCGCCCGGCGCTGCCGCCGGCGGCACGATCGGCGTCATCATGTCGGCACTGCCGCGCCCCGCCCACGACGTCGTGACTCCCGCCGCCTCCGCCAGCCTCTCCGGCCTGAACGCCGCCCAGACCCGCCTGGACGTCGCCGGCCACAACGTCGCCAACTCGCTGACCGAGGGCTTCCGGCGCCAGGTGGCGCAGCCCGCCACGGCGCAGCCCGTCGGCGTCACGGTCTCGATCGCGCAGATGCCCGAGGCCGGCCACGACCTCGCCGCCGACACCGTCGGCATGATCGAGGCCCGGCATGCCTTCGGCGCCAACCTGATGGTCTTCCGCGCGCAGGACGCGATGAGCTCCAGCCTGCTCGACATCCGGGCCTGAGCGTTGCCGGCCCGCAGCATGCGGGAAGCGAGTTTGCAAACAGCCAAACGTCCGTTCACCGGATAAGCGGTGCTGCGTAGCCTGGGCGCACGCCGTGGTCGATGACCGCGGCATCCGTTCAACCGCTACGCAAGGAATCAAGATGTCGTTCAAACATGCGCTGTCGGCGCTGGTCGTCGCCGTACTGCCGTTCACGGCCCAGGCCGACGAGGTGCTGAAGGTCGCCGCTTCGCCGGTGCCGCACGCCCAGATCCTGGAGTTCGTCAAGCCGGCGTTGAAGAAACAGGGCGTGGACCTGCAGGTCAAGGTCTTCACCGACTACGTGCAGCCCAACCTGGCTGTCGAGGAGAAGCAGCTCGACGCCAACTTCTTCCAGCACAAGCCGTATCTGGACAGCTTCAACAAGGACCGCGGCACGCACATCGTCGCCGTGCCGGGCGGCACGGTGCACGTCGAGCCCTTCGGCGCCTACTCGAAGAAGATCCGCAAGATCGCCGAGCTGCGCGACGGCGCGACGGTGGCGATCCCCAACGACCCGTCGAACTCGGGCCGCGCGCTGGTGCTGCTGCAGAAGCAGGGCCTGATCCAGCTGAAGGACCCGGCCAACATCCTCGCCACCGCCAAGGACGTGACGGCCAACCCGAAGAAGCTGGTGTTCCGCGAGCTCGAGGCGGCGCAGCTGCCGCGCGCGCTGGACGACGTCGACCTCGCGCTGATCAACACCAACTACGCGCTCGAAGCCAAGCTGGTGCCGACGAAGGACGCGCTGTTCATCGAAGGCGCCGATTCGCCGTACGCCAACTTCGTCTCGGCGCGGCCGGACAACGCCAACTCGCCGGCGATCAGGAAGCTCGTCGCCGCGCTGCACTCGCCCGAGGTGAAGAAGTTCATCCAGGACCAGTACAAGGGCGCGGTGGTGCCGGCGTTCTGATGTCCTGACGCCGGAAGCCGGCTGCAACGGCCGCCCTGCGGGGCGGCCGTCGTCGTTTCAGCGCTGGCGGTACTGCGTCTTGCCGAACAGCATCTCGCGCGACTTGTCGTCGGTGATCGGCTTGCGCCGGTCGGCCAGCACCTCGCAGCCGCGCTGCACCGCCGGGCGCGCGCCGATCTCGTCGAACCAGCCCTTGAGGTGCGGGTAGTCGTTCCAATCGATGCCCTGGTTCTTCCAGCTGCGCAGCCAGGGAAAGATCGCGATGTCGGCGATCGTGTACTCGTCGCCGGCGATGTAGCGCGTCTTCGCCAGCTTGCGGTTCATCACGCCGTACAGGCGCTTGGCCTCGTTGGTGTAGCGCTCGACGGCGTAGGCGATCTTCTCCGGCGCGTAGAGGCGGAAGTGGTGCGCCTGGCCTAGCATCGGGCCGACGCCGCCCATCTGGAACATCAGCCATTCCAGCGTCTCGTACCGGCCGCGCACGCTGTCGGGCAGGAAACGCCCGGTCTTGCCGGCCAGGTACAGCAGGATCGCGCCCGACTCGAACAGCGAGATCGGCTGGCCGTCGGGCCCGTCGGGGTCGACGATGGCCGGGATCTTGTTGTTCGGGCTGATCGCCAGGAACTCCGGCGCGAACTGCTCGCCGGCACCGATGTCCACCGCATGCACGCGGTAGGGCAGGCCGCACTCCTCCAGCATCACGTGCACCTTGTGCCCGTTGGGCGTGGCCCACGAATACACTTCGATCATCCCGTCCCCCGTCGCGGCCGGACCGTCGGCCGCCTCGTGCGGACTCTAAGACATGCTCGAAGGCCTGAAACGTCTGTTCACGTCGCGTCCGTCGTCCGGCTCACGCCGCTGGGACGCCGTGTCGACCTGGGCCGAGACGCGGCAGTGGGCCTTCCGCGGCGTGCGCGACCACGACGGCTTCGTCGTCGAGGGCCGTTTCGGCGGCACGCGGCCGTGGCGGCTGGAGTGGGGCCCGTCGCAGCGCCCCTACATCGACGGCGCCGAGCTTCGCCTGCGCTCCGAGGTCGGGCTGCCGGCCGACCTGCAGGCCCTGGTGATGGACCGCACGCTGCAGCAGCAGCTCGAGCGCCAGGTCTTCGACCAGTACGTCGAGGGCGTGCAGACGCGCATCGACGACCAGACGCCGCCTGAGATGCGCTGGCTGGTGATGTTCCCGCGCCTGACGCCGGCCGAGATGGGCGCGCTGCGCGAGCAGTACGTCGCGATGGCCAGCGCCAAGCCCTGGCTGCAGCAGTGGCTGGGCGGGCCGCTGGCCGCCCGGCTGGCGGCGTCGCCGGCCGGTGACCGCCCGTTCGTGCTGATGGCCGCCCGCGGCCGGCTGACATTGCGCACCGCGGTCGCCGAGCCGTCCGGCGCGGTGCTCGAGGCCTGGCTGGCGCTGTTCGAGACCGCGGTGTCCGAAGCCTGGCGCACCGGCGTCGAGGTCTTCGGCGCCGAGGCCATGCAGCCCGGCGTCGCCCGCTCGACGCAGCGTTAGCGCGCGCTGGCCGGCAGGTGCCGTGCGAACTCGATCTTGGCGATCGCGTTGCGGTGCACCTCGTCGGGCCCGTCGGCAAAACGCAGCGTGCGCGCGTTGGCCCAGGCGTAGGCCAGCGGGAAGTCGTCGCAGACCCCGGCGCCGCCGTGGGCCTGGATCGCCCAGTCGATCACCTGGCCGGCCATCGTCGGCGCGACGACCTTGATCATCGCGATCTCGGCCTTGGCCGCCTTGTTGCCGACGGTGTCCATCATCCACGCCGCCTTCAGCGTCAGCAGCCGCGCCTGCTCGATGCGGCAGCGCGCCTCGGCGATGCGCTCCTGGGTCACGGTCTGCTGGGCGATCGTGCGGCCGAAGGCGCTGCGTGCGGCGGCGCGCCGGCACATCAGCTCCAGCGCGCGCTCGGCCAGGCCGATCAGCCGCATGCAGTGGTGGATGCGGCCCGGGCCCAGCCGGCCCTGGGCGATCTCGAAGCCGCGGCCTTCGCCGAGCAGCAGGTGGTCGGCCGGCACGCGCACGTCGACGAAGTCGACCTCCATGTGGCCGTGCGGCGCGTCGTCGTAGCCGAAGACGCCCAGCGGCCGCAGCACCGTGACGCCCGGTGTGTCCATCGGCACCAGGATCATCGACTGCTGCGCGTGTTTCGCCGCCTGCGGGTCGGTCTTGCCCATGAAGATCAGCACCTTGCAGCGCGGGTCGCCGGCGCCGCTGGTCCACCACTTGCGGCCGTTGACGACGTAGTCATCGCCGTCGCGCTCGATGCGCGCCTCGATGTTGGTCGCGTCGGACGAGGCGACGGCTGGCTCGGTCATCGCGAAGCCGCTGCGGATCTCGCCGCGCAGCAGCGGCTCCAGCCACCGGCGCTTCTGCTCGGGCGTGCCGTAGCGCACCAGCACTTCCATGTTGCCGGTGTCGGGTGCCGAGCAGTTGAAGACCTCGCTGGCCCAGGGCACGCGGCCCATGATCTCGGCCAGCGGCGCGTACTCGGAGTTCGTCAGCCCGGCGCCGTATTCGCTCTCGGGCAGGAACAGGTTCCACAGGCCCGCGGCCTGGGCCTTCGGCTTCAGGCGCTCGAGGGTCTGCAGCGGCGTCCAGCGCCGGCCGGCCTCGGTGTTGGCGCGGATCTCGGCCGCGAACTCGGCTTCGGCCGGTTCGACGTGTTCGGCCATGAAGGCCGACAGCTGCGTGCGCAGCGCCTGGGTGCGGGGCGAGTAGGCGAAGTCCATGCGTTCCTCCGGCTGCGGGCGCTCAGGCGCGCGACGCGAACAGCCAGGCCATCTCCGCCAGCGGCCGCGTGGCGGCGCCGGTGGCCTTGGCCTGGGCGCTGGACGCCGTGCCGTCGACGACGCGCTTGGCGATGCCCTGCGTGATCGAGGCCAGCCGGAACAGGTTGTAGGCGAGGTAGAAGTCCCAGTCGGCCATCAGCGTGTCGGGGTCGGCGCGGCCGGTGCGTTCGGCGTAGCGGCGCACGTACTCGGCCTCCGTCGGGATGCCCAGCGCGGCCAGGTCCAGCCCGCCGATGCCGCGGAAGGTGCCCGGCGGGATGTGCCAGGCCATGCAGTGGTAGCTGAAGTCGGCCAGCGGGTGGCCCAGCGTCGACAGCTCCCAGTCGAGCACGGCGACGACACGCGGCGCGTCGGGCGCGAAGACGAGGTTGTCGAGGCGGAAGTCGCCGTGCACCACCGAGACCTGCGTCTCGTCGCGGGCGCTGGCCGGCAGGTGCGCGGGCAGCCAGTCGATCAGCCGGTCCATCTCGGCGATCGGCTCGGTGACCGAGGCCTGGTACTGCTTGCTCCAGCGCGCGATCTGGCGCTCGAAGTAGCTGCCCGGGCGGCCATAGTCGGCCAGGCCGGCAGCGGCGACGTCGACGCGGTGCAGCGCCGCGATGACGCGGTTGCTCTCGTCGTAGATCGCGGCACGTTCGGCCGGCGTCATGCCCGGCAGCGACTGCTCCCAGAAGACCCGGCCCTCGACGAAGCCCATCAGGTAGAAGGCCCGGCCGATGACCGACTCGTCCTCGCACAGCGCGACCATGCGCGGCACCGGCACCTCGGTGGCGGCCAGCGCCTGCATGACGCGGAACTCGCGTTCGATGGCGTGCGCCGACGGCAGCAGCTTCGCCGCCGGGCCCGGCTTGGTGCGCATCACCCAGGCGCCCCCGGGCGTGACGAGCTTGTAGGTCGGGTTGGACTGCCCGCCCTTGAACTGCTCGACGCTCAGCGGGCCCTGGAAGCCGGGCTGCTCGTGCGCCAGCCAGCGCTCGAGCGCGGCGACGTCGAAGGCATGGCTGGCGGCCATCGGGCGGGTGCCGGTGTAGGTGTCCAAGGGGGTCTCCTGTGTTCGTTCGGCGTCGCGGCTCAG
Source organism: Rubrivivax sp. JA1026 (assembly GCF_011065555.1). Taxonomy (NCBI): domain Bacteria; kingdom Pseudomonadati; phylum Pseudomonadota; class Betaproteobacteria; order Burkholderiales; family Sphaerotilaceae; genus Rubrivivax; species Rubrivivax sp. JA1026. The sequence goes on from NZ_JAALCQ010000001.1 coordinate 596,367, forward strand.
CGCTCGGCGATCTCCATCAGCTTCTCGCGCGCCAGCACGACCAGCCGCGTCGGTTCGACGCGGATCGCGCCGTCGCGCTCGAAGCCCTTCAGCTCCTGGTTCACGCGCTGGCGCGAGGCGCCGAGCAGTTGCGCCAGGTCTTCCTGCGCGAGCTGCAGGCCGATGCGCAGCTCGTCGCCTTCCTCGACGCCGTAGCTGCGCGCCAGCAGCAGCAGCTGGCGCGCCAGCCGGGCCTGCAGCGGGCGCGTGTTGACGTCCTCGAAGTGGTCGAACATCAGCCGCAGGCGGCGGCAGTTCAGGCGCAGCAGCGCCTCGTAGAGCTCGACGTGGCGGGCCAGCAGCTCGCGGAAGTCGGGCTTGCGCACGACGAGCAGCGTGGTCTCGCCGTGGGCGTCGGCGTCATGGGTGCGCGGCAGGCCGTCGAACAGCGCGATGTCGCCGAACCAGACGCCCGGCTCGGCGTAGGTCAGCGTCACCTGCTTGCCGCCCAGCGAGATGGTGCTGATGCGCACCGCGCCGCGGGCGACGCCGCACCATTCCTCGGCGCGGGCGCCGCGCGCCACCAGCGGCGCACCGTCGGGCAGGCGGCGCACGTGCGAGCGTTCGAGGATGTCATGGCGCAGGGTGGGCGAGAGCTTGGCAAACCAGGCGCCGGTTTCGACGTTCTGGCGCTCTTCGAGTGTAAGAACCGGGGTCGGCATGTCTTGTCTCGGCGGCGACAAAAAGGGGCCTGCCGATTCTGCGGCCTCGCCGGGCGCCCGCCTGTCGCCGCGGCGCCGGGGCGTGTCCGGCGCTGGTTTACAGTTTGTTGCCTTGCGGCGCGGCCGACGCCCCGAATCGGGGAGCGGCGCGCGCCGGGCCATGGCGTGCAATGCACGCGGGAGGGCGGTTCGTGACTTCGGTTCGCCGGCAGCCGGCTCGATGCGGCGGGCAGCGGGTGCGCCGCGATGGGCCTGGGCTAGGATGCGCTCGATCCGCCGGGCCGTGCCCGGGGTGCTCCCGGACGCTTTCGTCCTTCGGCGGCCGGGCGCGGCGCTTGAGGTCCCAGTTGTAACCCTTCGTGATAGAGTGCCCCGCGCCTCGCCCGCGACCAAACCAAGAATGCAAGAGAAGCGGCCAACGTCAACGCTCTGGATCGCCACTGCCCTGTTGTCGGCAGCCCAGAGCGCCTCAGCGCTCGGGTGGGCGCATGCCGACCAGGGCGCGGTCCTGGGCCGGCCCCTGTCCTTTGCCGCGACGATGCGGCTGGACCCGGGCGACGAGCTGGCCCCCGAGTGCGTGCGCGCCGAGGTCATCTCCGGCGACCGCGTGCTGCCGGCGGCGCTGGTGCGCGTGCAGGCCGAGGCCGGCCCCGACGCGCTGCGCATGCGCGTGCTCACCGAGACGACGATCGACGAGCCGGTGGTCACCGTGACGCTGGCCGTCGGCTGCCCGTCGCGGCTGTCGCGCCGTTTCGTGCTGTTCGCCGACCCGCCGCCCGTCGCCGCGACGGCGATCGCCGCGGCGGTGCCGCAGGCGCGGCCGGTCGAGCTCGCGCCGCCGGTCGCCGCGTCTGCGCCGGCCGCGCCCGCGGTGCTGCCGCCCGCGAGGGCCGACGCGACGCCTGCCGCGCGAGCGCCCGCCGCGCGCGCCGACGGCACGACGCGCCGCCCGGCGCCGGCCGCCGAGGCGCAGCCGCGCCGGCCGGCCGCACCGCGTGCCGCGGCCGCCGCTCCGCGCCTGAGGCTCGACCCGGTCGAGCCCGTGCCGGCGCGTGCCCAGGCCACGGCCGCGGCGGCCAGCGCGGTCCAGGACGCCATCGAGGCAGTCGCCCGCGCCGCCAGTGCCGCCGAGGCGGCCACCGCCGCGGCGTCCGCCGCCGAGGTCCGCCTGGCGGCGATGGAACAGACGGTCGGCCAACTGCGCAGCGAGGCCGAACAGAGCCGCAAGCTCGTCGCCGAACTGCGGCGCGAGCTCGCTGCCGCGCGCGAGGACCACTGGCGGCTGCCGCTGCTGCTGGCCATCGCGGCGCTGCTGGCGCTGGCCGGCGGCCTGTGGTGGCGGCTGCGTGCGCTGCAGCAGGAGCGCGAGCGCGCCTGGCGCCGGGCCGCCGCGGCCGAGGCGCCGCCGCGCCCGCCGACGCCGACCTCGCAGCTGCCGCTGATGACCAGCGAGATCCAGATGCCGCCGCCGGTCGCCACGCCGGCGCCGCGGCCGCCGCTGCCGGCGTCGCCGGTCCCGGAGGTCCACGAGTTCCACCCCGAGCGCACCCAGGTGCAGGCGGCAGCGCCGCGCCTGGACGAGGCCGCGCCGCGCGACGTGACGATCGAGGAGCTGCTCGACCTGGAGCAGCAGGCCGAGTTCTTCATCGTGCTCGGCCAGGACGAGGCCGCCGTCGACCTGCTGGTGGAGCACCTGCGCGACACCGGCGGCGGCAGCCCGCTGCCCTACCTGAAGCTGCTGGAGATCTACCGCCGCCGTGGCGAGCGCGAGGCCTACGAACGCACGCGCGAGCGTTTCAACCGCCGCTTCAACGGCTACGCGCCCGACTGGGACGCCGACCTGCAGCAGGGCCGTTCGCTCGAGGACTACCCCGGCGTGCTGCCGCGCCTGCAGCAGGTCTGGCCGCGTCCGGTGGACGCGATGGCCGAGCTCGAGGCGCTGCTGTTCCGCAAGTCGCGTGGCGACCTGTTCGAGCTGCCGGCCTACCGCGAGGTGCTGTTCCTGTACTCGCTGGCGCGTGACCTGCTGGACCGCGAGGCGGTCGAGAGCGGTGCCGTCGACCTGCTGCTGCCGCTGGCCGAGACCGACCAGGTCGAGTTCGGCGCGACGTCGCCGCACCCGTACCTGACGCTGGAGCGCGAGTCGGTCTTCGATCCCGGCGTCGTCGAGCCGGTGGCGCCGCCGTCGCTGGACCTGGACCTCAGCGTTCTGGACGCCGAGCCCGACGCTGCGGCGCGCCCGGGCGTCGACCCGGCTCCGCCACGCAGCGACTGAACCGGCGCCCGCAGCGCCGGGCCTAGAGCCGCGCCAGCCGCTCGAGCGCGCGTTCGAGCGTGTCGTCGCGCTTGGCGAAGCACAGCCGCGCGATGCGCTGCTCGAAGCCGCCGTCGTAGAAGGCCGAGATCGGGATCGCCGCGACGCCGACCTCGCGCGTCAGCCAGCGGCAGAACTCGGCTTCGGACAGGTCCGACACGGCCGAGTAGTCGACGCTCTGGAAGTAGCTGCCTTCGCAGGGCAGCAGCTTCAGCCGGCTGGCGGCCAGCCCGGCGCGGAACAGGTCGCGCTTGCGCTGGTAGAAGGCCGCCAGGCCGAGGTAGGGCGCCGGGTCGGCGAGGTAACGCGCCAGCGCGTGCTGCATCGGCGTGTTCACCGTGAAGACGTTGAACTGGTGCACCTTGCGGAACTCGGCCGTCAGCGCCGCGGGTGCCGCCACAGTGCCGACCTTCCAGCCGGTGACGTGGAAGGTCTTGCCGAAGCTGGAGACGACGAAGGCGCGCGCCGCCAGCTCGGGGATAGCCGAGGCGCTGACGTGCTCGGCGCCGTCGAACACCATGTGTTCGTAGACCTCGTCGGCGATCAGCAGCACCTCGGTCGGCGCCAGGATCTCGGCCAGGCGCAGCATCTCGGCGCGGGTCCAGACCACCGCCGCCGGGTTGTGCGGCGTGTTGACGATGATCGCGCGGGTGCGCGGCCCGATCGCCGCGGCGATGCGCGCGAAGTCGGGGCGGAAGGTGCCCGGCGTCAGCGGCACGCGCACCACGGTGCCGCCGGCCAGCTCGATGTTCGGCGCGTAGCTGTCGTAGCAGGGTTCGAGCACGACGACCTCGTCGCCCGGGTGCACGCAGGCCAGCACCGCGGTCAGGATGGCCTGGGTGGCGCCGGCGGTGACGGTGATCTCGCGCTCGGGGTCGTAGGCGCGGCCGTACAGCGCCGCGATCTTGGCCGCGACGGCCTGGCGCAGCGCCGGCACGCCGGCCATCGGCGGGTACTGGTTCAGGCCCTCGCGCATCGCGTCGTTGACGCGGTCGAGCAGCGCCGGGTCGCAGTCGAAGTCGGGGAAGCCCTGGCCGAGGTTGACGGCGCCGCACTCGGCGGCCAGCGCCGACATCACGCTGAAGATCGTCGTGCCGACGTGGGGCAGGCGGCTGGGCAGCTGCGGGGTGCGGGGTGCGGTCATCAGAGGTCGTAGTCGCTGCCTTCGCCGGCCATCGCGCGCTGCACCAGCGAGGCGGTCAGGCGGTCGGACAGCTGTTCGGCGAAGGCGTAGACGAAGTGGCGCAGGTAGGCGCCGCGCTTGAAGGCCACGCGCGTGACGTTGGCGCCGAAGAGCTGGCCCAGCGGGCGCCAGACGAGGTCGCCGCCGGGCGGGTCTTCGCGCACCGCGGTCTCGGCGACGATGCCGACACCCAGCCCGAGGCGCACGTAGGTCTTGATGACGTCGGAGTCGATCGCCTCCAGCGCCACCGAAGGCTTGAGCCGGGCGCGTGCGAAGGCCTGGTCGATGCGCGTGCGGCCCGAGACGGTGGCGTGGTAGAGCACCAGCGGCTCGGCGGCCAGCTGCTCCAGCGTGATGCGCTCCACGCTGGCCAGCGGGTGATCCGGCGGCACCACCATCACGTGCTGCCATTCGTAGCAGGGCAGGGTGACGAGGTCGTCGTAGTGGGACAGCGCCTCGGTCGCCAGGCCGATCTCGGCGACGTCGTCCAGCAGCATGCGCGCCACCTGCTCGGGCATGCCCTGGTGCAGCACGACCTGCACCTTGGGGAAACGCTTGCGCAGCTGGGCCACCGGCCCGGGCAGGAAGTAGCGCGCCTGGGTGTGCGTCGTCGCGATCGACAGCGTGCCCGCGTCCTGCTTGGAGAACTGCTCGCCGATGCGCTTGAGGTTGCTGACCTCGCGCATGATGATCTCGATCGACTTCAGCACCTCCTGGCCGGGCTCGGTGACGCGGCGCAGGCGCTTGCCGTGGCGGGCGAAGATGTCGACGCCGAGCTCCTCCTCGAGTTCGAGGATCGCCTTGCTGATGCCGGGCTGCGAGGTGAACAGCGCCTTGGCGGTCTCGGTGAGGTTCAGGTTGCGGCGCACCGCCTCCTGGACGAATCGGAACTGGTGCAGGTTCATCCAGGCCTCGTCATGGGTCAGGTGCCGAGCGCACGCGCGGCTGCCGCGGCCATCGCGGCGACGACTTCCGGCGCTTCGCCGACGGCCGGCTGCAGCGTGAAGCGTGTGCCCGGGTGGCGTTCGGCCAGGGCCTGCAGCAGGCCCGGCACGTCGCGGCGCACATGGCCGCCGGCGCCCAGGAACAGCGGCACGACGGCGACCTCGGTGCAGCCCGCGGCGGCCAGCTCGTCGCCGGCGCTCGCCAGGTCCGGCGCCATGAACTCCAGGAAGGCCAGACGCACCGCGACACCGGGGCGCGCGGCGCGCACCTGGGCGGCGACGGCCTCGAAAGGCTCGGCCCAGCGCGGGTCGCGTGCACCGTGGGCGAAGAGGATCAGGCCGCGGCTCATCGGTAGCGCACCAGCCAGGTGAAGGCGGCCAGCGACATCAGCAGGTACAGCAGGCTGGGCGTGGCCGCGGCGATCCAGGGGGTCCAGTCGCGCAGCAGCCCGACGTGGCCGGCGAGGTTGTTCAGCAGCACGAAGCTGATGCCCAGCATGATGCCGCCAAAGACCTTCAGGCTGACGCTGCCGGCGCGTGCGTGCAGGTAGGCGAAGGGCAGGGCCAGCGCCGTCATCACCAGGCAGGCCAGCGGGTACAGCGCCTTCTTCCAGAACAGGATCTCGTAGCTCTGCGTGGCCTGCGCCTGGTCCGACAGGTGCACGCTGTAGCGCCACAGGTCGGCGGTGGTCATGGTCTCGCGCGGCATGACCGCGGCGGCGACGACCTCGGGCGTCAGCGTGCTGGCCCAGCGCAGCTCGGGCAGGCGCTGCTCGACGACGCCGGCAGGCTCGCGCAGGCGCACGTCGGGCCAGCGCGTGACCTCGGCCTCCGACAGCGTCCAGGTGCCGTCGGCGGCGACGGTGCCGGTCTTTGCCGCGATGCGCACCGACAGCCGTCCGTCGGCGTCGAACTCGAAGATGCGGATGCCGCTCAGGCGCCCGTCGGGCGTCGTGCCGGCGAGGTTGACCGAGTAGCTGCGCTCGCCCTCGGGCGTCATGCGCTTCTCCTTCAGCCAGGCGCCGGTGCGCCCGACGCGCATGCCGCCGGCGGCCAGGGCCTTGACGGCCACGGCCTTGCGCTCGGCCACCGGCACGACGTAGTCGCCGACGGCGAAGGTGATGGCGCCGAAGACGACGCCCAGCACCGCCAACAGCGACAGCGCCCGGCCCGGCCCCAGGCCGCCGGTGCGCAGGATCGTGAACTCGGAGGACTGAGCCAGCCGCGCCAGCGAATAGATCGTGCCGATCAGCACCGCGATCGGCATCAGCTCGTAGAAGTGGCCGGGCAGCTCCAGCAGCGCGGACATCACCGCGACGCCGGTGGTGCGCCCGGCGCGGCCGACGTTGCCCATCTTCTCGACCAGGTCGATGAAGAAGAACAGCGACAGGAAGGCCAGCGCGACGAAGACCACCGAGGCGACGATGTCGCGGTAGAGCAGGCGGCGGACGGTTCTCATGCCTGGGCTCCCCGGCGGCGTCCCCAGGCGAACACGGCGGCATGGTCGCGCCACCACAGCAAGCCCAGCGCGATCGCGAAGGCGCTGCCGTGCACGACGGCCAGCGCCGCGCCCATGCCCAGGCGGCCGCTGGCCACCCAGGCCTGGGACAGGTTGATGAGGTTGAAGTAGACGACGAAGCCGAGCAGCGCCAGCAGCAGGTTCCAGTTGCTCGCGCGCCGCGGGTTCGTCGCCGCCAGGCCGATGCCCAGCAGCAGCATGTTGCCGGCGCCGGTCAGCAGGCCGAAGCGCCAGGTCAGCTCGCCCTGGTTGGGGCGGGTCGGGTCCTGCAGCAGGTCCAGCGTGTCCATCGCCTTCGGCGGCTGGCGCTCGGCTTCGCGGGCACGCTTCTCGTCGGCCAGGACGCGGTAGGTCTCGAAGCTCGACTGCGCCTTCTCGCCGGTCTTCAGGTCGACGTCGTTGCGCTGGCCGCGCTCGAGCACGACGAAGCGGTCGTCGCCGTCGCGTTCGAGCCGGCCGCTGCGCGCCGAGGTGACGCTCTCGGTCTCGCCGGTCTGGGCGACGATGAAGACGTTGCGCGCGTCGGCGCCTTCGCGCGTGTCGCGCTCGATGAAGAAGACGCGGCTGCCGTCGCTGGAGGTCTGGAAGACGCCGGGCGTCACGCGCGACAGGTCCGAGCGCTGCTCGTAGCGCTGGCGCAGCTCGAGGCTGTTGCGGTTGCCCCAGGGCCAGACGAAGAGCAGCAGCGCGGCGATGACCAGCAGCACCGGCCAGCTCGTGCGCAGCACCGGCCGCACGAAGCGCGACAGGCCGATGCCGCCGGCGAACCAGATCACCATCTCGCTGTCGCGGTACATGCGCCCGAGCGTCACGACGACGGCGACGAACAGCGACAGCGCGAGCATCGTCGGCAGATGGCCCAGCGCGACGTAGCCCAGCAGCAGCACGACGTCCTGCGGGGCGACGACGCCGCCGGCCGCCTGGCCGATCGTGCGGATCAGGAACATCGTCAGCACGATGGTCAGGATCACGACGAGGGTGGCGCCGAAGGTCCGCGCCAGCTCGCGACGCACAGTTGAATCGAATAACATCCGCGGCTCTTCTGAATGGGGGTAATTATGGACTTCAAGACGCAGGTTGCAGGTTCGGCAGGCTGGGGCGCCACGAGCGCCGACGCGCTGCTGGTCGTGCTGGCCGGCGCGTCGCTGCCGCAAGGACTGCCCAAGGCTGTCGCGGCGGTGCTGGAGAGCGCGGTCGAGGCCGGTGACTTCGTGTTCAAGCCGGGTCATGTGTTCTATGCCCACCGCGTGTCGGGCCTGAAGGCCGCCCGCCTGGCCGTCGTCGCCGCCGGCGAGACCGCCAGCGCCAAGGCGCTGCGCAAGGCCGTCGCCGCGGGCGTCGCCGCGCTGAAGAGCGGCGGCACGAAGGACCTGGCGATCGCCACGGTCGGCTTCGAGGCGCTGGAGGCCGCGCACGGCGAGGCCGTCGTCGCCGCCGTCGCCGACACCCTGTACGTCTACCGCGCGACCAAGCCCAGCGCGCCGGCCGCGCCCAAGCTGGCGTCGGTGACGCTGGTCTGCACCAAGGCCGAAGCCGCTGCCGTCGACGAAGGCCTGCGCATCGGCCGTGCCGTTGCCGCCGGCGTCGAGCTGGCGCGCGAGTGCGCCAACCGCCCGGGCAACCACTGCACGCCGACCTACCTCGCGCAGACTGCCAAGTCGCTGGGCAAGGAACACGGCCTGAAGGTCGAGGTGCTCGAGCGCAAGGACGTCGAGAAGCTGGGCATGGGCGCCTTCCTGGCCGTCGCCCAGGGCTCCGACGAGCCGCTGATGTTCATCGTCGCGCGCTGGCAGGGCGCGGCCAAGACCGAGGCGCCGGTGGTGCTGGTCGGCAAGGGCATCACCTTCGACTCCGGCGGCATCTCGATCAAGCCGTCGGCCGAGATGGACGAGATGAAGTTCGACATGGGCGGCGCTGCCAGCGTGCTGGGCACGATGCGCGCCGTCGCCGAGCTGGGCCTGAAGCTCAACGTCGTGGCCATCGTGCCGGCCTGCGAGAACCTGCCCAGCGGCCGCGCCGTGAAGCCGGGCGACGTCGTCACCAGCCTGTCGGGCCAGACGATCGAGATCCTCAACACCGACGCCGAGGGCCGGCTGATCCTGTGCGACGCGCTGACCTACGCCGAGCGCTTCAAGCCCGCGGCCATCGTCGACGTCGCGACGCTGACTGGCGCCTGCGTCATCGCGCTGGGCCACCACCGCTCGGGCCTCTTCAGCCCGGACGACGCGCTCGCTGCCGAGCTGCTGGCCGCCGGCGAGGCCGCGGCCGACCCGGCCTGGCGCCTGCCGCTGGACGAGGAGTACGACGACGGCCTGAAGAGCAGCTTCGCCGACATGGGCAACGTCGGCCCGCGTGCCGGTGGCTCGATCACGGCGGCGATGTTCCTCAAGCGCTTCACCGCCAACCAGCGCTGGGCGCACCTGGACATCGCCGGCACGGCCTGGAAGTCGGGCGCCGCCAAGGGCGCCACCGGCCGCCCGGTGCCGCTGCTGACGCACTTCCTGCTGCAGCGCGCCGCCGCGCGCTGACCCGGCGCGGGGCCGTGGCCGAGGTCGTCTTCCACACCGGCATCGCCGAGCCTCTGGGCTTCGCGTGCCGGCTGCTGCGAAAGGCCTGCCGCCAGGGCGCGCGTGTCGTCGTCACCGCGCCCGGGCCCACGCTCGCGGCGCTGGACCGCGCGCTGTGGACCTTCGACGAACGCGACTTCGTGCCCCACCTGCGCGTGAGCGCGGCCAACGCCGGGACGGCGCAGGCCGCGCGCACGCCGATTTGGCTGGTCGACGGCGAACCGCCCGACCAGGCCCCCGACATCCTCGTCAACCTGGGCGCCGAGGTGCCGGCCTCGACTGCACGCTTTTCGCGCGTCATCGAGATCGTCGGTGACGGCCCGGACGAAGCCGGTGCAGCGCGGGAGCGCTGGCGCACCTGGAAAGCGCACGGATGGGCGCCGACGCACCATTCGGCAGCGAATAACTAGGCATTTACCCTGTATTCACAGGGCACGGCTGTTGCGTTGTGGCGGGACTGAAACGCCGCTTGTCGTCCGCGGGCTGTCACGGAGTCGGCCGCAGGCGCTTTTCGAGTATTGTTCCAACGCTTACATCCTTAGTGTCGAGATATTCGACAACCTTCACCGGAGGCTCTCCAGCATGCAATTCAAGCTCAATGTGGTCGTCGGCGCGGCCGCCATCCTGATGACCGGCGCGGTGTACGCCCAGGACGTGGTCGTCAAGATCGGCCACGTCGGCCCGACCAGCGGTGGCATCGCGCACCTGGGCAAGGACAACGAGAACGGCGCCCGCATGGCCATCGACGAGCTCAACGCCAAGGGCGCGACGATCGGCGGCAAGAAGGTCAAGTGGGAACTGCTGGCCGAAGACGATGCGGCCGACCCGAAGCAAGGCACCGCCGCGGCGCAGAAGCTCGTCGACAGCAAGGTCAACGGCGTCATCGGCCACCTGAACTCGGGCACCACGATCCCGGCCTCGAAGATCTACTCGGACGCCGGCATTCCGCAGATCAGCCCGTCGGCCACCAACCCGAAGTACACGCGTAACGGCTACAAGACGACCTTCCGCGTCGTCGCCGACGACGTGCACCTGGGCGGCACGCTCGGCAAGTACGCCGTCACCGAACTCAAGGGCAAGAACATCGCCGTCATCGACGACCGCACCGCCTACGGCCAGGGCGTCGCCGAAGAGTTCGCCAAGGGCGTGAAGGCTGCCGGCGGCAACGTCGTCGGCCGCGAGTTCACGAACGACAAGGCGACCGACTTCACCGCCATCCTGACCGGCCTGAAGGCCAAGAAGCCCGACGTCATCTTCTTCGGCGGCATGGACGCCGTGGCCGGCCCGATGCTGCGCCAGATGAAGCAGCTGGGCATCACCGCCAAGTTCATGGGCGGCGACGGCATCTGCTCGGGCGAGCTGCCCAAGCTGGCCGCCGGCACGATGGCCGACAGCCAGGTCTTCTGCGCCGAAGCCGGCGGTGTCGACGGCTCGGGCAAGGTCAAGCTCGACAAGTTCAAGGCCGACTTCAAGAAGAAGTTCAACGCCGACGTCCAGATCTACGCCCCGTACGTCTACGACGCCACGATGGTGATGGCCGACGCGATGATCAAGGCCGGCTCCGCCGACCCGGCCAAGTACCTGCCGGTGCTGGCCAAGACCTCCGGCTACGAAGGCGTGACCGGCACGATCGCCTTCGACGAGAAGGGCGACATCAAGAACGGCGCCCTGACGCTCTACACCTACAAGGCGGGCAAGCGCGAGCAGATCGCTGTCGTGCGCTGAGCCTTCTCCGCGCAGACACGAAGGGCGCCCTCGGGCGCCCTTTTTCGTGGCGCTGGCGCCGCCTCAGGCGGCCGGCAGGCGCCCGTACAGGCGGCTGAACTCCAGCAGCCGGCGCCCGTGCCATGGCTGCACGTCGTGCCACTGGAAGCGCCAGCGCCAGCAGCCTTCCTGGGCGCCGGGGCGGTTCATGCGGTGTTCACTGCCCAGGCCGAGCACGTCCTGCATCGGGTGGATCGCGGTGTCGGCGACGCTCATGCTGGCGGCGCGGATCAGCGTCCACGGCATGTCGTGGCCGTCGACGCCGCAGTAGCCGCGCGCGAAGTGGCGCTCGGCGTCCGAGGCGCCGGCCCACCAGCCGGCGACGGTGTCGTTGTCGTGCGTGCCGGTGTAGACCACGGCGTCGTGTTCGTGGTGGTGCGGCAGGTAGCGGTTGCCGGCGTCGCCGCCGAACGCGAACTGCAGGATCAGCATGCCGGGCAGCTCGAAGCGCCGGCGCAGCGCCTCGACGTCGGGCGTGATCACGCCCAGGTCCTCGGCCAGCAGCGGCAGCGTGCCCAGCGCCTGCTGCACGGCCTCGAACAGCGCCGCGCCGGGCCCCGGCACCCAGCGGCCGTTGACCGCCGTCGGCTCCGCGGCCGGGATCTCCCAGTGCGCCGCGAAACCGCGGAAGTGGTCGATGCGCACGATGTCGACGAGCTCGAGCGTTCGCCGCAGGCGCTCGATCCACCACGCGTAGCCTTCGGCGGCGTGCGCGCTCCAGCGGTACAGCGGGTTGCCCCAGCGCTGGCCGGTGGCGCTGAAGAAGTCCGGCGGCACGCCGGCGACGACGGTCGGCCGGCCTTCGGCGTCGAGCTCGAAGAGCTCGGGCCGGGCCCAGACGTCGGCGCTGTGGTGGGCGATGAAGATCGGCGCGTCGCCGACGATCTTCACGCCCTTGCGCGCGGCGTACGCGCGCAGCTGCGCCCACTGGCGGAAGAAGCTCCACTGGCAGAAGCGCCAGAAGCCGATGCGCTCGGCATGCGTGCGCCGTGCGGCAGACAGCGCGCCGGGGCGGCGCAGCGCCAGGCCCGGGGCCCAGTCGCACCAGTCGGCGCCCTGGTGCGCCTCGCTCAGCGCCATGAACAGCGCGTAGTCGTCGAGCCAGGCGCGCTGCGACTCGCAGAAGGCGTCGAAGGCTTCGCGCTGCTCGTCGCCGGCCGCCGCGGCGAAACGCCCCGCGGCGCGTGCCAGCCGCTCCATGCGGAAGGCCCCGACGCGGCCGTAGTCGACGTGGGTCGCGAACAGGCCGGAGGTCGCCTCGATGTCGGCGGCATCCAGCCAGCCCTGGGTGTGCAACTCGCCCAGGTCGATCAGCAGCACGTTGCCGGCGAAGGCCGACGGGCTCATGTACGGCGAGTCGCCGGGGCCGATGCCGCCCAGCGGCAGCACCTGCCACAACTGCTGGCCGGCACCCGCGAGCCAGTCGACGAAGTGATAGGCCGCCGGCCCCAGGTCGCCCGAGCCGTGCGGGCCGGGCAGCGACGTGGGGTGCAGGAGGATGCCGCTGGATCGGGGCAGGCGCATGGTGTCCTCCGCGTCAGGTGGCCGCGGCGTTGCGCAGCAGCACGAGGCTGCGTGCGCGCAGCGGGAAGTCGACGTCGCCGCCGCGCCAGTGGCTGCGGCCGTCGGCCTCGGCGGTGTCGAGCTCGGCGTGCCAGTCGCCCGGCGGGAGCCGGAAACCGGTGTCGGCGTCGACGGCGTTGACCAGCAGCAGCAGCGGCGAGTCGGTGCGCCCGGGCGCACCGATGTAGGCGCCGAGCACACGCGAGACGCGGTCGTTCCAGTCGGCCAGCGACATCACCTGGCCGTCGCGGCGCAGCCAGCTGAGGTCGTGGCGGCCGCGCATGTCCTGCAGCCCGGTGTACCAGCGCTGGGCCAGCGGCAGGTAGCGCCGCCTGAGCGCGATGACGTGGGCGGTGAAGGCGATCAGCGACTCGTCGGCGCGGCTCCAGTCGATCCAGGTGGTCTCGTTGTCCTGGCAGTAGGGGTTGTTGTTGCCGTGCTGGGTGTGGCCGAGCTCGTCGCCGGCGGCGAGCATCGGCGTGCCCTGCGACAGCAGCGCCGTGGCCAGCAGCGCGCGCTGCAGCCGCTGGCGCAGGCGCAGCACGTCGGGGTCGTCGGTCGGGCCCTCGACGCCGCAGTTCCAGCTGAGGTTGTGGCCGTGGCCGTCTCGGTTGCCCTCGAGGTTGGCCTCGTTGTGGCGGAAGTCGTAGGACACCAGGTCGGCGAGCGTGAAGCCGTCGTGCGAGACGACGTAGTTCACCGACTCGGCGGGCGGCCGCCGCCGCGCCTGGAAGATGTCCGACGAGCCGGCCAGGCGCAGCGCGAGTTCGCCGCGCGTGCAGTCGCCGCCGAGCCAGAAGGCGCGTGTGCAGTCGCGGAAGCGGTCGTTCCACTCCAGCCAGTCGCTCGGGAAGTGGCCGAGCTGGTAGCCGCCCGGGCCGATGTCCCAGGGCTCGGCGATCAGCTTGGCGCCGGCGAGCACCGGGTCCTGGGCCAGTGTCTTGAAGAAGGCGCCCGAGGCCTCGAAACCCCAGTCGCCGCGCGCCAGCACCGGCGCGAGGTCGAAGCGGAAGCCGTCGACATGCATCTCCTGCACCCAGTAGCGCAGGCTGTCGAGCACCATCTGCAGCACGCGCGGGTGGCGCAGGTCCAGCGCGTTGCCGGTGCCGGTGATGTTCTCGTAGGCCGAGCGTTGCTCGGCCGGCAACCGGTACCAGCTGGCGTTGTCCAGCCCGCGCCAGCTGATCGTCGGGCCGCGTTCGTCGCTCTCGGCGGTGTGGTTGAAGACGACGTCGAGGATGACCTCGATGCCCGCGGCGTGCAGCCGCCGCACCATCGTGCGGAACTCGTCGCGCGGGTGGCCGGTGGCGGCATAACGCGGCTCGGGGCAGAAGAAGCCGACGGTGTTGTAGCCCCAGTAGTTGCTGAGCCCGCCGGCGACCAGCCGCTGCTCGTCCAGGTGCTGGTGCACCGGCAGCAACTCGACCGCGGTGACGCCCAGCCGGCGCAGGTGGCTGATCGCCGCGTCCGAGGCCAGCCCGGCGTAGCTGCCGCGCACCGCCTCGGGCACGCCGGGCATGCGCCGCGTGAAGCCCTTGACGTGCAGTTCGTAGATCACGGTGTCGGCCAGCGGCGTGCGCGGGTGGCGGTCGCCGTGCCAGTCATAGTGGTCGTGCACGACACGCGCCTTCAGCGCCTGGCGCGCGTTGTCCTGCAGGTCCAGGTCGGCCGGGTGCTCGAGGTCGTTGGCGAAGTGCGGGCCGCTCCAGTCGAAGCGGCCGACGATCTCGCGCGCCCAGGGGTCCAGCAGCACCTTGTGCGGGTTGAAGCGGTGGCCGCGTTCGGGGCGCCAGGGGCCGTGCACACGCAGGCCGTAGATCAGCCCCGGCTTGGCGCCCGGCAGGTAGCCGTGCCAGATGTCGCTGCTTTGCGCCGGCAGCGCCGCGCGTGCGATCTCGTGCGCCCCCTCGGCGTCGAACAGGCACAGCTCGACGGCGCTGGCGTGCGCCGAGAAGACGGCGAAGTTGACGCCCTGGCCGTCCCAGCTCGCGCCCAGCGGCCACGAGCGGCCGGCCTGGAGCATGCCGGTCAGGCGGTCCATTCGAAGAACACCGTGGCCAGCGGCGGGATCGTCACCACGATGGACTGGTCGCGGCCCTGCCACGGCTGCGGCTCGCTGGCCGCGGCGCCGAACGGCGTGCCGACGTTGCCGCCGCCGTAGTAGCCGGAGTCGGTGTTCAGCCGTTCGACCCAGCGCCCGGCGGCCGGCACGCCGACGCGGTAGGCGTGGCGCACGACCGGCGTGAAGTTGCTGACGACCAGCATCAGCTGGCCGTCGCGGCCGCGGCGCACGAAGCTCAGCAGGCTCTCGTCGGCGGCGTCGTGGCAGATCCACTCGAAGCCGTCGCCGCTGAAGTCGCGCGTGTACAGCGCCGGGCTGCCGCGGTAGAGGCGGTTGAGGTCGCGCACCAGGCGCTGCATGCCGGCGTGGTGGTCGTCGGCCAGCA
Source organism: Rubrivivax sp. JA1026 (assembly GCF_011065555.1). NCBI lineage: Bacteria > Pseudomonadati > Pseudomonadota > Betaproteobacteria > Burkholderiales > Sphaerotilaceae > Rubrivivax > Rubrivivax sp. JA1026. The sequence continues at coordinate 611,369 of NZ_JAALCQ010000001.1, forward strand.
GGTGCCAGTCCAGGCTCTGGTCGTGGTTCCACTCGGCCTGCTGGGCGAACTCGCCGCCCATGAACAGCAGCTTCTTGCCCGGGTGGCCCCACATGAAACCGTAGTAGGCGCGCAGGTTGGCGAACTTCTGCCAGCGGTCGCCCGGCATCTTGCCCAGCAGCGAGCCCTTGCCGTGCACGACCTCGTCGTGCGAGAGCGGCAGGATGAAGTTCTCGTGGAAGGCGTAGACCAGGCCGAAGGTCATCTCGCCGTGGTGGAAGCGGCGGTGCACCGGCTCGCGCGACATGTACTGCAGCGTGTCGTGCATCCAGCCCATGTTCCACTTGTAGTGGAAGCCCAGGCCGCCGGCGTAGGTCGGCCGCGAGACGGCCGGGAAGGCGGTCGACTCCTCGGCGATCGTCACCGCCTGCGCGCGCTCGTTGCCGATGACCTCGTTGGTGCGCCTGACGAAGGCGATGGCCTCGAGGTTCTCGCGCCCGCCGTGCACGTTGGGAATCCACTCGCCGGCCTTGCGGCTGTAGTCGCGGTAGAGCATCGAGGCCACCGCGTCGACACGCAGGCCGTCGACGCCGTAGCGCTCCAGCCAGTACAGGGCGCTGCCGACGAGGAAGTTGCGCACCTCGGTGCGGCCGTAGTTGTAGATCAGCGAGTTCCAGTCGTTGTGGAAGCCTTCGCGCGGGTCGGCGTACTCGTAGAGGTGGGTGCCGTCGAACTGCGCCAGGCCGTGGGAGTCGCCGGGGAAGTGCGCCGGCACCCAGTCCAGCAGCACGCCGATGCCGGCCTCGTGGGCGCGATCGACGAAGCGGCGGAAGCCTGCGGCGTCGCCGAAGCGCGAGGTCGGCGCGTACATCCCGAGCGGCTGGTAGCCCCAGGAGCCGTCGAACGGGTGTTCGCTGATCGGCAGCAGTTCCAGGTGCGTGAAGCCCATGTCCTGGGCGTAGGCGATCAGCTCGTCGGCGAGCTCGTCCCAGTTCAGCCAGCGGTTGCCGTCCTCGGGCCGGCGCCGCCAGCTGCCCAGATGGACCTCGTAGATCGACAGCGGCGCGTCGAGTGCGTTGGCGTGCTGGCGCTGCGACGACGGCGCCACCGGCAGCGGCATGGGGGACACGACGCTGGCCGTCGCCGGGCGCAGCTCGGACTGGCGTGCGTACGGGTCGGCCTTCTGCGGCAGCCGCTCGCCCGAGCGCGACACGATCTCGAACTTGTAGCGTGCGCCGGCGCCGACGCCGGGCAGGAACAGCTCCCAGACGCCGCACTCGCGCCGCAGCCGCATCGGGTGGCGGCGGCCGTCCCAGAAGTTGAAGTCGCCGACGACCGAGACGCGCTCGGCGTTGGGCGCCCAGACCGCGAACGCGGTGCCGTCGACACCGTCGAAGGTGCGCGGCGTCGCTCCCAGCACCTCGAAGGGCCGCAGGTGCGAGCCTTCGCCGAGCAGCCAGACGTCCATCTCGCCGAGCACGGCGCCGAAGCGGTACGGGTCCTCGATGACCGCGGTGCTGCCGTCATGCCAGGTCACGCCCAGGCGGTAGTGGCCGCCGTTGCGCAGCTTGCCTTCAAAGAAGCCGTCGGGGTGGCGCAGCGCGAGCTTGCCGCGTTTGCCGCCCTTGACGCCCAGCGCCTCGACCGCCGCCGCACCCGGCAGGAAGGCCCGGACCCAGGTCGTTCCCGCCTCGTCGGCATGCGGCCCGAGCACCGAGAACGGATCGCCGTGGCGCCCGCTGCAGACCAGATCGACGACATGGGGCTCGAGCATCAAGACGCTTTCTCCTCGGACGGGCGGGGCAGCGGGGCGATCATCGCGCCCCTCGGTGACGGTCTATCGGTCGGTCGGCAGCTTCCAGACCTCCCGGGCGTATTCGGCGATCGTACGGTCTGACGAGAACGTGCCCATCCCGGCGACGTTGGCGATCGCCTTGCGCGCCCAGGCATCGCGGTCGCGGTACAGCGTGTCGACCCGTGCCTGCGCCTCGCAGTAGGCGTCGAAGTCGGCGAGCAGCAGGTAGTGGTCGCCGCCCCACAGCAGCGAGTCGACGAGGCCGCGGTAGCGCGCCGGCTCGTCGGGCGAGAAGGCGCCGCCGGCGATCGCGTCGAGCACCGCCTTGAGCTTCGGGTTGCCCTCGTAGATGCGCAGCGGCTGGTAGCCGGCGGCGCGCGTGGCCTCCACCTCGGGCGTCTTCAGGCCGAAGATGAAGATGTTGTCGTCGCCGACGTTCTCGCGGATCTCGATGTTGGCGCCGTCGTCGGTGCCGACGGTCAGCGCGCCGTTCATCGCCAGCTTCATGTTGCCGGTGCCCGAGGCCTCGGTGCCGGCGGTGGAGATCTGCTCGGAGACGTCGGCGCCGGGCATGATGACCTCGGCCACCGAGACGCCGTAGTTCGGCACGAACACCACCTTCAGCCGCCCGCGCAGCCGCGGGTCGTGGTTGACGACCGCGCCGACGTCGTTGATCAGCCGGATGATGTTCTTGGCCATCGCGTAGCTCGACGCCGCCTTGCCGGCGAAGATCGCCGTGCGCGGCACCCAGTCGCGGTCGGGGTCGGCCAGCATCGCCTGGTAGCGCGCGACGATCTGCAGCACGTTGAGCAGCTGGCGCTTGTACTCGTGGATGCGCTTGACCTGCACGTCGAACAGGCTGTCCGGGTCGACGACGATGCGCGTGGCGGTGCGGATGTGGTCGGCCAGGCGGACCTTGTTGGCGCGCTTGACGGCCAGGAACTCCTGGCGGAAGGCCTTGTCCTCGGCGTGCGGCGCCAGCTTGGCCAACTGCTCCAGGTGCAGCCGCCAGCCGTCGCCGATCGTGCGGTCCAGCAGCCCGGCCAGCCCCGGGTTGGCCTGCGCCAGCCAGCGCCGCGGCGTCACGCCGTTGGTGATGTTGATGAAACGTTCGGGCCAGAGCCGCGCGAAGTCGGCGAAGATGGTCTCGACCAGCAGCTTCGAGTGCAGCGCCGAGACGCCGTTGACCTTGTGGCTGCCGACCACCGCCAGGTGGGCCATGCGCACGCGGCGTTCGCCGCCCTCGTCGATCAGCGACAGGCGGCGCAGGAAGGCGTCGTCGCCGGGGCGCGCCTCGGCCGCCATCACGAGGAAGTCGTGGTTGATGCGGAAGATGATCTCGAGGTGGCGCGGCAGCACGTGCTGGATCAGCGACACCGGCCAGGTCTCCAGCGCCTCGGGCATCAGCGTGTGGTTGGTGTAGCTGAAGACCTGCTGCGTGATCGCCCAGGCCTCGGCCCAGGCCATGCGCTGTTCGTCGACGAGCAGGCGCATCAGCTCGGCCACGCCGATCGCCGGGTGGGTGTCGTTGAGGTGGATCGCGACCTGCTCGGCGAGGTTGTCCAGCCGGCCGTGCTCGGCGAGGTGGCGGGCGACGATGTCCTGGATCGACGCGCTGGTGAAGAAGTACTCCTGGCGCAGGCGCAGCTCGCGGCCGGCCGGCGTGCTGTCGTTCGGGTAGAGCACCCAGGAGATGTTCTCGAACTGGTTCTTGTACTCGGCGGCGCGCTGGTAGTCGCCGCTGTTGAAGGCGTGCAGGTCGATCTGCGCCGGCGCCACGGCCTTCCACAGCCTGAGCGTGCTGACGCGATCGGTGCCGTGGCCGGGGATCACCATGTCGTAGGCCTTGGCGCTGACCTGGCCGGCGTGGCGCCACACCGGTGCCGCGGCCGGCGACTCGGGGTGCTCGACCCAGCCGCCGAAACGCACCGGGTAGGCCACCGCCTGGCGCGGGAACTCCCACGGCGTGCCGTCCTCGACCCAGGGGTCCGGGTGCTCGACCTGACGCCCGCCGGCGATGGCCTGGGCGAACATGCCGTATTCGTAGCGGATGCCGTAGCCGAAGGAGGGCAGGCCCAGCGTGGCCATCGAGTCCAGGAAACACGCCGCCAGCCGGCCGAGGCCGCCGTTGCCGAGCGCGGCGTCGAGTTCGGTCGCGGCCACGTCCTCGAACGACGCGGCGTGCTGGCGCGCCGCGGCGGCGGCCTCGCCTTCCATGCCGAGCGCGGCCAGCGCGTTGCCCAGCGTGCGCCCGATCAGGAACTCCATGGACAGGTAGCAGACGCGGCGGGCACGCGCTTTGCGATCGGTCGCATCGGAGGCGACCCAGCGGCGGGACAATGCTTCACGAGCCACCTGCGCGACCGCATGCATGATGTCGGAGTGCGAGGCATCGGCCGGCGTGACGCCGACGGTCGAAAGCAGGTGGCGATCGACCTGGGCTCCGAAACGGTCCGGGGCGGTCGGGGCGGCAGTCGAGGTATTCATGGCGGTCTGCAGCGGTTGGGCGAACACGGGGCCGATGGTGGGCACCGATGCACGCGCCGTGCCGTGCGCGCCCCGCGTGCGGGGGGCGCGTCGGTCACGACGCCTCTTGCCGATCTCTTCATGTAGTAAAACTACAGAAAATGGCGGCCTGCTTTCGGTGTCCGACAACGATTCTAGCCACGCCCAGGCGCCGAAACGTCGGTCCGACAGGGCCTTGGCCGCCTGCGCTCTTCCTCTCCACAAGATCCGGCCCGGTGCTGCGTTGGCCACGTGCCGCCGTCCGCCGCATCCCCATTCTGTAATTCCGTTGCTTCAACCGTACGTTCTACCGGCCAGGAGACAGCCATGAAACCGATCGATCCCGCCTCCAGCTTCGACCTTCCGCGACGTTCGATCGCGCTGGTCCTTGCCGGGGGGCGCGGCAGCCGCCTGAAGAACCTCACCGACAACCGCGCCAAACCCGCGGTGTACTTCGGCGGCAAGTTCCGGATCGTCGACTTCGCGCTGTCCAACTGCCTGAACTCGGGCATCCGCCGCATCGGCGTCATCACCCAGTACAAGAGCCACAGCCTGCTGCGCCACCTGCAGCGCGGCTGGGCCTTCCTGAAGTCCGAGATGAACGAGTTCGTCGACCTGCTGCCGGCGCAGCAGCGGGTCGACGAGGAGAGCTGGTACCGCGGCACCGCCGACGCCGTCTACCAGAACCAGGACATCCTGGCGGCCTACAAGGCGGACTACGTCGTGGTGCTGGCCGGCGACCACGTCTACAAGCAGAACTACGCGCTGATGCTGGCCGACCACGTCGCCCAGGGCCGCGAGTGCACCGTCGGCTGCATCGAGGTGCCGCGCATGGAGGCGGTGGGCTTCGGCGTCATGCACGTCGACGACAACCGGCGCATCCTGGACTTCGTCGAGAAGCCGGCCGATCCGCCGCCGATGCCGGGCAAGCCCGACAAGGCGCTGGCCAGCATGGGCATCTACGTCTTCAACGCGCGCTTCCTGTACCGCGAGCTCGAGCGCGACATGGCCGACCCGAACTCGAGCCACGACTTCGGCAAGGACATCATCCCCAAGATGGTGCGCGCCGGCGTCGCCGTGGCGCACCCGTTCGAGCTGAGCTGCGTCGGCACGCGTGCCGGCACCGGCCCGTACTGGCGCGACGTCGGCACGATCGACGCCTACTGGGACGCCAACATCGACCTCACGGCCACCGACCCGCTGCTCAACCTGTACGACACCAACTGGCCGATCTGGACCTACCAGCCGCAGCTGCCGCCGGCGAAGTTCGTGCACAACCAGGACGACCGGCGCGGGCTGGCGATCGAGTCGATGGTCTCCGGCGGTTGCATCGTGTCGGGTGCGGTCTACCGCTCGGTGCTGTTCTCGCAGGTGCGTGTGCACTCGTATGCCGCGGTCAACTGGGCGGTGCTGCTGCCCGGCGTGCAGATCGGGCGCCATGCGCGCGTCACGCGCGTCGTCGTCGACCGCGACTGCGTGATCCCCGACGGCATGGTCATCGGCGAGGACCCGGCCGCCGACGCGGCGCGTTTCTACCGTACCGAATCCGGCATCGTGCTCGTCACGCGGGAGATGCTGCGCGCGCTGCAATGACGACCCCCGCGATGAAGGTGCTGCACGTCGCAGCCGAGGTGTTCCCGCTGGTCAAGACCGGCGGGCTGGCCGACGTGGTGGCCGCGCTGCCGGTGGCCCAGGCGCAGCAGGGCGCGGACGTGCGCCTGCTGCTGCCGGGCCTGCCGGCGATCCTGGACCAGGTCAGCGGCCTGCGCTGCGTCATCGATATCGGCGCCTGCTTTGGCGCGCTGCGTGTGCGCCTGCTGCGCGCGCGGCTGCCCGGCGACGGGCTGGTGGTCTATGTCGTCGAGGCGCCTTACCTCTACAAGCGCGGCGGCAATCCGTACCAGAACGCGCATGGCGAGGAGTGGCCCGACAACCTGCAGCGTTTCGCGCTGCTGGGCTGGATCGCCGCCCACCTGGCCGCCGGCGACGCCGACCCGGACTGGGCGCCCGACGTCGTGCACGCCCACGACTGGCACGCCGCGATGAGCTGCGCCTACATCGCCGACCACGCGGCGACGCCGGCGGCCTCGGTCTACACCGTGCACAACCTGGCCTACCAGGGCCTGTTCCCGATGCACGACTGGGCGACGCTGGGGCTGGCCTCGCGGCTGATGTCGCCGGCCGGCCTGGAGTACCACGGCCAGCTCAGCTTCATGAAGGCCGGGCTGAAGTTCTCCGACCGCGTGACCACGGTCAGCCCGAGCTACGCCCGCGAGATCTCGACGATCGAGTTCGGCTGCGGCCTGGACGGCGTCGTGCGCTCGCGCGCGGCGCAGGTGCGCGGCATCCTCAACGGCATCGACACCGCGGTCTGGAACCCGGCCACCGACCCGGCGATCGCCGCCGTCTACGACGCCGCGCGCCCCGATGGCAAGGCCGCCTGCCGGCGCGCGCTGCAGGCCGAGGCCGGGCTGGACCTCGACGACGCCGCGCTCGTCGTCGCCATCGTCTCGCGCCTGACCTCGCAGAAGGGGCTGGACCTGGTGCTCGCGGCGCTGCCCGAGCTGCTCGCCCAGGGCGTGCAGTTCGCGATCCAGGGCACCGGCGACGCGGCGCTGGAGTCGGCTTTCCGCGCCGCGCAGGGCCAGTCCCCGGGCCGGGTGCAGGTCTTCACCGGCTACGACGAGGCGCGGGCGCACCGGCTGATCGCCGGCGCCGACGCGATCGCCGTGCCGTCGCGCTTCGAACCCTGCGGGCTGACCCAGCTCTACGGCCTGCGCTACGGCACGCTGCCGATCGTGCGCCGCGTCGGCGGGCTGGCCGACACGGTGGTCGACGCCAGCGCCGCGGCCGTGGCCGAGGACCGCGCCACCGGCTTCGTCTTCGACGCGCCCAGCCCGCAGGCTTTCGCCCAGGCGGTGCAGCGGGCGCTGGAGGCGCGGCGCCAGCCGGTGCTGTGGGCGCGGCTGCGTGATCGTGCGATGGCCCAGCAGCATTCCTGGGAAGGGCCGGCGCGCGAGTACCTCGCGTTGTACGACGAGGCCCTGGCGCCGCTGCGCGCCGACGGCCGGGCGCGCTGAGCGGCGCGCTCAGGGTCCCGGGTCCGGCCAGCCCAGCAGTTCGGCCAGCCGGCGCACGACCCACCCGGCCTCGGCCGGTGCCAGGCCGGTGTCCTCGGCGCCGGCGACGGCGCGCATGCGCTCGAGCACGTCGGCCTCGGTGATGCCCAGCGCCAGCGGCAGCGTGCGTGCCGGCTCGGCCAGCATCTGGGCCATGTCCTCGCAGAGCTCGTGGCGGTCGGCGATCTCGCGCAGCGGCCGGTCCGCCCGCGTGCGGCCCTCCTGCAGGTACAGCGCGACGAAGGACGGGGGAAGGGCGAAGGCGTCGTTCACTCGGGGGAGGGGTGGCGGGTTCGGGATGGGCCTGAGCCGCCCGCGGCGGCGTCCCTGCCTATGATGGGCCGCACACGCCGCCCATGTCGAGCGATCATGCCCACGCCGCATCACCCGACGCCTCCCCGGCCGCCGGGCAGGTGCTGCCGCTGCGTGTCTTCCTGCGCCGCCTGATCTGGCTGTGCGTCGGGCCGATGCTGCTGCTCGGCGCGGCGATCGCGTTCTACCGCGTGCAGTCCAGCCTCGAGCAGCGCCAGCAGGCGGCCGAACGCATCGTCGCCCGCCTGACGCTGCTGGCCGACCAGATGCTCGAGTCGCGCCTGGCCGGGCTGATGATGCTGGCGCAGGGTGTCGATCCGTCGGCGTCTCTGGACGAGATGCGCCGCCTGGGCGAGAGCTACGCGCGCGGCTACGGCAGCCACGTGCTGCTCGTCGACGCCGACGGCCGGGTGGCGATGAACAGCCGCCTGCCGCAGGACGTCGAGCAGCCGCCGCTGCCGCGGCCGGCGGCGCTGGACGCGGCGCAGGCCGCGCTGCGCGAGGGTCGCCCGGTGGTCGGCAACCTGTTCGTGGGGCCCATCGCCGGGGTGCCGATCGTCAGCGTGGCGGTGCCGCTGCCGCCCGAGCCGGGGCGCAGTCCGCGCCTGCTGCTGAGCACCATCGAGGCGAGCCAGTTCCAGCCCTTGCTCGAACGCCTGCTGCTGCCGCCGGGCTGGTCGCTGGAGCTGCGCGACGCCGCCGGCCAGGCCGTCGCCCGGCGCGGCGAGCCGATCGTCGGCGAAGACGGCCGGCTGCGCAGCGCCGCGCTCGAGCGGGCCTCGTGGACGGCGGTGGTGCGCATCCCGCCGCAGGTGCTGCACGACGCGGTGGCTGCCGAGGCGCTGCCGCTGGTCGCGGGTGTGCTCGGTGCGACGCTGATCGGCGTGCTCGGCGGCACCATCGCCGGGCGCCGGCTCGGCCGCGACGTCGCCTCGCTGGCCGCGCCGGCCGGCACGCCCGAAGCGCAGAGTGGTGTCGCCGAGATCGCCGCCGTGCGTCGCCAGCTCGACGACGCCGCGCAGCGCCGCCGCCTGTCCGAGGACGCGCTGCGCCGCAGCCAGCTGCAGACCCAGCTGTCGATGGACGAGGCGGTGTCGGCTCGCGCCCGTGCCGAGGCCGCCGCCGCCAGCCTGCGCGAGCTCTCGCTGGCCGTCGAGCAGACCTCCAGCAGCATCGTCATCACCGACCCGGAGGCGCGCATCCAGTACGTCAACCAGGCCTTTCTCGACCAGACCGGCTACTCGCGCGAGGAGATCCTGGGCAGCACGCCCGAGCGCCTGCGCTCGGCGCGCACGCCGGCCGACACGGTGGCCTCGCTGTGGCGCACGCTGCAGGCCGGCGAGACCTGGCGCGGCGAGTTCGTCAACCGGCGCAAGGACGGCAGCGAGTACGTCGAGTCGGCCGTCGTCACGCCGCTGCGCTCGCCCGAGGGGCGCGTCACGCACTTCGTTGCCGTCAGCGAGGACATCACCGAGCGGCGGCGGCTGGAGCGCGAACTCGACGGCCACCGCCACCACCTCGAGATGCTGGTGGCCAGCCGCACCGCCGAGCTCGAGGCCGCGCGGGCGCAGGCCGACGCCGCCAGCCAGGCCAAGAGCGCCTTCCTGGCCAACATGAGCCACGAGATCCGCACGCCGCTGAACGCCATCCTCGGCTTCACCCACCTGATGCGCCGCGACGCGCCCGACGCCGTGACCGCCGAGCGCCTGGCGCGTGTGGACGGCGCGGCCCAGCACCTGCTGGCGGTGCTCAACGACATCCTGGACCTGTCCAAGATCGAGGCCGGCCGTCTCGAGCTGCACGAGCACGACTTCTCGCTGCGTGAACTCGTGAGCCGCTGCATCGAGCAGGTGGCCGAGCGCGCGCGCACCAAGGCGCTGCGGCTCGAGTCCGATGTCGACGACGTGCCCGACGTGCTGTTCGGCGACTCGATGCGCATCGCGCAGGCGCTGCTCAACCTGCTGAGCAACGCCGTCAAGTTCACCGAGCAGGGCGGCGTGTCGCTGCAGGTGCGGCTGCTCGCGCGCGAGGGCCCGTGGCTGCAGCTCGGCTTCACGGTGGCCGACACCGGCATCGGCATCGAGGCGGCCAAGCTCGGCCAGCTGTTCACCGCCTTCGCCCAGGCCGACGCCACGATGGCGCGGCGCTTCGGCGGCACCGGCCTGGGGCTGGCGATCACGCGCCGGCTGGCGCTGCTGATGGGCGGCGACGTCGCGGTCGACAGCCGCGTCGGCGAGGGCAGCCGCTTCTCGTTCAGCGTGCGGCTGCGCCTCGGCGAGACGGTCGTCGCCACGGCCTGCCCGGCCGTCGACGGCGAGGCCGAACTGCGTCAGCGCCATGCCGGCGCGCGCGTGCTGCTGGCCGAGGACAACCCGGTGAACCAGGAGGTCGGCCGCGAGCTGCTGGAGATGGCCGGCCTGTGCGTCGACGTCGCCGACGACGGCGAGGCGGCGGTGGCCTGCGCTGCGGCCGGCGACTACGCCGCGATCCTGATGGACATGCAGATGCCCGGCGTCGACGGGCTGGAGGCCACGCGCCGCATCCGTGCGCTGCCGGCCCACGCCGCGACGCCGATCGTCGCGATGACGGCCAACGCCTTCGGCGAGGACCGCCAGGCCTGCCTGGACGCCGGCATGGACGACCACGTCGCCAAGCCCGTCGACCCGGCGCAGCTGTACTCGGTGCTGCTGCACTGGCTCGGCCGCCAGGCGGCCGGGCGCGGTTGACCCGTCAGACGGCGGCGGCGAACTCGGGGATGCGCGGCACGACGTCGGCGACCGCACGCGACAGTTCGTCGCGCTCCAGCGGGTCCTGCAGCCGTTCGCGATCGGCGCTCGTCAGCGACTCGTCGTCGCCGCCGAGCAGGGCCAGCGGCACCAGCGCCGGGCCGTAGGCCGGGTCGTCGAACAGCGGTTCCCAGGCCGCGGCGTCCAGGCCGACAGCGGCCAGGAAGCCGATGCACCAGTCTTCGGCGTCGATGATCTCGCCGTCTTCGGTCTCGGCGACGCTGAACACCGGCTGCCAGTCGTCAGGGCGCGTCTTCAGCACGCTCTCGATGGCGTGCAGATGGCGCAGCACGAGGAAGACGACGCGCTTGCGCCGCTTGCCGCTGGCAAACGGTGCGGGCCCGTCGCCGTCGCCGCCCCAGATCACCGGCATCCACTCGCGGGTGTGCAGCCGTGCGAGGCTGCCGGGGCTGACGGCCAGAGCCGTCAGGTAACCGTCGAGCGCCTCGACGTTCATCGCCTCGTCGGCGGGGAGTTCCTGCAGCAGCGCGTCCAGCTCGTCGAGCTCCTCGTCGGCGAGCGGCGTGGTCTGCAGGGAAGGGTCGTATTCGGGATAGTCCACACTAGGGATTGTCCTATGACGCGGGCGGTTTTTGGCGTTGTCGATCAAGCCGGTCGCCGCCGGACGGTGCACGCGTCGTTCCCGCCCGACGCCCGCGTGCCGGCAAACGGACGTCGGCACGGCAAAACGCGGGCTTCGGCAGCACAATCGCCCGCTTTGCCCGACCCCTGATCCGGAGTGCCCGTGCCGAGCGACATCGACATCGCCCAGAACGCCCGCCTGCAACGCATCACCGACCTGGCCCGCGACCGCCTGGGCATCGCCGACGAGCACCTCGTGCCTTACGGCCACTACAAGGCCAAGCTCTCGCTGGACTACCTGCGCAGCCTGGAGTCGCGTCCCGACGGCAAGCTGGTGCTGGTGACGGCGATCACGCCGACGCCGGCCGGCGAGGGCAAGACGACGACCACCGTCGGCCTCGGCGACGCGCTCAACCGCATCGGCCGCAAGACCATCGTCGCGCTGCGCGAGCCCTCGCTGGGTCCGGTCTTCGGCATGAAGGGCGGGGCCGCCGGCGGCGGCCACGCGCAGGTGGTGCCGATGGAGGACATCAACCTGCACTTCACCGGCGACTTCGCCGCCATCGCGCTGGCCAACAACCTGCTGGCCGCGGCGATCGACAACCACGTGCACCACGGCAATGCGCTGGACATCGACGTGCGCCGCATCGGCTTCAAGCGCGTGATGGACATGAACGACCGCGCGCTGCGCCACATCACCGCCGGCCTCGGCGGCCCGGGCAACGGCGTGCCCCGCGAGGACGGCTTCGACATCGTCGTCGCCAGCGAGGTGATGGCCATCTTCTGCCTGGCCACGTCGCTGGCCGACCTGAAGCAGCGTCTGGGCAACATCGTCGTCGCCGAGACGCGCTCGCGGCTGCCGGTGCGCGCCCGCGATCTGAAGGTGCACGGCGCGATGGCGGTGCTGCTGAAGGACGCCTTCGCGCCCAACCTCGTGCAGACGCTGGAGCACACGCCGGCCATCCTGCACGGCGGCCCGTTCGCCAACATCGCCCACGGCTGCAATTCGGTGCTGGCGACGAAGACGGCGCTGAAGCTCGCCGACGTCGTCGTCACCGAGGCCGGTTTTGGCGCCGACCTGGGCGCCGAGAAGTTCCTCGACATCAAGTGCCGCAAGTCGGGGCTGCGGCCCGACGCGGCGGTCATCGTCGCCACCGTGCGCGCGCTGAAGCACCACGGCGGCGCGGCGCTGGCCGAGCTCGGCCGCGAGGACCTCGGTGCGCTCGAGCGCGGCCTGGACAACCTGCGCCGCCACGTCGACAACGTGCGCGGCGTCTACGGCCTGCCCTGTGTCGTCGCCGTCAACCATTTCAGCGCCGACACCGACGCCGAGCACGCGCTGCTGCGCGAGCGTGTGCGGAGCTGGGGCGTGCCGATCGCGCTGGCGCGCCACTGGGCCGAGGGCGGTGCCGGCGCCGAGGACCTGGCGCGCGAGGTCGTGCGCCTGTTCGAGCAGCCGAGCACGCCGCGTTTCGTCTACGACGACGACGACACGCTGTGGGAGAAGCTGCGCAAGGTCGCGACACGCGTCTACGGCGCCGCCGGCGTCGAGGCGCCGGCGGCGGTGCGCGCGCGCATCGAGCATCTGCAGGCCGAGGGTTATGGCCGCTGGCCGATCTGCATCGCCAAGACGCAGTACAGCTTCTCCACCGACGCCAAGCGCCGCGGCGCGCCCGAGGGCCACGTGCTCGACGTGCGCGAGGTGCGCCTGGCCGCCGGCGCCGAGTTCATCGTCATGGTCTGCGGCGACGTGATGACCATGCCCGGCCTGCCCAAGACACCCGCGGCCGAGGTGATCGACCTCACGGAGGACGGGCGCGTCGTCGGTTTATTCTGACCGTCGCTGCGCCATGTCCAACGCCGAACGCCTCTACAAGATCGAGCGCCTGATCCGCCAGCGCGGGCACGTCGCCTTCCAGACGCTGCTCGACGAGCTGGAGGTCTCGCGCGCCACGCTCAAGCGCGACCTGGAGTACCTGCGCAGCCGCCTGGGCGCGCCCATCGTCTACGACCGCGAGCTCAACGGCTACCGGCTCGACGAAGGCGCGCGCGGCACGCGCCACGAGCTGCCCGGCCTGTGGTTCGACGAGCGCGAGCTGTACTCGCTGCTCGCCGCGCACCAGCTGCTGGCCAGCCTGGACGACGACGGCACGCTGGCGCGCCATCTGCAGCCGCTGCTCGAACGCGTGCGCGAGATGATCGGCGGCGCCGAGGACAAGACGCTGATGCAGCGCGTGAGGATCGTCGCCGCGGCGCGCCGTGCGGTGCCGGCGCGCCATTTCGAACGTGTCGCCGAGGCGCTGCTGGAACGCCGCCGGCTGCACCTGCGTTACCTGACCCGCACGCGTGGCGAGCTCGGCGAACGCGAGGTCTCGCCGCAGCGCCTGGTGCACTACCGCAACACCTGGTATCTGGACGCCTGGTGCCACCGCGCCGACGGGCTGCGCCGTTTTGCGCTTGACGCGATGGAGCAGGCCGCGGTGCTGGAGCGCCCGGCGCTCGAGCTGCCGCTGGCGCGTGTGCAGGCCGAGATGGACGCCGGCTACGGCATCTACGCCGGCGGCACGCGGCGCTGGGCGACGGTGGCCTTCGCCGCGTCCGCGGCGGCCTGGGTGAGCCGCGAGGCCTGGCACCCCGAACAGCAGGGGCGCTGGCTGGACGACGGCCGCTACGAGCTGCAGCTGCCCTACACCGACGACACCGAGCTGGTGATGGACCTGATGCGCCACGGCGCCGACGCCGAGGTGCTGTCGCCGCCCGAACTGCGCGCCAAGGTCGCCGCGCGGCTGCGTGCCGCGGCCGCGGTCTACGCCGGCGACGCCCCGTCTTCCTCCAGCACCGCCGCGGGCGGCTCGACGACATGAAGGTCTGCATCCTCGGCGCCGGCGCGATCGGCGGCTTCATCGGCACCCGGCTCGCGGCGCGTGGCCAGGCGCAGATCGCGGCCCTCGCGCGCGGCGCGACGCTGGAGGCGCTGCGCCGTCACGGCTGGCGGCTGCAGCAGGGCGGCGAACTGATCCAGGCGCCGTGCGCGGCGGCGTCGGCCGACGCCGCCGAACTCGGTGTCCAGGACCTCGTCGTCATCGCCGTCAAGGGCCCGGCGCTGACCCCGGTCGCGCGCGGCATCGCGCCGCTGATCGGCCCGCGCACCGTCGTGCTGCCGGCGATGAACGGCGTGCCGTGGTGGTTCGGCCACGGTGTCGCCGCGCTCGGTGAGGCACCGCTGGAGTCGGTCGACCCCGGCGGTGTCGTCGGCGCGGCGATCCCGCACGAGGCCGTGCTCGGCTGCGTCGTGCACGCCGCGGCCTTCACCGCCGAGCCCGGTCTCGTCGTGCACAGGATGGGTGCCGGGCTGATCGTCGGCGAGCCGGGCGGCGGCGCCAGTGCGCGTGTCGACACGGTGGCGGCGCTGCTGCGCGACGCCGGCTTCGACGTCACCGCCTCGGCCGACGTGCGCCGCGAGGTCTGGTACAAGCTCTGGGGCAACCTGACGATGAACCCGGTCAGCGCCATCACCGGCGCCACCGCCGACCGTGTGCTCGCCGATCCGCTGGTGCGCGCGTTCTGCTCGCAGGCGATGCAGGAAGCCGCGGCGATCGGCGCGCTCGTCGGCTGCCCGATCGAGCAGACGCCGGAAGACCGGCATGCGATCACCGCCAGGCTCGGCGCCTTCAAGACCTCGATGCTGCAGGACGTCGAAGCCGGCCGGTCGATCGAGCTCGACGCCATCGTCGGCGCGGTGCGTGAACTCGGCCAGCGCCTGGGCCGGCCGACGCCGGCGATCGACGCGCTGTTCGGGCTGACGCGGCTGTTCGCGCGCCAGCGCGGGCTGTACACATGAAAACGCCGGCTCGAGGCCGGCGTTCTGGTGGCTGAGGCGACTCGGGAGGCGCCGCCCGGGCTCAGCGGCGGGCCTGGGCCGCCTCGGCGGCGGCGCGTGCGCTGTCTTCGCGCATGTGCTTCAGGAAATAACGCAAGTAGAACGCGCCCATTCCCAGCGTCACGACGATCACGGCCAGACTCATCAGGCCGACGTCGGTGGAAAAGAGGACGGTCATCGCATTCATGTCAGGGGCTCCTCGGCGGGCTTGATCTGTATTGATCGGTGACATTGGGCGCCCGACACAAGGCAAGAAACTTGTCATAACTCAAAGAACGAGCCCAGCTCTCGGACTCGTTCCAGATCCCGCCGCGGCACCCGGCTGGGCCACAATGGCACGATGGACCAGACCCTGCCGGACCCGCGGCGCCGCGAGGCGCTGACCGCTTCCGCCGCCGTCGCGGCACTGCTGCTGGCGCAGGGGCTGTGGCCCCGCCCGGCGGCTGCCGCGTCGCTGTCTCAGGCCTTCGAGGCCCGTTCGCTGGCCGAGCTGAACGCCGCGCTCGGCTGGCCGGCGCCGGTGCCGAGCCCGGCGGTCACGCTCGCCGGCCCGGACATCGCCGAGAACGGCGCCGCCGTCGAGCTGACGCTGGCCACGACGCTGCCCGGCGCACGCCGCCTGCTGCTGCTGGTCGAGAAGAACCCGGCGGTGCTGTCGGCGCTGTTCGAGCTCGGCGAGGCCGTGGTCCCGGAGTTCGTCATCCGCGTCAAGATGGCGCAGTCGTCCAACGTCTGGGCGGTGGCCACCACCGCCGACGGCCGCGTGTTCTACGCGCGCCGGGACATCCGCGTGACGCTCGGCGGCTGCGCCGCCTGAAGGGCAGGACATGGCCAGCGCCCCCATCCTTCTTCGCGCCCAGCTGCAGGGCGAGCGCACCGTCGTGCGCGTGCTGATGGCCCACGAGATGGAGTCCGGCCAGCGCAAGGACGGCGACGGCCGGCCGATCCCGGCCTGGCATATCCAGGACGTCGCCGTGACGCTGGAAGGCCGCCCGGTGCTGACGCTGCGCTTCGGCCCGTCGGTGTCGAAGAACCCCTTCCTGCGTTTCGCGCTCCGGGGCGGCAAGGCCGGCGACCGGGTCGGCGTCTCCTGGGTCGACACACGTGGCGAGCGCCGCAGCGCCGAGGCCGTGATCGCCTGATACGGCGTGGGAGCTTGCTGCGGGTTTCCCCGTAGTTCGCTGGCATAATCGACTACTTCTAGCCCGGCTGGTGGTGAATCCGCAGCCGGGCAGGCCAAAAGCCCGAATGGCATCGGGAGAGCCCGCGCGTCCACCCTTTTCGCGCGGCGCCGAAGGAGCAACCACCCCGGAAACTCTCAGGCACCACGGACCGATGCCCTGGATGAACTCTGAAGAAGCGCCGGCTGCGTGACGTCCGCCGGTGCGCCGAAGGAGCAAACGGCGCCGGGCGGCCGCTGTGAATCTCTCAGGTGTCAGGACAGAGGGGGTGACGCTGCGCAAGGGGCGCGGCGCCGGCATGCCTACGACGTCCTGCTGAGAGACCCGAACATGACTGCCTTCCATCCGCGCCTTTCCCTGCTTGCCCTGGCCTGCGTGGCCGTTTCCGCGTCGGCCGCCGAGCCGATCGTCGTCAAGATCGGCCACGTCGCCGCGCTCAGCGGCCCCGCCGCCCACCTCGGCCGCGACAACGAGAACGGCGTGCGCATGGCGATCCAGGAGCTGAGCGCCAAGGGCGTGCAGATCGGCGGCCGCCCGGTGAAGTTCGAGCTGCTCGCCGAAGACGACGGCGGCGACCCGAAGCAGGGCACCGCGGCGGCGCAGAAGCTCGTCGACAGCAAGGTCAACGGCGTCGTCGGCCACCTGAACTCCGGCACCGCGATCCCGGCCGCACGCATCTACAGCGACGCCGGCATCCCGCAGATCGCGCCGTCGGTGACCAACCCGCGCTACACCCGCCAGGGCTTCAAGACGACCTTCCGCATGGTCGCCGACGACGCCCAGCTCGGCGGCACGCTGGGCCGCTACGCGGTGCAGACGCTGAAGGCCAAGACCGTCGCCGTCATCGACGACCGCACCGCCTACGGCCAGGGCGTGGCCACCGAGTTCGAGAAGGCCGCCAAGGCCGCCGGCGCGAACATCGTCAAGCGCGAGTTCACCAACGACAAGGCGACCGACTTCACCGGCATCCTCACCGGCATCAAGGCCGCCAAGCCCGACGTCATCTTCTACGGCGGCATGGACGCCGTCGGTGGCCCGATGCTGCGCCAGATGAAGCAGCTCGGCATCACGTCGAAGTTCATGGGCGGCGACGGCGTCTGCACCGCCGAGCTGCCGAAGCTGGCTTCGGGCCAGGTGCCCGACGGCCAGGTGGTCTGCGCGATCGCCGGCGGTGTCGAAGGCGCGCAGAAGCCGGTGATGGACAAGTTCAAGGCCGACTTCAAGAAGAAGTTCGGCACCGAAGTGCAGATCTACTCGCCCTACACCTACGACGCGACCAAGGTGATGGTCGAGGCGATGGTCAAGGCCGGCTCGGCCGACCCGGCGAAGTACCTGCCGGTGCTGGCCAAGATCAGCGTCCCGGGCGTCACCGGCACGATCGCCTTCGACGAGAAGGGCGACATCAAGAACGGCGCGCTGACGCTCTACACCTTCAAGGGCGGCCAGCGCGAAGAGATCGCCGTCGTTCGCTGACGGCGGCGGCGGGCGGCACCCCCCGCGGGGGCCGCCCGCAAGCTCACAGCGCCAGCGCGTCGGCCCAGATGTTCTCGGCCCAGGCCTGCGCGTACAGCGCCTCGGCGGTGTTCCAGTCCTTGGACACGCCGACCGAGGCCGGCACCGCCTTGAAGGTCTTCTCGGCGGCGTCGTAAGGGTGCACCGAGGCGACGTGCACCGCGTGCGTCGCCGACAGGTAGCTGTAGCAGGTGTTCATCACCAGCGGCGCCGGGTTCACCGGCTCGCCGCGCAGCCGCTGGATCACCGCCGCCGCCGCCACCTTGGCGTGCTGGTTGGCCATGTGTCCGCTCTTGGGCATCAGCGGCGCCGAGAAGGTGGCGTCGCCGAGCACGTGCACGCCCGGCAGCGCCTGCGACTCCAGCGTCAGCCAGTCGACACCCACCCAGCGCCCGTTGACCGTCACCAGCCCCGCGTCCTGCGCCAGCCGGCCGGCGCGCTGCGGCGGGATGACGTTGAGCACGTCGGCCTTCACGTCCTCGAAGTCGAAACGCGCGAGCCGCCCCGAGACCTCGCGCAGCTCGGCGTTCGGCCGGTACTCGACGATGCCGGCGTAGTGCTCCTTGAACGCGCGCTCGAACAGCGCCTTCTTCGACTGGATCTCGGCATTGGCGTCGAGCACCAGCAGCTTGGCGCGCGGCCGCGCCTGCTTCAGCCAGCCGGCGATGACGGCGGCGCGTTCGTAAGGCCCCGGCGGGCAGCGGTAAGGGGCGCGCGGGATCGTCATCGCGACGACACCGCCGTCGGGCAGGGCCTCGAGCTGGCGGCGCAGCGCGACGGTCTGCGGCCCGGCCTTCCAGGCGTGCGTCACGGTGCCGGCGTCGAGTGCCGGCTGCAGGCCGGGGATCGCGGCGGTGTCGAAGTCGATGCCGGGCGCGACGATCAGCCGGTCCCAGGGCAGGGTGCTGCCGTCGGCCAGGCGCAGCAGGCGGCGTTCGGGGTCGATCGCCACGGCCTCGCCGCGCACCCGCTTGACGCCGGCGGCGGCCAGGCCGTCGTAGCCGCGCGTGATGTCGTCCAGCGTGCGCCAGCCGCCGAGCACCAGGTTGGAGATCGGGCAGGAGACGAACGCCGCCTCGCGTTCGACCAGCGTGACGTCGACGCCGCCCCACAGCCGCAGGTAGCGTGCCGCGGTGGCGCCGCCGAAACCGCCGCCGACGACGACGACACGTCCGGGTGTCGGCTTGACGACGCGGTTGCCGGCGCAGCCGGCCAGCGCCAGCGTGCCGCCGGCCAGCCCCGCGCCCAGCAGGCGGCGGCGCGAGAGGGCGAAACGATCGGGTTGCTGCATCGTGTCGCTCCTAGCGGGCGTCGGCCGGCCGGGCCGGCTGCGCCGCGAACCAGTGCGCCGCCAGCCGCAGCTGCTCGTCGCTGTAGCCGCGCAGGATCTGCGCCATGATCGTCGACGGCTGCGCGCCGCTGCGGTAGTCGGCGATCGACTGCAGGATGCGCTCGGCCGGCTGGCCCGCCAGCGACTTGATCGCCGTGCGCGAGTGGCCGTCGGTGCCGTGGCAGTTGGCGCAGGTGGCGGCGACCGAGCGCGCGGCCAGCGCCTCGTCGGCCCGCAGGTCGGCGGCGGCCGGCAGTGCCAGGCTCGCGGCGCCCAGCGCGACCAGCAGCGGTCGCATCGGCGATCTCATGTCGTTGTCCTCCGATCGTGGTGGGGTGGTGGGTTCAGCCGCAGCGTTCGATGCGCCGGCGCTGCAGCGCCAAGCCTGCGAAGCCGCCGAGGACCATAGCCGAGACGGCGATGGCGCTATGCGCGGAAAGCGTCGATAGACCTGCGATTCCTTGCCCGACGGTGCAGCCCAGCGCGGTGACGCCGCCGGTGCCCATCAGGACCGCGCCGACGAGATGGCCGGCCGTGTCCTCGGTGCCGGCGAAACCCTGCCAGCGAAAGCTGCGTGTGGCCAGCGCGACCGCGGCCGAGCCGGCGACGATGCCGGCGGCGCTGCAGATGCCGATCGTCAGCGTCTTGCGGCTGTCGCTGAAGAACAGCAGCCAGTCCAGGCCCCAGGCCAGTGGCGCGACCAGGCTCAGCGACTCCATGCGCCGCGAGTTCGTCGCCAGGAAGGCCGGCTCCAGCGTCTCGGGGTGTTCGGGCACGAAACCCAGCCGGCCCGACAGCCACCAGGCGGCGACCACCAGCACCCCGATCGCGGCGCCGCCGGCGACCTCGCGGCCGCGGCCTTCGGGCCGTGCCAGCACCCAGGCCAGCAGCGCCGCGGCCACCGCCGCGCCGAGCCAGGGGGCGAGCGTCTGCAGCGGCAGGCCGGTGGCGGCGGCCAGCGCACCGGCCGCGTCCTGGCCGGCCGGCAGCTCGAAGCCGACGCGGTCGACGCTGGCCACGCGCAGCACGGCGCTGACGCCTTTCATCGCCGCGAAGCCGCTGGCGCCGACGACGAGCACGACGACCAGCGACTTCAGGCTGCCGCCGCCCAGGCGCACCAGGTTGCGTGCCGCGCAGCCCGACGCCAGCACCATGCCCAGGCCGAACATCGCGCCACCGACGATCGCCGACAGCCAGCCCACGCGCGTGCCGCCGTACAGGCTGTCGGCCGCACGCACCCAGCCCAGGCCCACCATCAGGTGAAAGCCCAGCACCGCGACGGCGACGGCGGCGACCCAGGCCCGCAGCCGGGTGCGGTCGCCGAAGGCGAAGACGTCGGCCAGCGCGCCCATCGTGCAGAAGTGGGTTCGCTGCGAGACGGCGCCGAAAGCCGCGCCGATGACGAAGGCGCCGGCCAGCAGCAGGCGCAGGTGGGCGTCGAGTTCTTCCGCGGTGGGCATGGCGGCATTGTCGCGGCGGCTGCCGGCCGTCCCGGCGCACGGCTTGTGCGCGATGCGCATGTGCTTCTGCGCCAGGCAAGGAAGACGGTCGAGGCGTTCGCTTGATTGTCATCAAGGAATCGCGCAACGTGCCCCGGCGCTGCCGAGGCCTTGCCTATCATGCGCCCCGTTGGTGCTCGTCCCCGGCGTCTGCCGGGACAGTTCAACGGGAATCAGGAAGGGGCGACACGGTGTCGCCGGTTCGCCCCCAACCTGAGCTGCCCCCGCAACGGTAAGCGGTCGGAGCCCTCGCAGGCTTCCGCTCGTGTCGAATCCACTGGGTCAAGCGCCTGGGAAGGGCACACGGGTCGCGCCGCCAGCCCGGATACCGGCCAACGTGGGGGTGCGTGCGCCTGCGGCGCGGGCACCGTACAGCGGCGGCTGCGGGGAGGTGGTCGGCCGCGCCGACTCTGACTTTTTTCATGTCGACTTCCGTCCCGGGCTTGAACGCCCCGCTGCGCGCCTGCGCTCTCGCCACCCGTCTCGCCGTCGCCGCCGCCGTCGCGCCGGCGGCCTTCGCCCAGGCCGGCGAAGACCCGATCGTCATCACCGCCAGCCGTCTCGAAGAGCGTCTGTCGCAGACGCTGGCCGACGTCTCGCTCGTCGACCGCGCGGCGATCGAGCGCAGCGGCGCGAGCAGCGTCGCCGACCTGCTCGCCCGCCTGCCCGGCATCGAGATCAGCCGCAACGGCGGCCCCGGCGGCAGCACCAGCGTCTACATCCGCGGCGGCGAGACGCGCCACACCGCGGTCTACGTCGACGGCGTGCGCGTCGACTCGCAGAGCACCGGCGGCGCCGCCTGGGAGCAGATCGCGCTGGACCGCATCGAACGCGTCGAGGTGCTGCGCGGTCCGGCGGCCGCGGTCTACGGCTCGGACGCCGTCGGCGGCGTGGTGCAGGTCTTCACCCGCCGCGGCCAGGGCGCGCTGCGCGCCAGCGGCGGCCTGGGCTGGGGCAGCCGCGGCAGCCGGCTCGCCGACGCCGGGCTCTCGGGCTCGGACGGGCGCCTGGACTACGCGCTGTCGGCCGGCTGGAGCGACAGCAACGGCTTCGATGCGCGCGACGGCCAGAATCCCGATACCGACGGCTGGCGCCGCGGTTCGCTGCAGGCCCGCGTGGGCTGGCAGCTCGCGCCCGAGCACCGTGTCGAGGCCTCGATGACCGACAGCCACCTGAACGCCCGCTACGACGGCAGCTCGACGCGCGACGACCGCTCGCATCACGAACTGCGCACCGCCGCGCTGTCCTGGCGCGGCCAGTGGAACGAGCAGGCGCTGAGCAGCGCCCGGCTGTCCGAGTCGCGCAGCCTCTACGAGACCGAGCCGAGCATCTACCAGACGCGCACGCGCTTGCGCGACCTGACGCTGCAGCACGAGCAGCAGTTGCGGCCCGGCCAGCGGGTCTCGCTGACGCTGGAGCGGCGCGAGGACCGCCTGGACAACCTGGCCTCGGCCACGGCCGTGCGGCTGCAGGACGAACGTTCGCAGGACGGCGTCGCGCTGGGCTGGCGCGGCGAGTTCGGCGTGCATTCGCTGCAGGCCCACGCCCGCCACGACGACGACAGCGAGTTCGGCGGCAAGGGCACCGGCAGCCTGGCCTGGGGCTGGCGCTTCGCGCCGGCCTGGCGCCTGACGGCGTCGGCCGCGACCTCGTTCCGCGCGCCGACGCTGTACCAGCGCTTCAGCGACTACGGCGTCCCGAACCTGGTGCCCGAGAGCGGCCGCAACCTCGAGATCGGCCTGCGCCGCAGCGCCGGCGAGCACGAGATCGGCCTCGTCGCCTGGCGCAACAAGGTCGAGGACCTGATCGTCTTCGGCGCCGCCGGCCCCTGCGCCTCGAGCTTCGGCTGCTACGAGAACGTCGGCCAGGCGAGCTACGAGGGGCTGACGCTGTCCGGCCGCACGCGCGTCGGTGCCGTCGCGCTGCGCGCCTCGGCGGACTTCCACGACCCGAGGAACGAGGCCACCGACAAGCTGATCGCCCGCCGTGCGCGCCGCCTGGCGACGCTGGGCGCGGACACCGTGCTCGCCGGCTGGCGCCTCGGCGCCGAGGTCCAGGCCGCCGGCGAACGCTGGGACGACGCCGCCAACACCCGGCGCCTGGGCGGCTACGGCCTCGTCAACCTGAGCGCCGAGACCAAGCTCGGCAAGGGCCTGACGCTGCAGGCGCGCCTCGACAACGCGGGCGACAAGGACTACGCGCTCGCGCGCAGCTACAACGTCGCCGGCCGCAGCGCGCTCGTCGTGCTGCGCTGGGCGGTCTGAGCGCGGGGACCGGGACGATGGCCGCCGTCGTGCTCGTCGCCGCCCCGGCCTCCGGCCAGGGCAAGACCACCGTCGCCTGCGCGCTGGCGCGGCTGCACGCGCGCCGCGGCGCGCGCGTGCGGGCCTTCAAGTGCGGTCCCGACTTCCTCGATCCCCAATGGCTGGCGCTGGCCAGCGGCGCCAGCGTCGACACGCTGGACCTGTGGATCAACGGCGAAGCCGACTGCGCGGCGCGTCTGGCACAGGCGGCGGCCGAGGCCGAGCTCGTCGTCGTCGAGGGCGTGATGGGCCTGTACGACGGCGAGCCCAGCGCGGCCGACCTGGCGCAGCGTTTCGGCCTGCCGGTGCTGGCGGTCATCGACGCGGCGAAGATGGCCGCCACCTTCGGCGCCCTCGTGCACGGGCTGCGCAGCTGGCGCGAGCTGCGCTGGGCCGGTGTGCTGGCCAACCGCGTCGGCGGCGCGCGCCACGCGGCGATGCTGCAGGCGGCGCTGCCGCCCGAGGCCGGCTGGGCCGGCGCGCTGCCGGCCGACGGCCGCTTCGCGCTGCCGGAGCGCCATCTCGGCCTGAGCGCCGCCGGCGAGCTGCCCGATGCGCTGACCCGGCTCGACGCCGCCGCCGACGCGCTGGCCTCGACACCGCTGGGCGCGCGGGCCCTGGCCGACTGGCCGCAGTGGGTGCCGCCGCCGGTCGCCGCGCCGGCCGCGCCGCAACGCCGGCTCGACGGCCGGCGCATCGCCGTCGCGCACGACGCGGCGTTCGCGTTCGTCTATCCGGCGAATCTGCAGACCCTGCACGCGCTCGGCGCCGAGACGGTGTTCTTCTCGCCGCTGGCCGGCGACGCGCTGCCCGACTGCGACGCCGTCTGGCTGCCCGGCGGCTACCCGGAGCTGCACGCCGAGGCGCTGGCCGCCCGCCGCGACCTGGCGGCGCAACTCGCGGCGCACCTGGCGGCCGACCGCCCGGTCTGGGCCGAGTGCGGCGGCATGATGGCGCTGGCCGAGACCCTCGTCGACGGCCAGGGCCGGCAGCACCGCCTCTGGGGCCTGCTGCCCGGCCGCGCGGTGCTCGGCCAGCGTGTCGCCGCGCTGGGCCCGCACTGCCTCGTCTTCGGCCGTGGCGAGCTGCGTGGCCACAGCTTCCACTGGTCGCGCTTCGAGACCGGGCTGGTGGCCGCCCTGCACACCGAACCGGCGCGTGCCGGCGCCGGCCTGCCGCTGCCGCCGGGCGAGCCGGTGTACGAACTCGGCGCGCTGAAGGCGAGCTGGTTCCACCCGTGGTTCGCCTCGTCGCCCGAGCTGACGGCGCGGCTGTTCTCCCCGGGAGCGCTCGCATGATCCGGCGCCTGCTGATCCTGCTGGCGGCGCTGGCGCTGGCGGCCGGGGCGGCCGCGGCGCCGGTCGTCGTGCGCGACGCACGCGGCACCGAGCTGCGGCTGCAGGCGCCGCCGCAGCGCATCGTCTCGCTGCTGCCGTCGCTGACCGAGACGGTCTGGGTGCTCGGGGCCGGCGACCGGCTGGTCGGCGTCGACCGTTTCTCCAACTGGCCGCCGGCGCTGGCAGCGCTGCCGCGTGTCGGCGGCATGGAGGACGCGATCATCGAGGCGGTGGTCGCGCTGCGGCCCGACCTGGTGCTGGCGTCCGATCGTTCGCGCGCCAGCGACCGGCTCGAGGCGCTGGGCCTGCGCGTGCTGCGTGTGCACGCCGAGCGCCATGACGACATGGTCGAGGCGATGCGCACGCTGGGCCTGGCGCTCGGCCGGCGTGCCGAGGCCGAGCGCCTGCTCGTGCGGCTGGACCGCGAGCTGGCCGCCGCGG
The DNA here is from genome assembly GCF_011065555.1 of Rubrivivax sp. JA1026. Lineage (NCBI taxonomy): Bacteria > Pseudomonadati > Pseudomonadota > Betaproteobacteria > Burkholderiales > Sphaerotilaceae > Rubrivivax > Rubrivivax sp. JA1026. Next base: position 635,930 of record NZ_JAALCQ010000001.1, read on the forward strand.
CGGCGCGTGTGCCGGCGGCGCTGCGCGGCCGGCGCGTGTACTTCGAGATCCACGGCGGCAGCTGGGGCGCCGGCGCCGGGTCCTTCGTCGGCGACACGCTGGCCCGGCTGGGCCTGGTGAACGTCGTGCCGGCCGAGCTCGGACCCTTCCCCCGGCTCAACCCGGAGTTCGTCGTGCGCGCCGACCCCGACCTGCTGCTGATGCAGCAGCGCGACGTCGTCGGGCTGGCCGCGCGGCCGGGCTGGGCGGCGATGTCGGCGGTGCGCGGCGGCCGCGTCTGCGGTTTCGCCCCGGAGCGCTTCGAGCTGCTGATCCGCCCCGGCCCGCGCCTGGGCGAAGGCGCCGCGGCGATCGTCGACTGTCTGCAGCGCCTGGCCTCCGAGCCCGCTGCCACGACACGATGAACACGGCCCTCGTCCTCGCCGCCGCGCTGCTGCTGGCCTGGTGGATCGACCGGCGCTTCGGCGAGCCGCGCGACGCCTGGCACCCGGTGGCCTGGCTGGGCCACACGATCATGCCGCTGCACCGCCGGCTGCCGACGCTGGCGCCGCGCGCCGCGCTGCTGGCCGGCACGCTGGCGTGGTGGGCGGTGGTCGGCGGCGTCGCGGCGCTGGCCTGGGCGCTGCAGGCGGCGCTGTTCATGCTGCCGGCCTGGGCCGCGGTGCCGCTGCTGGCGCTGGCGCTCAAGCCCTCGTTCGCCTGGCGCATGCTGCGCGACGAGGTTGCCGGCGTCGATGCCGCGTTCGCCAACGGCGGCCTGCCGGCGGCACGGCAGCGGCTGCGCAGCCTGTGCAGCCGCGACGTCGAGCAGCTCGACGCACGCGAGGTCCGCGAGACGGCGATCGAGACCCTGGCCGAGAATCTCAACGACTCGTTCGTCGCGCCGCTGTTCTGGTTCTGCGTCGCCGGTCTGCCGGGCGCCTGGGCCTGGCGCGCGGTCAACACGCTGGACGCGATGTGGGGCTACCGCGGCCGCTGGGAATGGGCCGGCAAGTGGTCGGCGCGTGCCGACGATCTGCTCGGCTGGCTGCCGGCGCGGCTGACCGCGGCGCTGCTGTGGCGGCCGTCGCTGGGCTGGGCGCCGCTGGCGCGCGAAGCCGCGCGCACGCCGTCGCCCAACGGCGGCTGGCCGATGGGCGCGATGGCGCTGCGCCTGGGGGTACGCCTGGGCAAACCGGGCGTCTACACGCTCAACGATCAGGGAGCCGAGGCCGACACGACGGCGCTGGCGCGGGCGCTGGCGTTCGCCGGCCAGGCCGCCGGTGCCGCGCTGGCCGTGGCGCTGCTGTGGCTGCTGCTGGAGTTTGCATGGACCGCCTGAGGACCTTGCCGGAGCCCGACCGGGTGCACGGCGGCCCCGACCGCCACGGGCCCGCGCCCTGGGACTTCTCGACCTGCGCCAACGCCGCCGGCCCTTGTCCGGCCGCCGTCTCGGCCTTGCAGCGTGTCGACCCGACACGCTACCCCGACCCCGGTTACCACGCGCTGCGCGAGCGCCTGGCCGACTGGCACCGTGTCGAGCCCGCGCGCATCGTGCTGGCGGCCAGCGCGAGCGAGTTCATCCAGCGCGTCACCGTCGTCGGTGCGCGCCTGGCGCCGGGTGCCGTGGCGCTGCCGGCGCATGCCTACGGCGACTACGCGGCCGCGGCGCGCGCCGCGGGGCGTGGCGTCACCACCGGCTCCGACGCCACGCTGCGCTGGATCGGCGAGCCCTCGAGCCCGCTGGGCCAGGACGCGCCGCCGCCGCGCGACCTGGCGCGTGTGCCGACCGTGCTCGATTCGGTCTACGCCCCGCTGCGCCTGGGCGGCGCCAGCCGCTGGAGCGCTGCCGACCGCCATGCGGCCTTCGTGCTGCACAGCCCGAACAAGGCGCTGGGCCTGTGCGGGCTGCGCGGCGCCTACGTCGTCGCGCCGGCTCCCGAAGCCGTCGACTGGGATGTCGGTGCCTGGGTTGCGGCGCTGGCCGCGGCCGAGCCCTCGTGGCCGCTGGGCGCGCACGCCGTCGCGATGCTCGAGACCTGGGTCGAGCCGGCGACGCAGCGCTGGCTGGCCGGCGCCCGGCTGACGCTGGGCGAGTGGATGGCCGGCTTGCGCCTGGCGCTGGAGCAGCTCGGCTTCGAGGCCGAGCCTGGTGTCGCCAACTTCCTCTGCGCACGCCCGCCGGCCGGCGTGCCCGACGCGGCGGCCTTGCGTGCGCACGGCGTCGCGGTGCGCGACACCACGTCGTTCGGCCTGCCGGGCCGGTGGCGGCTGTCGGCGCAGCCGCCGGCGGCCGTCGAGGCACTGCGCGTGGCGCTGCGCCGCGGCTGATGCACCCGGCGGGGTCACCGCCTCGACGTCAGGGATACGGTTGCAGTTGAGAACGGTTCTCAATACGATGAGATCGCCGTTTGCTCCTGCCGCACCATGCACGCCGATCCTCTTGCCGACCCCGACGTCGCCGACGCCCTGCTGGCCTCCACCTCCGTGCTGATGGCGACCTGGGTCGCGCTGGGCCGCTGCGCGAGCACCGCGCACGGCGGCGAGCGTGGCCTGGTGGCCTCTCGTGTCGTCGAGAACCTCGCCTTCGTCGACTCCCGGGCCGAGGCGCTGGCGCCGCCGGTGCGCCAGTCGGTGCGCCGTGCGCTGGCGCAGTGGCGCGAGATCGCGGCGCGTCCGCCGGTGCCGCCGCCGGGCGAACCCAGCGGCCTTGCCGCGCGCATGCACTGACGGAGCTGGTGATGAACGACCCGATCCGCCTGTCGATCCAGCGTCTGGAATGGCGCCGCCGCCAGCGCCGGCTGGACCTCACGGCTGCCGTGCTGCTGGGCGCCGCGGTCAGCCTGGTCTACTGGGCCGTGCCGCTGATGGCCTGAGCCTAGACGCCGAGGTAACGCCCGGGCCGGTGGTTCAGCGTCAGGAAGGCGCCGATCGCCACCGCGCCGACGGCCGACTGCAGCACCCTTTCGGGCGAAACGGTCGCCAGTGCCGCGAGCACGACGCAGACGTCGACCGACATCTGCACCTTGCCGGCGCTGAAGCCGCGTTTCTGCTGCAGGAACTGCGCGAGGATGTTGACGCCGCCGACGCTGGCACGGTGGCGCAGCAGCGCCAGCAGGCCGAAGCCGATCAGCAGCCCGCCGACGATCGAGGCCACCCACGGGTCCAGCAGCTCGAAGCGCACGAAACGCGGCGCCGCCGCCGTGAACGCCGAGACCAGCGCGACGGCGACGAAACTCTTCAGCGTGAACTCGCCGCCGAGCTGGCGCCAGGCCAGCCAGTAGAACGGCAGGTTCAGGACGAAGAAGGCGAGCGACAGGTCGACGCCGAAGGCGTAGCGCAGCAGGTAGGCGACGCCGGCGACACCGCCGGTCAGCAGCCCGACGTGGGCGAACATCGTCATGCCCAGCGCGACGAACAGCGAGCCGGCGATCAGCGCGTGTGCGTCGTCGAGCCGGCTGTGGGCGACGGGGGGATGGGGAGCGGAGGAACTGGCGGCCATGTGCGTGGGTGGGGCACGTGTTCACCGCCTTGGGGCTTGTGGCCCCGGCGGCGCGAAAGGACGGGATTGTCCCGATTTCCGGCGAGCAGGATTTGCGCCAGCGGTGGCGGCGCCGATCAGCCGTCCTGCGGCAGCGTGTGCACGACGGCGCCCGGCCGCCCCATCAGCTCGAGAAAACGGCGCAGCGCCTCGGGGTCGCCCGAGCTGTAGTAGCAGGTCGACGCTCCCGCCGCGCCGGCCGGCGCCAGCGCCGGGCCGAGCCGGTGCACGAGCTGGCGCGCGACGGCATCCGACGGCTCGATGACCTGCACCGCCGCGCCGGCCAGGCGCCGGATCTCGTCCTGCACGAAGGCGTAGTGCGTGCAGCCGAGCACCACCATGTCGGCGCCGGCGTCCAGCGCCGGGCGCAGATAACGTTCCAGCAGCGTGCGTGTCGCCGGGTCGGCGAAACGCCCCTGCTCGATCAGCTCGACGAGGCCGGGGCAGGGCTGCAGCAGGATCTCGACCTCGCGCCCCCAGATGCGGCACAGGCGCTCGACCGCCGGGCTGTGCACCGTCGCGGTGGTCGCCAGCACCAGCACGATGCCGCTGCGTGTCGCGGCGACGGCGGGTTTGATCGCCGGCTCCATCGCGACGATCGGCAGCGCATGGTGCGCGCGCAGCGTCTCGGCGGCGACGACGCTGATCGTGTTGCAGGCCAGCACCAGCGCCTTGGCGCGCTGGGCGACGAAGAAGCCGGCCACCGCGCCGGCGCGGCCGAGCAGATAAGGCCGCGGCCGGTCGCCGTACGGCGCGTGGCCGCTGTCGGCGACGTAGACGAAACGTTCGGCCGGCAGGCGCGCGCGCAGCGCACGCAGCACCGACAGGCCGCCGACGCCGGAGTCGTAGACCCCGATCGGCGCGTCGTGGGCGGGCAGGGGAGGAGTGGGGACGGCAGGCAAGACGGGCGCGATCTTAGGCCAGCGCGGCGCCGGGTCGCCGAGCGTGCCGCTCGGGAAACCCGGGGAAACCCGGGTCGGGCGGCGTGGAAGCCCGGCTCGCCCCGACCGAGGGTGAACCCTAGGCTCGAACCCACGAGAACCAGAAGTCCCCGGACCATGACCACCACCCCCTCCCGACTCCCGCGGCGCCTGGCGCTGGCCGCGGCAGCGATCGTGCTCGTCGGCGGCGCCGCCGCGGCCTGGATCGCGCGTGCGCCGGCCGTCGTCGAAGGCGCCGCCGTGCCGCAGCACGACGCCGCGCTGATCGAACGCGGCCGCTACGTCGCCCAGCTCGGCGACTGCGTCGCCTGCCACACCGCGCCCGGTGGCGCCGCGCTCGCCGGCGGGCGCGCGCTCGAATCGCCGTTCGGCACGATCTGGTCGACCAACATCACGCCCGACGCCGCCACCGGCCTGGGCGGCTGGAGCTTCGGCGCCTTCGAGCGTGCGATGCGCCACGGCGTCGCCGCCGACGGCCACCGCCTGTATCCGGCGATGCCTTACCCGTCCTACGCCAAGCTCAGCGACGAGGACATGCGCGCGCTGTGGGCCTATCTGCGCGACGAGGTGACGCCGGTGGCGGCGGCCAACCGCGAAGCGACGATGCGTTTCCCGTTCAACCTGCGCGCCGGTCTGGCGCTGTGGAACGCGGTCTTCGCCGATACCACGCCCTTCGTGCCCGACGCCTCCAAGGACGCGCTGTGGAACCGCGGCGCCTACCTCGTGCAAGGCCCCGGCCACTGCGGCGCCTGTCACACGCCGCGTGGCCTGGCCTTCCAGGAGAAGGCGATGGGCGACGGCGGCACCGGCGGCCGGCAGTTCCTCGCCGGCTCGGTCGTCGAGGACTGGCACGCCGTCGACCTGCGCGGCCTGGGCCCGGTGGCCGACACCGTCGAGCTGCTGAAGACCGGCCAGAACCGCTTCGGCGCCGTCTCGGGCAGCATGACCGAGGTCATCCTGCACTCGACGCAGCACTTCGCCGACGAGGACCTGCTGGCCATCGCCACCTACCTGGCCGCGCTGCCCGGCGAGCGCCCGGCGCCGGCCGAACGCCGCGCCTCGCGCGGCACGCCCGAGACGAGCTACACGACACGCGGCGGCCTGGGCTACACGCAGTTCTGCACCGACTGCCACCGCGCCGACGGCCGCGGCGTCAAGAGCGTGTTCCCGGCGCTGGACGGCAACCCGACGGTCGCCGCGCGCGACCCGGCGACGCTGCTGCACCTGACGCTGACCGGCTGGAAGACCGCCGCCACCGAGCGCCATCCGCGTGTCTACACGATGCCCGGCTTCGCCCGCCTGGGCGACGACGAGATCGCCGAGATCCTGAGCTTCGTGCGCGCCAGCTGGGGCAACGGTGCCGGCCCGGTCAGCACCGAGCAGGTCAGGCAGGCGCGCACGCGCCTGGACCCGACGGTCGAAGCCTCGAAGTTCGAGACGCCGCGCCTGGCGGCACTGCTGGCCGAGCCCAACGCCGAACAGCTGGTGCGTGGCATGCGGCTCAACGCCCAGACGCGCGAGCTGCTGCCCGAACACGTCGGCGCCGACATGAACTGCTCGTCTTGCCACCTGAACGCCGGCACGGTGGCCGGCGGCTCGCCCTACGTCGGCGTCAGCGCCTTCTTCCCGTCGTACGCGCCGCGCGCCGGCAAGGTCATCACGATGGAGGACCGCATCAACGGCTGCTTCCGCCGCTCGATGAACGGCAAGCCGCTGCCGGCCGACTCGCCCGACCTGAAGGCCATGGTCGCCTACTTCGACTGGATGCGCGGCGCGACGCAGAAGGGCGACCAGGTGCCTGGCCGCGGCATCGGCAAGATCGACCCGAAGCTGCGGCCGGACCCGATCAACGGCGAGAAGGTCTACACGACGCAGTGCGCGGTCTGCCACGGCGCCAACGGCGAGGGCCTGCACGACGAAGCCGGGCGCATGGTCTACCCGCCGCTGTGGGGCGAACGTTCGTTCAACCTCGGCGCCGGCATGGCCCGCACCTACACGGCCGCCGCCTTCGTCAAGCGTAATATGCCGGTCGGCTTCCACGAGAAGTTCCCGCTGGGCCAGGGCGGGCTGTCGGACCAGGAGGCGCTGGACGTGGCCGAGTACTTCTCGCACCAGCCGCGGCCCGACTTCCCCGACAAGGTGAAGGACTGGCCCAAGGATCCCAAGCCCAAGGACGCACGCTACTGACCCCCTGGGCCGGCTCGACGAGCCGGCCTTTTCGTTTTTCGCCTCCTTCCTCCGTGCGCCTGCTGATCGTCTTCTGCTGCCTGCTCGCCGCCGCCGTCGCCCGCGCCGACGAGGTGCGCATCGGCGTGCTCGCATACCAGGGTTCGGAACGTGCGGCACGCGACTTCGAGCCGACGGTGGCGCAGCTGCGGCGCACGCTGCCCGAGCACCGCTTCACGCTGCAGCCGCTGGACGCGGCCGGCCTGGCCGCCGCCGTCGGCCGCGGCGAACTCGACTTCGTCGTCACCAACCCCGGCTACTACGTCGAACTGGAGTCGGCGCACGGTGTCACGCGGCTGGCGACGCTGGAAAGCCGCGAGCACGCGGTGCCGACCGACAGCGTCGGCTCGACCGTCGTCGTGCCCAACCGGCCGGGCCACGCCGAACGTTTCGAGGACCTGGCGGGGCGCCGCGTCGCCGTCGTCGCGGCGGATGCCTTTGGCGGCTGGCGTGTCGTCTGGCGCGAGATGGCCGAGGCCGGGGTCGACGTCACGCGGCTGGAAGCGCTGGTCGAGACCGGCTTCCCGATGGAACGTGTGATCGACGCGCTGCGCAGCGGCCGCGCCGACGCCGGCGTGCTGCGCACCTGTCTTCTCGAAGAGCAGATCGCCGCCGGCCGCGTGCGGGCCGACGAGTTCGCCGTCGTCGGCGAGCGCGCGGCCGGCCACTTCCCGTGCCGGCTGTCCTCGCGCCTGTACCCCGACTGGCCGTTCGCGCGCCTGGCCGGCACCTCGCCCGACCTCGCCAAGGCGGTCACCGCCAGCCTGCTGACGATGGCCCCGGTCGACGGCCGCGCCTGGACCGCGCCGCAGGACTACAGCTCGGTGCACGCCTTGTTCCGCACGCTGAAGATCGGCCCCTACGAGTACCTGTCGCACACCACGCTGCGCGGCCTGGTCGCCGGCTACTGGCCGTGGTTCGCGGCGGCTGCGGCGGCGCTGGCCTGGTGGCTGGTGCACGTCGCGCGGGTCGAGAGCCTGGTGCGCCGGCGCACCGCCGAGCTGACACGCGAGATCCAGGAGCGCGAGAAAGCCGAGCAGGCCGCGCGCCTGCACCGCGAGCAGCGCGACCAGTTCTCGCGCCTGGGCATCCTCGGCGAGATGGCCTCGAACATCGCCCACGAGCTGAACCAGCCGCTGGCGGCGATCACCAACTACGCCGAAGGCATGACACGCTACATCGACGCCGGCCGCAGCGACACCGCCTTCCTGCGCGACGGCGCACGCGGCATCGCCGGCCAGGCCGAACGTGCCGCGGTCATCATCCGCCGCATCCGCGGCTTCGTGCGCCGGCGCGACGCGCGGCGCGAGCCGCTGGACCTGGATGTCGTCGTCGGCGAGACGCTGCCGCTGTTCGCGCACGCCGCCGCGCGCCGCGCGATCCCGCTGGTCTGGCGTCCGCACGGCGCGCTGCCGGCGGTCAACGCCGACCGCATCGAGATCGAGCAGGTGCTGTTGAACCTGCTGCAGAACGCGCTCGACGCGACGCCCGACGGCGTGGCGCACGAACGCGGCATCGTCGTCACGACGGCGCAGGGCGAGGCCGGCGTCGAGCTCACCGTGCGCGACCACGGCAGCGGCCTGCCGCCCGAGGTCCAGGCGCGGCTCTTCGACCCCTTCTTCACGACCAAGCCGCAGGGCCTGGGGCTGGGGCTGTCGATCTGCCGCACGATCGTCGAGAGCCACGGCGGCCGGCTGACCGCCAGCGCCGAAGCCGACGGCGGCGCGACGATGCGCGTCGTGCTGCCGCCCGCCACCGAGGAGCCGAGATGAGTGCCGCCGAAGACACGCCGCTGATCCTCGTCGTCGACGACGACGACGCGATGCGCCGCTCGATGCAGTTCCTGTTCGCCTCGGTCGGCCTGGACTCGGCCTGCCACGCCGGGGCCGACGAGTTCCTCGCCGCGCTGCCGCTGCGCGAGGCCCAGCGCCCGGGCGCGCTGGTGCTGGACGTGCGCATGCCGGGCATGAGCGGGCTGGAGCTGCAGCGCCGGCTGGCCGAACGCGACTTCCCGCTGCCGATCCTCGTCGTCACCGGCCACGGCGACGTGCCGATGGCGGTGGAGGCGCTGAAGGCCGGCGCCTACGACTTCATCGAGAAGCCGTTCCAGGAGCAGTACCTGCTGGACCGCGTCGCCGCGGCCATCGAGCTGTCACGCGAGACGCTGGCGCGGCAGACGCGCCGGCGCACGATCGAGGAGCGCCTGGCGCGCCTGGGCCGGCGCGAACGCGAGGTGCTGGGCGGCATCCTCGCCGGCAAGCTGAACAAGACCGTGGCCTGGGAGCTGGAGCTGTCGGTGAAGACGGTCGAGGCCTACCGCGCGTCGATCATGGCGAAGATGGAAGCCGGCTCGGTGGCCGAGCTGGCGCGCATGGTGGCTTCGGTCGAGGGCTGATTCAGTCCTCGACCACCAGCCGCTGCCGCCCGCGCTCGTCCTGCTCGAAGCTGAAGCGGCCGCTGGCGACGACCTTGCCGCCGACACGCGCCGTCCAGCGGTAGGCGCCCGGCGCGAGGTAGCCCTCGAAGTCGGCCGGATAACGCACCAGGCCGAAGGCACCGCCTTCGACGGTGATCGCCTTCGTCTCGCGCCGGCCTTCGGGGCCGACGACGACGAACTCGGCGCGGAACGGGGTCTCGCCGTACTTGTCGCGCACGCCGAGCTCGACCTCGGCGCTGGCCGACTGCTGCCAGATCGGCGCCGCGATCGTGGCCAGCGGGGCGGCGCAGAGCAGGGTGGTGAACAGGCGGCGCGGGGACATGGCGGGCTCGGCGAAGTGCGGTGCTGCCGATGCTAGCGCCGCCAGCCCGAGCGGACTCAGCGTGTCGCCGGCACCTTCATGCCGCGCGCCACGCCGGGCCGGTTCATGAAGGCCTCGAGCGCCCGCTGCACGTTGGCGAAGCCGCTGAAGCCGACCAGGTCGCCGGCGTCGTAGAAGCCGACGAGGTTGTTGACCCACGGGAAGATCGCGATGTCGGCGACGCTGAACTCGTCGCCCATCATCCAGGCGCGGGCCGCGAGGTGGCCGTCGAGCACGGCGAGCAGGCGGCGCGACTCGCTGGCGTAGCGTTCGCGCGGGCGCTTGTCTTCCCAGTCCTTGCCGGCGAACTTGTGGAAGAAACCGAGCTGGCCGAACATCGGCCCGACCCCGCCCATCTGGAACATCAGCCACTGCACGGCCTGCCACCGGGCCGCCGGGTCGCGCGGCAGGCACTGACCGGTCTTCTCGGCCAGGTACAGCAGGATCGCGCCCGACTCGAACAGCGCCAGCGGCCTGCCGCCCGGGCCGTCGGGGTCGAGGATCGCCGGGATCTTGTTGTTCGGGTTCAGCGACAGGAACTCGGGCGAGAGCTGGTCCTGCTTGTCGAAGGACACGCGGTGCACCTCGTAGGGCAGGCCGGTCTCCTCCAGCATGATCGAGACCTTCACGCCGTTGGGCGTCGGCAGCGAGTACAGCTGCAGCCGCTCGGGGTGCCGGGGCGGCCACTTGGTGGTGATCGGGAAGTCGTGCAGCGTCATGTCGGCATCTCCTGTGCAGCCATTCTGGCGCGCGAGTTGCCCGCCGTCTCGGCGGCCGGCCCGGCGTCCCGGGCCGACCTTGGCCGCGGCCGGGGGGCGGCAAACGAGACTTTCGTCGCACCACGTCCCTCCGGCCGGCGAGATGGCGGGTCGCCTGCCGTCTTTTCGCCGCCGCAGTCTGGCCGCATCTGTCCAGAATCGCGGCACGCGTGGGCCGTCCGGTCGGCGCGGGCAGGAGCGTGGGAGGCGACGGTTGCAGGCTTGGGCGGGTTCCTCGGTGGCGGCGGATGACGCGGCGCGGGCGGTGCAGGGCCGCCGCGTCGGCGTTGTCGCGCGCTGGCTGCCGACGCTCAAGGCGCGACTGGCGGTCGGCTCCACGCTGGTGCTGTTCGCGACCATCGTGCTGACGCTCGCGCAGATGCTGCGGGTGGCCGAGGAGCACACCGAGGCCGCGGTCGAGCAGCAGCAGCAGTTCGAGGTGCAGCACAACGCCGACATCGTCGGCCGCCGGGTGCGTTCGATGCAGCTCGCGCTGTCGGCGACGGCGCCGCTGCTGTCGCCCGAGCTGGTGGCCGACACCCGCCGGCTGCGCGAGTTCCTGCTCTCGCAGGCCTCGCTGCGCGCGAGCTTCGTCGCCGTCGTCGTCGCCGACGGCGAGGGCCGGGTCGTGCTGGCCGCCACGCGCGACGGCGTCGCCGTGCCGCAGGCCGACGTCGCCCGCACGGCGACCTTCGAGCGGGCCCGGCGCCTGCGCCGGCCGGTGATTTCCAGCCCCACGCTCGGCGTGGTCAGCGGCCGGCCGGTGGTCGTGCTGGCGCATCCGCTGATCGATGCCGAGGACCGTGTGTACGGCGTGCTGTTCGGTTCGCTGGCGTTGATGGAAGGCGGCCTGGCTGCCGACCTCGCTGATTCGGAAGGCTCGAACACCGAAGACGGCGAGGTGACCGTCGTCACCGACGCCGAAGGCCGCATCGTCTCGCATCCCGATCCGGCCTTCGTGCTGCGGCCGGCGTCGGCCGAACCCCGGCTGGCGCCGGCCCATGCGCGCTGGGTCGAGGCCGGACGGCCGCTGTCGGCCCAGGCCGGCACCTGGTCGGACGAGGCGGGGGTCGTCGCGATGGCTGGCGAGCCCGAGACCGGCTGGCAGGTCTGGCGCGTCCTGCCGCGTGCGCAGCTGCAGGCGCCGCTGCGTGATGCGCGCGCCGAGGCCTTCCGCGTCGGCATGCTGTTCTCGCTGGCGATGGCGCTGCTGCTGGTGTGGTTCCTGAGTCTGCAGCTCAGGCCGCTGGAGCGCCTGCAGCGCCGCGCCGCACGGCTGCTGGCCGGCGACCAGCGTGCCGCCTGGCCGGAGGCCGACGGCGAGATCGGCCGCCTGGCGGCGACGCTGCGCCAGGTCGTCGCCGAGCGCATGCGCGCCGAGGAGGCCCGGGCGGTCGTGCTGCGGCGTCTGGGTTCGGTGCTGGAGGCGTCGCCGGTGGGCCTGATGTTCGAGCGTGACGGCCGGCTCGAACTCGTCAGCGCCGAGGTCTGCCGGTTGCTGGGCCGCGACGAGTCGCGCCTGATCGGCGCCTCGACCGAGATTCTGTTCGCCGTGCCGGCCGAGGACCGCACGATGCGCCAGGAGGCCGCCGCCGCGTTTGCCGCCGGCGGCGTCTACGAAGGCGAGTGGCGCCTGGTCGGTGCCGACGGCCTGCTGTTCTGGAGCCGGCTGCGTGCCCGCCCGGTCGACGCTGCCGACCCCCGCGCCGGCACGATCTGGTGCATGTACGACATCAGCGGCCAGGTCGACGCCCGCCAGCAACTGGAGCACGCGGCCCGCCACGATCCGCTCACCGGCCTGCTCAACCGCGACGGCCTGGCCAAGGCGGTGCAGCAGGTGCTCGCCGCGCGCGCCCAGGCCGGCGCCGACGCCCGGCCGGCGACGCTGGTGATGATCGACCTCGACCGCTTCAAGCCGGTCAACGACCTGGCCGGTCATGCCGCCGGCGACACCATGCTGCGCCGAGTCGCCGCGGCGATCCTGGAGAGCGTGCGCAGCAGCGACTCGGCGGCGCGCATCGGCGGCGACGAGTTCGCGCTGCTGCTGCCGCACTGCGACGGCCGCCAGGGGCAGGCCGTCGCCGCCAAGGTCGGCCGGGCGATCTGCGCGCTGCAGCTGGTCCACGACGGCCAGCCGCTGCAGGTCGGCGCCAGCCTCGGCGTGGCCGAACTGTGCGCCGGCAGCAGCGCCGACCAGTGGCTGGCGGCGGCCGATGCCGCCTGCTACGACGCCAAGCGCGCCGGCGGTGGCGTGGCGATGGCCTGATCGGCTGCGTACCGGCTGCAGCGCGGCGACGCCGCGGCGGCCCCGCGCCACGCGCGGCACCGTGTCGCGTGAACGACTCGCCCCGGCACGCCCGACGGGCCGGCCGCGTCGGCCTTCCGTCTCGGTTTGACAAAAAGCATGCCTGTCGCGGCCGGCCCGGGTTAGCGTCCGACGGTTGTCCATGCCGGCGCTGGTGCTGGCGGAGCGCTTCACCCGATGAGCACGATTGGCCGGAAACTGATGCAGGTCTGGACGGGGTTCGGTACCCGTTACCTGCCCTTCGCCGACGCGGCGACGCCTGAACTCCCGCTGTCCCGGCTGCTGCGGCTGTCCCTGTTCCAGATCACCGTCGGCATGGCGGTGACGCTGCTGGTCGGCACGCTGAACCGGGTGATGATCGTCGAGCTCGGCGTGCCGGCGACGATCGTCGCGGTGATGGTGGCGCTGCCGCTGCTGTTCGCGCCGTTCCGCGCGCTGATCGGATTCAAGTCCGACAACCACCAGTCGGCGCTGGGCTGGCGCCGCGTGCCCTACATCTGGAAGGGCACGCTGCTGCAGTTCGGCGGCTTCGCGATGATGCCGTTCGCGCTGCTGGTGCTTTCCGGTGGCGGCGAGTCCGGGCACCTGCCGCCGTGGATCGGCCAGCTCGGCGCGGCGATCGCCTTCCTGCTCGTCGGCGCCGGCATGCACACCGTGCAGACGGTGGGCCTGGCGCTGGCCACCGACCTCGCCGAGCCCGAGGCGCGGCCCAAGGTCGTCGGCCTGATGTACGTGATGCTGCTGGTCGGCACCATCGTCAGCGCGTTCTTCTTCGGCTGGATCCTCGTCGACTTCACGCCCGGGCGGCTGATCCAGGTGATCCAGGGCGCGGCGCTGACGACGATGATCCTCAACGTCATCGCGCTGTGGAAGCAGGAGTCGCGTTTCCCGCGCCGCGGCGCGCAGCGGCGCGACGACGACCCGTCCTTCCTCGAGGCCTGGCGCCACTTCGTCGGCAGCGGCGATCAGGTCGTGCGCCGCCTGCTGACCATCGGCCTGGGCACGGCAGCCTTCACGATGGAGGACGTGCTGCTCGAGCCGTATGGCGGCGAGGTCCTGGGCATGGCGGTGGGCGAGACGACCCGGCTGACGGCGACGCTGGCGCTCGGCGGCCTGTTCGGCTTCGGCCTCGCCTCGCGCGTGCTGAGCCGCGGCATGGACCCGTTCCGCATGGCCTGCTACGGCGCCCTGGTCGGCATCCCGGCTTTCGTGCTGGTGATCATCGCGGCGCCGCTGAACTCGCCGCTGGTGTTCGCCGCCGGCGTCGCGCTGATCGGTTTCGGCGGCGGCCTGTTCGGCCACGGCACGCTGACCGCGACGATGAACATGGCGCCGCCCAACCAGGCCGGCCTGGCGCTGGGCGCCTGGGGTGCGGTGCAGGCCACCGCGGCCGGCCTCGGCATGGCGCTCGGCGGCATCCTGCGCGACGTCGTCCAGGCGCTGGTGAACGACCACCCGTTGACGCACTGGATCTCGGTGCCGGCCACCGGCTATGTCGTCGTCTACGTGATCGAGCTCGGCCTGCTGTTCGCTACGCTGGCGGCGATGGTGCCGCTGATCGGCCGCACGTTGCGGCGCGCCCCGGCCTGATGGCGGCCTGAGTCTCCCGTTTCCACTGCCGGCGCCCCGCCTCGTGCGGGGCGTTCGTTTTGGGGCAGCTGGTTCCCGCGGTTCGCCGCGCGCGGAGTCCTGGTCGGCGCCGGCGGGGGCAGCGGCGGTGGCCGATCGTCGGGAGTGGCCGTGTGTCGGCGGCCCGCCTGGTGGCGCGACAGGTCTGCGGCACGCGCCGGGCGCGATGAAGGGCCGGGGTCCGGGGCAAGGCCCTGGAGGACTCGCCTCCCGTCGGCCAGCCCGCTGACCTCGGGGCCGTGTCCGGATGCGGGGCCGGGAGCGCGCCGACGGCGCAGGCTGCGCCGTGATCGTCGACCGGCGGGCGCGCTTCGGCGCCGGACGGCGGTCAGACGCGGAAACAGAAACGCCGGCACGAGGCCGGCGCTACCGAGGGCGATGGTGGGGAGAACTTCGTTTGCCGGGCTCAACCCGCCAAACGTGTCCGGTTCATGTGGCGGCGCCTTTTCACAGAAGCCAGGGGCACTGCGCCGCTCTTGAAACTACATGGGGCCGAGGTCCGCGAACCTCAGCCCCATGCCGGACATACGCTGACAGACGCTTTTTACTGCGCCGGGGCCTGCGGGGCCGCGACCGGGGCCGGGGCGGCGGCGGCAGCAGCCGCGGCAGCCTTCTTGCCACCGTTCCAGTAGGCCGGGAACCAGTCGGTGTTGGCCATCAGGCCGCCGTGCAGGATCAGGCCGGTGACGGCGACGGCGCCCAGGTAGACGGGGATACCAACGGTCGGCTTGACGACGCGCCAGATTTTGCCTTGGTTCATTTTTTAGTTCCTGCTAGTGACTTAGTGGAGCCACGGCGTATAGGCATACGCCAGGATGTGAGCCAGAACAGCGATGACACCGAAAACACGGGTGCCATCAACCAGACCCTTTTGCAGCTCTTCGGCTTCCGCCGTGGTCAGGCCGGACGGCCAAACCTTGTTTGCATCATCTGCCATTGCGTTTCTCCTTCAGAGACATGGACCAGTTTCCGTGCTCTACCCGCACGTGGGTTGGCTTCTGTAGCCCTCGGGGATCACTCCCTACCGACATGTGTAACGCTACGCTGACAGGGTGGAGGCGTCAACATGCCGTGACACCCCCGCAACGCTGAATGTGTCGCGAAACTGATCTATCACAAAGTGCCGGGGTCACAAGCGCCGTTTTGGCGCTTTCCGGCGGTGTCGGACGCGCCCAGCGAGCCCGTCGCGGGCACGGCGCGTGACGGCGCGGAAACCGCCGCGGCCGGGCCGCGTCAGTCCATCTGCATCACGAGCACCGGCGAGATCCAGGAGTGGTCGCGCAAGGCGTCCTCGATCCCGGCGCCGGGGTCCGCGCCGTCGGCCATCAGCCGTGCCTCGGCGTCGTGCACCGCTTCCTCGTAGGCGCGGCGACGGGCCCGCATGAAGGCGTACTCGAGGTAGCGGTACGAGGGCGCACCGCGCTCGAACAGCGCGCCGTAGAACAGGCGCGCGAAGTTGCAGGCGCGTTCGTCGCGCACCTTCCACTGGTAGCCCAGCACCGCCGGCACCTGCTGTTCGAGGGCCCGCAGCACCGTCGGGTCCTTGGTGCTGTGGCAGGCGCTGAGGAACAGGAACTGCGTGTGGGCCAGCGCCGTCGCCAGGCGGTGCACCGGCAGCGCGCCGCCGCGGTCGGCGCGCAGCACCAGGCTCGCGCCCAGCGGCCGGACGTTGACCGCGTGGCCGCAGAAGTGCACCAGATGCCAGCCCTGCGGCGGCGCTTCGTCGACCAGCGCACGCAGCAGCCGCTCGGCCGGTGGCGCCGGGTCGGCGTCGCCGAGGTCGAGCCGGCGCACGCTGCCGCCGGCATGCCGGCGCAACAGCGCCTCGAGTTCGGCGGCCTCGGTCGCGGCGTGCGGCAGCTCGTCGAGTTCCAGCACGCGGTCGTCGCCCAGCGGGATGTTGCCCGGCGCCGCGTCGGCCTGGACGACGAGCGCGTTGACCGGCCCGTTGCGGCTCTCGGCGTCGCGGAACAGCGGCTCGTTGCCGCGCGGCATCGCGTGGCGGTACATCGGCGCGTTGAGGATCCAGCAGTCGGCCAGGCTGGCGGCGCTCGGGTCGCGCAGCGCCTCCAGCATCAGCGTGTGCATCTCGTCGTCGACGGTGACGCGCACGCGCATGTGGCCCATGCCGCCGGCTTCCTCGCGCTGGCGGCTGAACTTGCTCCAGCAGTCGGCGTTGTCGGCCGCGCCGCTGAACAGCAGATCCGACAGGTCGCGCGACAGCCGCGCGAACGAACGCGGGCGGAAGCTGTTCTGCGAGACCTCGGCGTCCAGCCGCGCCGACTCGTCGAGGATGTCCTCGAGCTTGCGGCTGTCGATGGCCAGTGTGCCGCTGGCGCGGAAGGTGCGCAGCTTGGCGCCGCCGGTGCGCAGCATCTCCCAGCTCGCGCTGCGCCGGTCGCGCAGGTGGATGTGCAGCCGCACGCAGGCCGAGCTCAGCCGCGGCTGGCCGCCGACCAGCGTGCGCACCGCCTCGCGCAGGGTCTCGGCCAGGCGGGCGTCGGCGGCCAGCAGCGCCGTGCGGTCGTAGGCCTCGAGGAAGCCGGCCAGGCGTTCGTCCGGCGCATTGGAGATCACGACCACCGGCAGCTGCTGCCAGAAGCCCTTGATCTGGCGGACGAACTGCATCGTCGGATCGCGCCCGGTCAGGCCGATGCTCGAGGCCGCATCCGCGGGCGTGCTCGAGCCGATGACGACCAGGCTGCAGGTGTCCAGCCCGTGGTCCTCCAGCGCCCGGCCGGCGCGTTCGATGTTGCCCTTGTCGATCGGGCGCGCGGGCAGGCGCAGCGAGGCGAAGGCGGCACGCACGCCGTCCTCCAGCATCTCGCGCATGTCCTCGTCGTGGTGGACGATCAGCTGCCACAGCACCTCAGGCTCCTTCGGCGGCGCTCAGCCGCAGCGCCAGCGACAGCCCGGCGTGCTGCTGCAGCACGAGCTGGCCGCGCATGCGCCGCATCAGCGTGCGCACCACGCCTTCGGCGAGCGCGAACTCGCGTTCGTCGTCGCTGCGCGGCGCCAGCCGCGTCGGGCTCGGGTCGCCGCGTTCGTCGGCGAGCTCGAAGCACAGCCGCGGCTGGGCATGGCTGGCGTCGACGCGGATGCGGATGCGGTCGTCCTGGGCGCGCATGCGCAGCAGGAAGGCGAGCAGGCTCGAGGCGCAGAACGCCAGCTCGGGCGGCGCCGCCAGCACCGGCGGCGCCAGCGGATCGGGCAGCACGTCCACCGTCTTCTGCTGGCCACGCGGCAGGTCGTCGTGCAGCTGCGCGGCGAGCTGGTCCAGGCTGACGATGCGCAGCGGCAGCTCGCCGTCCTCGGGCGTCGAGGCCAGCCGCGCGACACGCTCGAGCGACAGGTCGGCACGCACCAGCTGGCGCAGCGACTTGTCGAGCACGTCGGCGCCGTGGCCGCCTTCGCCGGCGTGGGTGCGCAGGTAGGTGGCGGCCAGCGACAGCGGCACGCGGATCTCGTTGGCCACCTGGGCGTAGACGTGGCGCAGCGCGTCCATGCGCTGGGCTTCGCGCCTGAAGCGCAGGTCGCTGGCGACGTAGACCTTGCCGCCGATCTGCGGCGGGAGCGACGCGCCCGACAGCAGCACCGGCAGGTGGCTGCCGTCGGCGGCGAGCAGCTCCACCTCGCTGGACAGCAGGCGAGGCATCGCCACCAGGCGCTCGGCGTAGCCGGGCGGGTCGGGGTCGGCGCCCGGGGCGCCGATCAGGTCGGCGAGCCGGCGGCCCGGCAGCGAGCCCGGCTCGAAGCCCAGCAGCGCCTCGCAGGCCGGGTTGACGGCCTGGATCTCGCCGCGCGCGGTGGTCTGGATCACCGCGTCGGCCACCGTGTCGAGCACCGCGGTGTTGAACTCCAGCGCCCAGGAGCGGTCGAGGATCAGCCCCGCGACCTTCAGCGTGCGTTCGATCGAGTGCTGCTCGGCCGCGGCGAAGGCGTGGGTCTTGGACGACTCCAGGTTCAGGATCCAGCGCACCGGCTGCCCGGGCACCGGCAGGCACATCTCCGAGCGCGTGCCGGCCACGCTGCCGGTGTAGCGCTGGCGCGTGCGCACGTCGTCCAGCCGCACCGCGCGCGCCCACAGCGCGACCTCGCCGAGCACGCCTTCGCCGAGGTCCTGGCGGTAGTCGGCGGGCAGTTCGGCGCCCGGCAGCGCCGACTGGTGCACCAGCGACACGCGGCCCTCGTCGTGGTCGACCCGGAACAGCGAGACGTGGTCCCAGCCGCGCGTGTGGCGCAGGCCGTCGACGAGCACGCGGGCCACGTCCGACAGGTTGCCCGCGGCCTGGCCCATGCTGCCGATGAGCTCCAGCTCGAACTCCAGCGCGCGCTGGCGGTCCAGCGCCAGCGCCATGTTGACAGCCTCGCCGACCGGCAGCCGGCCGAGCTGCGTGGTCTCGCGTTCGTCGAAACGCCGGTCGTCACGCCGCAGCAGCGTCAGGATCGCCGCCAGCGCACCGTCGCGGAACACCGGCCGGCGCAGCAGGTGGCGCCAGCCCTGTGCGAGGAACTCCCGGGTCGCGTCGTCGTCGCGGGCGAGCGCGGCGTAAGGCTCCTCGGCGAAGAGCTCGGCGACGGCGTCGGCGCGCGGCAGCAGCAGCCGGTCCAGGTCGGCGCTCACCATCGCCGGCATCGGCCACCAGCCCCAGGACGGCGACACCGCGACGCCGGGATGGGCGTGCAGCAGGCGCACCGCGGCGCGGTCCTCGCTGATCATGCTGACCAGCATCGCGTCGAAGTGCATCACCTCGCCCAGGCGCGCGGCCAGCGCGTCGAGCAGGCGCTCGCAGTCGTCGGCGATGCCGATCGCCTCGTGGATCGCCAGCGTGGCGCGCTCCAGCGTGCGGTCCTCGATGAAGCCCAGCGAGCCGGCCAGCGCACCGGCCGCGTCGTACTCGGGCACGCCGACGACGCCCAGGTGCACCCGCACCCCGGGGCCGAGATCCGGGCGTTCGAGCGTCAGCGCGTAGCTGCCGGCGCGCTGGGCGCGGTGGCGGCGCTCGATCTCGCTGTCCAGCCGCCGTGCGCTCTCGGCGTCGAAAGGCAGCCCGCGCAGCGCCGCGCCGGGCTGCAGTTCCGGGCCCGCGAGGCGGGCGGCGGCGCGGTTGACGTAGCGGATGCGGCCGTCCAGCCCCAGGCGCAGCACGCCGAACGGCAGGTCGTCGAGCGCGTCGGCGCGCACGCGCAGGCCCAGCATCGTGTCCCCGGCTCCATCGTCCATCGCCTTCCCCTTCAGCTCGGGCTGCTGCCGCGGCGCTGCGCCTCGGCCTGGCGCAGGTCCATCATCGGGTCACCCAGGTGCAGGTGGGCCAGGGCGCGCGGCGGCGCCACGCCGTTGTCCAGCGGGTGGATCTGCAGGCACTGCTCGCCCAGGCGCTCGATCGCGCGCTCGTACTCCCAGCGCACCCAGCCCGACTTGGCCGCCGCCGCCGACCAGAACAGCAGGAACAGCTCGCTGGCGTCGATCTCGCGCTCGAGCTGCGGCTGCCAGGCCTTGCCCGGGTGCAGGTCGTGGCAGTCGAGGAAGACGCGGATGCCGGCGGCCAGCCGGATCGACGCGACGCGGTCAAGCACCCGCAGCCGGTCGGCCGAGGCGTAGGACGCGAAGGCCCGCCGGGCGATCGCCGCCTCCTCGGCCTGCACCGGCGGCGGCGCTGCCGGCGCGGCGGCGGCCACCTCGATCGGCAGCCGCACGCGGGCGACGACGATGCCGTCGATCGCGACGTCCAGGCGCAGCAGCGACTCGCCGTGCGCGCCGTCCGCGGCCTGCAGCGCCCAGGCCAGCTTGACCGGCGTGCCCTGCCAGACGAAGGACTGGCGTGCGCTCTCGCCGTCGGCCGGCATGAAGCCGCTGCCGCGCACTTCGACGTCCAGGCGCGTGCCGCGCTGCAGCGGCGTGGCCGCGCCGACCTCCAGCGTCGCGTGCGGCCGCGACAGCAGCGCACGCGCCTGCTCCTGCGCCCCGGCGGGGTAGGCGACGAACTCGGCGATGAACTCGCGGCCGGGCGGCACGACGGCCGGTGCGCTGGCGCCGAAGCGGGCGTCGTCCATCGGCACCGCGGTCTCGGGAGCCGCCGGCTCGGGCGGCGCACGGTCGGCCGCCGCCTCGGGCAGCTCGAAGACCGGCGCGGTGGCGAGGTAGGCGAACTGCGGCGGCGGCGAGGGCATCGGCGGCGCTGCCGACGGCGGGGGCGAACGTCTCGCCGGCTCGGCCCCGCGGCCGTGTCCGGCCAGCACCGCCGCGGCCCGGGCGGCGGCGGCCAGCCACGCCGCCACGCGCTCCTGCAGCGGCGGCGGCAGCGTGTCCTGCAGCGCCTGCCAGGCGCGGCTGCACTCGCGCTGCGCCGCCTGGGCCGGATGGGCGCCGGGCCCGCCTTGTGCCGGCAGCGCCAGCGTCGCCGCGAGGAACTCCAGCGCGTCGGCCAGGCGCATCAGCGCGGCGCGGCGGGCCAGCGGCTGCCCGAGGTCGTCCTGCAGGCGGCGCAGTGCCGCGACGATCGCGGTGGTTTCGGCCGGGTCCATGAACTCTCCATCGGAGTGATGAAGGCATTGAACCGCCGTGCCGCTTGACGCGACATCCGCGAGCGTAGGGAACAAAGGTAACGGAGTGCGTCAGCGCGCCGCCGTTGCCGCAGGCGCGGCCGACGCCGCCTGGCCCGGCTTCAGGGGCTGCCTCAGGTGCTCTCGGCCACCATGTCGATCGCGCCGCAAGGGCACTCGACGGCGCACAGGCCGCAGCCCTTGCAATAGTCGTAGTCGACCGCGTAGCGCCCGGGAGCGAGCTTCTTCACCGCGTTGTCGGGGCAGACGCCGTAGCAGTTGTCGCACTGCAGGCAGTTGCCGCAGCTCAGGCAGCGCCGCGCCTCGAACAGCGCGTTCTCCTCGGTCAGGCCATGCTGCACCTCGTCGAAGCCGTCGGTGCGGCGGGCGAGTTCGAGCTGCTCGCGTTCGGTCTTCGGCGCGTCGCTGTAGTACCAGGGGTTCAGGCGCTCGAACAGCGCCGGGCCGTGTTTGGCCGCCGGCTCCAGCACCGTGCCGCGCAGCCAGGCGTCGATGTGGCGCGCGGCGCGTTTGCCGTGGCCGACGGCGACCGTCACGTTGCGTTCGGCCGGCACCATGTCGCCGCCGGCGAACAGGCCCGGGTGGCCGGTCATCATCGTCGCCGGGTCGACCTGCACGACGCCGTCGCGCAACTCCAGCCCGGGCACGCCGGCCAGCAGGCCGAGGTCGACGTCCTGGCCCAGCGCCAGCACCAGCGAGTCGGCCTCCAGCGTCTCGTACTCGCCGGTCGGCTGCGGCTTGCCGTGTTCGTCCAGGCGCATCTTCTCGATCGTCAGCGCGCCGGCTTCGGCGTGGGCGACAGTCGACAGCCACTTGACCTGCACGCCTTCCTCCAGCGCCTCCTCGACCTCGAGGTCGTGCGCCGGCATGCGTTCGCGCGTGCGGCGGTAGACGATGACGGCCTCGGTCGCGCCCAGGCGCTTGGCGGTGCGCGCGACGTCCAGCGCGGTGTTGCCGCCGCCATAGACGGCGACACGCCGGCCCAGGAAGGGCGGTTCGCCGTCTTCCATCGAACGCAGCACGGCCACCGCGTCGAGGATGCGTGCCGAGTCGCCGGCCGGGATGAAGGCGCGTTTGGCGATGTGCGCGCCGACGGCGAGGAAGGCGGCGTCGTAGCCGCCGGCCTGCATCGCCTCGGCGATGCGGTCGACGCGGGTGCCCAGCTTCAGCTCGACACCGAGCGCGACGATGCGCGCGACCTCGGCGTCCAGCACCTCGCGCGGCAGACGGTACTTGGGGATGCCGTAGCGCATCATGCCGCCGGCCGCCGCGCCGGCTTCGGCGATCGTCACCGCGTGCCCCAGCCGGCGCAGGTGGTAAGCGGCCGACAGCCCCGAAGGCCCGGAGCCGACGACGAGCACACGCTTGCCGCTCTCGGCTGCCGGCGGCTCGAAGGCCCAGCCGCGGCGGATGGCCTCGTCGCCGAGGAAACGTTCGACCGAGTTGATGCCCACCGCCTCGTCGAGCTTGGCGCGGTTGCAAGCGCCCTCGCAGCCGTGATAGCAGACGCGGCCCATCACCGCCGGCAGCGGGTTGTCGCGCACCAGATGGCGCCAGGCGGCTTCGTAGTCGCCGCTCTCGGCGCGGAACAGCCAGCCCTGGATGTCCTCGCCGGCCGGGCAGGTGGCGTTGCAGGGCGGCAGGCGGTCGGTGTAGACCGGGCGTTCGGTGCGCCAGCTGCCGGTCTTGTTGGCCAGCGAGGAGCCCGGGTCCAGCGTGATCGCGAAGGGCTTGTCCATGCTCAGTCCTCCAGCGCGAAACGGCGCACGTTGCGGTCGGCGCCGGCCTGGATGGCGGCCAGCATCTCGGGGTGGCCGGGCTCGCCGAACAGGTGGGCGAAACGTTTCTGCAGCCGCAGGTACTCGGCCGCCGGCACGCGGCGGCGGATCTTCGAGACCGCCGTCAGCTCGCCATGTTCGGCCTCGAACACCGGGAAGATGCCGCTCTCCTTGGCCAGCCGCGCCAGGCGCACGGTGTCGTGGCTGGCCGCGCCCCAGCCCAGCGGGCAGGGCACCAGCACGTGCAGGTAGCGCGCGCCGTGCAGCGCCATCGCGCGCTCGACCTTGGCCTCCAGGTCGTGCAGGTCGGCCACCGTCGCGGTGGCGACGTAGGGAATGGCATGGGCCATCGCGATCAGCGGCAGGTTCTTGCCCTGGCCGAAGGGCGCGCCGGGCTCGGGGCCGACGGCCATCGTCGTCGCGGTGCGGGCGCCCGGCGGCGTCGCCGAACTGCGCTGCACGCCGGTGTTCATGTAGCCCTGGTTGTCGTAGCAGACGTAGAGCACGTCGTCGTTGCGCTCGAACATGCCCGACAGGCAGCCGAAGCCGATGTCGGTGGTGCCGCCGTCGCCGCCCTGGGCGATGACACGCACGTCGCGCCGGCCCTTGACCTTCAGCGCCGCGGCGATGCCGGTGCCCACCGCGGCGGCGTTGCCGAACAGCGAGTGGATCCACGGCAGCTGCCACGAGGTCTCGGGGTAGGGCGTGGAGAAGACTTCCAGGCAGCCGGTGGCGTTGGCGGCGATCAGCCGCCCCTCGGCGGCGCGCAGCGCGGCGTCGACGACGTAGCGTGCGCCCAGCGCCTCGCCGCAGCCCTGGCAGGCGCGGTGGCCCGAGTTCAGCGCGTTGCCGCGCTGGCGCGAGGCCTGCACGGTGCGCTGCTCCTTCGGCAGCAGGCGGTTGCCGACGGTGAAGGTGCCGGTCTGGTAGAACTTGACGGGCTCGTCCATGCTCAGCTCCCACGCGGCGCGGCGGCGCCCAGGTCGCGCAGCAGGTTCTCGGCGATCGGGCCGCTGCGGCGCACCGCGGCCTCGCGTGCCAGCTGGCGCTCGACGATGCGCCAGTCCAGGTCCATGAAGGTCAGGGGCCCCAGCTTGCCGGCGACCGCGTCGCGCAGCGTGCGCTCCAGCGAAGCCTGCGTGATCGGCCGCCCGCCGAGCCCGGCGACGACCGTGTGGCCGTGCAGCGCGAGGCCCGACAGCGCCAGCCGCACGTCGGTCGAGACGACGCCGCCCAGCCCGACCGAGAAGCTCTTCTCCAGCACGACGACACGTTCGGCGCCTTCGAGCGCGGCACGCACCGCGGCCAGCGGGAAGGGTCTGAACGACGTGATGCCGAGCACGCCGACCGCCACGCCGTCGTCGCGCAGCACGTCGACCGCGTCCTTCAGCGTGCCCAGCACCGAGCCGAGCGCGACGACGACGGTCTTCGCGCCGTCCAGCCGGTAGCCGCGCACCAGGCCGCCGGAGTCGCGGCCGAAACGTGCCTGGAACTCGGCGGCGATCTGCGGGATGCGGTCGAGGGCCATCGTCTGCTTGGCGTGGGCGATGTAGCGCACCTCCATGAAGGCCTCCGGGCCCACCATCGCGCCGATCGACACCGGCTCGGCCGGGTCGAGCAGCTGGCGCGGCTCGTAGGGCGGCAGGAAGGCGTCGACCTCGGCCTGCTCCGGCAGGTCCACACGCTCGACGGCGTGGGTCAGGATGAAGCCGTCCATGCAGACCATCACCGGCATCGACAGCTCCTCGCCGAGCTTGAAGGCCTGCAGGTGCAGGTCGGCAGCCTCCTGGTTGGTCTCGGCGAAGAGCTGGATCCAGCCGCAGTCGCGCTGGCTCATCGAGTCGCTGTGGTCGTTCCAGATGTTGATCGGCGCGCCGATCGCGCGGTTGGCCACCGTCATCACGATCGGCAGCCCCAGGCCCGAGGCGTTGTAGACCGCCTCGGCCATGAACAGCAGGCCCTGGCTGGCGGTGGCGGTGTAGCTGCGCGCGCCAGCGGCACTGGCGCCGATGGCCACGCTCATCGCCGCGAACTCGCTCTCGACGTTGACGAACTCGCACGGTGCCAGCGCCCCGGACTTCACCAGCTCGCCCAGCCCCTCGACGATGTGCGTCTGCGGCGAGATCGGGTAGGCGCAGATGACCTCGGGGCGGGCCAGCGCCACCGCCTGCGCGACGGCGCGCGAGCCTTCGATCTGCTTCAGCATGGCACCGCTCCTTCGGCGTGCTCCAGCACCCAGGCATGGGCCTCGGCGCCGGCCAGGATGTTGGCGTCGGCGACGCGGCCGGCGAAGGTGTGGCGAATGGCCTGCGCCACCGCCTCCAGCGAGACGATGCCGGCCAGCGCCGCCAGCCCGCCCAGCAGCGCTGCGTTGGGCAGCGGCCGGCCCAGGCGCGCCAGCGCGATGTCGCTGGCCGGCACCGTGGCCGCGTGGCCCGGCGGCAGCCGTGCGGCCAGTTCGGCCAGGCCCAGCGCGGCGAGGTCGCGGCCGGAGTTGATCAGCACCCAGCCGTCGGGCTTGAGCCCCTGGAAGACGTCGACCTGGTGCAGCAGCGTCGGGTCCTGCACGACGAGCACGTCGGGCGCCATCACCGGCTCGCGCGAGCGGATCTCGCGCTCGCCGATGCGGCAGAACGCGACGACCGGCGCACCGGTGCGTTCGGAGCCGAAGCTGGGGAAGGCCTGGGCATGGCGGCCCTGCTCGAAGGCCGCGAGCGACAGCATCTCCGCTGCCGTCACCGTGCCCTGGCCGCCGCGCCCGTGCAGTCGGATCTGCAGCATGTCGCTCCTCCGCGGATGGATCCGCGGGCCATTCTTCGCCGGTCTCGGGGCTTGACTTTGAGCGACGTCAAGCGGCCCGGGGCGGCGCCCCGGATCAGGGCACGACGATGAAGGCGAGGTGCGAGTCCGGGATCGACGCCGCAGGCGCCTGCGCGGCGGGTGGTCCCTGCCGGTCGGCGCCCGACCGCGGCGCCGCTTCGCGCTCGACGGCCGAGATCAGCAGGTGCACGCAGGCGGCGAGCAGGGCCGGCACGAGGGCCGCGCCAAACAGCAGCCACGGCGTCGTCGCGTGCAGACGGATCAGGTGCAGGTTCATGGCGGCTCCAATGGGCGCCTGCACTGTCGCGCCGCGGCCGCGGCCGCCGTATCGGAGTCCGGCGCGGCGGCGTGTAGGACGAGCGGAAGCCCCGGAGCCCGCCGTGAGCCGAACCCGCCGCCTTGCCGCCGTCGCCTGCGCCGTGGCCGCGCTGACGTAGGACGTTTCCGACATCCGATGGCGGCGGGTGGTGATGGCCGCCTCGGCCGCCATCCGCCACACTGCAGTCCGAGTGCCCCGGAGCCCCGTTCCCGACCCTGCGGCAGCCGCGAGCTGCCGGCCCCCCATGCCCGAAGTCAACGCCTTCATCGTCGAAGACAGCCCCATCATCCTCGAGAGCCTCGTCGCCACGCTCGAGGAGCTCGCGCCGGTGAAGGTCGTCGGCACCGCCGCCGACGAGTCGAGCGCGCTGCAGTGGCTGCGCACCCGCCCCGAGGACTGCGACCTGCTGATCATCGACATCTTCCTGAAGTCGGGCTCGGGCCTGGGCGTGCTGCGCCAGGCGGCGCAGTCCGGCGTTCGCGGCCGCCGCGTCGTGCTGACCAACTACGCCACGCCCGACATGCGCGAGAAGTGCCAGGCGCTCGGCGCGCACCGCGTGTTCGACAAGTCCAACGAGCTCGACGAACTGATCAGCTACTGCCTGCGCCTGTCCGAAGGCGGCGGCGCGACGGTGCCCGGCGCGCTGAACTGAGCTGGCGCCGGCACCGTCCGCCACCCGGACGGCGCCGCGGCGCGTACAACACGAACGGGCGCCAGGGCGGCGCGGGAGGATGTGGCGATGCGTTTCGGTCTGGTCTCGCGCTTGCGCCGCAGCGCGCTGGCGCTGCCGCTGGCGGCGGTGGCGGCGCTGGTCATCCTCTTCATCAACGAACTCGCCTACCGCGACTCGGTGGCCTCGCTGGACCAGCTGGGCACACGCGGCAGCGCCCGCGTCGAGCTGCAGATGCTGCGCGGCGCGCTCGTCGATGCCGAGACCGGCGAGCGCGGCTACCTGCTCACCGGGCGCAAGGAGTACCTGGACCCGTACGAGAAGGCCGCGGCCTCGGTGCCGGCCAGTGTCGAGCGGCTGCGCACCTACTTCGCCGGCGACCCGGAGGCCACCGCGCTGATGCAGGGCATCGTCACCACCGTCGACCAGCGCCTGTCGGACCTGGCCACCGCGGTGCGGCTGTACGACGAAGGCCGCCACGAGGCCTGGCACGAGCTGCTGATGTCCAACATCGGCCTGGACAAGATGGAGCGCATCCGCACGCTCGGGCAGCAGCTGCTCGACCACGAGTCGCAGCTGATCCGCGCCGACCGGGCCGACGTCTACGAGACGCTGCGCCTGCAGCGCATCGGCGTCAACGCGATGACCGCGCTGAGCCTGCTGGCGCTGATGCTGTTCCTGCGCCAGACGGCCAGCTTCGACGAGGTCCAGCGCCGCCATGCGCTGGCGCTGCAGGCCGAGAAGGACCATCTCGAGACCGAGGTCGCGCGCCGCACCCGCGACCTCACCGACCTCGCGAACTACCTGCAGACCGCACGCGAGGACGAACGCAGCCGCCTGGCGCGCGAGCTGCACGACGAACTCGGCGCGCTGCTGACGGCGGCCAAGCTCGACGCCGCGCGCCTCAAGCGCAGCCTCGGCACGATGTCGCCCGAGGCCGAGGCGCGGCTCAAGCACCTCAACGACACGATCAACGACGGCATCGGCCTGAAGCGCCGCATCATCGAGGACCTGCGGCCTTCGTCGCTGAGCAACCTGGGCCTGGTCGCGGCGCTGGAGATCCAGGCGCGCGAGTTCTCGCAGCGCTCGGAGCTGCCGGTGCAGGTCGAGCTGGAGGACGTGCCGCTGGCCGACAGCGCGCAGATCACCACCTTCCGCCTCGTCCAGGAGTCGCTGACCAACATCGCGAAGTACGCCGCCGCGCGCCGCGTGACGCTGACGCTGGCGCGCGACGGCGACCGCGCACGCATCGCCGTGCGCGACGACGGCCGCGGCTTCGACCCCGAGACCGTCAGCGGCACGGCGCACGGCCTGATGGGCATGCGCTATCGCGTCGAGTCGCAGGGCGGGGCGATGCGCGTGCACTCGCGGCCCGGCGAAGGCACGCTGATCGAGGCCTGGCTGCCGCTGGCCGCCGAGACCGCCACCGCCTGATCCGCGGAGTCCGCCAGATCGGGGCGGCGGCGGGCCGCCGCCTGCGGCCTCAGCTCTTCACTTCCAGACGGTTGTCGACGCCCTTGACGCCGTCGACCCGGGCGGCGATCTGCGTCGCCCGTTCGCGTGCCGCCACGTCGGGTGCGCTGCCCTTGAGCACGACGCGGCCGGACTCGGTGTCGACGTCGATGCGCAGCGCGCTGAGGTCGGGGTCCTTGGCCAGCTCGGCGTTGACACGCGCGGTGACCGTCGCGTCGTCGATCGCCGCGCCGGCACGCTCGGAGGCGTTGCCGATCGCCTCGCCGGTGCGTTCGGCCGCGTTCTCGATGGCGTTGCCGGCGCGTTCGGCGGCGTTGCCGGCGGCGGCGGTGGCCGAGTCCAGCTTCTCGCCGGCGGTCTGCTCGTCCTGGCGGCCGCAGGCCGTCAGGGCCAGGGCTGCGACGGCGGCGGCGATCACGGTGGCGGCGAGCGGGCGTCGGGGGGTGTTCATCGGGCTTCCTTTCGTTGGTGGGCGCTATCGGATGCGGGCGGGCTGCGGCGCGCCGCCGGGGCGTCGCGCGTGGCCGGTGCGGGCAGGAGGTCGCCGGCCGGCGGCGAGCCGCCGTAGTACCAGCGGCGCACGTCGTCCAGCCAGGCGTCTCGGTCGTCTTGCATCGGCGGCCTCAGCGCAGGTGGCGCGAGCCGTCGCGGCGCTGGGAGGCCAGCGCGCCGAGCAGCAGCGCGACGAGGGCGCCGGCGGTCGCGGCCACCAGCACCGCCTTCACCGGCTGCTCCTGGATCTTCGCCGTCGTGCGCTCGCCGGCCAGGTCGACGCGGTGGCGCACGCTGGCGCCGAGTTCGCGGGCGCTGTCCCAGCCGCGCCGGGCGGCGTCGCCGACCTGGCTGCGGGCGCGGCCGAAGGCCTCGGCGGCCTCCTGGCGTGCCGCGCGTGCCCCGTCGTCCAGGGCTTCGTGCGCCTCGCTGGCGAAGCGGCGGCCTTCGTCCCAGGCCGATTGCGCGCGCGAAGCGAGTTCGTCGGTGCGGTTGGAGTGCTCGTGTCGGTTCATCGGGGTCTCCTTCAGGGTTTGCGCATCAGGCTGGCGACGAAACCGCCGATCGCCAGCACCAGGAAGACGAAGAACAGGATCTTGGCGATGCCGGCGGCGCCGGCCGCGATGCCGCCGAAGCCGAGGACCGCGGCGATCAGGGCCACGACCAGGAAGGCGAGCGCGTAGTGAAGCATCGGGGTCTCCTCTGTGCGTCATGCGGCAGGCTGCCGCGGTGAAACCATTTTTGGAGCGCCGCCGCCGGCGCGGCAGCGGCCTCGGCCCCGCGGCCGTGTCGGCGCGCGAAGCGGCCGCCGGTAGGAGGCGGACTACCTCGCCGCCGGCGCTCGACCCGCCGGCCCCGCCCCTCGGCCGCGTGATCGGCCGCCTCCTACAGGGCCGCTCGTAGGCCACCGACAGCGGCGTGTGGCCGCTTCCCACCCGGGCCGCCGCCGGCGCTGCCTACGCTGTCGACCCGGGGCCGGACACCCTGGCCCCAGCCGGACGCGAGGTGGCTCATGCTGCAACTGGCCGTCGTCTTCTTCGTCATCGCGCTGGTCGCGGGCGCGCTGGGCTTCACCGGTGTGGCCGTCGGCGCCGCGCAGGTGGCGCAGCTGCTGTTCGTGCTCTTCCTGGTGCTGGCGCTGGGCAGCTTCGCGCTTGACCTGCTGCGCCGGCGCCGGGCACGCAAGGTGTCGCGATGAACGCCGCCGGCCGCCTGGCCATCGTGCTGCTGCTGCCGCTGGCGGGCGCCACGCTGGCCGCCGAGCCGCGCAGCGCGGTGCCGGACCTGCGCACGTCGCGCCATCCGTCCGCTGCCGGGCCGCGTCTGATGATCGTGCCCGAGCCGGCATTCGCATCGCCGCAGGCCGCGCTGGCCGCGCGCCCGGTGCTCGCGTTCGAGGACGGCGAGGGGCCGGTCGTGCTGCCGCGTGGCGCGCTGCGGGTGCAGCTGTCGGGTGACGCATCGTTGACGCTGCGGCCGCGCCGCGACGGCCTGGCGATCGCCTGGCGCAAGCGCTTCTGAGCGGCCCCGCGAAAAAAGGCCCCCGCACCGGAGGCCGGGCGGGGGCAGTCGGGCGACCGGGTCGCCCGGCGCATGACGCGCGTTGTGTTCCGCTTGCCGGCACGTGCCCCGGGGCCGGCCGCCAGGCCGCAGGTGGCCCCGCTGAACGCTGCCGGCTGCGACTGCAAGCGTGATGGGAGCCGTCTGCCGCCGCTTCGTCGCGCCGGGTGCGGGGTTTCAGTCCCGGTGCGGCAGCCGTTGCGCGCCGCGGCCGTCGTCCTGCGGCGCGCCGGCGTCGGTCAGGAAGGGCAGGGCGGCTTCGCAGCCCAGCGCCCAGGCGGCGTCTTCAGGGTCCCAGGGCTCGTCGGCGGGGCGGGGGTCGTCGTGCTGGCCCTCGTTCATCTGCGGCTCCTCTGCTGCGGGCCCGGACGGGCCACGGTGGTGCACATCGTCGGCGGCCAGGCCGGGTGGCCGGCGTCGGGAGGCGCCGCCGTGCCTTGTCGGACAAGACGCCGTCAGGCCGGCGAGGGCTCGCCCAGCGTCGCCGGCGTGGCGCTGCCGCGGTCCGCGGCAGCGCGTGAAGGCGGCCGGGCCTGCAGCGCGGCCTCGTCCAGCGTCGCGGCGACGTGGTCGACGCCGAGTTCGGCCGCGGCCTCCGGCGTGCGCAGCGCGGCCGGCGCGTTCCACGGTGCCAGCACGATGCGCAGCCCGGGGTGGCGGCGGCGCAGCCGCCGGCAGACCAGGCGTGTGTTGGTCTGCGGCGCCGGGTTGAAGCTCGACAGCACGACCGCGTCGACGCCGTCCAGCGGCTGGCGGCCGATCTGCTCGACGCCCAGCGCCGCTGCCGGCAGATGGCGCGCGTCGGTGCCGGCCGCGGCCAGCGCCAGGGCGAGCATCTCCGCGGCCAGCGAATCGAGTTCGCAGCGCAGGCCGATGCACAGCACACGCGCCGCGCCGGCGGCCGGTGCCGGCGAGGCCTGGCGCAGCTCGCGCAGCAGCGCGGCCATGCCGGAGACGACGCGGTGGCGGTGCTCGGCGCCGCTGCGTGCGTGTGCCCGGCTCGCCTGCTGCAGCGCCGGCACGCCGGTGTCGCGCAGGAAGCCGCTCAGCGAGCCGCTGCGCAGCTCCTGCTCGGCCAGCTCGATCGCCTCCTCGACGTCGCCGGCCAGCAGGCGCTGGTACAGACGGGTCGGCGCGTCGAAGACCGGCGTCGAGCCGAGCAGGTGGTCGAGGAAACGCAGCGGCCGAAGATGCCGGCCCATGACGACCAGGCAGACCGTGACCGGCGTTGCCAGCAGCAGGCCGACGGGGCCCCAGAGCGCGGCCCAGAACGCCGCCGACAGCAGCAGCGCGACACGCGCGATGCCGGCGCTGGCGCCGTACAGCCAAGGCTCGACGACGCTGTTGATGAGGATCTCCAGCACCAGCACCAGCGTCACCGTCCACAGCAGCAGGCTCCAGCCGTCGTCGACGGCGAAGGCCATCAGCGCCGGGCACACCGCGGCCACCAGGCCGCCGACGTAAGGCACGTAGCGCAGCACCGCGCCGAGCACGCCCCACAGCAGCGCACCCGGCACGCCGATCAACCACAGCCCCAGGCCCAGTGCGCAGCCGAAGGCCAGGTTCAGGCCGAGCTGCACCGTCAGATAGCGGCTGACGCGGCGTGCCGCCTCGTCCACCGCGGCGGTGGCGCGGCGCAGGTCGGCGCCGGCAAAACGCAGCAGGCGCTCGCGCAGGTCGCTGCGGTCGATCAGGATGAAGATCAGGAAGACCAGCGACATGGCGGCGGTGGCCAGCGGTGTCAGCACCGGCAGCGCGACGTCGGCCAGCGCCTGCAGCGGCGAGGCCGGTGTCGGGTCGACACGCACCGGCAGCGGCGTGCGGCCGGCGCTGGCCGGGCCCGGCTGCAGCGCCCGTCGCGCGGCGTCGAACTCGCGCTCGACGACGTCGACGACGCGCGAGGCGCCGCCCAGCGAGCCGCCGCGGTCGACAACCGCCTGGCGCAGCATGCGCAGCTTCTTCTGGATCGTGCTCTGGTAGCGGGGCAGGTCGCGCCCCAGTTCGGCGACCTGCGAGCCGACGTAGAGCGACAGCCCGCCGAGCAGCGCGACCATCGTCGCGATGACCAGACCGACCGCCGCGGCGCGCGGCAGCCAGGGCCGGCGCAGCCGCGTGACCAGCGGGTCGAGCACGAAGGCCAGCAGCACCGCCAGCGCGAACGGCACCAGGATCGCTTGGCCCAGATAGAGCGCGGCGACGACGAGCGCGATCGCGATCGCCATCGCCAGCGCGGCGGGCAGGGCGACGAGGCGTTCGCCTCGGGCGGGTTCGGCGGCGTCGTCGGCGGGCATCGGGGCTCCGGTCGTGGCGCTCCGATTGGGCGCCGGGGGGCGGGCCGGCCGCGTCGGCGCAGCGCGTCGGGTGCTGTAGGACGGCGCCCCGGGCGCGGATCAGGCGCGCCGCGCTCCGCGGCGCCGGCTCGGCCCCGGCGTTGCCGACCGGGGCGTGCCGCGCCACGGCGGACAATCGCGGCCGTGAACCTCGATGACCTCGTCAACACGCTGGGCCGCCACCTGAAGGCGCGCTACGGCGAACGTGTGCGCAAGCTGTCTCTGAACGCCGGCTTCGGCTGCCCCAACCGCGACGGCACGCTGGGCCGCGGCGGCTGCACCTTCTGCAGCGTGCTGTCCTTCGCCGCCGACGACGGTGACGCGCCGCTGGCGCAGCAGCTCGCCGAACGCCGCGCCGAGCTGAAGCGTGCGGCGCGCTACATCGCCTACTTCCAGGCCTACACCAACACCTATGCCGAGGTCGAGACGCTGACGCGGCTGTACGCCGAGGCCACCGCCAGCCCCGATGTCGTCGGCCTGGCGGTGGGCACGCGGCCCGACTGCGTGCCCGACGCGGTGCTGGCGCTGCTGGCCGGCTACCGCGAACGTGGCTACGAGGTCTGGCTGGAGCTGGGCCTGCAGAGCGCGCACGACGAGACGCTGGCGCGTGTGAACCGCGGCCACGGCTGGGCAGCCTATGCCGATGCGGTGGCGCGCGCGCGCGCCGCCGGCGTGCCGGTCTGCACCCACCTGATCCTCGGCCTGCCCGGCGAGACCGACGCCCACGCCTTCACGACGCTGGAGCGTGTGCTCGACGCCGGCGCCGAGGGTCTGAAGCTGCACCCGCTGATGATCACGCGCGGCAGCCGGCTGGCCGTGGCGCACAAACGCGGCGAGATCGCGCCGCCCGAGCTGCCGGCCTACGCGGCGCTGGTCGGCGAGCTGATCCGGCGCACGCCGCCGGAGCTGGTGTTCCACCGCGTCAGCGCCACCGCGCGCGCGCCGACGCTGGTCGCGCCCGCCTGGTGCAGCACGGTCTGGCCGGCGATGCAGGCGATCCGCGCCGACCTCGATCTGCACGGCGGCCAGGGCGCGCATCTGCCCGCCCCGGCGTGATCAGCGCAGCAGCCGCGGCGGGATCAGCCGCCGCATCGGCCGCCCGACCAGCACCCGGAGACGCCGGTCGTGCAGGCAGGCCGCGCCGGCCAGCGCGACGGCGCAGCCCAGCGCGGTGTCGATGAAGCGTGCCTGCACCAGCGGCCCCGGCGCCACCGCGCCCAGGTGCGCGGCGTCGGCCAGCAGGATGGTCAGCGGCGTGATGAACATCACCGCCAGCCCGTAGTGGCGCACGACGCAGATCTCGATGACGAAGCTGAGTCCCATCAGCACGAAGGCCACGCTCCACGGCCCCAGCGGCAGCGACAGGATGGCCCAGGCGACCAGCAGCCCGGCGGCGGTGCCCAGAACGCGGTGCAGCTGGCGGATCCACACCGCGCGCAGCGACGCACCCTGGATCACCGCCAGGCAGGTGATCGGCACCCAGTACGGCCGCGACAGCCCCAGCACCTGCGCCAGGGCCAGCGACAGGCCGACGAAGGCGCCGATGGCGACCGAGTCGAAGACGACGTCGTCGAAGCTCGGCGGCGCCGGCGCGGGCGGCGCCTGCGGCGCACGCAGCCGCAGCGCCCAGAGGCTGTAGACGAAGGCGATCAGCACCGCCAGCAAGGCGCCGAGGAACAGCAGGCCCACCGCACGCGGCAGGTCCTCCACCTGCACCGGCGTGTAGGCGCCGATCGCCGCGGCCATCACGAAGAACAGGCTGCCCGGCGGCCCCATCGCGTACAGCCGCACCAGCATCGTCACGACGGCGGTGAGGAAGGCGATCGCCGGCACCGCCCAGCCGGGCGCGAAGTGGCACAGGACGCCGGTGGCGTAGCAGGCCGTCATCGCGAAGGCGCAGGCCATCAGCACGACCATGCGGTGCTGCATCGGCGTGTTCGGCGTGTGCACGAAGACCAGGCCGCCGAGCGAGGACACGAGGCCGAACTCGAGGTGGCCGAACCAGGCGCCGACGAGCAGCGGCAGCCCGGTGGCCAGCGCCGCGGCCACCGGCATCTGCCAGAGGCGGTCGCTGCGCTGGATCTTCGTCAGGTGCTGCCATTCGGCACGCGCCAGCTCGGCCAGGCGGGTGGGCCAGGCGCTCATCGGCAGGTCCCCGGCTCGGCACGCCGGCTGCGGTAGTCGTCGGGCGTGGTGCCCATCAGCCGGCGGAACATCGCGATGAAGGCCGACGCACTGGCGTAGCCCAGGTCCAGCGCGATGGCCTCGACCTTGCGCCCGTCGTCGAGCAGCGCCAGCGCGCGCAGCACGCGCAGGCGCTGGCGCCAGGCGGCCAGCGGCATGCCCAGTTCACGCTGGCAGCGCCGCGCCAGCGTGCGTTCGGTCGTGCCGACGGCGGCGGCCAGTTCGCCGACGCTGCGTTCGTCGGCCGGGTCGGCCTGCAGCGCCTGCAGCACCGGCGCCAGCAGCGGGTCGCGCGACACGGGCAGGTAGCTGCCCGAACGCGGCGCGGCGACCAGGCGGTCGACCAGCACCTGCAGCAGGCGGGCCTCGGCCTCGGTGGGCGGCTCGGCCGGCGGATGGCGGTCCAGATGGGCGAGCAGCGCGCGCAGCAGCGGGTCGACGGTGATCGCCGCGGCCTCGCCCGGCATCGTCGCGCACAGCGCAGCGGCGACGTAGACCGAGGCGTGGTGCGCCTCGCGCCGGTTCAGCGCGCGGTGCTCGACGCCCGGCGGCAGCCACAGCGCGTACTGCGGCGGCGCGAGGTACAGCGCGCCGGCGATCTCGATCTCGAGCACGCCGCTGAAGGCGTAGACCAGCTCGCCGCCGTCATGGCGGTGCGCCGGATAGCCGGCGTCGGCCGGCACGCGTGCAGCGCGGAACCAGACCGGCGTGTCGATCGTGCCGGCGTAGGGCTGCAGCAGGTGGCGCGGTGGGTCTTCGGTGTCCATTGCGGAGGTGGCGGGCGTGGCGCGGCTGGCTGGCCCTCGCTGCACATTGTCCGATATTCGTTATGCGTCGAGCTTCCGACAGCATGACACTGGGGGCGTTCTCTCCCGCCTTGCGCGTGCGACGCGCTGCTCCCCCCGATGGATTCCCGCAAGAACCTCGACGGCCTCGCCGTCGGCGTGATGGTGCTGCTTTGCATGCTGTGGAGCCTGCAGCAGATCTCGCTGAAGGCCGCCGCGGCCGACGTCTCGCCGATGCTGATGGTGGCGCTGCGCTCGGCCGTCGCGGCGCTGCTGGTGGCCGGCGTGATGGCCTGGCGGCGCGAGCGTGTGGCGCTGGCGACCGGGCGCTGGCGCGCCGGGCTGGTGGTCGGGCTGCTGTTCGCGCTGGAGTACCTGTTCGTCGCCGAGGCGCTGCGCCACACGCATGCCTCGCACGTGGTGGTCTTCCTCTACACCTCGCCGATCTTCGCCGCGGTCGGGCTGCACCTGCGGCTGCCGGCCGAGCGGCTGCGGCCGCTGCAGTGGGCCGGCATCGCCATCGCCTTCGGCGGCATCGCGCTGGCCTTCGGCGGGCGCGGTGGCGGCACGGCGATGGGCATGACGATGCTCTGGGGCGACCTGCTGGCGCTGGCCGCCGGCGCGTCCTGGGGGGCGACGACGGTCGTCATCCGCTGCTCGCGGCTCAGCGAGGCACCGGCCACCGAGACGCTGCTGTACCAACTGCTCGGCGCCTGCGTGCTGCTGGGCGCCGGCGCGCTCGTCACCGGCCAGACCGCGCTGCAGGCGACACCGGCGTTCTGGGCGCACCTGGGTTTCCAGGCGCTGATCGTCTCGTTCGCCAGCTTCCTGGTCTGGTTCTGGCTGCTGCGCCACTACCTCGCGTCGCGCCTGGGCGTGCTGGCGTTCCTGACGCCGATCCTCGGTGTCGTCTTCGGCGCCTGGCTGCTCGCCGAGCGCCTGGACGCGGCCTTCGTCGCCGGCGCCGGGCTGGTGCTGGCCGGGGTGCTGGTCGTCAGCGCGCACGGCTGGCTGGAAGGGCTGCTGCGCGGGTGGGCGTCGCGCGGCGCGGCGAGCCGCTGAGCCGGCCCGGAAAAACAAAACGGCCCGCAGAGGGGCCGTTTTGCTTCGATCTGGCGGAAGGGGCGGGATTCGAACCCGCGGTGGGCTGTTAACCCACACACGCTTTCCAGGCGTGCGACTTAAACCGCTCATCCACCCTTCCGGAAAGAACCCGGGAGTCTACCTCAGCTCCGCAGCGTTGCTGCGCTGAAGCCAGGAAAGCGGTACGAAATCGAGCGCTGCGGCGTGCGTGCTTTCCAACACCGCCGGCGGCGCGCAGCCGGCTTCGTAGGCCTCGCGCCAGCGCAGCACGCAGACGCACCAGCGGTCGCCGGGCTTCAGGCCGGCGAAGCGCAGCTCGGGCCGCGGCGTGATCAGGTCGTTGCCCTGTTCCATCTGGAAGTTCAGGAAAGCCAGCGTCATGCGCGCGCAGACGAGGTGGCGGCCGGGGTCGTCGGCGTCGCCGTGGCAGCAGCCGTCGCGGCGCCAGCCGGTCAGCGGGTCGTAGGAGCAGGGCACGAGCTTGCTGCCGAGCACGTTGATGTCTTGGGGCATGGTGCGGGCCGGGTCATGCAGACGCGCCGATTGTTCGTCACGGCGTTCGTCCCCGTCGGCCTCTACACTTCGCGCCTCGTTTCACCCCTGTCGCTCCGACGAGGCCCCGGCCCATGCTGCGCTTTCGCTTTCCCATCGTCATCATCGACGAGGACTTCCGCTCCGAGAACACCTCGGGTTTCGGCATCCGCGCGCTCGCCGAGGCCATCGAGAAAGAGGGCTTCGAGGTTGTCGGCGCCACCAGCTACGGCGACCTGTCGCAGTTCGCGCAGCAGCAAAGCCGCGCCAGCGCCTTCATCCTGTCGATCGACGACAACGAGTTCACGCCCGGCCCCGAGCTCGACCCGGCGGTGCTGAACCTGCGCAAGTTCATCGAGGAGATCCGCTTCAAGAACGCGGACATCCCGATCTACCTGTACGGCGAGACGCGCACCAGCCAGCACATCCCGAACGACGTGCTGCGCGAGCTTCACGGCTTCATCCACATGTTCGAGGACACGCCGGAGTTCGTCGCCCGGCACATCATCCGCGAGGCCCGCAGCTACCTCGACGGCCTGGCGCCGCCGTTCTTCAAGGCGCTGATGGACTACGCCCAGGACGGCTCGTACTCCTGGCACTGCCCGGGGCACTCCGGCGGCGTGGCCTTCCTGAAGAGCCCGGTGGGCCAGATGTTCCACCAGTTCTTCGGCGAGAACATGCTGCGCGCCGACGTCTGCAACGCCGTCGAGGAGCTCGGCCAGCTGCTCGACCACACCGGCCCGGTGGCCGCGTCGGAGCGCAACGCGGCGCGCATCTTCAACGCCGACCACTGCTTCTTCGTCACCAACGGCACCAGCACCAGCAACAAGATGGTCTGGCACCACATGGTGGCGCCGGGCGACGTGGTCGTCGTCGACCGCAACTGCCACAAGTCGATCCTGCACTCGATCATCATGACCGGGGCGGTGCCCGTGTTCCTGACGCCGACGCGCAACCACTACGGCATCATCGGACCGATCCCCGAGAGCGAGTTCTCGCGCGAGGCGATCGAACGCAAGATCGCCGCCAACCCGCTGCTCGCCGGCGTCGACCCGAAGACGGTCAAGCCGCGCATCCTGACGCTGACGCAGAGCACCTACGACGGCGTGCTCTACAACACCGAGACGATCAAGCACGCGCTCGACGGCTATGTCGACGCGCTGCACTTCGACGAGGCCTGGCTGCCGCACGCCGCCTTCCACCGTTTCTACGGCCCGTTCCACTCGATGGGCAAGAAGCGCGCGCGGCCGAAGGACCAGCTGGTCTTCGCGACGCAGTCGACGCACAAGCTGCTGGCCGGCATCAGCCAGGCCAGCCAGGTGCTGGTGCAGGACGCGACCGAGCGCAAGCTCGACCGCCACCTCTTCAACGAGGCCTACCTGATGCACACCAGCACCTCGCCGCAGTACGCGATCATCGCCAGCTGCGACGTCGCCGCGGCGATGATGGAGGCGCCCGGCGGCCCGGCGCTCGTCGAGGAGAGCATCGTCGAGTCGCTGGACTTCCGCCGCGCGATGCGCAAGGTCGAGGGCGAGTTCGGCGACGGCGACTGGTGGTTCAAGGTCTGGGGCCCGGACGAGCTGGCCGACGACGGCATCGGCCGGAGCGCGCAGTGGATCCTGGAGGCCGACGCCGAGTGGCACGGCTTCGGCGCGCTGGCCGACGGGTTCAACATGCTGGACCCGATCAAGTGCACGCTGATCACGCCGGGGCTGGACCTGTCGGGCCGCTTCGCCGAGACCGGCATCCCGGCGTCCATCGTCACCAAGTTCCTCGCCGAACACGGCGTCGTCGTCGAGAAGACCGGGCTCTACTCGTTCTTCATCATGTTCACGATCGGCATCACCAAGGGCCGCTGGAACACGCTGCTGACCGCGCTGCAGCAGTTCAAGGACGACTACGACCGCAACGCGCCGATGTGGCGCGTGCTGCCCGAGTTCTGCGCCGCGCATCCGCGCTACGAGCGCATGGGGCTGCGCGACCTGTGCCAGGCGATCCACGAGCAGTACGCCAAGGGCGACATCGCCCGCCTGACGACCGAGATGTACGTCTCGGAGATCGTGCCGGCGATGAAGCCGACCGACGCCTTCGCCTACATCGCGCATCGCCGCACCGAACGCGTCGCCATCGACGACCTGGAAGGGCGCATCGCGACCTCGCTGCTGACGCCGTACCCGCCGGGCATCCCGCTGCTGATCCCGGGCGAGCGCTTCAACAAGCGCATCGTCGACTACCTGCGTTTCACGCGCGAGTTCAACGCCGCGTTCCCGGGCTTCGCCACCGACGTCCACGGTCTCGTGGAGGACACCACGGACGACGGCCGCAAGCGCTACTACGTCGACTGCGTGCGCGAGGAGGCCTGACGCCGGCCGCCCGCGAGGGCGGTGCGCAGGCGGCAACGCGCGGACGCAAAAACAGCCGGGGGCTCGCGCCACCCGGCTGTCTATTTTCAGGAGCTGCCGCGGCCCGGCCGCGGCGCGAGCTCACTCCTCGTTGCGGACCACCGCCTCGCTGAAGCCGCCGTCGACGTAGGTGATCTCGGCGGTCACGCCCGAGGCCAGGTCCGACAGCAGGAAGGCCGCGACGTTGCCGACCTCCTCGATCGTCACGTTGCGCTGCAGCGGGTTGCTGCTGGCGACGATGGACAGCAGCTTGCCGAAGTCCTTCACGCCGCTGGCCGCCAGCGTCTTGATCGGGCCGGCGGAGATGCCGTTGACGCGGATGCCGCGCGGGCCCAGGCTGGCTGCCAGGTAGCGCACGCTGGCTTCCAGCGAGGCCTTGGCCAGGCCCATCGTGTTGTAGTTCGGCACCGCGCGGATCGCGCCCAGATAGCTCATCGTCAGCAGCGCGGCATTCGGCTTGAGCATCGGCAGCGCGGCCTTGGCCAGTGCCGGGAAGCTGTAGGCCGAGATGTCGTGGGCGATGCGGAAGGCCTCGCGCGACAGCCCCTCGAGGAAGTCGCCGCCGATCGCCTCGCGCGGCGCGAAGCCGATCGAGTGCACGAAGCCGTCGAACTGCGGCCAGTGCTCGGCCAACTGCTTGAACATCGCCTCGATCTGCGCGTCGTCGCCGACGTCGCATTCGAAGACGAGCTCCGAGTCGAACTCGCGCGCGAATTCGGTGATGCGGTCGCGGAAGCGTTCGCCGACATAGCTGAAGGCGAGTTCGGCCCCTTGGGCGCGGCAGGCCCTGGCGACGCCGTAGGCGATCGAGCGGTTCGAGATGAGGCCGGTGATGAGCAGGCGCTTGCCGGCAAGGAAACCCATGTTGACTCCGTTCTTGGGGAAGGCGTGGATTTTGGCATCTTGGCGCGGCCGATGTTCTGCCCTTGCTCAGGGTTTGGCCCGTGGCTATAATGCCGTTTTCCCGGGAAAAGCTGGCGTGGGCGGATTCTTCCAGCCCATTTTTTTTGCTCGAACGCCTTTGCCTGGGGTCGTGGTCGTGTTTGCCGGGCATCGGATGCCCATCGCAGATGCCGCCGTCGGCCCCGGATCACATGCAGGCGGCAGGCAAGACGCCTCGGCGGCCCCGGGGGCGACGCCGACGCCGGGAAACCGGGCGGCGATGGGCGGGCAACCGGTACAGGACACGGGGCACTTTTGAGCGGAACGGACACGGCAGACAAGGCAGGCGCCGCGGGCGACGAACGTCGCACCAGCTGGCGCGACACGATCGAGCGCACGGTCACCGGGTTGAGCTACGACCTGGTCGAGGTCGAGCGCGCCGGTCGCGGGCTGCTGCGTGTCACGATCGACCGCGTCCCCGGCCACGCCTATCCGGTCGAAGGCGAATTCGTCACGGTCGAGGACTGCGAGGCGGTCACGCGACAACTCCAGTACGTGCTCGAGGTCGAGAACGTCGACTACGAGCGCCTGGAGGTTTCGTCGCCCGGGCTGGACCGGCCGCTGCGCCGTGCCGCCGACTACGAGCGTTTTTCGGGCCAGGAGATCGAACTCACGCTGCGGCAGCCGTTCCAGGGCCGCAAGCATTGGAAGGGTCTTCTGGGCAAAGGGGAGGGCGAGGGCTGGAACCTCGTCTTCCAGGACGGCAAGGCCGAGCAGGTGCTGGCGTTCTCGCTCGACGAGGTGCGCGAAGCCCGGCTCGTCCCGGTTGTTGATTTCAAAGGCCGGCGCGGCCGCAAGGCCGGTACTGAGCCGGGGGTAGACGGAGGTCTGGAGCGATGAATCGCGAAATGCTGATGCTGGTGGACGCCATCTCGCGCGAGAAGACGGTCGATCGCGACGTCGTCTTCGGCGCGGTCGAGGCCGCACTGGCCTCGGCCACGAAGAAGCTGCACGGCGGCGAGGTCGACATCCGCGTGGCGGTCGACCGTGAGACCGGCGAATACGAAACCTTCCGCCGCTGGCACGTCGTGCCCAACGAGGCCGGGTTGCAGAACGCCGATGCCGAGGTGCTGCTGTTCGAGGCCCAGGAGCAGATTGCCGACATCGAGGTCGACGACTACATCGAGGAGTCGGTCGATTCGGTGCCGATCGGCCGCATCGGCGCCCAGGCGGCCAAGCAGGTCATCCTGCAGAAGATCCGCGACGCCGAGCGCGAGCAACTGCTCAACGACTTCCTGGCGCGTGGCGACAAGATCTTCGTCGGCACCGTCAAGCGTCTGGACAAGGGCGACATCATCGTCGAGTCCGGCCGTGTCGAAGGGCGCCTGAAGCGCAGCGAGATGATCCCGAAGGAAAACCTGCGCTCGGGCGACCGCGTGCGGGCCTTCATCCTCGGCGTCGACCCGACGCAGCGCGGCCCGCAGATCATGCTGTCGCGCAGCGCGCCAGGCTTCATGGTCGAGCTCTTCGGCCAGGAAGTGCCCGAGATTGAGCAGGGCCTGCTGGAGATCAAGAGCTGCGCCCGCGACCCGGGCAGCCGCGCCAAGATCGCCGTCGTCAGCCATGACCGCCGCGTCGACCCGATCGGCACCTGCGTCGGCGTGCGCGGCTCGCGCGTCAACGGCGTGACGACCGAACTCGCCGGCGAGCGCGTGGACATCGTGCTGTGGTCCGAAGACCCGGCGCAGTTCGTCATCGGCGCGCTGGCCCCGGCCAACGTGCAGAGCATCGTCGTCGACGAGGAGCGCCACGCGATGGACGTCGTCGTCGACGAGGAGAACCTCGCGATCGCGATCGGCCGCGGCGGCCAGAACGTGCGTCTGGCGTCGGAGCTGACCGGCTGGCGCATCAACATCATGACCGCCGAGGAATCGCAGGCCAAGCAGGCCACCGAGACCGAGTCGGTGCGCAAGATCTTCGTCGAGAAGCTCGACGTCGACGAGGAAGTCGCCGACATCCTCATCGCCGAAGGCTTCACGAGCCTCGAGGAAGTGGCCTACGTGCCGCTGCAGGAGATGCTCGAGATCGAGGCCTTCGACGAGGACACCGTTCAAGAGCTGCGTACCCGTGCCAAGGACGCGCTGCTGACGATGGAGATCGAACGCGAGGAGAAGGTCGAGGAGGTGTCGCAGGATCTGCGTGACCTCGAGGGCCTGACGCCCGAGCTGATCGGCAAGCTGTCCGACGGCGGCGTCAACACCCGCGACGACTTGGCCGACCTGGCCGTCGATGAACTGGTCGAGATGACCGGCGTCGACGAGACGCAGGCGCGCGCTCTGATCATGAAGGCGCGCGAGCATTGGTTCACTGCCTGAACGACAGACCGTTGAACGCTCGCGCCCGCTGCAAAAAACCGAGGAATACCGCCCAATGGCCGTGACCACCGTCGCCCAGTTCGCCCTCCAGCTCAACCGCCCGACGGCGGCGCTGCTGGAGCAGCTGCAGTCGGCCGGCGTCGCCAAGAAGTCGCCCGACGACGCGCTGACCGATGCGGACAAGGAGCGTCTGCTCGAGTTCCTGCGTTCGTCGCACGGCACTGGCGGCGCCGAGCGCAAGAAGATCACCCTGACCCGCAAGTCGACCACCGAGATCAAGCAAGCCGATGCCAGCGGCAAGGCGCGCACGATCCAGGTCGAGGTGCGCAAGAAGCGTGTCTTCGTCAAGCGTGACGACATCCCCGGCGGCGAGATGACCGCCGGCCCGACGGCCGAGGAACTCGACCTGCAGCGCCGCGAGGAAGAAGCGCGCGCCGAAGCCGAGGCCCTGCGCCGCCAGGAAGAGGAACTCGCCGAACAGCGCCGCCGC
This sequence comes from Rubrivivax sp. JA1026, assembly GCF_011065555.1. Classification (NCBI taxonomy): domain Bacteria; kingdom Pseudomonadati; phylum Pseudomonadota; class Betaproteobacteria; order Burkholderiales; family Sphaerotilaceae; genus Rubrivivax; species Rubrivivax sp. JA1026. The sequence goes on from NZ_JAALCQ010000001.1 coordinate 678,845, forward strand.
CGCGAGGAGCAGGAGCGCCTGGCTCGCGAGGCCGCCGAGGCCGCCGCCAAGGCGGCTGCCGAAGCCGCCGCGAAGGCTGCCGCCGAAGCCGCCGCCAAGGCCGCTGCCGAGGAGGCCGCCAAGGCCGCCGCCGAGGCTGCCGCCCGCGCCCAGAACGATTCGGCCAAGCCCGCCGGCTCCGCCGCAGCCCCGGAGGCTGCGAAGCCCGTCGAGGCCGCCAAGCCGGTCGAGCCCGCCAAGCCCGCCGAGCCGCCGAAGCCGGTGCTGCGTGTCGTCAAGGCCGCCGACAAGGCGGCCGAGGACACCGCGCGTCAGGCCGAGCTCGAGCGCAAGCGCAAGGCCGCCGAGGCCGAGGCCGCCGCCATCCGGGCGATGATGGCCCAGCCGCGCAAGACGCTGGTCGCCAAGAAGCCCGAGGAGCCGAAGCCCGAAGCGGCCAAGGAAGCGATCAAGGGCACGATCCACAAGCCGGCCGCCAAGCCGGGCGCCCCGGGTGCCGCGCCGTCGTCGACGGCCGCCAAGCCGGGCGACAAGAAGCAGGTCAAGTCCGAGAAGCTGTCCTCGAGCTGGGCCGACGACGCCGCCAAGAAGCGTGCCGCGCTGAAGACGCGCGGCGACGCCGGCGGTGCGCGTCCGGGCTGGCGTGCGCCGCGTGGCGGCGTGCGCGGTGGCCGCGGCGACCGCGACGGCGGCTCCAACTTCACGCCGCCGCCCGAGCAGCAGATCCAGGAAGTGCATGTGCCGGAGACGATTTCCGTCGCCGACCTCGCGCACAAGATGTCCGTCAAGGCCAGCGAGCTGATCAAGCAGCTGATGAAGCTGGGCCAGATGGTCACGATCAACCAGCAGCTCGACCAGGAAACGGCCATGATCCTCGTCGAGGAGATGGGCCACAAGGCGTTCGCCGCCAAGCTGGACGATCCGGAAGCCTTCACCGAGGAAGAGACCGCCGCGCACAATGCCGCCGAGGCGCTGCCGCGTCCGCCGGTCGTCACCGTGATGGGCCACGTCGACCACGGCAAGACCTCGCTGCTGGACTACATCCGCCGGGCGCGTGTCGCCGCGGGCGAAGCCGGCGGCATCACGCAGCACATCGGCGCGTATCACGTCGAGACGCCGCGCGGCGTCGTCACCTTCCTCGACACCCCGGGCCACGCGGCGTTCACCGCGATGCGTGCCCGCGGCGCCAAGGCGACCGACATCGTCATCCTGGTCGTGGCCGCCGACGACGGCGTCATGCCGCAGACCAAGGAAGCGATCTCGCACGCCAAGGCGGCCGAGGTGCCCATCGTCGTGGCGCTCAACAAGATCGACAAGCCGGACGCCAACATCGAGCGCGTGAAGAGCGAGCTCGTGGCCGAAGGCGTGGTGCCCGAGGACTTCGGCGGTGACTCGCCGTTCGTTCCGGTGTCGGCCAAGGCCGGCACGGGCATCGACAACCTGCTCGAGCAGGTGCTGCTGCAGGCCGAGGTGCTGGAGCTGAAGGCGCCGGTGGAAGCCGCCGCCCGCGGCCTGGTCATCGAAGCCCGCCTGGACAAGGGCCGCGGCCCGGTGGCCACGGTGCTGGTGCAGAGCGGCACGCTGAAGAAGGGCGACGTCGTGCTCGCCGGCTCGAGCTACGGCCGGGTGCGCGCGATGCTCGACGAGGACGGCAAGAACACCGAGTCCGTCGGTCCGTCGATGCCGGTCGAGATCCAGGGCCTGACCGAGGTGCCGCAGGCCGGTGACGAGTTCATCGTGCTGACCGACGAGCGCCGGGCGCGCGAGATCGCGACCTTCCGTCAGGGCAAGTACCGCGACGTCAAGCTGGCGCGCCAGCAGGCCGCGAAGCTGGAGAACATGTTCGACCAGCTCGGCGACGCCGCGCAGACGCTGCCGCTGATCATCAAGGCCGACGTGCAGGGTTCGCAGGAAGCGCTGGCGCAGAGCCTGCAGAAGCTGTCGACGGCCGAGGTCAAGGTGCAGATCGTGCACGCCGCGGTCGGTGGCATCAGCGAAAGCGACGTCAACCTGGCGATCGCCTCGAAGGCGGTGGTCATCGGCTTCAACACGCGGGCCGATGCCGGCGCGCGCAAGCTGGCCGAGGGCAACGGCGTCGACATCCGCTACTACAACATCATCTACGACGCGGTCGACGAGGTGAAGGCGGCGATGGCGGGCATGCTGGCGCCGGAGCAGCGCGAGGAAGTCATCGGCATGGCCGAGATCCGCCAGGTGTTCGTGGCCAGCAAGATCGGCACCGTGGCCGGCTGCATGATCACCGCCGGCCAGGTGACCCGCAACGCACGCTTCCGCCTGCTGCGCGACAACGTCGTCGTCTACACCGGCGAGATCGAGTCGCTGAAGCGTCTGAAGGACGATGTCCGCGAAGTCAAGGAAGGCTTCGAGTGCGGCATCAAGCTGAAGAACTACAACGACATCCGCGAAGGCGACCAGCTCGAAGTCTTCGAAGTCAAGGAAGTGGCCCGGACCCTGTGAGTCCCCCGGCTGCCGCCCGGCCCTCGCGCCGGACGGCAGCGTCACGACCTTGATCTCGAGCGGCCCCGCCTTGGCGGGGTCGCGTTTTTTTAGGAGCACCCCGATGCGTCACAAGAAGGCCCCCGTCAACCGCAGCTTCCGAGTCGCCGACCAGATCCAGCGTGATCTGGCCGAGCTGATCCGCGAGCTGAAGGACCCGCGCATCGGCATGGTCACGCTCAACAGCGTCGAGGTCTCGCCCGACTACGCGCACGCGCAGGTCTATTTCTCGGTGCTCGTCGGCAGCGCCGAGGACAGCGCCACGGCGCTCAACGAAGCCGCCGGCTTCCTGCGCAACGGCCTGTTCAAGCGCCTGGCGATCCACACCGTGCCGACGCTGCACTTCCATTTCGACCGCACGACCGAACGCGCCGCCGACCTGTCGGCGCTGATCGTCAAGGCCAACGCCACCCGGGCCAAGGACGACTGAGCCCGCCGCGATGCGCAACGCCCGTCCGCCCCGCCTGCCGCGCCGTGCCCTGCACGGCGTGCTGCTGCTCGACAAGCCGATCGGCTGGACGAGCAACGACGCGCTGCAGAAGGCCAAGGGCATCCTGCGGGCGGAGAAGGGCGGCCACACCGGCACGCTGGACCCGCTGGCCACCGGCCTGCTGCCGTTGTGTTTCGGCGCCGCGACCAAGTTCTCGCAAGCCAGCCTGGACGCCGACAAGCGCTACACCGCGACGCTGCACCTGGGCCGCACGACGAGCACCGGCGACCTCGAAGGCGAGGTGCTCGAAGAGCGCCCGGTCGACTGCGACCGTGCCGCGATCGCCGCCGTGCTGGAGCGGTTCACCGGCGAGATCGACCAGCTGCCGCCGATGCACTCGGCGCTGAAGCACGAGGGCCGCGCGCTCTACGACTACGCGCGTGCCGGCGTCGAGGTCGAGCGCACGCCGCGCCGCGTGACGATCCGCTCGCTCGCGGTGCTGGACTGGGCCGCGCCGACGCTGGTGCTCGACGTGCTCTGCACCAAGGGCACCTACGTGCGCACGCTGGCCGAGGACATCGGCCGCGCGCTGGGCTGCGGCGCGCACCTGGCGGCGCTGCGCCGCACCGCCAGCGGCCCGCTGACGCTGGACGGCGCAGTGACGATCGCCGAGCTCGAGACCCTTACGCCGGCGGCGCGCGACGCGCTGATCCGGCCGATCGACTGCCTGCTCGCCGACTGGCCCGCCCTGCGGCTGGCCGACGACGATGCCGGCCGCTTCCTGTCCGGGCAGCGCCGCCGCACCGCGCAGGCCGACGCGAGCGCCGTGCGCGTCTACGGCCCGGACCCGCGCGCCTTCCTCGGCAGCGCGCACATCACCCGCGGGGAGCTGATCGCCGACCGCCTGCTCAGCCCCGTCGAGGTGGCCGCGCAGCTCCAACCCATCCCGCCGGTCTCGATCCCCGAGACCGTCACCTCCACGCCCCAGACCGCCCACGGGCACGAGGCCACGACATGACCCGACAGATCCGCAACATCGCCATCATCGCCCACGTCGACCACGGCAAGACCACGCTCGTCGACCAGCTGCTTCGCCAGAGCGGCACCTTCCGTGACAACGAGAAGATCGCCGAACGCGTGATGGACAGCAACGACATCGAACGCGAGCGCGGCATCACGATCCTCGCGAAGAACTGCGCGGTGACCTGGCAGGGCACGCACATCAACATCGTCGACACCCCGGGGCACGCCGACTTCGGCGGCGAGGTCGAGCGCGCGCTGTCGATGGTCGATGGCGTCGTGCTGCTGATCGACGCCCAGGAAGGCCCGATGCCGCAGACGCGCTTCGTGACCAAGAAGGCGCTGGCGCTGGGCCTGAAGCCCATCGTCGTCGTCAACAAGGTCGACAAGCCCGGCTCGCGCCCGGACTACGTCATCAACGCCGCGTTCGACCTGTTCGACAAGCTCGGCGCCACCGAGGACCAGCTCGACTTCCCGGTGGTCTACGCCTCGGGCCTGAACGGCTGGGCGGCGCTGGAGGAAGGCGCCCCGGGCGAGGCCTGGGGCACGAACATGGCGCCGCTGTTCGAGACCGTGCTGAAGCACGTGCCGCCGCACGAAGGTGACCCGGCCGCGCCGCTGCAGCTGCAGATCTCCTCGCTGGACTACTCGACCTTCGTCGGCCGCATCGGCGTCGGCCGCGTCAACAGCGGCACGCTGAAGCCGGCGATGGACGTGCTGGTGATGGAAGGCCCGGACGGCCGCGCCTACAAGGGCCGCATCAACCAGGTGCTGACCTTCGAGGGCCTGAACCGCGTGATGGCCGACGAGGCCGGCCCGGGCGACATCGTGCTCGTCAACGGCATCGAGGACCTCGGCATCGGCGTCACCATCACCGATCCGGCCAACCCGCAGCCGCTGCCGATGCTGCGCGTCGACGAGCCGACGCTGACGATGAACTTCTGCGTCAACACCAGCCCCTTGGCCGGCCGCGAAGGCAAGTACGTCACCAGCCGCCAGATCTGGGACCGCCTGCAGAAGGAACTGCAGAGCAACGTCGCGCTGCGCGTCAGGGAGTCGGGCGAGGACGGCATCTTCGAGGTCTCGGGCCGCGGCGAGCTGCACCTGACGATCCTGCTGGAGAACATGCGCCGCGAAGGCTACGAGCTGGCGGTCAGCAAGCCGCGTGTCGTCTTCCACGACGACGGCGGCGAGCGCCAGGAGCCGATCGAGCTGGTGACGGTCGACGTCGAGGACCAGCACCAGGGCGGCGTCATGCAGGCCCTGGGCGAGCGCAAGGGCGAACTCGCGAACATGGAAGTCGACGGTCGCGGCCGCGTGCGCCTGGAGTACCGCATCCCGGCGCGCGGCCTGATCGGCTTCTCCAACGAGTTCATGAACCTGACGCGCGGCACCGGCCTGATCAGCAACATCTTCGACGGCTACGAGGCCTACAAGGGCGAGATCGCCGGGCGCAAGAACGGCGTGCTGATCAGCATGGACGACGGCGAGATCATCACCTACGCGCTGGGCAAGCTCGACGACCGCGGCCGCATGTTCGTCAAGCCGGGCGACCCGACCTACGAAGGCATGATCGTCGGCATCCACAGCCGCGACAACGACCTTGTCGTCAACGCCACGCGCACCAAGCAGCTGACCAACTTCCGTGTCAGCGGCAAGGAAGACGCGATCAAGATCACGCCGCCGATCGACCTGACGCTGGAGTACGCGGTCGAGTTCATCGAGGACGACGAGCTGGTCGAGATCACCCCGAAGAGCATCCGGATCCGTAAGCGCCATTTGAAGGAGCACGATCGCAAGCGTGCGTCTCGCGAAGGCGCTTGAGCGCGGGCGCTTGCGGATCCGGACGCTCTTCGGCGTTCGCCGTTCCGTGGGCTCCCCCTCGGCCCCCCTCCGGGAGGGGGGTTCTGGTCAGGTCTTTGCCCGGCTCGCTGCGCGAGCCTCTTGAGTTTCTTTGCCGTGTCTCGTCGCAACGCCGTGCTGCTGATGATCGTCGCCACGCTGATGTGGAGCATCGCGGGCGTCGTCACGCGCCACCTGGAGGCGGCGCGCAGCTTCGAGGTCACGTTCTGGCGCAGCGCCTTCAATGCGCTGGCGCTGCTCGCGCTGCTGTCGTGGCTGCGCGGGCCGGTGCCGCTGTGGCGCTCGATCCGCGACGGCGGGCGCACGCTGTGGCTGTCGGGCGTCTGCTGGAGCGTCATGTACACGGCCTTCATGGTCGGCCTGACGCTGACCACGGTGGCCAACGTGCTGGTGACGATGGCGCTGGGGCCGCTGTTCACGGCGCTGCTGGCGCGTTTCGCCCTCGGGCACCGGCTGCCGGCGCGCACCTGGGGCGCGATCGCGGTGGCCGGCGCCGGCATCGCCTGGATGTACGGCCAGCATCTGCATGCCGGCGACGCGCGCCACTTGGCCGGCACGCTGGTCGCGCTGGCGGTGCCGGTGGCCGCGGCGATCAACTGGACGACGCTGCAATCGCGGCGCGACGACCCCGGGGCCGACATGCTGCCGGCGGTGCTGATCGGCGCGACGCTGTCGGCGCTGGTGACGCTGCCGCTGGCCTGGCCTTTCCAGGCCTCGGGCCATGACCTGGGGCTGCTGGCCCTGCTGGGCTCGGTGCAGCTCGCGGTGCCCTGCCTGATCGCGGTGGCCGTCTCGCGCGTGCTGCCGGCGGCCGAGATGTCGCTGCTCGGGCTGCTGGAGGTGATCTTCGGCGTCAGCTGGGCCTGGCTGGGCGCCGGCGAGGCGCCCGACTCGGCGGTGCTCGCCGGCGGCCTGCTGGTGCTGGGGGCGCTGGCCGCCAACGAGTGGCTGGGCATGCGCCGCCGCGTGCTGTCCTGAGCTAGAGCTGGGCGCCGAACAGGCGCGCCAGGTTCACGCGCGCCTTCAGCCGCGTGCACAGCATGAACACGCCGACCATCTTGCGCTGCAGGAACACCAGATCCGGCGGCGGCGCGTGCGAGAAGCCGTCACCGAAGAACTGCTCGCGCCCGGCCTCGAAGCTGCGCTTGAAGAGATCCGAGCGCGCGAAGTCGAACGGCCGGTCGTGTGCCAGCGGTTCGCCGATCGTCAGGATCAGATTGACGACGCCGCGCGCCTGATCGGGCGGGTCGGTCTCGGCGATGAAGCCGGCGCGCCGCGCGGCGCGCGTCATCGCGTCGGCGTCCTGGTCGCGCATGGCGCGGCCCAGGGCGCGCAGGTGCTCGACACGCTGCAGGCTCACGGTCTGCGTCGCGCCGAAGTCCAGCAGCGCGACGCGCCGCGTCTCGGGGTCGTAGAGGTAGTTGGCGAAGTTCGGGTCGGTCTGCACCAGGCGCAGCTCGAAGATCTCGCGCACGACCAGGTGGCACAGCGCCTCGGCGACACGGTCGCGGTGGGCCTGCGGCACGCCCGGCGCCGCGAGGTGGTCGATCGTGTCGCCGGGCTGGAAGCTGGTCGCCAGGATGCGCCCGGTCGAGTGTTCGGCGTCGACCTCGGGCACGACGAAGAGCTCGTCGTCGCCGAGGCGCTCGCGGTACTCGGCCAGCGCGCGGGCCTCGGCGACGTAGTCGGTCTCCTGATGCAGCACGCGGCGCACACGTTCGAACAGCGGGGCCGGGTCCAGCCCGGCGGGCACAAGGCCCGGCGTCTTGGCCAGCAGCGCGAGGTTGGCGACGTCGCTGTCGATGCTCTCGCGCACGCCGGGGTACTGGATCTTCAGCGCCAGCACGCGGCCGTCGTGCGTCGTCGCGCGGTGCACCTGGCCGATCGAGGCCGCGGCGACCGGCTCGAAGCTGAACTGGCGGAAGCGTCGGTGCCAGCCGACGCCGTACTCCTGTTCCAGCACCTCGGCGAGCTGCGAGGCCGGCATCACGTGGGCCTGGTCGCGCAGCGAGCCCAGCAGCTCGGTGAACTGCGGCGGCAGCACGCCGTGGCCGTCCATCGACATCAGCTGGCCGAACTTCATCGCCGCGCCGCGCAGCCGCGACAGCCGGTTGGCGAGCCGGCGCGCGTTGGCCGGCGTCAGCATCATCGCCGAGGCCTTGGGCACCTGGCCGCGGGCCAGCCGCGACAGGCCCTCGGCGGCCGCGCCCGCGGCCAGTTCACCGACGGCGCGGCCGAAGTGCAGCAGCCGGCGGGTGCGGCCTTGGGGAACGGTGGCGGTGCGGGGCGTGCGTTTGGCGGTCATCGGGAGGCGGGCAGGGTGATGCCGGCATTGCACACGGCTGCGGCCGGCGTGTCGGTGACCTGGAGCACGCAGCGGCTCAGCGTGCAGCGGAGGCGGCAGCGCTCGGCGCGTCGGGGGCCAGCAGCAGCACCTGGGCCTTGCCGCCGACGCAGTTGACGCCGCGGCCGGTCGGGCATTCGCGCACCTGGGTGTCGCGCGGGTGTTCGGGGCGGCCGGGCGGGTCCAGCAGCATCGACACGACCGTGATCGCGGTCGCGATCGCCAGCGCGACGAGCAGCAGCCGGCGCCGGCGCGGGATCGGGCGGAATCGCGGCAGCTCGGGGGCGACCTCGGGAGGCTTCTCGGACATCGGAGAAAAGGCCGGCGCCCCGAGGGCGCCGGCACGTGCGGGAAAGACCGCGAGCTTACTGCGAGGCCGCCGGGGCCGAGGGCTCGGCCGTCGGTGCGGCCGGCATCGCCGGCGCGGTCTCGGCCGGCTGCACGATCGGTGCCGGTTCGGCGTGCGTGGCCTTGGCCGGGGAGGTGGCCATCGGCAGCAGCGGCACGATCAGCAGCGCGACGATGTTGATGATCTTGATCAGCGGGTTGACGGCCGGGCCGGCGGTGTCCTTGTAGGGGTCGCCCACGGTGTCGCCGGTGACCGCGGCCTTGTGGGCATCGCTGCCCTTGCCGCCGTGGTTGCCGTCCTCGATGTACTTCTTGGCGTTGTCCCAGGCACCGCCGCCGGTGCACATCGAGATCGCGACGAACAGGCCGGTGACGATGGTGCCCATCAGCAGGCCGCCCAGCGCCTCGGCGCCCAGCGCCATGCCGACGACGACCGGCACCGCGACCGGCAGCAGCGACGGGATCATCATCTCCTTGATCGCCGCGACGGTCAGCATGTCGACCGCCTTGCCGTACTCGGGCTTGGACGTGCCTTCCATGATGCCCGGGATGTCGCGGAACTGGCGGCGCACTTCCTGCACCACCGAGCCCGCGGCGCGGCCCACGGCCTCCATCGCCATCGCGCCGAAGAGGTAGGGGATCAGGCCGCCGAGGAACAGCCCGACGATGACCTTCGGGTTGCTCAGGTCGAACGAGGCCATGATGCCGCGCGCCTCGAGCGAGTGCGTGTAGTCGGCGAAGAGCACCAGCGCCGCGAGGCCGGCCGAGCCGATCGCGTAGCCCTTGGTGACGGCCTTGGTCGTGTTGCCGACGGCGTCCAGCGGGTCGGTGATGTCGCGCACGCTGTCGGGCAGTTCGGACATCTCGGCAATGCCGCCGGCGTTGTCGGTGATCGGGCCGTAGGCGTCGAGCGCGACGACGATCCCGGCCATGCTCAGCATGGAGGTCGCGGCGATCGCGATGCCGTACAGGCCGGCCAGCCAGTAGGCGGCCAGGATCGACAGGCAGACGAAGATCACCGGCCAGGCCGTCGACTTCATCGACACGCCGATGCCGGCGATGATGTTCGTCGCGTGGCCGGTGGTGCAGGACTGCGCGACGTGCTTCACCGGCGCGTAGTCGGTGCCGGTGTAGTACTCGGTGATCCAGACCATCGCCGCCGTCAGCAGCAGGCCGACGACGCAGGTGCCGAACAGCGCCGTCGTGCCGATGACGCTGCCGTCGGCCAGCGTCAGGCCGGCGGGGAACATCATCGTCGTGACGACGTAGAAGGCGATCAGCGACAGCACGCCGGCGACGATCAGGCCCTTGTACAGAGCCGGCATCACGTTCTTCATGCCGGGGCTGGCCTTGACGAAGGCGCAGCCGACGATCGACGCGATGATCGACACGCCGCCGAGCAGCAGCGGATAGACCACCGCCGCGCCCCCGCTGCCGACGACCATCAGCGCGCCCAGCGCCATCGTCGCGATCAGCGTCACGGCGTAGGTCTCGAACAGGTCGGCGGCCATGCCGGCGCAGTCGCCGACGTTGTCGCCGACGTTGTCGGCGATCACCGCCGGGTTGCGCGGATCGTCCTCGGGGATGCCGGCCTCGACCTTGCCCACCAGGTCGGCGCCGACGTCGGCGCCCTTGGTGAAGATGCCGCCGCCCAGGCGCGCGAAGATCGAGATCAGCGACGAGCCGAAGGCCAGGCCGAGCAGCGGCTTGAGCGTCGCGCTGTCCGGGTTGGCGACGCCGCCGATCAGCAGGAAGAAGATGCCGACGCCCAGCAGCCCCAGGCCGACGACGAGCATGCCGGTGATCGCACCGCCCTTGAACGCGACGTCGAGTGCCGGGCCGATGCCCTTGGTGGCGGCCTGCGCGGTGCGCACGTTGGCGCGCACCGAGACGTTCATGCCGATGAAGCCGCAGGCACCGGAAAGTACGGCCCCCAAAACGAACCCGGCGGCCGTTAGGCCGCCGAGGAAGAAGAAGATCAGGATCGCGAGCACCGCGCCGACGATGGCAATTGTCTTGTATTGCCTCGCCAGGTACGCCGCAGCGCCTTGCTGGATGGCGCCGGCGATTTCCTGCATTCGTGCATTGCCGGCGTCCTGCGCGAGGATCCATCCCCGCTGGATGAACCCGTAGAGCACGGCCACCAGGCCGCACCCCAGCGCTATGTACAGCGCCAAACTCGTCGTCATGGAAAGAGCTCCTTCCTCTCGTTCGGGCCTAGTCTCTTCTCTCTATCTCCTGCACGCCGCCCGGGCGCTTCGGGCCGGCTGGCGCGGCATGCTATGTGAAGGCTATCACGCTCGGTTGGGGGTTTTCCTATGTCCGAGTGCCTGCCTGAGCCGGGTCAAGGCCGTCGCGCGTCAGGCGAGGGCAAGCGTGGCGCCTAGAATCGCGCCCCGATCTTTCTCTCGCTCTCTCCTCTCCTTTCTCCTCCTGCCCGAGACCGCTGCATGAGCCTGCACAACGTGACCCCCGGCGCCAAGGCGCCCGACGAGTTCAACGTCATCATCGAGATTCCGATGAACGGCGACCCGATCAAGTACGAGGTCGACCACGACTCGGGGGCGCTGTTCGTCGACCGCTTCATGAGCACGGCGATGCACTACCCGTGCAACTACGGCTACGTGCCCAACACGCTGGCCGACGACGGCGACCCGGTGGACGTGCTCGTCATCACCCCGGTGCCGCTGATCCCCGGCGTGGTCGTCACCTGCCGCCCGATCGGCGTGCTGAAGATGGACGATGAAGCCGGCGGCGACAACAAGCTGCTGGCCGTGCCGACGGCCAAGATCCTGTCGCTGTACTCGTCCTGGCAGAAGCCGGAAGACCTGAACCCGGCGCGCCTGAAGGCGATCCAGCACTTCTTCGAGCACTACAAGGATCTCGAGGAAGGCAAGTGGGTCAAGGTGCTGGGCTGGGAAGGCCCGGAGTCGGCGCGCGAGGAAGTGCGCACCGGCATGGCCAACTGGGCCAAGGAGCACCCGGGCGCCTGAGCGTCCTGCGCGCGGGCTCAGCCCTCGGGTTCCCCGCGTTTGAACGGGCTGCGCTCGCGCAGCTCGTCCTCCCAGGCCGCCACGCCCTCGCCCTCGCGGGCGAGGAATTCGGCCACCGCGCCGGCAAAACGTTCGTCGCGCAGCCAGTGCGCCGAGCTCGTGCGCACCGGCAGCAGCCCGCGGGCCATCTTGTGCTCGCCCTGGGCGCCGCCTTCGAAGCGACTGAAGCCATTGGCCAGGCACCAGGCCAGCGGCTGGTAGTAGCAGGCCTCGAAGTGCACGAAGGGCAGCGGCTCGACCGCGCCCCAGTAGCGGCCCCAGGCGGCGCCGCGTTCGCGGTCGATCGCCACCAGCGATGCCGCGACCGGCCGGCCGTCGCGGCGGCCGACGAACACCAGCCAGTGGCGCGCCATCGTCGCCTGCATGCGGGCGAAGAAGTCGCGTGTCAGGTAAGGCGTCGACTGGTGCGCCGCGTAGGTCAGCGTGTAGCAGCGATGGAAGAAGTCCCACAGCGCGGTGTCGATCGCCTCGCCCTCGTGGACGCTGAACTCGATGCCGAGTTCGGCGACGCGGCGGCGTTCCTGCTGGATCTTCTTGCGCTTGTCGCGCTGCAGCCGGGCGAGCAGGGCGTCGAAGTCGGCCGCGGGGTCGGCTTCGTCGCGCGTCCAGTGGAACTGCAGGTTCTCGCGCAGCATCCAGCCGGCGCGTTCGAAGGCCGCGCGGTCGGCGTCGTCGACGTAGAGCACGTGGGCCGAGGACAGCCCGGCTTCGTCGGCGAACTCTCGGATCGTGGCGACGAGCGCCTCGCGTGCCGGCTCGTCGCGCGCCATCAGCCGCGTGCCGGGCACCGGCGTGAACGGCACCGCGCCGAGCAGCTTGGGGTAGTAGCGCAGCCCGTGGCGGCGGTAGGCGTCGGCCCAGGCCCAGTCGAAGACGTATTCGCCCCAGGAATGGGTCTTCAGGTACAGCGGCGCGGCGCCGGCCAGTTCGCCGGCCGCGTCGTGCAGCGTCAGGAAACGGGGTGTCCAGCCGGTGGCCGGCACCGCGCTGGCCGACGCGTGCAATGCCGCGAGGTACTCGTGGCGCAGAAAGGGTGTCGGTGCGGGCTGCATGTCGAGCAGCGTGTTCCAGGCCCGCGCGTCCAGCCGTCCCGGGTCGGCCTCGACCCCGATGTGATAATCCCGTCCCGTGAGCCCTCGTGACATTCAGCGGAGCCGTCGATGAAGGTCGCGCTGGCCCAGTTCAACGCCGTCGTCGGTGATCTCGCCGGCAACTCCCGTCGCCTCGAAGACGCCGCCCGCCGCGCCTACGCGCAGGGTGCGCGCCTGGTGCTGGCCCCTGAGCTGGCGCTGACCGGCTACCCACCCGAGGACCTGCTGCTGCGCCCGGCCTTCATGCAGGCTTGCGCCGACGCGCTGGCGGCGCTGGCCGATGTTTTGCGGGACTGCGAAGGGCTGCATCTGGTCGTCGGGCACCCGCACCAGTTCGGCGAGCGCGGCGATCTTAGGACCAAGTCCGTGACCGTGCAGCAGCGCTACAACGCGGCCTCGCTGCTGGCTGGGGGACGCGTGCAGGCCACCTACTGCAAGCGCGAACTGCCCAACTACCAGGTCTTCGACGAACGCCGCTACTTCGCCTCCGGGCGCGACGCCGGCCTGCCGCCGCTGGTCTTCGATTGCGAAGGCCTGCGTTTCGGCGTCGTCATCTGCGAGGACGCCTGGTTCGACGAGCCCGCGCGCCTGGCGCGCGACGCCGGCGCCCAGGTGCTGTGCGTGCTCAACGCCTCGCCGTTCCACCTCGGCAAGGCCGAGGAACGCCAGGCCCGCATGGCCGAACGTGCGCGCGACGTCGGCCTGCCGCTGCTGTTCTCGCATCTGGTCGGCGGCCAGGACGAGGTCGTGTTCGACGGCGCGTCGTTCGCGCTCGACGCGGCGGGCGAGGTGAGGGCGCGGGCCGCGACCTTCGCCGAGGAACTGCTGGTCGTCGACTTCGACGCCGACGCTCGCCCCGTCGGTCCGGTCGCCGAAGCACCCGACCTCGACCGCCAGGCCTGGGACGCGCTCGTCACCGGCGTGCGCGACTACCTCGGCAAGAACGGCTTCCCCGGCGCGATCATCGGCCTGTCCGGCGGCATCGACTCGGCGCTGGTGCTGGCCGTCGCCGTCGACGCGCTCGGCGCCGACAAGGTGCGCGCGGTGATGATGCCGTCGCCTTACACCGCCGACATCTCCTGGATCGACGCGCGCGACATGGCCGCGCGCCTGGGCGTGCGCTACGACGAGATCGACATCGCGCCGATGTTCGACGCCTTCCGCACCGCGCTGGCGCCGCAGTTCGCCGGGCTGGCCGAGGACACGACCGAGGAGAACCTGCAGGCGCGCATCCGCGGCACGCTCTTGATGGCGCTGTCGAACAAGACCGGCGCGATCGTGCTGACCACCGGCAACAAGAGCGAGATGGCGACCGGCTACTGCACGCTGTACGGCGACATGGCCGGCGGCTTCGCGGTCATCAAGGACGTCGCCAAGACGCTGGTCTACCGCCTGGCGAACTGGCGCAACGCGCAAGGCGCCGAGGTCATCCCGCAACGCATCATCACGCGCCCGCCGTCGGCCGAGCTGCGCCCGGACCAGACCGACCAGGACAGCCTGCCGCCCTACGAGGTCCTCGACGCGATCCTGGCGCGCTACATGGAAGACGACCAGAGCGTCGAGCAGATCGTCGCCGCCGGCTTCGAGCGTGCCGACGTCGAACGTGTCACCCGGCTCATCAAGATCAACGAGTACAAGCGGCGTCAGGCGCCGGTCGGCATCCGCATCACCCATCGGGCCTTCGGACGCGACTGGCGTTACCCCATCACGTCGAGGTTCCGTGCTTAAATTCCCGTCAGTCCATCGTCTTTTCCCGGAGTTCCCCGCATGAAGCAGATCACCGCCGTCATCAAGCCGTTCAAGCTCGAAGAAGTCCGCGAAGCACTGGGCGAGGTTGGCGTCTCGGGTCTGACCGTCACCGAGGTCAAGGGTTTCGGCCGCCAGAAGGGCCACACCGAGCTCTACCGCGGCGCCGAGTACGTCGTCGACTTCCTGCCGAAGGTGAAGATCGAGGTCGTCGTCAAGGACGCCGACGTCGAGCGCTGCCTCGACGCCATCGTCAAGGCCGCCAAGACCGGCAAGATCGGCGACGGCAAGATCTTCGTCACCTCGGTCGACCAGGTGGTGCGCATCCGCACCGGCGAGACCGACGAGTCGGCGGTCTGAGGTCGGCCCGGCCGTGGCCGGGCGCTGTCCAGAACAACGGGGCGCTGCGCGAGCAGTGCCCCGTTGTCGTTCAAGGGCTCAGATGCGGCCGAAGTGGTCGGGGCCGCCGGCGCGCTGCGCCAGCGCCGCCAGCCGGTCCAGCAGCGCCAGCGGGTCGGTCTCGACCTGCAACACCGATTGCTGCGCCTGCGACAGGAAACCTTCGTCGACGGTGCGTTGCATGAAGGCCAGCAGGCCCTCGTAGAAGCCGTCGACGTCGAGCAGGCCGATCGGCTGGTCGTGGTAGCCCAGCTGGCGCCAGGTCCAGACCTCGAACAGCTCCTCCAGCGTGCCGATGCCGCCCGGCAGCGCGACGAAGGCGTCGGCGCGCTCGGCCATCATCTGCTTGCGCTTGTGCATCGTCGGCACGACGTGCAGTTCGCTGAGGCCCGGGTGGCCGACCTCGCGCTTCATCAGCGATTCGGGGATCACGCCGACGACACGGCCGCCGGCGGCCAGCACCGCGTCGGCGACCTCGCCCATCAGGCCGACCTTGCCGCCGCCGTAGACGAGCTGCCAGCCGCGTTCGCCGATCGAGCGGCCGAGCACGCGGGCGGCTTCGGTGTAGGCGCTGCGCCGGCCGTGGCGCGAGCCGCAGTAGACGCAGACGGTGAAGGGGGGCGGGGGCGCGATGTCGTTCATGGCCCGGATTGTCTCAGGCCAGACGCTGCCAGAGCGCTCCCAGCCAGATGCCGCCGGCGAGCAGCAGCGACAGCATCACCGCCGCGCTGCCCAGGTCCTTGGCCCGCTTGGACAGCTCGTGCAGCTCGAAGCCGACACGGTCGACGACGGCTTCGATCGCGGAGTTCAGCAGCTCGACGATCAGCACCAGCACGACGCTGCCGGCGAGCAGCGCGACCTCGACCCAGCCGCGCCCGAGCCAGAACGCCGCCGGCAGCAGCAGTGCCGCGGCGAAGACCTCCTGGCGGAACGCGCTCTCGCCGCGGAAGGCGGCCGACAGGCCTGCGGCCGAATAGCCGGCGGCGCGCCGGATGCGGTCCAGGCCGGTGCGTCCCTTGTGCGGGTTCGCCTGGCCGCCCCGCGGCGGCGGGCTGCCGGGATCCATGGGCTCAGTCCTTGGACTTGGCACGCCACGCGACGAGCCGCGTGCCGCAGAGCGCGTCGTGCCAGAACTGGCGGTCCGGGTGCAGCCGCGACAAGGCCGCCCAGACGACGATGCCCAGCGTCAGCAGCCCGAAGACCTGGCCGTTGCTGTGCAGGCCGGCGAAATGGGCGATCGCCAGCCAGGGCAGGAACCAGACCCAGCAGACGAGGTAGCGCACGATGCCGCGGCCCACGCTCACCGGCTGGCCGTCGCGCTGCACGAGGCGGATGTGCCAGGTCTGCATCGCCAGCGTCTGGCCGGTGCGGCTCCAGAACCAGACGAAGTACAGGCCGAAGACGAGGAACAGGAAGACCTGCAGCCCCAACTGCCCCTGCAGCGCGCTGCGCTGGTTGGTGGCCAGCGAGTAGACGAGGCCGGCGGCCATCACGACACCGAAGAGCAGGATGCCCTCGTAGACGAAACAGGCGAGGCGGCGGATCAGCGCCGGGGTCGGGTGGTCACCCGCGGCGGGAGGCAGAACGATCATCGAGACGGGTCAGCGCGGTTCGGAGGCAGCCTGCGAGCGTACCGCAGCGCCCTGCGGGCCGCGGCGCGGCAGCATCGTCACCGGGTTCACGAAATCGTCGGTGGCGATGATCTTGGGCATCCCGGACTGGTGGTGCGCAGGCGAGGAGGGGCGGGAGGTGATCAGCGTCGTCGTCGCCCCCGGGGCCGCCTGGATGACGGCCGGCGCGACGGGTTTGGGCGACGGCGGGCGCGGCGACGTGACGATGTTGCGCTTGGGCTTTCCGTCCTCGTCGTCGCCTTCACGCACACGCGAGGGCGTGCGTTTGGGCGGCACGGCGCGTTCGGCGAGCTGCTTGCGCTGGTCGTCGGGCAGCGCCCTGTAGGCGTCCCAGCGGGCCTGGCGGTCCTCGGCCGAAAGCTGGCGCACCTGCTGGAACTGCAGCCGCGCGCGGGCACGCTCCGACGGCGTCATCTGGGTCCACGCCGCCATGCGCTCCTGCACGCGCTGGCGCTCGGCCTGGCTCATCTTGGGGAAACGCGCGGCGACGCTCAGCCAGCGTTCCTTGCCGGTCGAGTCGATGTTCGGCCAGTCCTGCTGCAGCGGTGCCAGCGCGCGCCGCTGCGCCGCCGACAGCTGGGCCCAGGACGGGTCGGCCTCGGCCGCATGCGCCGGCGCGGCCGTGGCGAACACGGCCGCGATCACGAGGGCGGCGATGACGGCCGGGCGGAAGGTCACGGTTGCTGCGTCTTCAGGAACTCGGCGAATCCGGGGTCGGAGTAGGCGTCCGGCGGGAGGTCGTCGGCGAGCAGCACGGAGTCGATGTCGGCGGCGGCCATGATCTGCTCGCGCAGGTCGTGCTCGCGAATCAGCACCAGACCGGCGACCAGCATCACCAGCGGCAGCACGATGGCCAGCCGCTGCCACCACGGCGGCCCGCTCCGGGCGGCGGCGCCGCCGGCAACGCTCACCACGGACTCGGCCGCGAACTCGCGGCGCGCGGCGCGCGCACGAGACAGCGCCTGCTCGCGGGCCACGCGCAGGCGTTCGGTCAGGTCGTGCGGAAGCTCGTCGGCACGCTCGGTCAAGCTGGCGGCGATGCGCGCCGCGAAGCGCGCGCGCAGGACGTCCGCGTCGGTGAAGCTGGTTTGGGTCATGGCGCGATTCCCTTGAGTCGGAGGGCCTTGGCCAGCGAGTGGACCGCACGGGAACAATGGGTCTTGACGCTGCCTTCGGAGCAGCCCATCGCCGCCGCGGTCTCGGCCACGTCGAACTCCTCCCAGTAACGCAGCAGGAAGGCTTCGCGTTGACGGTCGGGCAGGCCGGCCACTTCGTGCTCGATGAGACGCAAGATCTGGTCCCGCGACACCGATTCGGCGGCACTCTCGGTGCCCAGGGTGTCCTCGACGACCTGCAGCGTCTCGAGCAGGTCGAAGTCGCCGTCCCCGTCCTCGCCCTCGAAGTCCGAGAGGTTCTGGATGACCGCGTTGCGCACCTTCTGGCGACGGAACCAGTCCATCGTCGCGTTCGACAGGATGCGCTGGAAGAGCATCGGGAACTCCGCCGCGGGCCGCTCGGCGTACTTCTCGGCCAGGCGGATCATCGAGTCCTGCACGATGTCCAGCGCCGCGTCCTCGTCGCGCACGGCGAAGGCGGCGCGCTTGAACGCGCGCCTCTCGACGCTCTTGAGGAAATCGGAAAGTTCTTTGTCGGAAGCCAACGCGCGGACGGGGTTCTGCACCCCGGTTTCGGGCGCGGCGCATTATGCACGCGGGGCCCGCAGCGGGCACCTTGGCGGGGCGACGCCCGGCGCCGGTGCATAATCCCCGGTCGCACAACGCTCTTTTGGTCTCGCTCGCCGTCCGACCCGGACGGCAGTTCCCAGACCGCGCGCAGTTCCGAATCCGCCTCACGAGGGCGCGAGGAGGGGCACCGATGGATTTTCGTCAGAGAAATTCGCAAAGGTTCGGAAATGGACATCTCCGCCGCGGAAGTCAAGCGTGCCGCTTCGGCACAACCGTCTTCTCCTCCCGCCGTGCTCAACGGCGCTGAAATCCTGGTTCGCAGCCTGCAGGCCGAAGGGGTCCAGTACCTCTGGGGCTATCCCGGCGGATCGGTTCTCTACATCTACGACGCGCTGTACAAGCAGGACAGCATCCAGCACGTCCTGGTACGCCACGAACAGGCCGCGGTGCATGCCGCCGACGGCTATGCCCGCGCCACCGGCAACGTCGGCGTCGCCCTCGTCACCTCGGGCCCGGGCGTCACGAATGCCGTGACCGGCATCGCGACGGCCTACATGGACTCGATCCCGATGGTCATCATCACCGGTCAGGTGCCGACGGCCGCGATCGGGATGGACGCCTTCCAGGAGTGCGACACCGTCGGCATCACGCGCCCGGTGGTCAAGCACAACTTCCTCGTCAAGGACGTGCGCGAGCTGGCCTCGACGATCAAGAAGGCCTTCCACATCGCGCGCACCGGCCGCCCGGGCCCCGTCGTCATCGACGTGCCCAAGGACGTGTCGCTGAACACCGCGCCGTTCCAGTACCCGCAGACCGTCGAGCTGCGCTCGTACAACCCGGTGCGCAAGGGCCACAGCGGCCAGATCCGCAAGGCCGTGCAGCTGCTGCTGCAGGCCAAGCGCCCGTACATCTACACCGGCGGCGGCGTCGTGCTCGGCGAAGCCGCGGCCGAGCTGCGCCAGCTGGCCGACCTGCTCGGCTTCCCGGTGACGAACACGCTGATGGGGCTGGGCGCGATTCCCGCCAGCGACCCGAAGTTCCTGGGTATGCTCGGCATGCACGGCACCTACGAAGCCAACATGACGATGCAGCACTGCGACGTGCTGCTGGCCGTCGGTGCGCGCTTCGACGACCGCGTCATCGGCAACCCGGCGCACTTCGCCCAGGTCGAGCGCAAGATCATCCACGTCGACATCGACCCGTCGTCGATCTCCAAGCGCGTGCGCGTGGACATCCCGATCGTCGGCGACGTCAAGGACGTGCTGCAGGAGCTGATCGCCCAGATCAAGGAGTCGCACGCCCGTCCGGACACCGTGGCGATCTCCTCCTGGTGGGGCCAGATCAACGAGTGGCGCAAGCGCGAGTGCCTGGCCTACGAGCCCAGCGATGACGTGATCAAGCCGCAGATGGTGGTGCAGACGCTGGCCCGCCTGACGCGCGGCCGCGATGCCTACATCACCTCCGACGTCGGCCAGCACCAGATGTGGGCGGCGCAGTTCTACGGCTTCGAGGAGCCGCGGCGCTGGATCAACTCCGGCGGCCTGGGCACGATGGGCGTGGGCCTGCCGTACGCGATGGGCATCAAGCTCGCCAAGCCGGAGTCCGACGTCTTCTGCATCACCGGCGAAGGCTCGATCCAGATGTGCATCCAGGAGCTGTCGACCTGCCTGCAGTACAAGACGCCGGTGAAGATCGTCTCGCTGAACAACCGCTACCTGGGCATGGTGCGGCAGTGGCAGGAGCTGATCTACGGCGGCCGCTACTCGCACAGCTACATGGACGCGCTGCCCGACTTCGTCAAGCTGGCCGAGGCCTACGGCCACGTCGGCCTGCGTGTCGACCGGCCGGCTGACGTGGAAGGCGCGCTGAAGGAGGCGATGCGGTTGAAGGACCGCACCGTGTTCCTCGACGTGCGCACCGACCCGACCGAGAACGTGTGGCCGATGGTGCACGCCGGCAAGGGCATCAGCGAGATGCAGCTCAAGTCCGAAGACCTGTGACCGGCACGGGCCGCGTCGGCGGCGACGGCGTTACCGCGCCGCCGCCGGCCGCCGCGGCCGGTGCCGCGAACCCCTGCGGACTGCATCTTCCCAACGATCCAACGGCGCGGTGAAGGGCCGGCGGTTACCGCCGCAGGCTCGTGGATCCGCGCAAGGACGAGACCATGAAACACATCATCGCGGTGCTGCTCGAGAACGAAGCCGGCGCCCTGTCCCGTGTCGTCGCGCTGTTCTCGGCGCGCGGCTACAACATCGAGAGCCTGACGGTCGCGCCGACCGAAGACCCGTCGATGTCGCGCATGACCATCGTCACCACCGGCAGCGACGACGTCATCGAGCAGATCACCAAGCACCTGAACCGGCTGATCGAGGTCGTCAAGGTCGTCGACCTGACCGAAGGCAGCTTCGTCGAGCGCGAGCTCATGCTCATCAAGGTGCGCGCCGTCGGCAAGGAGCGCGAGGAGATGAAGCGCATGGCGGAGATCTTCCGCGGCCGCATCATCGACGTCACCGAGAAGAGCTACACGATCGAGCTGACGGGCGACTCGTCCAAGCTCGACGCCTTCCTCGTCGCGATCGACCGCGCGGCGATCCTGGAAACCGTGCGCACCGGTGCCAGCGGCATCGGCCGCGGCGAAAGAATCCTGCGCATCTGAGGCGGCGCCCCGGCGGCCCCGTGGCCGCCCATCGCCCGGAAACCTGCCCGGCCAATCGCGGCCGGGCGTCTGACTAGAGAACGGAGAACCCCATGAAGGTCTATTACGACAAGGACGCCGACCTGAGCCTCATCAAGGGCAAGAACGTCACCATCATCGGCTACGGCTCGCAAGGCCACGCCCACGCCCAGAACCTGAACGACAGCGGCTGCAAGGTCACCGTCGGCCTGCGCCGCAGCGGCGCGAGCTGGGCCAAGGCCGAAGCCGCCGGCCTGAAGGTCGCCGAGGTCGCCGAGGCCGTGAAGGCCGCCGACGTCGTCATGATCCTGCTGCCCGACGAGCAGATCGCCAGCGTCTACGCCAACGACGTCGAGCCCAACATCTGCGAAGGCGCCTCGCTCGCGTTCGCGCACGGCTTCAACGTGCACTACAACCAGGTCGTGCCGCGTGCCGACCTCGATGTCTGGATGGTCGCGCCCAAGGCCCCGGGCCACACCGTGCGCAACACCTACAAGCAGGGCGGCGGCGTGCCGCACCTGATCGCCGTGCACGCCGACAAGTCGGGCAAGGCGCGCGACCTGGCGCTGTCCTACGCCGCGGCCAACGGCGGCGGCAAGGCCGGCATCATCGAGACCAGCTTCCGCGAAGAGACCGAGACCGACCTGTTCGGCGAACAGGCCGTGCTGTGCGGCGGCACCGTCGAGCTGATCAAGGCCGGCTTCGAGACGCTGGTGGAAGCCGGCTACGCGCCCGAGATGGCGTACTTCGAGTGCCTGCACGAGCTGAAGCTGATCGTCGACCTGATCTACGAAGGCGGCATCGGCAACATGAACTACTCGATCTCGAACAACGCCGAGTACGGCGAGTACGTCACCGGCCCGCGTGTCGTCACCGAGGACACGAAGAACGCCATGCGCCAGTGCCTGAAGGACATCCAGACCGGCGAGTACGCGAAGAGCTTCATCCTCGAGAACAAGGCCGGCGCCCCGACGCTGACCTCGCGCCGTCGCCTGACCGCCGAGCACCCGATCGAGGTCGTCGGCGAGCAGCTTCGCGCGATGATGCCGTGGATCAAGGCCAACAAGCTGGTCGACAAGTCGCGCAACTGACGCGGCCTTGAACGGCAGCCCCGCGTGCGAGACACGCGGGGCGCTGGCCGAAGTGCAAGTCCCCGGGGCCGCATGCGGCCCCGGTCGCGTTTATGCTCGACCGGATGACCGACGACACCCAGGTTCCCGGCGACGACGACGCCGAGGCCGACGCCGCCCCCGCGCGACGGCCGCGCCGGGGCCTCTACGTGCTGCCCAACGCGATCACGCTGGCGGCGCTGTTCTCCGGCTTCTACGGCGTCGTGATGGCGATCAACGGCCGCTTCGAGGCCGCCGCGATCGCGATCTTCGTCGCGGCCGTGCTCGACGCGATGGACGGCCGCGTGGCGCGCATGACGCGCACGCAGAGCGCCTTCGGCGAGCAGATGGACAGCCTCTCGGACATGGTCTCGTTCGGCGCCGCGCCGGCGCTGATCGTCTACGTCTGGGCGCTGAAGGACCTGGGCAAGCTGGGCTGGATCCCGGCCTTCGTCTACGTCGCCGGCGCCGCACTGCGGCTGGCGCGCTTCAACGTCAACATCGGCGTCGTCGACCGGCGTTTCTTCCAGGGGCTGCCCAGCCCGGCGGCGGCGGCGCTGGTCATCGGCATGGTCTGGGTCTTCGACGACGCGGGCTTCCGCGACGTCTACTCGATCCCCTGGCTCGAATGGACGGCGTTTGCCGTCACGCTGTATGCCGGGCTGTCGATGGTGACCAACGCGCCGTTCTACAGCTTCAAGACGCTCGGTGGCCGGCGCACCGTGCCTTTCGTCGTGCTGGTCGCGGTGATGCTGGCGATCGCGCTGATCGCGCTGGACCCGCCGCGCGTGCTGTTCGGTATCTTCGTGCTCTACGGGCTGTCGGGTTACGCGGTGTTCGCCTGGCGGCGTTTCAAGGGCCAGCCGGCGAGCGTGATCTCGACCTCCACCGACGATCCCGACGAGAAGGGCCTGCATCCGTGAGCACGGCGCTGTGCTACATTCGTCGCGTGACGACGATCCACGCCTTCATCCTGCTAGCGCTACCGCAACCGCGGGTGCGCTGATCGTCTTCGTCCGTCCTTTTTCCGATCAACGGCCCGCCAGCGCAACGCAGCGGGCCGTTTTTCATTTCCGTCTTCCAAGCTGCTTGCGACCCCAATCTCTCGCAAAGGCACGACCATGACCGACAAGCTCATCATCTTCGACACCACGCTTCGCGACGGCGAACAGTCGCCCGGCGCCTCGATGACGCGCGACGAGAAGCTGCGCATCGCCCGCCAGCTGGAGCGCCTGCGTGTCGACGTGATCGAGGCCGGTTTCGCGGCGTCGAGCAACGGCGACTTCGAGGCCGTGCGCGCGATCGCCCAGGCGGTGCGCGAGTCGACGGTGTGCTCGCTGGCGCGGGCCAACGACCGCGACATCTCGCGTGCCGCCGAGGCGCTGCGCCCGGCCGCACGGTCGCGCATCCACACCTTCATCGCCACCAGCGAACTGCACATGGAGAAGAAGCTGCGCATGACGCGCGAGCAGGTGCTCGAGCAGGCGCGGCTGGCGGTGCGTTTCGCGCGCAACGTCTGCGAGGACATCGAGTTCAGCCCGGAAGACGGCTACCGCTCGGACCCCGAGTTCCTGTGCCGCGTCATCGAGACCGTCATCGCCGAAGGCGCGACGACGATCAACATCCCCGACACCGTCGGCTACGCGATTCCCGAGCTCTACGGCCACTTCATCCGCATGCTGCGCGAGCGCGTGCCCAACAGCGACAAGGCGATCTGGTCGGTGCACTGCCACAACGACCTCGGCATGGCGGTCGCCAACTCGCTGGCCGGCGTGAAGATCGGTGGCGCGCGCCAGATCGAATGCACGATCAACGGCCTGGGCGAACGCGCCGGCAACTGCAGCCTGGAAGAAGTCGTGATGGCGGTGAAGACGCGCCGCGACCACTTCGGGCTCGAGGTCGGCATCGACACCCACCAGATCGTGCCGGCCTCGCGCATGGTCAGCCAGACCACCGGTTTCGTCGTCCAGCCGAACAAGGCCATCGTCGGTGCCAACGCCTTCGCGCACGCCAGCGGCATCCACCAGGACGGCGTGCTGAAGGCGCGTGACACCTACGAGATCATGCGTGCCGAGGACGTGGGCTGGACGGCCAACAAGATCGTGCTCGGCAAGCTCTCGGGCCGCAACGCGTTCAAGCAGCGCCTGCAGGAACTCGGCATCGAGATGGCGTCGGAAGCCGAGATCAACGCCGCCTTCGCGCGCTTCAAGGACCTCGCCGACCGCAAGAGCGAGATCTTCGACGAGGACATCATCGCCCTGGTCGGTGACGAGAGCGTCACCGCGGTGCAGGAGCACTACCGCCTGCTGTCGCTGGCGCAGCGCTCGGAGACCGGCGAGCGCCCGCACGCGACGATCGCCTTCGCCGCAGGCGACGTCGAGCACCGCGTCGAGAGCGACGGCAACGGCCCGGTCGATGCGACGCTGAAGGCGATCGAGTCGAAGGTCTGCAGTGGCGCCGAAATGGTGCTCTATTCGGTCAATGCCATCACCTCGGGCAGCACAGAATCCCAGGGCGAGGTCACCGTTCGGCTCCAGCACGGCGGGCGCATCGTCAACGGGGTGGGGGCCGATCCGGACATCGTCGTCGCGTCGGCCAAGGCCTATCTCTCGGCGCTGAGCAAGCTGCAGAGCAACGCCGAACGGGTGCCGGCGCAAAGCTGACGGGCCGACGGGCGGATGCACCGCGGGGGCCTGGCACGGCTCCTGCGATGGACCACTTGAGAAATCGTGCGCAAGTTCTTGATCTTGCGCATGTTCTTCAGGTGAACTACACTTTGGTGCATTCTCTCCGGGGTCGATTCAGTGGGCTGGTTCGGTAGTTTTCAGCGGCTCGCGGCAGTCGCATTCGTGGCGGCGGCGCTCACTGGCGGCGGTCTTTCGCCGTCGACGGCGCTCGCAGCCAGCGCCACCTCCGCGTCGTCCAAGGCGAAAGCCAAGACCAAGACCAGCAAGAAGGCCGGCAGCACGGCTTCGCGCGGCACGGCAGCGGCCAAGGCCCGCGGCAAGAGCCCGGTGCGCAGTGCCAAGGCCGTCCCGGCGCGCACCGTCGCCAAGGTCTCGCCGCGCAAGTCGGTCGTCGTCGCGGTCGAGCCGGCCAAGGCCTCGTTCGGCCAGATGTACGGCCTGCACCGCACCGAGGATCCGCTGGACCTGAAGTCCAGCGTCGCGCTCGTCGTCGATCAGGAGACCGACCAGATCCTGCTCAGCAAGAACTCGAGCGCGGTGCTGCCGATCGCCTCGATCACCAAGCTGATGACGGGGCTGCTCGTCACCGAGGCCCAGCAGCCGCTCGACGAGGTGCTGACGATCACCCAGGACGATGTCGACACCGAGAAGGGCAGCCACTCGCGCCTGCAGGTCGGCACCCAGCTGACGCGCGGCGAGATGCTGCACCTGGCGCTGATGTCCTCCGAGAACCGTGCCGCCAACGCGCTGGGGCGCCACTACCCGGGCGGGCTTTCGGCCTTCGTCCAGGCGATGAACGCCAAGGCCAAGCTGCTGGGCATGCACGACACGCGTTATGTCGAGCCCACCGGGCTGTCGAGCAACAACCAGTCGAGCGCGCGTGATCTCGCGGTGCTCGTCAAGGCCGCCTACCAGCATCCGATCCTGCGCGAGCTGTCGACGTCCACCGACGCCAGCGTCGCCGTCGGCCGCCGCCAGCTGCAGTTCCACACGACCAACGGCCTGGTGCGCAACCCGAGCTGGGAGATCGGCCTGCAGAAGACCGGCTACATCTCCGAGGCCGGCCGCTGCCTAGTGATGCAGGCCCAGCTGGCCGGGCGCAACCTCATCATGGTGCTGCTGGATTCGGCCGGGAAGTACTCGCGAATCGGCGACGCCGAGCGCATCCGCAAGTGGCTCAACAGCGAGGCCTCGCCGGTGCTGGACGCCGGCATGCGCCCGTAGCCGAGGGGCAGGCGCGCGGCGCTGTCCGCGCCGGTTTCAGCCCCTGAAGCCCAGCGCCGCCGAGATCTGCGACGCGGTCAGGCGGACCTTCTCCATCCAGTTCTCTTCCAGCCGGTCTGCCGGCGCCGACACCGACAGCCCGGCCACGAGCTTGCCCTGGTCGTCGTAGACGCCGGCGGCCATGCAGCGCACGCCGAGCTCGAGTTCCTCGTCGTCGCGGGCGCAGCCCTGCGCGCGCACCGCGGCCAGTTCGCGCTCCAGCCGCGCGACGTCGGTGATGCTGTTGCGCGTGTGCCCGGTGAGGCCGGTGCGTGTCGCGTAGGCGCGCACGCGCTGCGGCTCCTCGTGCGCGAGGAACAGCTTGCCGACCGAGGTCAGGTGCAGCGGTGCGCGGCCGCCGACGGCACGCACCACCTGCATGCCCGAGCGCTCGCTGTAGGTGCGTTCGATGTAGACGATCTCGTCGCCCTGGCGCACCGACAGGTTGACTGGCTGGTGCGTCAGCTTGTGCAGCTCGCGCAT
Organism: Rubrivivax sp. JA1026; assembly: GCF_011065555.1. Classification (NCBI taxonomy): domain Bacteria; kingdom Pseudomonadati; phylum Pseudomonadota; class Betaproteobacteria; order Burkholderiales; family Sphaerotilaceae; genus Rubrivivax; species Rubrivivax sp. JA1026. The sequence continues at coordinate 705,188 of NZ_JAALCQ010000001.1, forward strand.
CGGGCCGAGTGCCGCATCGCGCACGTCCAGCCGGGCCTTCACGAGGTTGCCCAGCTCCAGCAGCCGCATCCCGAGCCGGTAGCTGCCGGCCTGCGGCCGGTCGACCAGGCGGCCGATCGTCAGGTCGTTGAGGATGCGGTGCGCGGTCGACGGATGCAGCCCCGTGCGTTCGCTGATCTCCTTCAGCGAGACCGGGTCCGGGTGGGCGGCCAGCATGTCCAGCAGCGCGAACGTGCGCTCCAGCACCTGGATGGTGGGGCTCTGCTGATCCTTGAGACTCATGAATGCGAGGGGCCGAAAACGATGTCCCGATTTTGCATCGCGGAAGGGCGATTTGCTTGTCGGAAGGAGAAAACTCGTTGCAGCGGCGCCGCGCACGGCGTCGCTGGTTGAGCGCCGGGGCCGCCGGCACGGCGGCGGATTCGTGCGTGCCGATGTCGGCTTTCGACGTGCGGCGGCGTCAGGCGGCCGGATGGCGCCCGTCCGGGGCGTCGAGCTCGTGCAGCACGCCGGCAGCGGCGTTCTCCCCGGCGCGCACCGCGCCTTCGAGCGTGGCGGGATAAGGCCCGGCCACGTAGTCGCCGGCGGCCCACAGCCGCGGCGCGATGGCGGCCGTCGGACGCCGCAGCCCGGGCGTGCAGCGGAAGGTCGCGCGTTTGTCGGCCACCGTGCGGCACACCGTGGCCGCCGGCAGCATCGGCCGGGCTTGCTCGAGCACGGCGGCGGTGCAGGCCTCGAGCCCGCGGTCGATCCAGGGGCGGGCTCCGCTGACGACCCAGGCCGAGCGCCCGCTCCTGCCGCCGAGCCGGCCGTGATCGAAGGCGAACTGGGCCGGCGCGTCGGGGCCGTCGCGCAGCGTGGTCATCACGCAGGGCAGGGTGCCGCCGGGAGCGTCCAGGTAGACGGTGACGATCGGCTCGTAACGCAGCGACCGCGCCTCGGCGGACCAGGCCGGCGCCAAGGCGGCCGTCAGGCGCGCCGCCTCGGTGGCGCTGGCGGCCAGCACCACCGCGTCGAAGGTTTCGCCGTCGATCACCCAGCCGCCGGCGGCCGCTGACAGCGAGCTCACGCGCCGAGCGCAGCGCAGCTCGGCGCCGCGTGCCCGCAGCCAGGCCGCGGCCGGATCGGGCAGCAGGTCGGACAGCGGGCGGCGCGGCAGCAGCAGGTCGGCCGCACCGGCGCCGCCGAACAGCGCGTCGCGCAGCACGCGCAGCATCACCTCGCCGCTGGCTTCGTGCGCCGGGGTGTTCAGCGCGGCCACGCACAGCGGGTCGATCAGCTCGGTGCGCACACGTGGGGCCAGGCCGCGGCACAGCGTGGCGACGGTCGCCCCGGGCGGGCAGCGGAAGCCGCCGGCGGCCCAGCCCGCGGCAGTGCGCAGCAGCGAGGCCTTGTCGCGCCAGGTCCAGCCGCGTGCGGCGAGCACCGCGCGCACGAAGGCGAGGGCCGGCGGGCCCGGCGGCAGCGCCAGGCCGCTGCCGTCGGGGCGCGTGAGCGCCAGCGGGCGGCGTTCGAGCAGCGTTCCCGGATCGGCGCCGACCTCGCGCATCAGCGCCAGCGTGCGCGAGTAGGCGCCGATCAGGATGTGCTGGCCGTTGTCCAGGCCCTCGTCGCCGTCGCCCAGGCTGCGTGCCCGGCCACCGCCGCGCGGCGCCATCTCGAAGACGGTCGGCTGCAGGCCGGCGGCCGTGAGGCGGACCGCGGCGGCCAGCCCGGCCCAGCCGGCGCCGACGACCGCGACGCGCGCCGTCACCGTGCCAGCACGTGCGTGCGTGCGGCGATCCACAGCTTGCGCAGCGGCGTCAGCGAGGTGCGCTGGTGCAGCACCTGGAAGCCGCCGGCCTCGATCTCGCGCAGCAGCGCGCGGTAGATGTTGGCCATCATCAGCCCGGTCTTCTGCTTCGCGCGGTCGGCCTCGGGCAGCAGCGCCAGCGCCTCGTCGTAGGTGGCGTGCGCGCGCTCGGCCTGGAAGCGCATCAGCGCCGTGAAGCGCTCGCTGTAGCCCCAGGGCGACTCGCGCTTGAGGATCTCGTGCGCCTTGACGTCGAAACGCTGCAGTTCGGACACCGGCAGGTAGATGCGGCCCCGGCGCGCGTCGTCGCCGACGTCGCGGATGATGTTGGTGAGCTGCAGCGCGCGGCCCAGCGTGTGGGCGTAGCGCACCGTCTGCTCGCTGCTGCGGCCGAAGATGTTGGCCGCAACCTCGCCGACGACGCCGGCCACCAGGTGGCAGTAGCGCGACAGCGCCGGGAAGTCCAGGAAGCGGGTCTGCTCGAGATCGACCTGGCAGCCTTCGACGATCGCGTGCAGGTGCGCCGGCTCGATGCGAAAACGCGCCGCCAGCGGCATCAGCGCCTGCGTCACCGGGTGCGTCGGCGCGCCGGCGAACGCGGCGTCGACCTCGCCGCGCCACCACTGCAGCTTGCGCGCGGCGACCGACGGGTCCTGCATCTCGTCGACGACGTCGTCGACCTCGCGGCAGAAGGCGTAGAAGGCGGTGATCGCGGCGCGCTCGGGCGGCGGCAGGAACAGGAACGCGTAGTAGAACGAGGAGCCGCTGCCGGCGGCCCGCTTCTGCACGTACTCGGCCGGGGTCATCGGGCGTGCCGCATCGTCGCCGCGCGCCACAGCAGCGCCGGCAGGTCTGCGGCGCCGATCGTCGGGCGCGCGCTCATCGTCGCATGGTCCATGCGGCCGATTTTCTCCAAAACACGCAGCCCGCCCTGCGCGACCAGGCGCAGCTCCCAGCCGGCGCGCCCGGGCACGTCCAGCGCCAGCGGCGCGCCTTCGCGCAGCAGCGACTCGGCCCAGGCGCAGAGCTCGCGCACCAGGCGGCGCAGTGCCGGGCTGTCGCGGCGCGCCAGCACGTCGTCCATTGTCAGCCCGGCCGCGGCGAGCTCGTCCTGCGGCAGGTAGACGCGGCGGCGCCCGGCGTCGACGCCGAGGTCCTGCCAGAAGTTGGCCAGCTGCAGCCCGGTGCAGACGGCGTCGCTGCGCCGCTCGGACTCGGCGTCGCGCACGCCGTACAGGTGCAGCAGCAGCCGCCCCACCGGGTCGGCGGAGCGGCGGCAGTAGGCGAGGATCTGCTGGCGGTCCGCGTAGACCGGGTTGTCGACGTCCTGCTCGAAGGCGTCGAGCAACCGGTGCAGCCACACCGGCGGCAGCGCGTAGCGCTCCAGCGCCGCGGCCAGCGGCCCGAACACCCTTGCCCAGCGTTCACCCGGTGCGCAGCCGCGCACGACGGCCTCGAGGTCGGCGCGGTAGGCGGCCAGATCGGCATGGCGCTGCGCCGCGGGTGCGTCGCCTTCGTCGGCGATGTCGTCGGCGGTGCGCGCAAAGTGGTACACGGCGACGACGGCGGGCCGGATCGTCGGCGGGCACAGCACCGAGGCGACGGGGAAGTTCTCGTAGTGGTCAACGCTCACGGGGCGCGATTGTGGCGGCACGGCCGGAGTCCCGGACGTTGACAGCGCACAAACGCCCGGACTACATTAATGACCAGTGAGTCATTAAAGCCGGCGCATGCGTTCTCTTCCGTTCGTCCCGGTGGCGGCCCTGCTGGCGGCCGTCGCTCTCTCCGCCTGCTCGCGGCAGGAGCCCGCGCCCGACCCGGTGCGCGCGGTGCGCACCATCGTGCTGGCCCCGTCCGGCTCGGGCGAGGTCCAGGAGTTCGCCTCCGAGGTGCAGGCGCGCACCGAGTCGCCGCTGGGGTTCCGTGTCGCCGGCAAGCTGGTGCGCCGCCAGGCCGAGGTCGGCCGCCACGTCGGCGCCGGCGAACTGCTGGCCCAGCTCGACCCCGAGGATCTGCGCCTCGCGCAGGCAGCGTCGCTGGCCACGGTGCGTTCGGCCCAGGTCAACGCCGAGATGGCCGAGGCCGACTTCAGGCGCTTTCGCGAGCTGTACGAGCAGGGCTTCATCAGCGCTGCCGAACTCGACCGCCGCGAGACCACGCTGAAGGCCGCGCGGGCCCAGCTCGAGCAGGCCCGCGCCCAGGCCGGCGTGCAGGCCAACCAGGCGGCCTACAGCGACCTGCACGCCCCGGCCGCCGGCGTCGTCACTGCGGTGGTGGCCGAGCCGGGTGCGGTGCTCGCCGCCGGCACGCCGGTGCTGCGTCTGGCGCACGACGGCCCGCGCGACGCCGTCTTCGCGGTGCCCGAGAACGAGGTCGCGCGTGTGCGCTCGATGATCGGCCGCCCGGGTGTCGTGCGCGTGCGGCTGTGGGGGCGCGAGGACACGCTGCCGGCCACGGTGCGCGAGGTCGCCGCGGCCGCCGACCCGGCGACGCGCACCTTCGTCGTCAAGGCCGATCTCGGCAGCGCCCCGGTGCAGCTGGGGCAGACCGCGACGGTGCTGATCGAGCGCCCCGGCGTCGCCGGCGTCCTGACGCTGCCGCTGGCCGCCGTCGTCCAGCACCAGGGCCGGAGTTCGGTCTGGGTGCTCGACCGCGCGACGATGACGGTCAAGCCGCAGCCGATCGAGATCGGCGGCAGCGACGGCAACAGCGTCGTCGTCGTCGGCGGGCTGGCCTCTGGCGCGGTCGTCGTCACGGCCGGCGTGCACGTGCTGGCCCCGGGCCAGAAGGTGCGCCTGTACCAGGACACCGGGCGCTGATGGAACCGCAGGTCCACGACGCCGCGGCGGCCCCGGCCCGCGAGCGTTTCAACATCTCGCGCTGGGCGCTCGAGCACGCGCCGCTGACGCGCTACCTGCTGGTGGTGCTGATGGTGCTGGGCATCGCCGCGTACTTCCAGCTCGGCCAGGACGAGGACCCGCCGTTCACCTTCCGCGCGATGGTCGTGCAGGCCTGGTGGCCGGGCGCCAGCGCCGAGCAGGTGGCCGAGCAGGTGACCGACAAGATCGAGCGCACGCTGCAGGAGGTGCCGTACGCCGACCGCATCCGCAGCTACACCAAGCCCGGCGAGTCGGTGACGACGCTGTTCCTGGCCGAACACTCGCCGCCGGCCGAGGTGCGCGACGCCTGGTACCAGGTGCGCAAGCGCATCGGCGACATGCGCTCGACGCTGCCCGAAGGCGTCGTCGGCCCGGTCTTCAACGACGACTTCGGCGACGTCTACGGCTCGATCTTCGCGCTGTCGGCCGACGGCTTCAGCCAGGAGGAGCTGCGCGAGTTCGCCGACGACGTGCGCCAGCGCCTGCTGAGCGTGCCCGACGTCGCCAAGGTCGAGATCTTCGGCAGCCAGCCGGAGAACATCTTCGTCGAGGTCTCGCGCAAGCGCATGGCCGAGCTCGGCCTGGACGCCGGCGAGGTTGTCGCCCAGCTCGGGGCGCAGAACGCGATGGAAGGCGCGGGCACGCTGCAGGCCGGCGCCGAGCAGCTCCAGCTGCGCGTGGGGGGGCAGTTCAGCTCGGTCGAGGAACTGGCGCGTTTCCCGATCCGGGCGGTCAACCCGCAGACCGGCCGCGCGAGCACGATCCGGCTGCAGGACATCGCCGAGATCCGCCGCGGCTACGTCGATCCGCCGACGACGATGGTGCGCCACCAGGGCCGCCCGGTGCTGGCGCTGGGCGTGTCGATGGCCTCCGGCGGCGACATCGTCACGCTGGGCAAGGCGCTCGCCGCGGCGACGGCCGAGCTCCGTGCCGGATTGCCGGTGGGCATCGAGCTCGAGCAGATCCAGAACCAGCCGAAGGTCGTCTCGGCCTCGGTCAACGAATTCGTCGGCGTGCTGCTGGAGGCCGTGGTGATCGTGCTGGCCGTCAGCTTCCTCAGCCTGGGGCTGCACACGCGGCCGCTGCGGGTGGACATCTGGCCGGGCATGGTGGTCGCGATCACGATCCCGCTGGTGCTGGCGATCACCTTCGTCGTGATGCACTTCTGGGGCATCGGCCTGCACAAGGTGTCGCTGGGCGCGCTGATCATCGCGCTGGGCCTGCTGGTCGACGACGCGATCATCGCCGTCGAGATGATGGTGCGAAAGCTCGAGGAGGGCTACGACAAGCTGCGCGCCGCGACCTTCGCCTACGAGATCACGGCGATGCCGATGCTCACCGGCACGCTGATCACCGCCGCCGGCTTCCTGCCGATCGGGCTCGCGAAGTCGGAGACCGGGGAGTACACCTTCGCGATCTTCGCCGTGACGACGGCCGCGCTGCTCGTCTCGTGGCTGGTCTCGGTCTACTTCGTGCCCTACCTGGGCACCTGGCTGCTGCACACGCGCAGCAAGCTCGGTGATGCCGGCGGGCCGGGGGAGGGCCCGCACGAGCTGTTCGACACCCCGTTCTACAACCGCTTCCGCGCCGCGGTCGACTGGTGCGTGGCGCACCGCTGGATCACGATCGGCATCACCGTCGCCTCGTTCGCGCTCGGCCTGTTCGGCATGACGCGCGTGCAGCAGCAGTTCTTCCCGGAGTCGGCACGGCCCGAGCTGCTGGTCGACCTGTGGCTGCCCGAGGGCGCGACGATCCGTGCCAGCGACGAGGTCGCGCGCCGCGTCGAGGCCAGGCTGCTGGCCGACGAGCGCATCGCCAGCGTCAGCACCTGGGTGGGCTCCGGCGTGCCGCGCTTCTACCTGCCGCTGGAGCAGATCTTCCCGAACAGCAACGTCAGCCAGATGATCCTCGTGCCCAAGGATCAGGACGAGCGCGACGGGCTGCGGCGCGAGCTGCCGGCGCTGCTGGCGGCCGAGTTTCCCGAGGTCCGTGCGCGCGTCACCGCGCTGCCCAACGGCCCGCCGGTGGCCTATCCGGTGCAGTTCCGCGTGCTCGGGCCCGACGCCCGCGAGGTGCGCCGCTGGGCCGACGAGGCCAAGTCGCTGATGCGCTCCAACGCCCATGTGCGCGGCGTCAACGACGACTGGAACGAGGCCATCAAGGTGCTGCGCCTGGAGATCGACCAGGACAAGGCGCGTGCGCTGGGCGTCACCAGCCGCCTCGTCGCGCAGACCTCGCAGACCCTGCTGTCGGGCAGCACGGTGGCCCAGTACCGCGAAGGCGACAAGCTCGTCGATGTCGTGCTGCGCCTGCCCGAATCCGAGCGCGACACCATTGCCGACCTGTCCAGCACCTACGTGCAGACGGCCAGCGGCCGCGCCGTGCCGCTGACGCAGGTGGCGCGCGTGCGCCTGGACTGGGAGCCCGGCGTCCTGCACCGGCAGGGACGCGAGTACGCGGCGACGGTGCAGGCCGACGTCGCCGATGGCGTGCAGGGTGCGACCGTGACGGCCCAGCTCGAGCCGGCGATGCGGGCGCTCGAGGCGCGCATGCCGCAGGGTTACCGCATCGAGACCGCGGGTGCGGTGGCCGAGAGCAGCAAGGGCCAGCGCTCGATCGTCGCCGGCGTGCCGGCGATGCTGTTCATCATCTTCACGCTGCTGATGCTGCAGTTGCGCAGCTTCGCCCGTTCGATGCTCGTCTTCCTGACCGGCCCGCTGGGCATCGCCGGGGCCGCGGCGGCGCTGCTGCTGCTGGGCCAGCCCTTCGGCTTCGTCGCGCTGCTGGGCGTCATCGCGCTGGCCGGCATGATCATGCGCAACTCGGTGATCCTGATCGACCAGATCGAACTCGACCGGGCGCGCGGCGTGCCGGCCTGGGACGCGATCATCGAGGCCGCGGTGCGGCGCTTCCGGCCGATCGTGCTGACCGCTGCCGCGGCGGTGCTGGCGATGATCCCGTTGTCGCGCAGCATCTTCTGGGGGCCGATGGCGGTGTCGATCATGGGCGGTCTGGTGCTCGCCACCGTGCTGACGCTGCTGGCGCTGCCGGCGATGTACGCGGCCTGGTTTCGCGTGCGCCGCGAAGGCGGAGAAGGGCGCTGAACGGCCCCGCGTCCGCGGCCGGCACCGGTGCGCTCCGTGTGCCGGCTAGAATGCGCGGTTTACCGATCGAGTTATCCGGGAACGGCGATCGACGACCCCCGCGGGATTCGCGCCGCGGGGTGTCGCGCGGCGACGTTTTTGAGCGCGCGGGTGGCGAAATTGGTAGACGCACCAGGTTTAGGTCCTGACGCCTTCACGGGCGTGCCGGTTCGAGTCCGGCCCCGCGCACCAGACATTCACTGAAGCCTTAGAGAGCCCCACATGGCCGTCAACGTCGAAACCCTCGAAAAACTGGAACGCCGCATCACGCTGACGCTGCCGGCGACCGTGATCAACAGCGAAGTCGAGGCCCGCCTGCGCAAGCTCGCCCGCACCGTCAAGGCCGACGGCTTCCGTCCGGGCAAGGTCCCGATGTCGGTCGTCGCCCAGCGCTACGGCTACTCGGTCCAGTACGAAGTGGTCAACGACCGTGTGGGCCAGGCCTTTGCCGACGCCACCGCCGAAGCGCAGCTGCGCGTCGCCGGCGCGCCGCGCATCACCCAGAAGGAAGAGTCTGCCGAGGGCGAGATCGCCTTCGAGGCGACCTTCGAGGTCTACCCCGAGGTCAAGCTCGGCGACCTGGCCGAGATCGAGGTCGAGCGCGTGGCCGCCGACGTCACCGATGAAGCCATCGACCGCACGATCGAGATCCTGCGCAAGCAGCGCCGCACCTTCGCCCAGCGTCCGGCCGCCGAAGGCGCCACCGAAGGCGACCGCGTGACGATCGACTTCGAAGGCAAGATCGACGGCGAACCCTTCGCCGGCGGCAAGGCCGAGGGCTTCCAGTTCATCATCGGCGAAGGCCAGATGCTGGAGCAGTTCGACAAGGCCGTGCGCGGCATGAAGGTCGGCGAGAACAAGACCTTCCCGCTGCAGTTCCCGGCCGACTATCACGGCCAGGACGTCGCCGGCAAGGAAGCCGACTTCCTCGTCACGATGACCAAGTGCGAGGTCCAGAACCTGCCGACCGTCGATGACGAGTTCGCCAAGTCGCTGGGCATCGCCGAAGGCACGATCGACGCGCTGCGCGCCGACGTCAAGAAGAACCTCGAGCGCGAGGTCAAGTTCCGCGTGCGTTCGCGCAACAAGGCCGCGGCGATGGACGCGCTGGCCAAGGCGGCCGAGCTCGAGCTGCCCAACGCGCTGGTCGCCAACGAGCTCCAGCGTCTGGTCGCTGGTGCCCGTGCCGACCTCAAGCAGCGCGGCGTCAAGGACGCCGAGAACGCGCCGATCCCCGAGGAGATCTTCCGCCCGCAGGCCGAGCGCCGCGTGCGCCTGGGTCTGGTCGTCGCCGAGCTGGTGAAGGCCAACAACCTGCAGGCCCAGCCCGACCAGCTGCGTGCGCACATCGAGGAGCTCGCCCAGAGCTACGAGAAGCCCGCCGAAGTGGTGCGCTGGTACCTCGGCGACCGCCAGCGCATGGCCGAGGTCGAGGCCGTGGTCATCGAGAACAACGTCACCGAGTTCATCCTGGCGAAGGCCAAGGTCACGGACAAGGTGCTACCGTTCGACGAACTGATGTCGGCAGCCTGAGGAAACAGCCCCTTATGAGCGTGATCGAGACGACCGGCCTGGGCATGGTGCCCATGGTCATCGAGCAGTCCGGGCGCGGTGAACGCGCCTACGACATCTACAGCCGCCTGCTGCGCGAGCGGATCGTCTTCCTCGTCGGCCCTGTCAATGACCAGGTCGCGAATCTCGTCTGCGCTCAGCTGCTGTTCCTGGAGTCCGAGAACCCGGACAAGGACATCTCGCTGTACATCAACTCGCCGGGCGGCAGCGTCAGCGCGGGCCTGTCGATCTTCGACACGATGAACTTCATCAAGCCCGAAGTGTCGACGCTGTGCATGGGCATGGCCGCCAGCATGGGCAGCTTCCTGCTGATGGCCGGCGCCAAGGGCAAGCGCTTCGCGCTGCCGAACTCGCGGGTGATGATCCACCAGCCCTCGGGCGGCGCCCAGGGGCAGGCCAGCGACATCGAGATCCAGGCCCGCGAGATCATCAAGACGCGCGAGCAGCTCAACCGCATCTATGCCGAGCGCACCGGGCAGTCGATCGAGAAGATCGCCGCCGACATGGAGCGCGACATGTGGCTTTCGCCCGGCGAAGCCAAGGACTACGGTCTGATCGACCAGGTCCTCGAAAAGCGCGGCTGACGCGTTTCCCGACCCCTTCTCGAACCCCTGAAAAGGCCTCCTTTTCGCCGCCCGGCGGGCGGCGGGAGTTGGTCTATGATGGGGTTCGGATCCCTTTTCCCTCCGCGCAAGACGAGACATGGCCGACAAGAAGGGCGCCTCCGGCGAGAAAGTCCTTTACTGCTCCTTCTGCGGCAAGAGCCAGCACGAGGTGAAGAAGCTCATTGCCGGGCCCTCGGTGTTCATCTGCGACGAGTGCATCGAGCTCTGCAACGACATCATCCGTGACGAGGTTCCGGCCGAAGGCGGCGCGGCGAAGGCCGCGAAGTCCGACCTCCCCGTCCCGAGCGAGATCAAAACCAGCCTGGACCAGTACGTCATCGGCCAGGACGTCGCCAAGCGCACGCTGTCGGTGGCGGTCTACAACCACTACAAGCGTCTGAAGCACATGGGCGCCGGTGGCAAGGACGAGGTCGAGCTCACCAAGAGCAACATCCTGCTGATCGGCCCCACCGGCTCGGGCAAGACGCTGCTGGCGCAGACCCTGGCCAAGCTGCTCAACGTCCCCTTCGTGATCGCCGACGCGACCACGCTGACCGAGGCCGGCTACGTCGGCGAGGACGTCGAGAACATCATCCAGAAGCTGCTGCAGAACTGCAACTACGACGTCGAGCGGGCGCAGCGCGGCATCGTGTACATCGACGAGATCGACAAGATCAGCCGCAAGGCCGACAACCCGAGCATCACGCGCGACGTGTCGGGCGAAGGCGTGCAGCAGGCGCTGCTGAAGCTGGTTGAAGGCACGATGGCCAGCGTGCCGCCGCAAGGCGGGCGCAAGCACCCGAACCAGGACTTCCTGCAGATCGACACGACGAACATCCTGTTCATCTGCGGCGGCGCGTTCGACGGCCTCGAGAAGGTCATCCAGGGCCGCACCGAGAAGTCGGGCATCGGCTTCGGTGCCACCGTGCACAGCAAGAGCGAGAAGCGGGTCTCCGACCTGTTCCGCGAAGTCGAGCCCGAGGATCTGATCAAGTTCGGCCTGATCCCCGAGCTGGTGGGCCGGCTGCCGGTCGTCGCCACGCTGGGCGAACTGACCGAGGACGCGATGGTGCAGATCCTGACCGAGCCGAAGAACGCGCTCGTCAAGCAGTACCAGAAGCTCTTCGGCATGGACGGTGTCGAGCTCGAGATCCGTCCTTCGGCGCTGTCGGCCATCGCGCGCAAGGCGCTGGCACGCAAGACCGGCGCCCGCGGCCTGCGTTCCATCATGGAGCACGCGCTGATCGACACGATGTTCGACCTGCCGACGCTGGACGGCGTGGCCAAGGTCGTGATCGATGAACACATCATCGAAGACGGCGCCAAGCCGCTGCTGGTCTACCGGGAACAGGCCAAGGCCAGTGCCTGATCCCGTCCGGTCCGCGCCCGCACGCGGCGGCCCGCCACTTGCATTTGCCCTCTCGGGCCCCACGTGGGCCTGAGAAAGAGAGGTACACCGATGTCCGGACATCCCACCCTGCCGAGCGACCCGATCACGCTGCCGCTGCTGCCGCTGCGTGACGTCGTGGTGTTCCCGCACATGGTCATCCCGCTGTTCGTGGGGCGCCCGAAGTCGATCAAGGCGCTGGAAGCGGCGATGGAGTCGGGCCGGCAGATCATGCTCGTCGCCCAGAAGGCCGCCGGCAAGGACGAGCCCAAGGCCGACGACATGTTCGAGATCGGCTGCGTGTCGAGCATCCTGCAGATGCTCAAGCTGCCCGACGGCACCGTGAAGGTGCTGGTCGAAGGCCTGCAGCGCGCCCGCACCGTCACGATCACCGACTCCGGCGAGCATTTCGTCGGCACCGTCGCGCCGATCACCGCGCCGGCCGACAGCTCGCCCGAGATCGAGGCCCTGCGCCGCGCCGTGACGCAGCAGTTCGACCAGTACGTCAAGCTCAACAAGAAGATCCCGCCCGAGATCCTGACCTCGATCGCCGGCATCGACGATCCGGGCCGCCTGGCCGACACGATCGCCGCGCACCTGCCGCTCAAGCTCGAGGCCAAGCAGGCCGTGCTCGACCTGTTCGCCACCGCGCAGCGGCTGGAGAAGCTGCTCGAGCTGCTCGAGCACGAGGTCGACATCCTCCAGGTCGAGAAGCGCATCCGCGGCCGCGTCAAGCGGCAGATGGAGAAGAGCCAGCGCGAGTACTACCTCAACGAGCAGGTCAAGGCGATCCAGAAGGAACTCGGCGACGGCGAAGAAGGCGCCGATCTCGAGGAACTCGAGAAGAAGATCGCCGCCGCGCGCATGACCAAGGAAGCGCGCAAGAAGGCCGAGTCGGAGCTGAAGAAGCTCAAGCTGATGTCGCCGATGTCCGCCGAGGCGACCGTCGTGCGCAACTACATCGACACGCTGGTCAACCTGCCCTGGGCGAAGAAGTCCAAGATCAAGCACGACCTGGCGAACGCCGAGACGGTGCTCAACGAAGACCACTTCGGCCTGGAGAAGGTCAAGGACCGCATCCTCGAGTACCTCGCGGTGCAGCAGCGTGTCGACAAGGTCAAGGCGCCGATCCTGTGCCTCGTGGGCCCCCCGGGCGTCGGCAAGACCTCGCTCGGCCAGAGCGTGGCGCGCGCCACCGGCCGCAAGTTCGTGCGCATGGCGCTGGGCGGCATGCGCGACGAGGCCGAGATCCGCGGCCACCGCCGCACCTACATCGGCTCGATGCCGGGCAAGGTGCTGCAGAGCCTGAGCAAGGTCGCGGTGCGCAACCCGCTGTTCCTGCTCGACGAGATCGACAAGCTGGGCATGGACTTCCGCGGCGACCCGTCGTCGGCGCTGCTGGAAGTGCTCGACCCCGAGCAGAACCACACCTTCAGCGACCACTACGTCGAGGTCGACTTCGACCTGTCCGACGTGATGTTCGTCGCCACCTCCAACTCGATGAACATCCCGCCGGCGCTGCTCGACCGGATGGAAGTCATCCGCCTGGCCGGCTACACCGAGGACGAGAAGCTCAACATCGCCCAGCGCTACCTGCTGCCCAAGCAGCAGAAGAACAACGGCGTGGCCGACGGCGAGATGGAAGTCACCGAGTCGGCGCTGCGCGGCATCATCCGCTATTACACGCGTGAAGCCGGCGTGCGTTCGCTCGAGCGCGAGATCTCCAAGATCTGCCGCAAGGTGGTCAAGGGCATCCAGCTCAAGACCTACGAGGGCAAGGTCGTCGTCACCGAGGACAACCTCAACGACTTCCTGGGCGTGCGCAAGTACGACTTCGGCCGCGCCGAGAAGCAGAACCAGGTCGGCCAGGTCGTCGGCCTCGCCTGGACCGAGGTCGGCGGCGATCTGCTGACGATCGAGGCGGCGGTGATGCCCGGCAAGGGCAACATCATCCGCACCGGCCAGTTGGGCGACGTGATGAAGGAGTCGGTCGAGGCCGCGCGTTCGGTGGTGCGTTCGCGCGCCCGCCGCCTGGGCATCAAGGACGAGCTCTTCGAGAAGCGCGACATCCACATCCACGTGCCCGACGGCGCGACGCCCAAGGACGGGCCGAGCGCGGGTGCGGCGATGACGACGGCTTTCGTCTCGGCGCTCACCGGCATCCCGGTGCGGGCCGATGTCGCGATGACCGGCGAGATCACGCTGCGCGGCGAGGTCACGGCGATCGGCGGCCTGAAGGAGAAGCTGCTCGCGGCGCACCGCGGCGGCATCAAGACGGTGCTGATCCCGGAAGAGAACGTCAAGGATCTCCAGGAGATTCCGGAGAACGCCAAGAACAACCTCGAGATCGTGCCGGTGCGCTGGATCGACCGCGTGCTCGAGATCGCGCTGGAGAAGGTGCCCGAGCCGCTGCCGGAAGACGAGGTTGCGGCCAAGGACGCCACACCGGAAGCGGCGGTGGCGCCGGTCGTCGGTTCCGATGCGCTGCCGCACTGAAAAGGTCTTGCCAACCGCGTAAAAATCGGTCTATACTGTCGGTCTTGATTCGTTGCAGCCAATGCAGGAAGTCAAGGGCAAAGCGGGAATAGCTCAGTTGGTAGAGCGCAACCTTGCCAAGGTTGAGGTCGCGAGTTCGAGCCTCGTTTCCCGCTCCAAGACATCCGAAGGGAAGCCCAGGCTTCCCTTCTTTTTGGGCAGAATCCGGGTGTTCTGTCCTGCGGCGCGATAGCAAAGCGGTTATGCAACGGATTGCAAATCCGTCTAGTCCGGTTCGACTCCGGATCGCGCCTCCAGAATTCCGTGTGACAAAGGGCTCCCTCGTGGAGCCCTTTGTCCATCGAGAACCCGGTCAGCCGCCCGGATGGCGAAACTGGCAGACGCAGCGGACTTAAACTCCGCCGCCTCTCGAAAGAGGGCATGCGGGTTCGATCCCCGCTCCGGGCACCATCAGCGCTGACGGCGTCTCTCGCCTCGCGCTTCGCGCCCCGCCGGCCGCAGGCCGGCTTCGAACGCCCTCTCCAGCTCGGCCAGCGCCTCGACGCTGGCGCTCAGTGCCTGCAGATAGGCCGGCGCGTCGGCGTGCAGCGTCTGCAGCATGCGGTGGACCACACGCGACGAATGCAGCGGCCCGGCGTTCTCGGGTACCTGGGCACGCGCCTGGCGCAAGCGGTGCTCGGTCTTCAGCCGGCCGACGGTGGGCTGCAGCGCGGCGACGGTCTTCAGCAGCGGCGGCGCCGGCGCGCGCACCTGGCGGCGTGGCGGCGGCGCTTCGGCGCGGCCCAGGCGGTCGACCAGCGACGACAGGCCGGCCCAGGGCGGCGGCAATGCGGCGGCGGGCGCGGCAGGCGGCACGTTGGCAATGGCGTCGATGCGCCGCTGCAACTGCGCCAGCAGCAGCCGTCGCGTCTCGCCTTCGGCCGCCGCGGCACGGCGCGCCAGCGCTTCGGCGACGGCCAGTGCGACCGGCTCGGCGCCGGGCACGGCGCGGCGCGCGGCCAGCGCCGCGAATACGTCTTCGTCGGCCGCTGCGTTCATCGAGCCGTGTCGGCCGCCCGCCGCGGCGTCGGCGCGATCTCGACACGCCGGTTCAAGGCGCGCCCGGCGGCGTCGGCGTTCGAGGCCACCGGCTGCTCGGCGCCGAAGGCCGCGGCGAACACCGCCGACGACGGCACGCCGTCCTCGATCAGCGCGCGTGTCACCGTCAGCGCACGCTGGGCCGACAACTCCCAGTTGTCAGCAAAACGCGCCCGGCCGCCGTCGCGCACCTGCCGGTCGTCGGTGAAGCCGCTGACCATCAGCACCTCGTCGCGCGCCGACAGATAGGCCGCCAGCGGGCCGGCCAGGCTCTTCAGCAACTGGCGTCCCTCGGGCTGCAGCTCGGCGGAGTTGAAGGCGAACAGCACGTTGCCGCTGATGCCGATGCGCCCGCCGGCCAGCGTCACGCGGCCGGCGGCCAGCGGGACGGCCAGCGCGTGCTCCAGCGCCTCGCGGCGCTGGGCCTCGGCCTGGCGCTGCTGCACCTCGGCGCGCAGGCGTTCGGCCAGGTCCAGCTGCAGCCCGATGGCGCAGACCAGGATCAGCACGAAGGCGCCGAGCAGCCCCGACATCAGGTCGCCGAAAACCGCCCAGACCGGCGCGCCGTGTTCGGCGTCGCCGTCGATCTCGTCGTCGGCGGTCATGCCCCGGCCTCGGCGGCGCGGCGCTGCAGCGCGGCCACCGCCTGCTGCTGGGCGCCCAGCGTCAGGTCGACGATCTCGCGCGCCTGGGCGACGTAGTAGGCGAGCTGCTCGTCGCTGCGCGCGCCGGCCTGGGCGAGCGCGGCCTCTATGCGCTGCAACTGCGCCGTCGTCTGCTCGCTGCTGCGCGCGAAGAGCTCGACCGCCTGGCCGAAACCTTCGCCCAGCGCGGCGAGTTCGCCGGCGCCGGCCTCGACCTGGGCCGCGGTCGTGCGCAGCGCCTGGGCTTCGCTCTCGACCTGGGCGGCGAAGCGTTTGCCGGCGTCTTCCAGCAGCGTGCCGGTGCTCTCGACCAGCGAGGCGATGGTCTCGCGCTGCTCGTGCCCGGCGCGCTGCACGGTGTCGAGCAGTTCGCCCAGCGTGCCCAGCAGGCGGTTGCGTTCTTCCAGCGCCGCGTTGTCGCGCACCAGGCTGTCCGACAGCGCCTGGCGCAGCTCGGCGATGACCTCGGCGGCGGCGCGCGGCGCCTCGCCAGCGGCCTGCACCAGGCGGCCGATCTGGGCGATCGTCGCCTCGGCCTGCTCGCGCGTGCGTGCCGAGACGGCGTCGGCGGCGGCGTCCAGCGCGGCGCAGACACGCTGCTGGTGGCCGGCGGCGTCGGCGGCGGCACGGCGTGTCTCGTCGGCCAGTCGCTCGGCCAGCGCCTGCAGCGTGGTCTCCATCGCTGCGCGGCGTTCGGCTTCGCGGGCAGCGGCGGTTTCGTCGGCGGCAGCGCGGGCCGCGGCCAGTTCGGCCTGCAGCGTGGCGGCGTGGCGCTGCAGCACCTCGCCGGCCGCGGCGACGGTCTCGCGGCCGGCGGCGGCCAGTGCGGCCTGGGCGTCGTGCTGGGTTGCCAGCGTCTGCTGCCAGGCGGCGGACCAGCGTTCGGTGCCGGCCTGCAGCCGGGCGTCCAGGCCGTCGAGCAGCGTCGCCGAGCGTGTCTGCAGGTCGCCGCCGAAACGTTCCAGCGCCGCGCCCAGGCGGTCGAGCTGGGCCTGCTGGCGCGCCTGCTGCGCGTCCAGCGCCTCGCGGCCGTGTTCGGCCAGGCGTTCGGCCGTGGCGTCCAGGCGTTCGGCGACGCCGGCCAGATGCTGCTGCACCTGGCCTCGCAGCGTCTCGTTCAGCGTCACCGACTGGCGCTCCAGCGCCGCCATCGTCGACTGAACCGCCGGCTCGACCGCCGCAGCGGCTTGCCGGGCACTGGCGGCGGCGGTCTCGGCCAGCGTCGTGGCGACGGTGGCCGACAACTCGCGCCAGGCCTGGCCGGCGTCGTCATGGAAACGCTGCTGGCCGGCGAGCAGGCGCTCGTCCAGCGTGCGGCCGCGTTCCTCGATCGTCGTCGCCAGCGCCTGAAGCCGCTCGGCAAGCGCCGGCAGCCATTGCGCCTGGGCCTGCAGCAGCGCCAGCGAGGCTTCGCGCTGCTGCGTGCGCGAGAAGGCGCGCAGCGGGCCGGCGATCACGGCGTCGAGCCGGCGGCCGGCACGGCGGCGTTCGCGTCGCAGCAGCGCCGACATCAGCCCCAGCATCGCCGACGCGGCGACGCCGGCCACCGAGCTGCCGAACGCCAGCCCCAGGCCGCGCACCGGCGCCGCCAGCGAGGCGCGGATCGCCTCGACGTCGGCGGCGTGCTCCAGCGCCTGGCCGGTGCCCTGCAGCGTGACGACCATGCCGAGGAAGGTGCCGAGCATGCCCAGCAGCACCAGCAGGCCGGCGAGGTAGGGCACCAGCGCCGGGCCGGGCAGCGCGGCGCGTTCGCCTTCGACACGCAGGCGCACGGTGTCGCGCAGCCCTGCCGGCACGCCGTCCAGCCAGGCGGCCAGCGACGGCGGCTCGGCCGTCGTCGCGCCGAGCTGGGCGTTCAGCGCCTCGGTCTCGGCGGCGAAGCGCCGCAGTTCGAGTGCGCCGACGATGAAGAAGACCGCGATCAGGGCCACCAGCGTCAGCGCCAGCGGGTTGGAGGCGCCATAACCGGCGCCGACCCAGATCAGGGCCAGCATGCCGGCAGCGAAGGCCGCGTGGGGAAGCAGTCGGTTCATCTCGCCTCGTGATCGTGCAGCGTCTGCAGCAGGCCTTGCGCCGGCAGCAGCCGGTGCGCCAGTTCGGCCCGCATCACCTCGTCCAGATCCTCGCGGAAGGCGGCCAGCCAGCCCGCGTCGTCGCCGTGTTCGCGGCCCAGGCGCTCGAAATGCGCCATCAGCCGCTGCGGCACCAGCGCCAGCACGCGGCGTTCCTGCGCCGCCAGCGCCGGCTCCAGCGCGGCGTCGATCGCCGCGACGCGTGCCAGCGCTGCCGAGCGCCGCGACAAGGCGTCACGCAGCCGCCGCCGCAGCGCGGCGACGGCGTCGTGCATGCCCTGCTGGAGCCCCAGGCAGTGGCGATGGAACGGGCCGAAGTCGTCCGGGCTCGTGGCCGGCTCGGCGGGCCCGGCGGCAATCGCCGCCTCCAGGGCCGCGCACACGCGCCGGAAGTCCGCGTCCTCGCTGCCGGCCGTGCGGCCCGCGGCGGGCACGGCCTGTCCGGCGGAGAGCGCCGAAGCGAGCGAGATGGCGCCCGCCCATCCGAGCCAGTGGCCCAGTCGCTCGGCGAAGGCGGGTCGCCCTTCGGCCGGCGGCCCGTCGGCAAGACGGGCGAGGAGGCGGGTGAGCTCCGAACCGGCAACGCCCGGGCTGGCAGACCCGTGCAGCATGAGCCAGTCGAAGGATCGGTAAAGGGCGCGCAGTGTACCGCCTGCGCCGCCGGGCGGCCGGCGCGGGCAAAAGAAAGGGCGCCCGAAGGCGCCCGTCGTGGCGGCAGGCCGAAGTTCAGCCGCGCACCTCGAGCTTGTTCTTCACCTGCTTGACGCCCTTGACGCTGCGCGCCAGCGTCTCGGCACGCTCCTTTTCCGTGCCCGACTTGGCGAAGCCCGACAGCATCACCTCGCCACGCAGCGTCTCGACGCTGATGGCGGAGGCGTCGACGGTCTTGTCCTCGACGAACCTGGCCTTCACGGCGGTGGTGATCGCGCTGTCGTCGATGTATTCGCCGACGGTGCTCTGGTCGCGCGTGACGGCGCAGCCCGGCAGGACGACGAGGGCGGCGACGGCCGTGATCGTGGCGGCGAGCGTGTTTCGGATGGTGTTCATGCGATGCGTTCTCCTTGTTCCTCGTGGCGAAGGCCGCAGCCGGCGGCTTTCGTGAGCAGCATCGTGTCCTCGCGCCGGTGCCGCCGGCGTGGGGCTCGGGCGCGACCGGCTGTCGGTGCACCCGCGTGCCGCGCTGTCGGACGTGTCCGACAGCCGACGCTCAGCCGCCGAGCAGCGCGCCGAGTTGTCGCAGCCCCTCCTCGCGCTCGGCGTCCAGCGGATGGGCGGTGCTCAGCCGCAGCCCGCCGGCCAGCGCCGCGCCGCTGCCGAATGCCGCCCCCGGCACGAAGCCGTAGCCGCGCTCGCGCAGCCGCGGCAGCAGCGCGGCGCTGTCGGCGCCCGCCGGCAGTTCGACCCAGATCACGTAGCCCCCTTCGCCCGGCGTGACGCGTGTGCCGGGCGGCAGCCAGCGGCGCGCCGCCGCCACCCAGGCCTCGGTCTGCGTCGCCAGAATTCGCCGCAGCCGGCGCAAATGGGTCTCGTAGCCGCGGTCGGCCAGGAAGCCGGCCAGCGCGGCGTCGGTCAGCGGCGACAGCAGCTCGCCGTGCACCGCGCGCGCGGCGCGCAGCTGCAGCCGGTGGCGCCGGCTGGCCACCCAGCCGACGCTGATGCCCGGCCCGGTGACGCAGGCCAGGCTGGCGCAGTACAGCACCCGGTCGTCGTCGTCCCAGGCCTTGACCGGGCGCGGGCGCTCTCCGGTGCGCTGCAGCTCGCCCATCAGCTCGCACTCGATCAGCGGCAGGCGGTGCTGGCGCAGCAGCGCGGCGAGCTGCTCGCGCGCCGCGTGGGGCATGCGGCTGCCGCGCACGCTGTCGAAGCTGGGCTCGGCGATGCAGCAGCGCACGTCGTGGTGCTGCAGCGCGAAGGCCAGCGCCGGCACCGAGAAGCCGCCGTCCTGCGGCGCCGGGATCGCCAGCGGCTTCAGGCCCAGGCTGGCGACGAGTTCCAGCGTGCGCGGCGACGCCGGCTCGGGCACCGCGACGGTGTCGCCGGGGCGGGTGAGCAGCCGCAGGCAGAGCTCCAGCGCCTCGCCTTCGCCGTGCGTGACGACGACGTCCTCGGCGTCGACCGCGCAGCCGGCGCGCAGCATGCGGTGCGCCAGCGCCCGGCGCAGCGCCTCGCTGCCGTAGACGCTGCCGATCGCCAGCAGCGTGCGGTCGGCCGCCAGCGCCAGCTGCAGATGGCGCTGCAGCGCCGGCAGCGGCAGCAGCGCCGCCGGCAGCGCCAGATGGCTCAGCGACAGGCTGTCGGGCCGTGTCGTCGCCAGCTCGATCAGGCGCTTGCGCCGGCCTTCGAGTTCCAGCGCCTCGCCGCCGGCCGGCACCGGCGCGCGCACCGCGCCGCGCACGAAGTGGCCGCGCCGCGCGCGCGCCTCGATCAGCCCGGCGTCCTCCAGCTCGTGCAGCGCGTGCGTGACGGTCGCCAGGCTGGCGCCGTGTTCGGCGCAGAGCTGGCGCACCGACGGCAGTTGCGAGCCCGGCGGGTAGCGTCCTTCGTGCAGCGCACGCGCCAGGTCCTCGGCCAGGCTGCGGTAGCGGGTGGGGCGTTCGGGCATGGCGTGACGATACGCCGATGCAGCGCTTCTGGATCGATACAGAGATCCGTCGCCTGGGTCGATACAGCGGCCGCTGCATGCGGCGCCGGAGGCGGCTGCTGTGGCTTACGCACGCCGGCCGCGCTGCCTAGAGTGCAGTGCCATGACGGAACGCCTGCTCCCGACCCTGCCCGCCGCCTGGCGCTCGATTCCGGTGCCGGTGCGCCGGCTGATGCTGGGCGAGCTGTTCGGGCTGCTGGCCGCCGCGGCCATGCATCTGGCGCTGGCCTGGTGGATCAGCCGCGAAGGTGGTGCTGACGCGCTGGCGCGCTACGGCGCGGTCACCGCGCTGGCGGCGCTGCTGGCGACGCCGCTGCTGTCTCCGGCCGGCGACCGCTGGCCCAAGCGGCGGCTGATCCGCCTGGGCAAGCTGGTGCTGGTGCTCGATGCTCTGGCCATCACGCTGCTGTGCGGGGCCGGCGTCTACGACCTGCGGCTGATCTGCCTCTGCAGCCTGCTGTCGGTGGCGGCGACGGCGCTGCTGTGGCCGGCCGAGGCGAGCATCCTGCCCGAGCTGGTGCCGGCGGACGAACTGCCGGCGGCGATCCGCTGGCGTCGCGGCGCCCAGGCGCTCGGCGGGCTGCTCGGGCCGGGCGTGGGCGGCGTCGTGCTGGCCGCCGCGGGCTTGCCGGCCGCGATGCTGCTGAACCTGCTGCTGTTCGGCGTGGCGGCGCTCGCGGCCTGGAATGTCGGTTCGACCGTGCGGCCGGCCGGCGCTGCGCCCGGCCGCGGCTGGTTCGACGAGATGGCCGACGGCCTGCGTGCCAAGTGGCAGGTGCGGCTGGACCGCTGGTGGACGCTGGTCGGCGCCTTGATGATGCTGTGCCTGCTGCCGGCCACCGGGCTGCTGCTGCCGCTGCGCATCCAGGGGCTGGGGCTGTCGGCGGCGTGGTTCGGGGCCTGCAGCGGGGCGCTGTCGCTGGGGTTGCTGGCCGGTGTCGCCGGGCTGGCGCCGGCGCTGATCGAACGCGTCGGGCGGCTGCGGGCGCTCGCCGTCGCGACGCTCGCCTGCGCTGCGGCGATCGCCGGCGTCGGCTGGGGCGAGCGGGCGCCGCTGCTGGTCGCGCTGTTCGCCGTCATCGGCCTGGCGCTGTCGGTGACGCAGTTGGTCGGCCAGACGCACCGCATGCTGGCGATGCCCGACGACTACCGCGCCCGCATGAGTGCGGCGCACCTGGCGATCGCCCATCTGGCGGCGGCACTCGCGCCGGCGCTCGGCGGCGCGCTGCTGGGGGTCGTCGCGGTGCCGACGGTCTACCTGATGCTGGCGGCGGGTTTTGCCTTCAGCGGCCTGTTGCTGATGGCGGTGCCGGGGCTGGCGCACTTCCTTCGCCAGGACCACGAGGGCGCGCGTGGCTGGTACGGCCGCCATTACCCTCGGGCGTTTACGCGTTCCTGAATCTGGCGCGGGCCTCGGGGCAGGGGGAATCCTAGTGTTCACCCTGATGGGGTTCGCCCAAAATAGAACGATCGTTCGATTTCTGGGGGCTCCGGTCGATGCGTTCGGGAACCCCCCACTAGAATCGTCGGGTAACGTCAACGTCAACTCCCAGGAGCTGAGGCATGAAGGTGCTGGTCCCCGTCAAGCGGGTGGTCGATTACAACGTCAAGGTCCGCGTGAAGAGCGACGGCACCGGGGTCGACATCGCCAACGTCAAGATGAGCATGAACCCCTTCGACGAGATCGCCGTCGAGGAGGCCGTGCGTCTGAAGGAGAAGGGCGTCGCGACCGAGATCGTCGTCGTGTCCTGCGGCGTCACGCAGTGCCAGGAGACGCTGCGCACCGCGATGGCGATCGGCGCCGACCGCGCGATCCTCGTCGAGACCACCGAAGAGCTGCAGCCGCTTGCCGTCGCCAAGCTGCTGAAGGCGCTGGTCGACAAGGAGCAGCCGGGCCTCGTCATCGTCGGCAAGCAGGCGATCGACGACGACGCCAACCAGACCGGCCAGATGCTGGCCGCGCTGGCCGGCCTGCCGCAGGCGACCTTCGCCAGCAAGATCGAGATCGCCGACGGCCGCGCCAAGGTGGCGCGCGAGATCGACGGCGGCGCCGAGACCGTGGACCTCAAGCTGCCGGCCGTCGTCACCGCCGACCTGCGCCTGAACGAGCCGCGTTACGTCACGCTGCCGAACATCATGAAGGCCAAGAAGAAGCCGCTGGAGACCGTCAAGCCGGCCGACCTGGGTGTCGACGTGACGCCGCGGCTGAAGACGCTGAAGGTCGCCGAGCCGCCCAAGCGCGGCGCTGGCGTCAAGGTGCCCGACGTCGCCACGCTGGTGGCCAAGCTGAAGAACGAAGCGAAGGTGATCTGAGATGGCTGTCCTCGTCATTGCCGAACACGACAACGCGACCGTCAAGGGCGCGACCCTGAACACCGTCACCGCGGCGCTGGCCTGCGGCGGCGACGTGCACCTGCTGGTCGCCGGCGAGAACGCCGGCGCGGCGGCCCAGGCCGCGGCGCAGATCGCCGGTGTCGCCAAGGTGCTGCACGCCGACGGCGCGGCGCTGGCCCATGGCCTGGCCGAGAACCTCGCCGCCCAGGTCGTCGCCATCGCCAAGGACTACAGCCACGTGCTGTTCCCGGCCACCGCCGGCGGCAAGAACGTCGCGCCGCGCGTCGCCGCGCTGCTGGACGTCGCCCAGATCAGCGACGCGACGAAGATCGTCTCCGCCGACACCTTCGAGCGCCCGATCTACGCCGGCAACGCCATCGCCACCGTGCAGAGCGCCGACGTGATCAAGGTCATCACCGTGCGCACGACCGGCTTCGACGCCGCGGCGGCGACCGGCGGCAGTGCCGCGGTCGAGTCGATCGCGGCCGTGGCCGATGCCGGCCTCTCGGTCTACGTCGGCAGCGAGATCGCCACCAGCGACCGCCCCGAGCTGACGGCCGCCAAGATCATCGTCTCCGGCGGCCGCGCGCTGGGCTCCAGCGACAAGTTCAACGAGGTGCTGACGCCGCTGGCCGACAAGCTGGGTGCCGCGCTCGGCGCCAGCCGCGCTGCGGTCGACGCGGGCTACGCGCCCAACGACTGGCAGGTCGGCCAGACCGGCAAGATCGTCGCGCCGCAGCTCTACATCGCCGCCGGCATCAGCGGCGCGATCCAGCACCTGGCGGGCATGAAGGACAGCAAGGTCATCGTCGCGATCAACAAGGATCCCGAGGCCCCGATCTTCAGCGTCGCCGACTACGGCCTGGAGGCGGACCTGTTCGCCGCGGTGCCGGAGCTGGTCGCCGCCCTCTGAAGAACAACAAGATCCCGAGGCGCCCTCCGTGGCGCCTTTTTTCCATCTGGAGACGAAAACCATGACGTACCGTGCCCCGGTCAAGGACATGCTGTTCGTGATGAAGGAACTCGCCGGCCTCGACGCCGTCGCCGCGCTGCCCGGATTCGAGGACGCCGGCTTCGACACCGCTGCCGCCGTGCTGGAGGAGTGCGCGCGCTTCAACGAGAACGTCGTCGCGCCGCTGAACCGTGTCGGTGACCTCGACCCCTCGTCGTTCGCCGACGGCCAGGTGCGCGCCACGCCCGGCTTCAAGCAGGCCTTCCAGCAGTTCGCCGAAGGCGGCTGGCAGGGGCTGCAGCACCCGGTGGAGTTCGGCGGCCAGGGCCTGCCCAAGCTGATCGGCGCGGCCTGCGGAGAGATGGTCAACAGCGCCAGCATCAGCTTCGCGCTGTGCCCGCTGCTCAGCGATGGCGCCATCGAGGCGCTGCTGACCGCCGGCAGCCACGAGATGCAGCAGGCCTACATCCCGAACCTGATCTCGGGGCGCTGGACCGGCACGATGAACCTGACCGAGCCGCAGGCCGGCAGCGACCTGTCGCTGGTGCGCACGCGCGCCGAGCCGCAGGGCGACGGCACGTACAAGGTCTTCGGCACGAAGATCTTCATCACCTGGGGCGAACACGACATGGCCGAGAACATCGTCCACCTCGTGCTCGCGCGTGTCACCGGCGCGCCGGAAGGCGTGAAGGGCATCTCGCTGTTCGTCTGCCCGAAGGTCCTGGCCGACGGCACGCGCAACGACGTGCACTGCGTCAGCATCGAGCACAAGCTGGGCATCAAGGCCAGCCCGACCGCGGTGCTGCAGTTCGGCGACCACGGGGGTGCGGTGGGCTACCTCGTCGGCGAAGAGAACCGCGGCCTGGAGTACATGTTCATCATGATGAACGCCGCGCGCTTCGGCGTCGGCGTGCAGGGCATCGCGCTGGCCGAACGTGCCTACCAGCAGGCCGTGGCCTACGCCCGCGACCGCGTGCAGAGCCGCCCGGTCGACGGCTCGACGCCGGGGGCTTCGGCCATCATCCGCCACCCCGACGTGCGCCGCATGCTGATGACGATGCGCGCCCACACCGAAGGCTGCCGCGCGATGGCGCTGGTGGCCGCGGCCGCCTACGACGCCGCGCACGCACACCCGGACGCCGCCGCGCGCAAGCAGAACCAGGCCTTCTACGAGTTCCTGGTTCCGCTGGTGAAGGGCCTGTCCACCGAGATGAGCCTGGACGTCGCCAGCCTGGGCGTGCAGGTGCACGGCGGCATGGGCTTCATCGAGGAGACCGGCGCCGCGCAGCACCTGCGCGACGCGAAGATCCTGACGATCTACGAAGGTACGACGGCGATCCAGGCCAACGACCTGGTCGGCCGCAAGACGGCGCGCGACGGCGGCGCCACCGCGCGTGCGATCGCGGCGCAGATCGAAGCCACCGAAGGCGAGCTGAACGGGGCCGGCAGCGCCGCCGCACTGGCGATGGCGCGCCACCTGGGGGCCGCGCGCCGCGCCTTCCTCGACGTCGTCGACTTCGTGCTCGCCAAGGTGAAGAGCGAGCCGAACGCCGTGTTCTCCGGCAGCGTGCCCTATCTGATGCTGGCCGGCACGGCGGTGGCGGGCTGGCAGATGGCGCGGGCGCTGCTCGTCGCCGAACAGCGCCTGGCCGCCGGCGAGGATCCCGAGTTCATGAAGGCCAAGATCGCCACCGCGCGCTTCTACGGCGACCACCTGCTGGTGCGCTGCGGCGGGCTGCGCGACGCCATCGTCGACGGCGCCGAGTCGGTCACCGCGCTCGAACTGGAGGCCTTCTGATGCTGCCGCCCGTGCTGCAACACCTGGCGCTGCCGGTCATCGGCTCGCCGCTGTTCATCATCAGCAATCCCAAGCTCGTCATCGAGCAGTGCAAGGCCGGCATCGTCGGCTCGATGCCGGCGCTCAACGCCCGGCCGGCCTCGTTGCTCGACGAGTGGCTGGCCGAGATCACCGAGACGCTGGCCGCCTGGGACCGCGACCACCCCGAGCGCAAGTCGGCGCCGTTCGCGATCAACCAGATCGTGCACAAGAGCAACGACCGGCTCGAGCACGACCTGGAGGTCTGCGCGCGCTACAAGGTGCCGCTGGTCATCACCTCGCTGGGTGCGCGCACCGACGTCAACGATGCGGTGCACGCCTGGGGCGGCATCGTGCTGCACGACGTCATCAACAACGCCTTCGCGCACAAGGCGGTGGAGAAGGGCGCCGACGGCCTGATCGCCGTGGCCGCGGGCGCCGGCGGCCATGCCGGCGTCAAGAGCCCGTTCGCGCTGATCCAGGAGATCCGCGCCTGGTTCGACGGTCCGCTGGCGCTGTCGGGCTCGATCGCCACCGGCGACGCGGTGCTCGCCGCGCAGGCGATGGGCGCCGACCTGGCCTACATCGGCTCGGCCTTCATCGCCACCGAGGAGGCGCGCGCCGCCGAGGCCTACAAGCAGTGCATCGTCGACTGCGACAGCGACGACATCGTCTACTCCAACCTCTTCACCGGCGTGCACGGCAACTACCTGAAGCCGTCGATCCGCAACGCCGGGCTGGACCCGGACCACCTGCCCGAGAGCGACCCGTCGAAGATGAACTTCGGCGGTGACGGCGCCAAGGCCTGGAAGGACATCTGGGGCTGCGGCCAGGGCATCGGTGCCGTGAAGGCGGTGCTGCCGGCCGGCGAACTGGTCGCGCGGTTGACGCGCGAGTACGTCGCGGCGCGGGGCCGCCTGGGCCTCGCGGCCTGAACTTGCGCACTCGACGCTAGCGGGCCGGGTCGCCGTTCGCGGCGTCGCCGGCCCGTTCTGCGTCCAGCACCTCGTAATCGGCGTCGCAGCCGGCACCGGCCGCGATCCAGCGCTGCGCCAGCCGCGCCGCCCAGGCCGCGGGCAGCCACGGCAGATGGCGCCCGGGATCGGCGATCGCGCCGCAGCGGTAGCGGCCTTCTTCGGCCGCCCAGAACAGCGCCGCGCAGGCGCCGTGGCGGCGGCGCGAGATCCACACGCCCAGCGGGCAGGGCTCGGCGGCGCAGCAGACGCCGCAGCCGTTGCAGGGCTCGCCGGCCGTCGGCTTCGGTGGTGCCTCGGGAACGATGAGGATGCGGCGGGTGGACATGGCCGGCGCAGTGTGCGCCCGGACGCCGGGCCGCCAAGCGCCGATGAAGGCTGCCGCCGCGTGCCATTTGCCACGCCGTGCACGGGGTCGTCCGGGTTTGCGCTGGATCAGATCGCCCCACCCGAAATCCGCACGAGTGCTACAGTCCTTCGCTGGATACGGAACGTGTCTGGTCCTTCCCGTCCCCTTGCTGAGTCAGATGTGCAGCAAGGCGGGTCGCAATCCGCCAACCGGTGAAGCCGGGGCCGCGGAAGGTTGATCAACCCATCGTAGCCCTGGGAACCGGGGCGAAAGGTGCGCGAGAGATGATGCAGCAGTACAGGTCGAATTCGTACCTGTTCGGGGGCAACGCCCCGTACGTCGAGGAACTCTACGAGGCCTACCTCGACAACCCCGGCAGCGTGCCCGACAACTGGCGCGCCTACTTCGACAACCTCCAGCACGTGCCCGCAGTCGACGGCTCCGACAGCCGCGACGTCGCCCACGCCCCGGTCGTCGAATCCTTCGCCCAGCGCGCCAAGGCCAACGCCTTCGCGCTGAAGGCCAGCGCCGCCGACCTCGCCGTCGCGCGCAAGCAGGTCCACGTCCAGAGCCTGATCGCGGCCTACCGCTTCCTCGGTTCGCGCTGGGCCGACCTCGACCCGCTCAAGCGCACCGAGCGCCCGAAGATCCCCGAACTCGAGCCGGCGTTCTACGACCTGAGCGAGTCGGACATGGACATCGTGTTCTCGGCCGCGAACACGTACTTCAGCAAGGCCGAGAACATGAGCCTGCGGGACATCCTGCAGGCCCTGCGCGAGACCTACTGCGGCACGATCGGCGTCGAGTTCATGCACTGCACCGACCCGGCCGAGAAGCGCTGGTGGCAGGAGCGCCTGGAGTCCTCGCGCAGCAAGCCCAGCTTCACCGCCGACGAGAAGAAGCACATCCTCGAGCGCCTGACCGCCGCCGAAGGCCTGGAGCGCTACCTGCACACCAAGTACGTCGGCCAGAAGCGCTTCTCGCTCGAAGGCGGCGAGAGCTTCATCGCGTCGATGGACGAACTCGTGCAGCGCGCCGGCGAGAAGGGCGTGCAGGAGATCGTCATCGGCATGGCCCACCGCGGCCGCCTGAACGTGCTCGTCAACACCCTGGGCAAGATGCCCAAGGACCTGTTCGCCGAGTTCGACCACACCGCGCCCGAGGCGCTGCCGGCCGGTGACGTCAAGTACCACCAGGGCTTCTCCAGCGACGTCTCGACGGCCGGCGGCCCGGTGCACCTGAGCCTGGCCTTCAACCCCTCGCACCTGGAGATCGTCAACCCGGTCGTCGAAGGTTCGGCCAAGGCGCGCATGGACCGCCGCGGCGACCCGCAGGGCAACCAGGTCCTGCCGGTGCAGGTGCACGGCGACGCGGCCTTCGCCGGCCAGGGCGTCGTGATGGAGACGCTGGCGCTGGCCAAGACGCGCGGCTACTTCACCGGCGGCACGCTGCACCTCGTCGTCAACAACCAGATCGGCTTCACGACCAGCGACCCGCGTGACAGCCGCTCGACGCTGTACTGCTCGGACGTCGTCAAGATGATCGAGGCGCCGGTGCTGCACGTGAACGGCGACGACCCCGAGGCCGTCGTGCTGTGCACCCAGCTGGCGATGGACTACCGCCAGCAGTTCAAGAAGGACGTCGTCGTCGACATCGTCTGCTTCCGCAAGCTCGGCCACAACGAACAGGACACGCCGAGCCTGACGCAGCCGCTGATGTACAAGAAGATCGCCCAGCACCCGGGCACGCGCAAGCTCTACGGCGACAAGCTCGTCGCCCAGGGCGTGCTGCCGCCCGAGGGCCCGGACCAGATGGTCAAGGCCTTCCGCGCCGCGATGGACGAAGGCCGGCACACGATCAACCCGGTGCTGACCAACTTCAAGAGCAAGTACGCGGTCGACTGGGCCCCGTACCTCGGCCGGAAGTGGACCGACGCCGCCGACACCGCGCTGCCGCTGGCCGAGATCAAGCGGCTGGCCGAACGCGTGACGACGCTGCCGTCGACGTTCAAGGTGCACCCGCTGGTCGAGAAGGTGCTCGCCGACCGCGCCGCGATGGGCCGCGGCGAGATCAACGTCGACTGGGGCATGGGCGAGACGCTGGCCTACGCGTCGCTGGTGGCCAGCGGCTACGCGGTGCGCCTGTCGGGCGAGGACTGCGGCCGCGGCACCTTCGTGCACCGCCACGCCGTGCTGCACGACCAGAACCGCGAAAAGTGGGACACCGGCACCTACGTGCCGCTGCAGAACGTCGCCGAAGGCCAGGCGCCGTTCGTCGTCATCGACTCGATCCTGTCCGAAGAAGCGGTGCTCGGCTTCGAGTACGGCTACGCCTCGGCCGAGCCGAACACGCTGACGATCTGGGAAGCCCAGTTCGGCGACTTCGCCAACGGCGCGCAGGTCGTCATCGACCAGTTCATCGCCTCCGGCGAAGTGAAGTGGGGCCGGGCCAACGGCCTGGTGATGCTGCTGCCGCACGGCTACGAAGGCCAGGGCCCCGAGCACAGCTCGGCGCGCCTGGAGCGCTTCATGCAGCTGGCGGCCGACAACAACATGCAGATCGTGCAGCCGACCTCGGCCAGCCAGATCTTCCACCTGCTGCGCCGCCAGATGGTGCGCCCGTTCCGCAAGCCGCTGGTGATCTTCTCGCCGAAGTCGCTGCTGCGCGCCAAGGACGCGACCTCGCCGCTCACCGAGTTCACGCGCGGCGAGTTCCGCACCGTGATGACCTCGCTGCACCCGGATGCCGAGGCCGACAAGGTCAAGCGTGTCGTCTGCTGCTCGGGCAAGGTGGTCTACGACCTGATCAGGAAGCGCGAGGAGAAGAAGGCCGCCGACGTCGCGATCATTCGCGTCGAGCAGCTCTATCCGTTCCCGCACAAGGCCTTCGCCGCCGAGATGAAGCGTTTCCCGAACGCCACCGAGGTCGTGTGGTGCCAGGACGAACCGCAGAACCAGGGCGCGTGGTTCTTCGTGCAGCACTACGTGCACGAGAACATGCTCGACGGCCAGAAGCTGGGCTACGCCGGCCGGCCGCCGTCCGCCTCGCCCGCGGTCGGCTACTCGCACCTGCACCAGGAGCAGCAGAAGGCGCTGCTCGAGCAGGCCTACGGCAAGCTCAAGGGCTTTGTTTTGACCAAGTGAGCGCGTGCCGGGCGCGCCGTGTGGCAGCGCCCGGCCCCGCCGCGAGGTCGACGGCCTGGACGGCCCTGTCACCCCGCGGTGCCCCGAACAAGACACCGAGATAGACCATGGCAATCGTTGAAGTGAAGGTCCCGCAACTGTCCGAATCGGTCGCGGAAGCCACCCTGCTGCAATGGAAGAAGAAGCCCGGCGACGCCGTCGCCGCCGATGAGATCCTGATCGAGATCGAGACCGACAAGGTCGTGCTCGAGGTGCCGGCGCCGGCTGCCGGCGTGCTGGCCGAGCTCGTCGAGGCCGACGGTGCCACCGTCGCCAGCGACCAGCTGATCGCCAGGATCGACACCGAGGCCAAGGCCGGCGCCGCCGCGCCCGCGGCCGCTGCCTCCGCGCCGGCTGCGGCCGCCCCGGCAGCCGCCGCGGCCGCGCCTGCCGCCGGCGGTTCCAAGGCCGGCGTCGCGATGCCGGCTGCCGCCAAGCTGATGGCCGACAACAACCTCGCCTCCGGCTCGGTGCCGGGCACCGGCAAGGACGGCCGCGTCACCAAGGGCGACGTGCTCGGCGCGCTGGCTGCGCCCGCTGCACCGAAGGCCGCCGCGCCGGTCGCCGCGCCCGCCGCCCCGGCCGTCGCCAAGCCACTGCCCCCGGTGGCCGCGCCGGCGGTCAACCTCGGCGAGCGCCCCGAGCAGCGTGTGCCGATGTCGCGCCTGCGCGCCCGCGTCGCCGAGCGCCTGCTGCAGTCGCAGGCCACCAACGCCATCCTGACGACCTTCAACGAGGTCAACATGGCGCCGCTGATGGAGATGCGCAAGCGCTTCCAGGAGCGCTTCGAGAAGGAACACGGCGTCAAGCTCGGCTTCATGTCCTTCTTCGTCAAGGCCGCGGTCGCGGCGCTGAAGAAGTACCCGGTGCTCAACGCCTCGGTCGACGGCAACGACATCGTCTACCACGGCTACTTCGACATCGGCATCGCCGTCGGCTCGCCGCGCGGCCTGGTGGTGCCGATCCTGCGCAACGCCGACCAGATGTCGTTCGCCGACATCGAGAAGAAGATCGCCGAGTACGGCGCCAAGGCCCGCGACGGCAAGCTGTCGATCGAAGAGCTCTCCGGCGGCACCTTCTCGATCAGCAACGGCGGTGTCTTCGGCTCGATGCTGTCGACGCCGATCATCAACCCGCCGCAGAGCGCCATCCTCGGCGTGCACGCCACCAAGGACCGGGCCGTGGTCGAGAACGGCCAGATCGTCGTGCGCCCGATGAACTACCTGGCGATGTCCTACGACCACCGCATCATCGACGGCCGCGAAGCCGTGCTGGGCCTGGTGGCGATGAAGGAAGCGCTGGAAGACCCGTCGCGTCTGCTGTTCGACCTCTGAGCGCACGATGAGCCTGGCCGACGAACTCTCCCGCCTGGACGAACTGCGCCAGCGCGGCGTGCTGAGCGACGAGGAGTTCGCTCGCGCCAAGGCGCGGCTGCTCGACGGCGCGGCCGCGCCGGCGCCGGCCCTCGACGCCGTCAACCGGCTGCGCCGCAGCCGCAGCGACCGCTGGCTCGGCGGTGTCTGCGGCGGCCTGGCGCGTGCCACCGGCGTCGAGGCCTGGATCTGGCGCCTCGTCACCGCCGGCCTGGCCCTCTTCGGCGGCACCGGCGTGCTGCTGTACCTGCTGCTGTGGATCTTCGTGCCCGAGGATCCCATCTAGAAAGACCTCATGTCCAAGAATTTCGACGTCATCGTCATCGGCGGCGGCCCGGGCGGCTACATCGCCGCGATCCGCGCTGCCCAGCTCGGCTTCACCACCGCCTGCATCGACGAGTGGAAGAACGACAAGGGCGGCCCGGCCCCGGGCGGCACCTGCACCAACGTCGGCTGCATCCCGAGCAAGGCGCTGCTGCAGTCCAGCGAGCACTACGAGCATGCCGCCAAGCATTTCGCCGAGCACGGCATCGGCCTGAAGAGCCTGTCCATCGACGTCGCGAAGATGGTCGCGCGCAAGGACCAGGTCGTGAAGCAGAACAACGACGGCATCCTCTACCTGTTCAAGAAGAACAAGGTGAGCTTCTTCCACGGCCGCGGCTCGTTCGTGAAGGCGGTCGACGGCGGCTACCAGATCGCGGTCGGCGACGAGCTGCTGACGGCCAAGCAGGTCGTCGTCGCCACCGGCTCCAGCGCGCGCGCGCTGCCGGGCCTGCCGTTCGACGAGGACAAGATCCTCAGCAACGACGGCGCGCTGCGCATCGGCGCGGTGCCCAAGAAGCTGGGTGTCATCGGCGCCGGTGTCATCGGCCTGGAGATGGGCTCGGTCTGGCGCCGCCTGGGCGCCGAGGTGCAGGTGCTCGAGGCGCTGCCGGCCTTCCTCGGCGCGGCCGACGAGCAGATCGCCAAGGAGGCGCAGAAGGCGTTTGCCAAGCAGGGCCTGAAGGTCGAGCTGGGCGTGAAGATCGGCGAGATCAAGACCGGCGCCAAGGGCGTCAGCGTCGCCTACGCCGACGCCAAGGGCGCCGAGAAGACGCTCGACGTCGACAAGCTGATCGTCTCCATCGGCCGGGTGCCGAACACGACCGGCCTGAACCCCGAGGCCGTGGGCCTGAAGCTCGACGAACGCGGCGCCATCGTCGTCGACGACGAGTGCCGCACCAACCTGCCGGGCGTCTGGGCGGTCGGCGACGTCGTGCGCGGGCCGATGCTGGCGCACAAGGCCGAGGAAGAGGGTGTGGCGGTCGCCGAACGCATCGCCGGCCAGCACGGCCACGTCGACTTCGGCCTGATCCCCTGGGTGCTCTACACCAGCCCCGAGATCGCCTGGGTCGGCAAGACCGAGCAGCAGCTCAAGGCCGAAGGCCGCGCCTACAAGGCCGGCAGCTTCCCGTTCATGGCCAACGGCCGCGCGCGCGCGCTGGGCGACACGACCGGCATGGTCAAGTTCCTCGCCGACGCCACCACAGACGAAATCCTCGGCGTGCACATCGTCGGCCCGATGGCCAGCGAGCTGATCGCCGAGGCCTGCGTCGCGATGGCCTTCAAGGCCAGCAGCGAGGACATCGCGCGCATCTGCCACGCCCACCCCTCGCTGGCCGAGTCGGTGAAGGAAGCGGCGCTGGCCGTCGACAAGCGCACGCTGAATTTCTGAGTGCGGTGCACGCGGGGCGGCCTTGGCCAGCCCTGCGTGCGCTTGCGTGGCCGCAGCCTCGCGGCCGCCGCGGGCGGCTAGCATCCGCGACCCTGTCGATCCTCCCTCGAAGACACGCACATGTCCGGCGTCCGAGCGTTGTACGAGGCCACGCTGGCCGAACGCGGCTACCAGTCCGACCCGGCGCAGCTGCGCGCCATCGACGCGCTCGAGCGCTGCGAGCGCGAGTGGGCCGACTACAAGGCGCGGCGCGGCAACCGCCTCACCAAGCTGCTGGTGCGCCCGCCGATCCCGCGCGGCGTCTACATGGTCGGCGGTGTCGGCCGCGGCAAGAGCTTCCTGATGGACTGCTTCTTCCAGGCCGTGCCGCTGGTGCGCAAGACGCGGCTGCACTTCCACGAGTTCATGCGCGAGGTGCACCGCGAGCTGCAGGACCTGAAGGGCACCGCCGACCCGCTGGACGAACTCGGCCGGCGCATCGCGCGGCGCTTCCGCCTGATCTGCTTCGACGAGTTCCACGTCGCCGACGTCACCGACGCGATGATCCTGCACCGATTGCTGCAGGCGCTGTTCGACAACCGCGTCAGCATCGTCACGACGTCCAACTTCCACCCCGACGGCCTGTACCCGAACGGCCTGCACCGCGACCGCATCCTGCCGGCCATCGAGCTGCTGAAGACGCAGCTGGAGGTCGTCGACGTCGACGCGGGCATCGACTACCGCCAGCGCACGCTGCAGCACGTCGAGACTTACCACTGCCCGGCCGATGCCGCGGCCGAGCGTGCGCTGGCCGAAGCCTTCGAGCGCCTGGCCGAGGCCCGCGACGAAGACCCGCTGCTGCACATCGAGCACCGCGAGCTGCGTGCGCGCCGGCGTGCCGGCGGCGTGGTCTGGTTCGACTTCAAGACGCTGTGCGGTGGCCCGCGTTCGCAGAACGACTATCTGGAGCTGGCCTCGCGTTTTCACACGCTGATCCTGTCGGACGTGCCCAGCATGCCGCCGCGGCTGGCCAGCGAGGCGCGGCGCTTCACCTGGCTCGTCGACGTGCTCTACGACCGGCGCGTCAAGTTCCTCGTCTCGGCCGAGGCTCCGCCCGAGGCGCTGTACACCGACGGCCCGCTGGCGCACGAGTTCCCGCGCACCGTCTCGCGGCTGCGCGAGATGCAGTCGGCCGAATACCTGGGCCTCGAACGCCGCGAGGTCGACACCTCGCTGACCTGACGGGCGCCCCCGTGATGCTGCGCTCGGGCACACTCCTGCCGATGGACCGTCTTTCCCCTGTCGCGCTGGCCTCGCTGCTGCTGGCCGCCGGTGCCGCCGCCGCGGCCGATCTCGACGTCCGTGCCGAGCGTGAGCGCATCTCCCGCGAGCGTGCCGCCGCCGAGTCGCGTTATGCCGCCGACGAAGCGGCCTGCCGCACGCGGTTCGTCGTCACCGCCTGCGTCGACGAGGCCAAGGCACGGCGGCGCGAGGCCCTGGGCGTCCTGAAGAGCCAGGAGCTGGTGCTCGACGAACAGGAGCGCCGCCGGCGTGCCGCGGCGCGGCTGGAGGCGATCGAGGCCAAGCAGCGCGAAGCCGCGGCACGCCCGCCGCTGCCCGCCCAGCCGGCGCCGGTGATCCGCGAGGCCGCGTCGGCGCCTGCGGCCCGCCCGCAGCCCGCACCATCCGAGGCCGAACGCGCCGCGCGGGCCCATGACGAAGCCCTGCGCGCCCAGCGCCGCACCGAGGCGGCGGAGCAGCGGCGGCAGCAGGCGGCCGACGACCGGGCCCGGATCGCCGAGCGCGAAGCGCAGCGCCGCGCCAAGGCGAAGAAACCGGTCACGCCGCTGCCGTCCCGTCCCGAGATTCCCCGGGACTGAGCGCGCCTACTTCAGCGCCTCGATGCGCGTCAGCGCCAGCGACAGGTTGTCGCCGCCGCCGCGTGCGCGCTGCCGGGCCTTGTTGACCAGCATCTCGCCGGCCTCGCGCGGCGGCAGCGCATGCACGATCGCGCCCAGCTCCTTGGTCGTGAAGTAGTGCCAGAGGCCGTCGCTGCAGGCCAGCAGTGTGTCGCCGGGCTCGAGCCGGCCGATGCGGTGCAGCGTCAGCGGCGGGTCCGCGTGGGTGCCCAGGCAGCCTGTCAGCAGGTTGGACTGCGGGTGGTGGTTGGCCGCTTCCTCGGTGAGCTTGCCGTCGTCGATCAGCCGCTGCACGAAGGAGTGGTCGGTGCTGCGCCAGACCAGTTCGGCGCCGCGGAAGTGGTAGATGCGCGAATCGCCGGCGTGGATCACGTCGCAGCCGAGGTCGGGCTGCAGCAGGAAGGCCGCGACGGTGCTGTGCGGCTCCTCCTCGGCGGTGATCGCCGTCAGCTTGATCATCAGGTGCGACTCGGTCACCAGCTGGCGCAGCAGGTCGGCGGCCGTGTCCTCGCCGGGCACGAAGCGCTCGAAGAGCTGGCGTGCGGTGAGCAGCACCTGGTCGGCGGCCTTGCGCCCGCCGCTCTTGCCGCCCATGCCGTCGGCGACGACGGCCAGCGCGCAGCCGTTGACGCGTGCGTGCGGCACGATGGCCACCTGGTCCTGCTGATAGGCGCGGTCGCCGCGGTGCAGGGCGGTGGTCGCGTTCAGGCGGAACGTCGGCCGGGCAGGGGCGGGTGGCGGCATGCGGCCGACTATAAACTCGGCCATCCGGCCCCCGGTGCGGAGCAATGGACGACAACCTGCATTCGCCGCAAAGGCTACTCATCGAGTTGCGCATCGAGCACGCCGACCTGGACGACCTGATCGACCGCCATGCCGTCGCGACACCGTCCGACGACCTCGTGCTGCGGCGCCTGAAGAAGCGCCGCCTCGCGCTGCGCGACCGCATCGCGCAGTTGGAGGGCGCGCTCGAACCGCCCGAGCCCGCGTGAGCCAGGACCTCGCCGACCGCGTCGCGGAGGCCTTCGCGAGCGATGGCGCGCTCGCGCGCCACGACGCCCACTTCATGCCGCGCGAGCAGCAGGACCGCCTGGCGCTGGCCGTCGCCCGCGCCGTCGAGGAGCGCGGCACCCTGGTCGCCGAGGCCGGCACCGGCGTCGGCAAGACCTTCGCCTACCTCGTGCCGCTGCTGCTGTCGGACCGGCGTGCGCTGGTCAGCACCGCCACCAAGAGCCTGCAGGACCAGCTTTTCCTGCGCGACCTGCCGCGCCTGGTGCAGGCCCTGGGCGTGCCGGTGCGCATGGCGCTGCTCAAGGGCCGCGCCAGCTACCTGTGCCGTCACCGTCTGGCCCATGCGCGCACGACGGCCGAGCTGCCCGACCGCTTCGCCGTGCGCCAGCTCGCGCGCGTCGAGACCTGGGCCTTGTCGACGCGCAGCGGCGACCTCGCTGAACTCGAAGGCCTGGACGAACGTTCGCCGGTGATCCCGATCGTCACCTCGACACGCGACAACTGCCTGGGCACCGACTGCCCCGAGCACCGCAACTGCCACGTGATGCAAGCCCGCCGCGAGGCGATGGCCGCCGACCTCGTCGTCGTCAACCACCACCTGTTCTTCGCCGACATGGCGCTGCGCGACAGCGGCGTCGCCGAGCTGCTGCCGACGGTCGACGCGGCGGTCTTCGACGAGGCCCACCAGCTCGTCGAGACCGGCGTGCAGTTCCTCGGCACGATGCTCGGCACGGCCCAGGTGCTCGACGTCGGCCGCGACCTGCTGGCCGCCGGGCTGGCGCAGGCCCGCGGCCTGATGCCCTGGCACGAGCTGCAGGCCGGGCTGGAGAAGGCGGCGCGCGAGCTGCGCCTGGCCTGCGCCGGCGCGCTGCGCGAGGTGCGCGGCGTGATCAAGCTGCGCTGGGACGAACGGGCCCGCGACGGCCGGCTGCAGGAGCCGCTGGCGGCGCTGGCGCGGGCGGCCGACGAAGCCGCCGACGCGCTGGCCGGCGTCGCCGCGGTCGGCCCCGACTTCGTGCGCCTGCAGGAGCGTGTGCGCACGATCGCCGAGCTGGCCGAACGTTTCGCTCAGGAGCCGGTCGACGGCCGCGTGCGCTGGATCGACCTGTCGCCGCTGCAGGCCCGGCTGGTCGAGTCGCCGCTGGACATCCGCGACATGCTGACCGAGCAGCGCCAGGCGGCGCCGCGGGCCTGGATCTTCACCTCGGCGACGCTCGGCGAGGACGACGGCCTGGCCTGGTTCACCTCGGCCACCGGGCTGGAGGACGCGACGACGCTGCGTGTCGGCAGCCCCTTCGACTACCCGAGCCACGCCCGGGCCTGGATCCCGACACGCTTCCCGAAGCCCAACGAGGCCGCGCACCCGGCGGCGGTGGGCTCGCTGGCCGCGAGGCTGGCCGGCGCGCTGGGCGGCCGCACCTTCGTGCTGACGACGACGCTGCGCGTGCTGCCGCAGATCGCCGAGGCGCTGCGCACCGAGGCCGAGTGGCAGGGCCAGGCGCTGGAGATCCTGGTGCAGGGCAGCCAGCCGCGGCGTGCGCTGCTGCAGCGTTTCGGCGACGGCCGCGGTGCGGTACTCGTCGGCTCGCAGAGTTTCTGGGAAGGCATCGACATGCCGGGCGACGCCCTGCAGTGCGTGCTCATCGACAAGCTGCCGTTCCCGCCGCCCAACGACCCGCTGGTCGAGGCCCGCGTGCGCCAGCTGCGCGCCGAGGGCCGCGACCCGTTCGACGCCTATTTCGTCGCCGAGGCCGCGGTGTCGCTGAAGCAGGGCGCCGGGCGGCTGATCCGCACCGAGACCGACCGCGGCCTGCTCGTCGTCTGCGACCCGCGCATGCGCCAGATGGGCTATGGCGCGCGGCTGCGCGCGGCGCTGCCGCCGATGTCCTGGGTGGGCTCGGAGGAAGAGGCGCTGGACTGGCTGCACGAGCTCGCCGCCGAGCACTGACGACAAAAAGGCCGCCCTCGGGCGGCCTTGTTCAGCGGGGCGCAGGCCTCACCAGAGCTTCCACCAGGGGCGCTTCTCGGGTTCGATGGCCTGGGCCAGGAAACGGCTGTCGGGGTAGTTCTTCTGCAGCACGCGCAGCGCATCGTCGCGCAGCTGGACGAGCTGCAGCCGGTCGTAGCTCTGCACCATCAGGAACAGGCCTTCCTCGGCCGCCGGCGAACGCTGGAACTCGGCCACCGCCTGCTGCGCGCGGTTGGCCGCCGCGACGTAGGCGCCGCGCTTGAAGTAATAGCGCGCGACGTGCACCTCGTAGGCCGCCAGCGAGTTGACGATGTAGTCCATGCGCAGCTTGGCGTCCGGCGTGTACCTGGACTGCGGGAACTGCTCGACGAGCTGCTTGAAGGCCTGGTAGGCGTCGCGTGCGGCGCGCTGGTCGCGCTCGGACAGGTCCTGACGGGCGATGCGCCCGAACAGGCCCATGTCCTCGTTGAAGTTGATCAGCCCGCGCAGGTACATCGCGTAGTCCAGCGCCGGGCTCGACGGGTTGAGGCGGATGAAGCGCTCGATCGTCGTCAGCGCCTGGGCCCGCTCGCCGGTCTTCCAGTACAGGTAGGCGAGGTCGATCTGCGACTGCTGCGCCAGCACCGTGCCGGCGGCCAGGCCCTCGACGCGCGACAAGGCCTTGATGGCCGGCTCGTAGCTGCCGGCCTCCATGTTGTCCTTGGCGTCCGCATACAATTTTTCGGCCGCCACGTCGGCGCGCTCTTCCTTGGTGGTCGAGCCGCAGCCTGCCAGCAGCGTGGCCACCATCACGGCCGTCGAAACGGCTACGGGCGCAAGGCGCCACCTCTGGGAGAAGGTCATCGGAAAGCGTGCCGGAAGCGTGCCAAAAGCGGCCGATTATAGGGAGGCGACCCCGTCGCTCGCGCACGATGTCCCGGCGTCCCAGGTGGACGGCCCCGAGGACGACGGCGGCGCCGACGATGCCGTCGAGACGCGCAGCGACGTCGTCGACACCGCGCGCCACGGCGAGCGCCTGGATCGCGTGCTGGTGTCGATCGCCGGCGA
Source organism: Rubrivivax sp. JA1026 (assembly GCF_011065555.1). Taxonomy (NCBI): domain Bacteria; kingdom Pseudomonadati; phylum Pseudomonadota; class Betaproteobacteria; order Burkholderiales; family Sphaerotilaceae; genus Rubrivivax; species Rubrivivax sp. JA1026. The sequence continues at coordinate 744,115 of NZ_JAALCQ010000001.1, forward strand.
GTTCTCGCGCAGCCACCTGCAGCACCTGATCGAACTCGGCCACGTGCGCGTGGACGGCCAGCCTGCGAGCACCGCATCGCGGCGCGTCAAGGCCGGCCAGCGTGTCGAGGTCGAACTGGTCCCCACCGACGAGAGCCGCGCCTTCCGCCCGCAGCCGATGGCGCTGGCCATCCTGTACGAGGACGAGCACCTGCTGGTGCTGGACAAGCCCGCCGGGCTGGTCGTGCACCCGGCGCCGGGCAACTGGTCGGGCACGCTGCTCAACGGCCTGCTGGCCCACCACGCCGCCGCCGCGACGCTGCCGCGTGCCGGCATCGTGCACCGCCTGGACAAGGACACCTCGGGCGTGATGATGGTCGGCAAGAGCCTGCCGGCGGTGACGGCGCTGGTGCGCGACATCGCCGCGCGCGACGTGCACCGGCGCTACCTGGCGCTGGCGCACGGTGCCGTGGCGACGCAGCGCATCGACGCGCCGGTCGGCCGCGACCCGGTGTCGCGCGTGCGCATGGCCGTCGTCGCGTCGGGCAAACCGGCGCGCACCGACGTCGAGTGCCTGGCGCAGCACGACGGCGTCAGCGCCGTGCGCTGCACGCTGCACACCGGGCGCACGCACCAGATCCGCGTGCACCTGGCCTCGCGCGGCCATGCGCTGGTGGCCGACACGCTGTACGGCGGCCGGCCGGCGCTGGGCATGGCGCGCCAGGCGCTGCACGCGGTGCGGCTGGAGCTCGAACATCCGCTCACGCGGGCGCCGCTGTCCTTCGTCTGTCCGCCGCCGGCCGATTTCTCGGCGGCATGGCGGGCCATTGCTGGGGTTACAATCCCGCTCGATTGACAATGTCCGGGCGCTGCTGGCCGCTGCCGCGCGATCCCGACCCACGGCGACTCCTCGCCCCGGCCCTCGCGCCGGCCCGACCCAACGAACGACCCGCCTGCCGCCCGCAGGCCCTCATCCCAGGCGATGAACACATCGGAGGCGAAGCGCGTCCTCGAGACGGCGCTCATCTGCGCGGACCGGCCCCTGCCGCTGCGCGAGATGCGCGTGCTCTTCGACGACCAGGTCGGCGCCGACACGCTGCGCACGCTGCTCGACGAGCTGGCGTCCGACTGGCGGGGCCGCGGCGTCGAGCTGGTCGCGCTGGCCTCGGGCTGGCGCTTCCAGAGCCGGCCGGAGATGCGCGACTACCTCGACCGCCTGAACCCCGAGAAGCCGCCGAAGTACTCGCGTGCGGCGCTGGAGACGCTGGCCATCGTCGCCTACCGCCAGCCGGTCACGCGCGGCGACATCGAGGACATCCGCGGCGTCACCGTCAGCAGCCAGATCGTCAAGCAGCTCGAGGACCGCGGCTGGGTCGAGGTCATCGGCTACCGCGAGGCCCCCGGCCGCCCGGCGCTGTACGCGACGACGCGCCAGTTCCTCGACGACCTGGGCCTGAAGAGCCTGGACCAGCTGCCGCCGCTGGACGGCGGCGAGGCGCCGACGGCGATGCTCGAGGCGCTGGAAGACCAGCCTTCGCTGCTCGGCGACGGCCAGGCCCGGCTGCCGCTGGACGAAGCCGACGCCGTGGCCGCCGCCACCCCCGAGACACCGGGCGCCGACGCGCCTGCCCCCATCACCGGACGGCCCCAGGGCGAGTCCGGCCCCGACACCCAATCCTGAACGACGAGATCGCATGAGCTCGAACGACGCCGAATCCACGCCGGACCCGATCGCCGCCGCGCCTGCCGCCGAAGAGGCCGCGCCGAAGAAGCGGCGCGCGCCGCGCAAGAAGGCCGAGGCGCCCGCCGCCGAGGTCGCGCCGGCCGCCGAGGCGGCGCCGGCTCCCGAGGCGCCCGCGCCCGAGGTTGCGGCAGAACCCGCGGCCGAGGCCAAGCCGCGCCGCCGGCGCACGACCAAGAAGGACGCCGCGGCCGAGACGCCGCTGGCCGAGCCTGCGGCCGTCGTCGAGTCGCTGCCGGCCGCCGCCGCCGAGCGTGCGCCCGAGTCGGCGCCGCAGCTCGCCGAGGCGCCCGTGCGCTCCGAAGCCCCGGCGGCTGCCGAGCCCGTGGCCGAGCCGGCAGGCGAGGGCGCCGACAGCGCGCCCGCCGAAGCCGGTGCCGAAGCTGATGCGCCGCGCCGCGGCCGCAACCGCCGCCGTGGCCGCCGTGGCGGCGACCGCGGCGAGCGTGCTCCGCGCGACGCTGCCGCTCCGGCCGCCGAAGGCGACGCCGCCGCCGGCGACGACGAGGCCGCCGAAGCCGCCGCGCCGGCGCCGCAGCTGCCGCCGGCCGACGTCGGCGAGGTCTTCGCCAGCGTGCTGTCGGGCAGCTGGGACGCCGAGGCCGGCGACGAAGCGCCGCCGCTGCCGGCCAAGCGCGTGCTCGCGCCCGAGCCCGACGCGCCCAAGCTGCACAAGGTGCTGGCCCAGGCCGGCATCGGCTCGCGCCGCGACATGGAGCAGATGATCCTGGAAGGGCGCATCACCGTGAACGGCGAGCCGGCGCACATCGGCCAGCGCATCGCCGCCGGCGACCGCATCGCCGTCGGCGGCAAGCCGGTGCGCTACCGCATCGCGCCGCCGCCGACCCGCGTCATCGCCTATCACAAGCCGGCCGGCGAGGTCGTCACGCACGACGACCCGCAGCAGCGGCCGACGGTCTTCCGTCGTCTGCCCCGGCTGCACCAGGGCAAGTGGCAGTCGGTCGGCCGTCTGGACATCAACACCGAAGGCCTGCTGCTGTTCACCAACTCCGGCGAGCTGGCCAACCAGCTGATGCACCCGCGTTTCGGCATCGAGCGCGAGTACGCCGTGCGTTCGCTGGGTGGCCTGGACGACGCTTCGCGCCAGAAGCTGCTCGAAGGCGTCGAGATCGACGGCCAGCGCTGCGCGTTCAAGAGCATCGAGAACGGCGGCGGCGAAGGCGCCAACCAGTGGTATCGCTGCGTCATCACCGAAGGCCGCAACCGCGAGGTGCGCAAGCTCTTCGACGCCGTCGGCCACGCGGTGAGCCGGCTGATCCGCATCCGCTACGGCTCGGTCGTGCTGCCCAAGGGGCTCAAGCGCGGCGTCTGGGTCGACCTGAGCGAGCAGGACGTGCGCACGCTGCGCCGCATGACCGGCGTCGGCGAGCGTCCCGAAGGCGAGGCGCGCGAGGCGCGTGAGGCCGGCGGCGACCGTCGCGGCAAGCGTGGCAAGCGCGGCCGCGGCGGCAACGCCCCCGAGGGCGCGCCGCGTGCGGCCAGGCCGCAGCGCCGCGAGGGCGGCGAGGGGCCGGCGATCCCGAACCCGCTGCAGCAGACCTTCGACAAGCGCGCGATCCAGCAGGAGCGCCAGCGCAAGCGCGAGATTCCCGAGGACGGCCCGATCCCGAACCCGCTGCAGCAGACCTACGACAAGCGCGGCCTGCAGCGCGAACGGCCGGTGCGCGACTTCGGCGAGGACGGCCCGATCCCGAACCCGCTGCAGCAGACCTACGACAAGCGCTTCGTGCAGAAGCCCAAGCCGCTGGCCGGCGGCCGCGGCGCCCGCGGCCCGAAGAAGGGCGGCGCCGGCGGCCAGCCCGACCCGATGCAGACCTCGGTCGGCTACATCGGCGGCGATGCCTTCCTGCGCAAGGGGTCCGGCGGCGGTGGCCGTGGCGGCTCGCGCGGGGGGCGCAGCGGCGGTGGTGGCGGCGGCGGGCGTCGCGGCGGGCGTTGAGCGCCTCTTTGTCAAATCCCTGCCGCGATCCCTCGCGGTAGAATCGAAAACTTTGCCAAGTCCTTGATTCAGGAGAACATTTACATGGCCATCGAACGCACCCTCTCGATCATCAAGCCCGATGCCGTCGCCAAGAACGTCATCGGCCAGATCTACGCCCGCTTTGAAGGCGCCGGCCTGAAGATCGCCGCCGCGAAGATGCAGCACCTGTCGCGTGCCGAGGCCGAGGCCTTCTACGCCGTGCACAAGGCGCGTCCGTTCTTCAACGACCTCGTGAACTTCATGATCTCGGGCCCGGTGATGATCCAGGTGCTCGAAGGTGAAGGCGCGATCGCCAAGAACCGCGAGCTGATGGGCGCGACCGATCCGAAGAAGGCCGAGAAGGGCACGATCCGCGCCGACTTCGCCGACAGCATCGACGCCAACGCCGTGCACGGCTCCGACGCCCCGGAAACGGCGGCCGTCGAGGTCGCGTTCTTCTTCCCCGGCATGAGCGTCTACAGCCGCTGAGTCGACGATGGCCGTCAATCTTCTCGACTTCGACCTCGAGGGGCTGGCGGCCTTCTGCGACAGCCTGGGCGAGAAGCGTTTCCGCGCCGTCCAACTGTTCCGCTGGATCCACCAGAAAGGCGAGTCGGACTTCGACAAGATGTCCGATCTCGCCAAGTCGCTGCGCGGCAAGCTCGCCGGCACGGCGGTCGTCGAGTCGCTGCCGGTCATCAGCGAGCACGTCTCGGCCGACGGCACGACCAAGTGGCTGTTCGACGTCGGCGGCGGCAACGCCGTCGAGACCGTCTACATCCCCGAGGACGACCGCGGCACGCTGTGCGTGTCCTCGCAGGCCGGCTGCGCCGTCGGCTGCCGCTTCTGCTCGACCGGGCACCAGGGCTTCAGCCGCAACCTGAGCACCGGCGAGATCATCGCCCAGCTGCGCTACGCCGAGCACCGCCTGCGCGGGCCGGATGGCCAGCGTGTCATCGACAACGTCGTGATGATGGGCATGGGCGAGCCGCTGCAGAACTACGCCGCCGTCGTGCCGGCGCTGCGCGTGATGCTCGACGACCACGGCTACGGCCTGTCGCGCCGCCGCGTGACGGTGTCGACCTCGGGCATGGTGGCGATGATCGACCGCCTGCGCGAGGACTGCCCGGTGGCGCTGGCGGTCTCGCTGCACGCGCCCGACGACGCGCTGCGCGACATGCTCGTGCCGATCAACCGCAAGGACGGCATCGAGGCGCTGCTCGACGCCTGCCTGCGTTATGTCGAAGCCGCCCCGCGCGACTTCATCACCTTCGAGTACTGCATGCTCGACGGCGTCAACGACGCCCCCGAGCAGGCGCAGCAGCTCGTGCACCTTGTCCGCCGTCGCCGCGTGCCGTGCAAGTTCAACCTGATCCCGTTCAACCCCTTCCCCGAGTCGGGGCTGAAGCGTTCGCCGCGCGAACGCGTGACGGCGTTTGCCAAGGTGCTGCAGGACGCGGGCATCGTGACGACGATCCGCAAGGTGCGCGGCGACGACATCGACGCCGCCTGCGGCCAGCTCGCCGGCGAGGTCCAGGACCGCACCCGGGCGCGCGAGCGCCTGCTGGAGCGCCGTCGCACGATCCCGATCGCCGCGGCGGAGGACTCGCGGTGACGCGACGCCTGCTGGCTTCGCTGGCGATGCTGGCGTGCTTGGGCACGCTGCTGCCGGGTTGTGTCACCGAGCCGCCGGCCGGCGGCAGCGTGCGCGACGCGCGCCCGAGCAACGACCCCGCCGACGTCGAGCGCCGGGCCAAGGTGCGGCTGGAGCTGGCGTCAGCCTACTTCGCGCGCGGGCAGACCGAGACTGCGCTGAACGAGGTCAAGCAGGCGCTGGCGGCCCGTCCCGACATGCCCGAGGCACTGGGCCTGCGTGGCCTGATCTACGCCGCGCTGGGCGAGAACCGGCTGGCCGAGGAGAGCTTCCAGCGCGCGCTGTCGCTGGCCCCGCGCGACGGCGACATGCGTCACAACTACGGCTGGTTCCTCTGCCAGCAGCGCCGCTACGCCGACGCCGACCGCGAGTTTGACGCCGCGATGGCGCTGCCGCAGTACCGCGGCGGCTCCCGCACGCTGCTTGCCAAGGGCGTCTGCGATGCCCGTGAAGGCCGCTGGGCCGACGCCGAGAGCGCGCTGATGCGCAGCTTCCAGCTCGACCCCGGCAATGCCGCCACCTCGTTCAACCTCGCCGACACGCTGTACCGACGCGGCGACTACGAGCGCGCGCGCTTCTACGTCCAGCGAGTGAACGCCGTGGCGGAGCAATCCAGCGCGTCCTCGCTCTGGCTGGCCGCGCGCATCGAGCGCCGGCTGGGCAACCTGGCTGGTGCACGCGAGTTCGGTCGCCAGGTGCGCGACCGTTTCCCCCAATCGCCTGAGGCAGCGCTGTTCGAGCAAGGCCGGTTCGATGACTGATCCCGTGACGCCCCCGCCCGAGGGCACGACGGCCGGCGCGCTGCTGCGCGCCGCGCGCGAGAAGCAGGGCCTGCACATCGCCGCGCTGGCGGCGTCGATCAAGGTCCCGGTGGCCAAGCTCGAAGCCCTCGAAGCCGACCAGTACGCCTTGCTGCCGGATGCGGCCTTCACCCGGGCGCTGGCCCAGGCGGTGTGCCGTGCGCTGCGCACCGACCCCCAGCCGGTGCTGGCGCTGTTGCCGCAGACCGACGGCTCGGCGCTGGACCACGTCGTCGGCAACCTGAACACGCCGTTCCGCGAGCGTGCCGGCCCCGATCTGCCCAAGGTCAACCTGGGGGCGGTGCGTCCGATGGCCTGGGCCGGCGGTGCGCTGCTCGTGGCTGCCGCGGTCGTCTATTTCATGCCGAGCGGGCTGCTGCAGCCGCCGGCGGCCACGGCCGACGCGCCACTGGCCGCCGAACCGGCAGCGCCCGCCGAGCTGGCTGTCGAGCCGGCGGCCGAGGTGTCGGCCTCGGCCGTGCCGCTGGACCCGGCAGCGCCCGTGCTGCAGGCCTCGCAGAGCGTGGTCGCGCCCGCCGTCGCCCAGCCGTCCGCGCCGGCGTCGGTGGCACAGGCCGCGACCCCGGCCGCACGCACGCTCGTGGCGTCCGCCCCCGTGCCGGCCGCGGCCTCGCGCCCGAGCCTGGTGCAACTGCACGCCGACGGCGCCTCCTGGGTCGAAGCCTATGACGGCAAGGGCCAGCTGCTGTTCTCGCGTCTGCTGCAGGCGGGCGAGTCGGCCGGCGTCGAGGGCCAGCTGCCGATCCGGCTCAAAATCGGCAATGCGCCGGCGACCCGCCTGGTCTTCCGCGGCCAGCCCGTCGACCTGGCGCCGCTGACGCGCAACGCCGTCGCCCGCGTCGAGTTGCAGTGAGCGAAGAAGTTCTTGCAGTGAGGTTTCGATGAACGCTCCGGAAACGCCCGCCACCATCCCGTCCGCCGCACCGCTGCCGCGCCGCTCGCGCCAGGCCCGTGCCGTCTGGGGGAGCCGGGTCGTCACCATCGGCGGCGACGCTCCGGTGCGCCTGCAGTCGATGACCAACACCGACACGACCGACGTGATCGGCACCGCCATCCAGGTCAAGGAGCTGGCGCTGGCCGGTTCCGAGCTGGTGCGCATCACCGTCAACACGCCCGAAGCCGCCGAGGCCGTGCCGCACATCCGCGAGCAGCTCGACCGCATGGGCATCGACGTGCCGCTGGTCGGCGACTTCCACTACAACGGCCACCGCCTGCTCACCGAGTACCCGGCGATGGCCCAGGCGCTGTCCAAGTACCGCATCAACCCGGGCAACGTCGGCAAGGGCGACAAGCGCGACCGCCAGTTCGCGATGATGGTCGAGGCCGCCTGCCGCTGGGACAAGGTGGTGCGCATCGGCGTCAACTGGGGCAGCCTGGACCAGGAACTGCTCGCGTCCATGATGGACGAGAACGCCCGCCGCGCGCAGCCGCTGGACGGCAAGCAGGTGATGTACGAGGCGCTGGTGCAGTCGGCGCTGAGTTCGGCCACGGCCGCGCGCGAACTCGGCCTGAACCCGGACCAGATCGTCATCAGCTGCAAGGTCAGCGGCGTGCAGGACCTGATCTCGGTCTACCGCGGCCTGGCGCAGCGCTGCGACTACGCGCTGCACCTCGGCCTGACCGAAGCCGGCATGGCGACCAAGGGCACGGTGGCCTCCAGCGTCGCGCTGGGCATCCTGCTGCAGGAAGGCATCGGCGACACGATCCGCGTCAGCCTGACGCCGCAACCGGGCGAGGCGCGCACCCAGGAGGTCGTCGTCGCCGGCGAGATCCTGCAGGCGCTGGGCCTGCGCACCTTCAACCCCAGCGTCACCGCCTGCCCGGGCTGCGGCCGCACGACGAGCACCACCTTCCAGGAGCTCGCCAAGCAGATCGACGACTACCTGCGCGCGCAGATGCCGGTCTGGAGGAGCCGCTACCCGGGCGTCGAGAACCTGAAGGTCGCGGTGATGGGCTGCATCGTCAACGGCCCCGGCGAGAGCAAGCACGCCGACATCGGCATCAGCCTGCCGGGCAACGGCGAAGCCCCGGCCGCGCCGGTGTTCATCGACGGCGAGAAGGCGCTGACGCTGCGCGGCGAGGGCATCGCGCAGGAGTTCCACAAGATCGTCGAGGACTACATCGAGCGCCGCTTCGGCGCGGCCGCGACCGCGGCCTGATCCTCGTTCCAGGCGGGCCGCCGGCCCGCCGCACCAACCTGTTCCCCATGGCCGAGAAGATCGTTGCCGTCAAAGGCATGAACGACATCCTGCCGCCCGAGTCGGCGCGCTGGGAGTGGTTCGAAGACACCGTGCGCGCGCTGATGCGTCGCTACGCCTACCAGAACGTGCGCACGCCGATCGTCGAGCACACGCCGCTGTTCGTGCGCGGGCTGGGCGAGGTGACCGACATCGTCGAGAAGGAGATGTACTCCTTCGTCGACAGCATGAACGGCGACCCGCTGTCGCTGCGCCCCGAGGGCACGGCCGGCGTCGTGCGCGCGGTCGTCGAGCACTCGGCGCTGTACGACGGCGGCAAGCGGCTGTTCTACATCGGCCCGATGTTCCGCCACGAGCGCCCGCAGCGCGGCCGCTACCGCCAGTTCCACCAGGTCGGCGTGGAGGCGCTGGGCTTCGGCGGCCCGGACGTCGACGCCGAGGTCATCCTGATGTGCCGCGCGCTGTGGAAGGACCTGGGCCTGGGCGAGGTGCGCCTGGACATCAACAGCCTGGGCCAGCCCGAGGAGCGCAAGGCGCACCGCGCGGCGCTGATCGCCCACTTCGAGCGCCACGCCGAGCTGCTCGACGAGGATGCGCGCCGCCGCCTGCACAGCAACCCGCTGCGCATCCTGGACACCAAGAACCCGGCGATGCAGGCGATGGTCGAGGCCGCGCCGCAGCTCATCGACTACCTCGGCGAAGCCTCGCTGAAGCACTTCGACGCGCTGAAGGCCATGCTCGACGCCGCCGGCCAGCCCTACCGCGTCAACCCGCGCCTGGTGCGCGGCATGGACTACTACAACCTGACCGTCTTCGAATGGGTGACCGACAAGCTTGGCGCCCAGGGCACGATCTGCGGCGGCGGACGCTATGACGGCCTGGTCGAGCTGGTCGGCGGCAAGCCGGCGCCCGGCATCGGCTGGGGCATGGGCATCGAGCGTGTGCTCGACCTCGTGCAGCAGCTGGGTGTCGCGCCGCCGGCGCCGGTGCCCGACGCCTACGCCATCGTGCCCGACGGCGCCGCGCTGCCGCAGGCGATGCGTGTCGTCGAGGCGCTGCGTGCCGCCGGTGTCGCGGTGCAGCTGCACGTCGGCGGCGGCAGCATGAAGTCGCAGTTCAAGAAGGCCGACGCCAGCGGCGCGCGCCATGCGCTGATCTTCGGCGGCGACGAGCTGGCGCGCGGCGAAGTCGCCGTCAAGCCGCTGCGCGACGCCGCCGCGGCGCAGACCGCGCGCCCGATCGCCGACCCCGCCATCTGGGCGAGCGAACTGCTCCCCGCATAATCGATCGTTTTTCGTCCGCTTCATCGACATGGCCACACAACTCGACCTGCAGGAGCAGGAGCAGCTCGACGCCCTCAAGGCGTTCTGGAAGCGGTACGGCAACCTGGTCACCTGGTTGCTGATCGCCGCGCTCGCCGCCTACGCCGGCTGGAACGGCTGGAACTACTGGCAGCGCGACCAGGCCTTGAAGGCCAGCGCGATGTACGACGAGCTCGACCGTGCCGCCGCCGCCGGCGACGCCGACAAGACCGCGCGCATCTTCGGTGATCTGAAGGACCGCTACCCCGGCACCGCCTACGCCGAGCAGGGTGGCCTGGCCGCCGCCAAGGTGCAGTTCGAGAAGGGGCAGGTCGACGCCGCGAAGGCCTCGCTGACCTGGGTGGCCGCCAACGCCGCCGAGGACGAGTACCGGACGGTCGCCCGGCTGCGCCTGGCCGCCGTGCTGGCCGCCGCCAAGCAGTTCGACCAGGCCCTGGCCGAACTCGACGCCGCCAAGGCGGCCGGGTTCGAGGCCCTGGTGGCCGACCGCCGCGGCGACGTGCTCGCTGCCGCCGGCCGCGAAGCCGAGGCGCGCGCCGCCTACGAGGCAGCCTACAAGGCGATGGACGACTCGGTCGACTACAAGCGCCTGATCGAGGCCAAGCTCACCGCGCTGGGCGCCGCACCCGCACCGGCGGCTCCCGCCGCCTCGGGAGCCGCGTCGTGATGCGCCGCGCCGTTCTCGTGCTCGGCCTGGCTGCGGTGCTGGCCGGTTGCACCTCGTCCAAGCCCAAGCCGATGCCGCTGGAGACCGTCAAGCCGACGATCGCCGGCCGGCAGGTGTGGAGCGCGCGCCTGGGCAGCGTCGAGTTCCCGCTCGCCGTCGTCGTGCGCGACGGCAAGTTCCGCGTCGCCGGGACCGACGGCACGATCCTGGTGCTCGACGCCGACAGCGGCCGCGAGGTCTCGCGCACCCGGGTCGACGGCAAGATCGCGGCCGGTCTGGGCAGCGACGGGCGCTTCGACGCCGTCGTGACGGTCGCCAACGAGCTCGTCGTCGTCGACGGCGGCCGCGAGGTCTGGCGCAAGCGCCTGCCCGCGCGTGTCGTCACCGCGCCGCTGGTCGCCGGCGAACGTGTGTTCGTGATGGGCGTGGACCGTGCCGTGCACGCCTTCGACGCGCTCGACGGCCGCCTGCTGTGGCGCCTGCAGCGTCCCGGCGACGCGCTGACGCTGGCGCAGCCCGGCATCGTGGCGGCTTTCCGCGACACGCTGCTGGTGGGCCAGGGCCCGCGCCTGACCGGCGTCGACTCGCTGCGCGGCACCATCCAGTGGGAGGCCGCGATGGCCTCGCCGCGCGGCACCAACGAGGTCGAGCGCCTGGCCGACCTGCTCGGCCCGCCGCTGCGCCTGGGCGAGCGTTTCTGCGCCCGCGCCTTCCAGTCGGCCGTGGCCTGCGTCGACGCGTCCAAGGGCACGCTGCTGTGGTCGCGCAACGTCGGCGGCCTGCAGCCGATCGGCGGCAACGAGATGGCGATCTTCGGCGCCGACGGCACCGACCGCATCAGTGCCTGGCGCACCGACACCGGCGAGGTGCTGTGGACCCACGAGCGCCTGCTCAACCGCGGCCTGAGCGCGCCGGTGGTCGCCGGCACGACCGTCGTCTTCGGCGACTACGAGGGCTACCTGCACTTCCTGTCCACGGCCACCGGCGAGACCCAGCTGCGCCTGCCGACCGACGGCTCGCCCGTCGTCGGCACGCCGGTGCTGTCCGGCAGCACGATGCTCGTCGTCACCCGCAAGGGCGGCCTGTACGCCTTCCGTCCGAACTGAGGTCGCGAGTGAAACCCGTCATCGCGCTCGTCGGGCGCCCGAACGTCGGCAAGTCGACGCTGTTCAACCGGATCACGAAGAGCCGCGACGCCATCGTCGCCGACTTCGCCGGCTTGACGCGTGACCGCCACTACGGCGACGCCCGCCTGGGCGGGCGCGAGTTCATCGTCGTCGACACCGGCGGCTTCGAGCCCGAGAAGCCCTCCGGCGTCGTCGCCGAGATGGCCAAGCAGACCAGGCAGGCGGTCGCCGAGGCCGACGTCGTCGTCTTCGTCGCCGACCTGCGTGCCGGTGTCTCGGCCCAGGACCACGACATCGCGCGTTTCCTGCGCACGCAGCAGAAGAAGGTCATCCTCGCGGTCAACAAGGCCGAGGGCATGGCCGAGTCGCCGCTGCTGGCCGAGTTCCACGAGCTTGGCATCGGCGAGCCGCATCCGCTGTCGGCCTCGCACGGCCAGGGCGTGCGCAGCCTGCTCGAGGCGGCGCTCGAGGACTTCGACTTCGGCGACGAGGACGAGGAGGGCGCCGAACCCGACGCCGACGCGCCGATCCGCCTGGCCGTCGCCGGCCGGCCCAACGTCGGCAAGTCCACGCTGATCAACGCCTGGCTCGGCGAGGAGCGCCTGGTGGCGTTCGACCAGCCGGGCACGACGCGTGACGCGATCAAGGTCTCGCTGGAGCGCGAGGGCCGCCGTTTCGAGCTGATCGACACCGCCGGCCTGCGCCGCAAGGGCAAGGTTTTCGAGGCGATCGAGAAGTTCTCGGTCGTCAAGACGCTGCAGGCCATCGCCGACGCCAACGTCGTCGTGCTGATGGTCGACGCGACCGTCGGCGTCAGCGAGCAGGACGCGCACATCGCGGGCTACGTGCTGGAGTCCGGCCGGGCCGTCGTGCTGGCGCTCAACAAGTGGGATGCCACCGACGAGTACCAGCGCCAGCAGCTGCAGCGCTCGATCGAGAGCCGGCTGGCGTTCCTGAAGTTCGCGCCGCTGCTGCAGATCTCGGCGAAGAAGCGCACCGGCCTGACGGCGTTGTGGAAGGCGATCCTGCACGCCCACGCCTCGGCGACGGTGAAGATGCCGACGCCGGTGCTGACGCGGCTGCTGATCGACGCCGTGCAGCACCAGGCGCCGCGGCGCGATGGTGCCTTCCGGCCCAAGATGCGCTACGCCCACCAGGGCGGCATGAACCCGCCGCTGGTCGTGATCCACGGCAACTCGCTCGACCACATCACCGACGCCTACAAGCGTTATCTCGAAGGCCGTTTCCGCGAGCACTTCAAGCTCGTCGGCACGCCGATGCGGATCGAATTCCGATCGTCGAAGAATCCCTTCGACGACCGCAGCCCCTGAGGCAATCCGCATTTAGCGTCGGGTTCTCCCCCGTGTGATAACGTGGGGCACTCGACATTCAACACGGAGCATATCGTGAGCAACAAAGGCCAACTTTTGCAGGACCCCTTCCTGAACCTGCTGCGCAAGGAGCACGTGCCGGTCTCGATCTACCTGGTCAACGGCATCAAGCTCCAGGGCCACATCGAATCCTTCGACCAGTACGTCGTTCTGCTTCGCAACACCGTCACCCAGATGGTCTACAAGCACGCGATCTCGACCGTCGTGCCCAGCCGCGCGGTCAACTTCCACCCGAACGAGGCTCCCGAGCAAGCCTGATCCCGTTCGGGCCCTGCCGTACCGAGACCCGCCACCCCCAGAGCCTTGAGTTCCGCATCACCGCAGACGCTGTCACCTGAGGGCGGCCCGACGCGCGCCGTGCTCGTCGGCGTCGACATCGGTGGTGACCCCCACTTTGATCCCACGCTCGACGAACTGGCGTTGCTGGCCGAGTCGGCCGGTGACGTCGCCGTCGCGCGCGTGACCGCGCGCCGCAAGGCGCCGGACGCCGCGCTGTTCGTCGGCTCGGGCAAGGCCGACGAGATCCGGGCGATGGTCGCGGCGACGCAGGCCCACGGCGTCATCTTCGACCAGGCGCTGTCGCCGGCGCAGCAGCGCAACCTGGAGCGTCACCTCGGCGTTCCGGTCGCCGACCGCACCTCGCTGATCCTCGACATCTTCGCCGCCCGCGCCCAGAGCCACGAGGGCAAGCTGCAGGTCGAACTCGCGCGGCTGCAGTACGTCGCCACGCGGCTGGTGCGGCGCTGGTCGCACCTGGAGCGCCAGCGCGGCGGCATCGGCACGCGCGGCGGCCCGGGCGAGGCGCAGATCGAACTCGACCGGCGCATGATCGGCGAGCGCATCAAGTCGGTGAAGGCCCGGCTGGAGAAGGTCAAGCAGCAGCGCGGCACGCAGCGCCGGGCGCGCGAGCGCCGCGGCACGTTCCGCGTCTCGCTGGTCGGCTACACCAACGCCGGCAAGTCGACGCTGTTCAACGCCCTGGTCAAGGCCAAGACCTACGCCGCCGACCAGCTGTTCGCGACGCTGGACACGACGACTCGCTCGCTGTGGCTGGGCGAGGCCGGCATGTCGGTGTCGCTGTCGGACACCGTCGGCTTCATCCGCGACCTGCCGCACAAGCTGGTCGAGGCCTTCGAGGCGACGCTGCGCGAGGCTGCCGACGCCGACCTGCTGCTGCACGTCGTCGACGCCGCGAGCCCGGCGCTGCTGGAGCAGCAGGCCGAGGTCGAGCGCGTGCTCGAGGAGATCGGGGCCAGCGGCGTGCCGCAGATCCTGGTCTTCAACAAATGCGATCTGCTCCAGGACTCGCGCCTGCCGCGCTGTCCCCGTGACGAGGTCGAGGTCCATCCCGGCGTGCGCCGTGCCCGCGTGTTCGTCAGCGCCCGCGACGGACAGGGTCTCGACAGCCTGCGCCAGCTCATCGCCGATGCCGCGCATTCCGCGCAAGACGCGCAACTGATCACCACCGAATGAAGCACACACCCCCCTTCAAGGTCTCGCGGCTGCGCGCCGCGCTGGCAGGCTGGGTCTTCAACAACCGCAATGACGGTCCGCCCGACCTGGACGAGCTCTGGCGCGACTTCAACCGCAAGCTCAGCGGCCTGTTCGGCGGCAAGGGCGGCGGTGGCGGCGGCAACCGCAACGACGGCGGCGGCGGTGGCGGCGGCTCCGGCGGCCCGTCGTTCCAGCCCGACATGAAGAGCGCCGGCATCGGCGTCGGCCTGATCGGCGCGGTCGTCGTGCTGGTCTGGCTGGGCAGCGGCTTCTTCATCGTCCAGGAAGGCCAGCAGGCGGTCGTCACGACCTTCGGCAAGTACAGCCACACGGCAGACGCCGGCTTCCAGTGGCGCTTCCCGTATCCGGTGCAGGCCCACGAAACGGTGTCGGTGACGCAGCTGCGCTCGGTCGAGGTCGGCCGCAGCACGGTGGTCCAGGCCACCGGCCTGCGCGACTCGTCGATGCTGACGCAGGACGAGAACATCATCGACATCCGCTTCACCGTGCAGTACCGGCTGAGCGATGCGCGCCAGTACCTGTTCGAGAACCGCAGCCCCGACGAGGCGGTGGTCCAGGCCTCCGAGTCCGCGGTGCGCGAGATCGTCGGCCGCAGCCGGGTCGACTCGGTGCTCTACGAGCAGCGCGACGCGCTCGCCGCCGACCTGGTCAAGTCCATCCAGTCGCAGCTCGAGCGCCTGCGCGCCGGCATCCTGATCGCCAACGTCAACGTCCAGAACGTGCTGGTGCCCGACGCGGTGCAGGCCGCGTTCAACGACGCCGTCAAGGCCGGCGCCGACCGCGACCGCTTCAAGAACGAAGGCCAGGCCTACGCCAGCGACGTGATCCCGAAGGCTCGCGGCAACGCCTCGCGCCTGCTCGAGGAGGCCGAAGGCTACCGGGCCCGCGTCATCGCGCAGGCCGAGGGTGATGCGCAGCGTTTCCGCTCGGTGCTGGCCGAGTACCAGAAGGCGCCCGCCGTCACGCGCGACCGCATGTACGTCGACGCGATGCAGCAGATCTACTCGAACGTCTCCAAGGTGATGGTCGATTCGCGCAGCGGCTCCAACCTGCTGTACCTGCCGCTGGACAAGCTGATCCAGCAGAGCGGCCCGACCACGGCGGCCCCGCAGGCCCCGGTGGCCGTGCCGACGCCTTCGTCGTCGACGCCGGACACGCTGTCCGGCAGCGCCGACATCCGTTCCCGCGACAACGCGCGCGCTCGCGACCGCGAAGGCCGCTGACCCAGGAGCACGCGAGACATGAACCGCATTGGAGTTTTCGTTGCCGGCGCGCTCGTCGCGCTGATGATCGCCGCCTCGACCCTGTTCGTCGTCGACCAGCGCCAGGTGGCGGTGGTCTACGCGCTCGGCGAGATCAAGGAAGTCGTCACCGAGCCGGGCCTGAAGTTCAAGATGCCGCCGCCGTTCCAGAACGTGGTGTTCCTGGACAAGCGCATCCAGACGCTGGACAGCCCGGAGACGCGGCCGATCTTCACCGCCGAGAAGAAGAGCCTGGTCATCGACTGGCTGGTCAAGTGGCGCATCACCGAGCCGCGCCAGTTCATCCGCAACAACGGCACCGACATCCGCAACCTCGAGTCCCGCCTGGCGCCGGTGGTGCAGGCCGCGTTCAACGAGGAGATCACCAAGCGCACCGTGCGCGGCGTGCTCGCCACCGAGCGTGACCGCGTGATGGCCGACGTCAAGAGCCGGCTGACCGACGAGGCCCAGGGCTTCGGCATCGAGATCGTCGACGTGCGCATCAAGCGCGTGGACTTCGTCGCCGACATCACCGACTCGGTCTATCGCCGCATGGAGTCCGAGCGCAAGCAGGTTGCCAACGAACTGCGCTCGCAGGGCGCGGCCGAGGGCGAGAAGATCCGCGCCGATGCCGACCGCCAGCGCGAGATCATCCTTGCCGAGGCCTACCGCGACGCGCAGAAGATCAAGGGCGAGGGTGATGCCAAGGCGTCGGCGCTGTACGCCGAGGCCTTCGGCCGCGACCCGCAGTTCGCCCAGTTCTACCGCAGCCTCGAGGCCTACCGCGCCGCCTTCCGCTCCAAGAGCGACGTGATGGTGCTGGACCCGAACTCGGAGTTCTTCCGCGCGATGCGCAACGGCGGGCCGGGCACGCCGGCGGCCAAGGGCAGGTGAGCGGGCCGGCACGGACGTGTCCGACCTGCTGATCGGCGCCCTGGCGCTGGTGCTGATCTTCGAGGGGCTGCTGCCCTTCGCAAGCCCGGCGACCTGGCGCCGCATGTTCGAGCAGATGACCCGGCTCGAGGACGGCCAGATCCGTTTCCTCGGCCTGGGCTGCATCAGCGTCGGCCTGGTGCTGCTGGCGCTCTGGCACTGAGCTGCCCCGGTGCTGCGCTCGGCCGATCGGCGGCCGGGCGTGCATCGCCGCGTACAATCCCCTTTTTAAGCGCTGCAGGCCTTTTCGAATGTTGTCAGCTTGGCTCTTGCCCGAGCATATCGCCGACGTCCTGCCCGCCGACGCCCGACGCATCGAGGAGCTGAGGCGGCGCCTTCTGGACCGCGCCCGCGGCTACGGCTTCGAGCTCGTGATGCCGCCGCTGCTCGAGCACCTCGAGTCGCTGCTGTCGGGCACCGGCCGTGAACTCGACCTCAAGACCTTCAAGCTGGTCGACCAGCTGAGCGGTCGCACGCTCGGCGTGCGCGCCGACACGACGCCGCAGGCCGCGCGCATCGACGCCCATCTGCTCAACCGCGAAGGCGTGACCCGGCTGTGCTACTGCGGCCCGGTGCTGCATACCCGGCCTTCCGGGCTGAACGCGACGCGCGAGCCGCTGCAGTTCGGCGCCGAGATCTTCGGCCATGCCGGGCTCGAAGCCGACCTGGAGGTCGCCGAGCTCGCCCTGGACTGCCTGCACGCCGCGCGCCTGTCCGAGCTGACGATCGACCTTGCCGACGCGCGCATCCTGCGCGGCGTGCTCGCCGGCGCGCCGGTGGACGCGGCGCGTCTGCAGGACGTCGTCGCCGCGCTGTCCGAGAAGGACGCCTCGGCGCTGGAGGCGCTGGCCGCCGGCCTGCCCGACGAGACGCGTCGAGGGCTGCGGGCGCTGCTGCGCCTGTACGGCGGCGACGAGGTGCTGGCTGCTGCCCGCACCGAGCTGCCGCAGCGCAGCCTGATCGTCGCCGCGCTCGAGCAACTCGAATGGACCGCGCGCCACCTGCGCGCCGCCTTCCCGAACCTGGCGATCGGCTTCGACCTGTCGGACATGAGCGGCTACGCGTACTACAGCGGCCTGCGCTTCGCCGTCTACGGCGCCGGCAGCGCCGACGCGCTGGCGCGTGGCGGCCGCTACGACGAGGTCGGCGCGGTCTTCGGCCGCAACCGGCCGGCCGTCGGCTTCAGCCTGGACCTGAAGGCGTTGGCCGAGCTGGCGCCGGCCGTCGGCGCCGGCCGCGCGATCCGCGCCCCCTGGGGCGAGGACGCCGCGCTGCGTGCCGCCGTGCGGCGTCTGCGCGAAGCCGGCGAGACCGTGATCGCCGCGCTTCCCGGCCACGAGGTCGAGACCCAGGCCTTCGAATGCGATCGCGAGCTGGTGCTGCTGGACGGCCAGTGGCAGCTGCGCGCGTGCTGAATCCCCCGTAAGGAACCCATCCCATGCAAACAGGCATCCTCCCGACCGCGGGACGCAACGTCGTGGTCGTCGGCACCCAGTGGGGCGACGAAGGCAAGGGCAAGGTCGTCGACTGGATGACCGATCACGCCCAGGGCGTGGTGCGCTTCCAGGGCGGCCACAACGCCGGCCACACGCTGGTCATCGCCGGCCGCAAGACGGCGCTGCAGCTGATCCCCTCGGGCATCATGCGCGAAGGCGTCAAGTGCTACATCGGCAACGGCGTCGTCGTCGACCCGAAGCACCTGCTCGGCGAGATCGAGCGCCTGGAGGCGCTGGGCCTGGAGGTGCGCTCGCGCCTGTTCATCAGCGAGTCCTGCCCGCTGATCCTGCCGTTCCACGTCGAGATCGACCGTGCGCGTGAAGCGCAGCGCGAAAGCTGCGGCAGCGGCAAGATCGGCACCACCGGCAAGGGCATCGGCCCGGCCTACGAAGACAAGGTCGCCCGCCGCGCGCTGCGCGTGCAGGATCTGAAGCACCCGGCGCGCCTTGAAGCCAAGCTGCGCGCGCTGCTCGACCTGCACAACGCCGAGCTGACCGGTGTGCTCGGCGGCCAGCCGCTGGAGCTGCAGCCCATCCTCGACGACGCGCTGCGTGCCGCCGAGCAGCTGCGCCCGATGATGGCCGACGTCGGCTACCGGCTGTTCCAGGCCCATGGCGTCGGCGAGAACCTGCTGTTCGAAGGCGCGCAGGGCACGCTGCTCGACATCGACCACGGCACCTATCCGTACGTCACCTCGAGCAACTGCGTCGCCGGCAACGCCGCCGCCGGCTCGGGTCTCGGCCCGGGCATGCTGCACTACGTGCTGGGCATCACCAAGGCCTACACGACGCGTGTCGGCAGCGGCCCGTTCCCGACCGAGCTCGACATCGAGACCCCGGGCACGATCGGCCACCACCTGTCGACCGTCGGCCAGGAGCGTGGCACCGTCACCGGCCGCGCGCGACGCTGCGGCTGGCTGGATGCCGCCGCGCTGAAGCGCTCGATCATCATCAACGGCGTCTCCGGCCTGTGCATCACCAAGCTCGACGTGCTCGACGGCCTGCAGGAAATCAAGATCTGCACCGGGTATGAACTCGACGGCCGCGTGATCGACGTGCTGCCGCTGGACGCCGACGAGATCGAGCGTTGCCAGCCGATCTACGAAACCATGCCGGGCTGGAGCGACACGACCGCCGGCCTGACCAACTGGGAACAGTTGCCGGCGCCCGCCCGGCGTTATCTCGAGCGCGTGCAGGCCTTGATCGGCGCGCCCATCGACATGGTTTCCACCGGCCCCGACCGGGTCCATACCATCCTGCTGCGGCATCCGTTCCGCGCCTGAAACACGACGATTCGCGAGAAGGAGAATCCATGCTCACCGACGACGGCAAGCACCTCTACGTATCCTGGGACGAATACCACCTGCTGATCGAGCGCCTGGCGCTGAAGGTGCATGCCTCGGGCTGGGAGTTCGACCAGATCCTGTGTCTGGCGCGCGGCGGCATGCGCCCCGGCGACGTCATGTCGCGGGTGTTCGACAAGCCGCTGGCGATCATGTCGACGAGTTCCTACCGCTCGGACGCCGGCACCATCCAGGGTCGTCTGGACATGGCCAAGTACATCACCATGCCCAAGGGTGAACTCGCGGGCCGCGTGCTGCTCGTCGACGACCTCGCCGACACCGGCGTGACGCTGCGTGCGGTGGTCGACCGCCTGCGCGGCATGCCGTCGATCACCGAGCTGCGCGCTGCGGTGCTGTGGGTGAAGGGCGTTTCGAGCTACGTCCCGGACTACTACTGCGAGGTCCTGCCGACGAGCCCGTGGATCCACCAGCCGTTCGAGGAATACGACAACCTGCGTCCCGACGGTCTCGCCCGCAAGTTCGCGGTCTGACCGCCCAGCAAAAAGGCCAGCATGCAGCTGGCCTTTTTTATTTTCCGTGCTCCGGAAAAGCCAACGGGGTTTCGGAAGATAATTTCCGAAACCCCGTCGTTGTTTGGTGCCCAGAAGAGGACTCGAACCTCCACGCCGTTAAGCGCTAGTACCTGAAACTAGTGCGTCTACCAATTCCGCCATCTGGGCGTCTCAGGAAGAAAAGAACTATAGCATCGGAATATGGACTCTGCAAGCCCCTCCGCAAAAAATTCTTCAACCGGCCTGTTGGGCGAGGTTGAGGGCCGTGTCGAAGGCCATCGTGACGGCCATGGTTTCGTCGTGCCCGACGAAGGCGACACCTGGATCTATCTCGCGTCGCAGGAGATGCGCTCGGTGCTGCACCGCGACCGCGTGCGCGTGCGCATCGTGCGCTTCGACCGCAAGGGCCGGCCGGAAGGGCGCGTGCTCGACATCCTGGACCGCCGCAAGACGCCGATCATCGGCCGCCTGCTGCACGAAGGCGGGCAGTGGGTCGTCGCGCCCGAGGATCGCCGCTACGGCCAGGACATCCTGATCCCGAAGAACGCCACCGCCAGCGCCGCCGTCGGCCAGGTCGTGTCGGTCGAACTGACCGAGCCGCCGTCGCTGCACTCCAAGCCGGTCGGCCGCGTCGCCGAGGTGCTCGGCGAGATCGACGATCCGGGCATGGAGATCGAGATCGCGGTGCGCAAGTACGAGGTGCCGCACCGCTTCTCGCCCGAGACGCTGGCCCAGGCTGCGGCGCTGCCCGAGAAGCTGCGCGCCGCCGACCGCAAGAACCGTGTCGACCTGACCGACGTGCCGCTGGTGACGATCGACGGCGAGGACGCACGCGACTTCGACGACGCCGTCTACTGCGAGCCGTTCCGCCGCGGCCGCGGCAAGACGCTGTTCGAGGGCTGGCGGCTGATCGTCGCGATCGCCGACGTCAGCCACTACGTCAAACCCGGCGAGCCGCTGGACGAGGACGCCTACGAACGCGCCACCTCGGTCTACTTCCCGCGCCGCGTGATCCCGATGCTGCCGGAGAAGCTGTCCAACGGCCTGTGCTCGCTGAACCCCGAGCAGGACCGGCTGGCGATGGTCTGCGACATGCTGGTGTCGACCGAAGGCACGCTCGACGCCTACCAGTTCTACCCGGCGGTGATCTGCTCGCACGCCCGGCTGACCTACACCGAGGTCGCCGCGGTGCTGCAGAACACGCGCGGCCCCGAGGCCCAGCGCCGGGCCGATCTGGTGCCGCAGCTCGTGCACCTGCACGAGGTCTTCCGTGCGCTGCTCAAGCAGCGTGCCCAGCGCGGCGCGGTCGACTTCGACACCGTCGAGACGCAGATCGTCTGCGACGACAACGGCCGCATCGAGAAGATCGTGCCGCGCGTGCGCAACGACGCCCACCGGCTGATCGAGGAGGCGATGCTGGCGGCCAACGTCTGCGCCGCCGACTTCATCGCCCACGGCGAGCACCCGTCGCTGTACCGCGTGCACGAAGGGCCGACGCCCGAGAAGCGTGCCGCGCTGCAGTCCTACCTGAAGGCGCTGGGCCTGGGCCTGCACCTCAGCGAGGAGCCGACGCCGGCGGAGATGCAGGCCATCTCGCAGGCCGTGCAGGGCCGCCCCGACGCGCAGCAGATCCAGACCATGCTGCTGCGCTCGATGCAGCAGGCGATCTACACCGCCAGCAACGCCGGCCATTTCGGCCTGGCCTACGGCGCCTACACGCACTTCACGAGCCCGATCCGGCGCTACCCGGACCTGCTGGTGCACCGCGTCATCAAGGCGCTGCTCGGCGCGCGCCGCTACCACCTCGTGCCCAGCCCGAAGACGCGGGTGCCCGAGGTGCGTCGCGGTGCCCGCGGCGGCAAGCCGGTCAAGGCGGCCAAGCCGATGTCGCAGGAGATGGAGGCCTGGGAGGCCGCCGGCGCGCACTGCAGCGCCAACGAGCGCCGCGCCGACGAGGCCTCGCGCGACGTCGAGGCCTGGCTGAAGTGCCGCTACATGCGCGAGCACCTGGGCGAGGAGTACGCCGGCACGGTCAGCGCGGTGACGCCGTTCGGCCTGTTCGTGACGCTCGACGCGCTCTACGTCGAGGGCCTGGTGCACATCACCGAGCTTGGCGGCGAGTACTTCCGCCACGACGAGCTGCGCCAGGAGCTGCGCGGCGAGCGCACCGGCGTGCGCTACGCCATCGGCACGCGAGTGCAGGTCCAGGTCAGCCGTGTCGACCTCGACGGCCGCCGCATCGACTTCCGCATGGTGCGCGACGGCGAGGCCGAGCGCCTGCTGTCGCGCGGCCGCACGACGCCCGAGCGGGCCGACAAGCCAGGATCGGCAACCGAGGAGCTGGCCGCGCTGCGGGCCGCCGACCGCGCCGCGAAAGCCGCGTCCAAGGCGCGCACGACGTCCGCGGCGCCGCGCAAGACCGGCGCCCGCAAGACCGCCGGCAAGACGGCCGCCAAGGCGGGTTCGCGCCGCTGAGCTCCGGCCGGGGCGCTCCCGTGTTGCTGGCCGGCCGAGGTCGGTCTCGCCCGACCGGCCTCAGGCCGCCGCGTGCAGCGCCTCGACGAGATCGGCCGCGCGCAGCGGCGCTCTGGCGCCGGCGGCCTGCGCACGATCGGCGGCGTGGCCGTGCTGCCACGCGGCGGCCACCGCGCTGTCGAAGGCCTCGCCGCCCGCCGCCCACCGTCCGCCGAGCCACCCGGCGAGCACGTCGCCGGTGCCGGCGGTGGCCAGCAGCGCGTTGCCGGTCGGGTTCAGCGAGGGCAGGGCGCCGGGTGCGGCGACGACGCTGCCCGAGCCCTTCAGCACGACGACGCAGCCCAGGCGCTCGGCCAGGCGCTGTGCGGCCGCCACGCGGTCGGCCTGGACCGCGGCGGCCGTCGTGCCGAGCAGCCGGGCGGCTTCCAGCGGATGCGGCGTCAGCACCGTCGGCCGTGAACGGTGGGTCAGCAGCCGCTGCAGCGACGGATCCGCCGCCAGCACGTTGAGCGCGTCGGCGTCCAGCACCAGCCGCCCGGCGTGGGCCAGCAGCGCCGGCAGTGCCTCGCGCACCGCCTGGCCGCCGCCGCAGCCGGCGACGACGGTCGCCGCGGCCAGCGTCGCCGGCGGCGAACGCCACCAGGCGGGGCGTCCCATCAGCTCGGGGCGAGCCGCGTCCAGCAGCGGCGCGTCGGCGTCGAGCAGGCTGCAGTAGACGCGCCCGGCGCCCGCCGCCAGTGCTGCGCGTGCTGCGAGCCAGGCGGCGCCGGCCATGCCGGGCGCGCCGCCGACGACAGCGAGGTCGCCGAAGCTGCCTTTGTGCTGGGCGTGGTGGCGCACCGGGCCGGGGGGCGCGCCGGCCAGGCGTGCCGTCTCGCCGCCGGCCGCCACGCCGAGGTCGTCGAACCAGACCTGGCCGGCATGGTCGCGCCCGTGGCCGGTGAAGAGCCCTGGCTTCAGCGTCAGCAGGGCCAGTGTCGCGTCGGCGCGCAGGCAGGTCTCGCCCAGCGGCTGGCCGGTGTCCGGGTGCAGGCCCGAGGGCAGGTCGACGGCGAGCACCGGCGCGCGCCGTGTCGCGGCCCAGTCGATCGCGGCGGCGATGCGGCCTTCGGGCGCGCGGCGCGTGCCGAGGCCGAGCAGGGCGTCGATGACGAGCTCGGCCGGGGCTTCGTCCAGCGCTAGGGCGATCGGCACGCCGGCGGCCTGTGCCGCCGCCAGCGCGTCGGCGGCGTCCGCCGGGAGCCGGCCGCTGTCGCCGGCCAGCACGACACGCACGGCCTTTCCCGCGGCGTGCAGATGGCGCGCGGCGACGAGGCCGTCGCCGCCGTTGTTGCCCGGGCCGGCGAGCACGGCGACGGTGCGCGCGTGCGGGGCCAGCGCCAGCGCCAGCCGGGCGACGCCGAGGCCGGCACGCCGCATCAGCGCGTGCGGCGGTGCGCCGGCCAGCGCCGCCGCTTCGGCGGCGCGGGAGGCGGCGGCGTCGTGCAGCGGCCAGCCGGTATCGGGGGCGACGAGGACGGGGCTCATGCCGCCATTCTCGTCCTGCCGCTTCAGCGCAGGCGTTCCAGACCGAGCGCCGTCATGTCCAGCGGCGCGGCGCGCCCGGCCACCTGCTCGGCGAGCACGCGCGCCGAGCCGCAGGCCAGCGCCCAGCCGCTGGCACCGTGGCCGAGGTTCAGCCAGACGCCCGGCAGGCCGCTGGCCCCCAGCACCGGCGGGCCGTCGGGCAGGCTGGGGCGTGCGCCTTTCCAGCGCTGCGCCTGGGTCGGCACGAACGCGCCGGGGAACCAGTCCTCGAGCACGCGGTACAGCGTGCGCAGCGCCCGTTCGTCGTAGCGGTCGGCGCGGCCGCCGATCTCGCTGCTGCCGGCCACGCGCACCCGCTGCCCCAGCCGCGACACGGTGACCCGGTAACGCTCGTCGAACACCGCCGAGCGCGGGCCGAGGTCCGGATAACCTTCGAGCTGGCGCAGCGGCGCGGTGACCGCGTAGCCCCAGACGGGCGCCAGCGGCAGCTTCAGTCGCAGCGACTGCAGCAGCGGTGCCGAGGCCGCGCCGCTGCACAGCACGACGGCGTCGAAACGCTCTTCGGTGCCGGCGGCGGTCACGGTCGGGCCGGCGCCCGTGCCGATGCGCTGGACCTCGACGCCGAAGCGGAAGTCGGCGCCTCGCCGTTCGGCTTCGGTCTTCAGCAACTGCGCGAACTGGCGGCAGTTGCCGACGCCGTCCTGCGGCAGGTGCACGGCGGCGCGCAGCGTGGTGTCCGGGTTCAGACCGGGTTCGACCTGGCGCGCACGCTCGGCGTCCAGCAGTTCGAACGGCACGCCGAGTTCGGCGAGCAGCTTCAGGCCGGGGCGCGAGCGCTTGAGTTCACGCTCGCTGCGCAGCAGCACCGTGTAGCCGCGGCTGTGCTCGTAGTCCAGGCGCAGCGCGCGGGTCAGCGTGGCCAGGCGCTCCTGGCTGAGCCGCGCCAGGCGCAGCATTGCCGCGCGGTTGGTCGCGTGCACGCCGGGCCGGCAGGCGCGCCACCAGCGCCACAGCCAGGGCAGCTGGCTCCAGACTCCCAGGCCGTCCAGCGTCAGCGCGCCTTCGCGGCGCAACAGCTGCAGCATCAGCTTCAACGGCATGCCCGGCGCGGCCGAGGGCATCACGTAGCCGGGCGCGAGCACGCCGGCGTTGGCGAAGCTGGTTTCCGCGGCGACGCTGCCGCGGCGTTCAAAGACGACGACCTCGTGCCCGTCGGCGGCGAGTTCGAACGCGGTGGTGACGCCGACGATGCCGGCGCCGATGACGGCGACACGCATCCTCAGGCCTCCCGCGCGGTAAGCGCGCTCTCGACCTGCAGCGCCGCGCCGAGCACGGCGTCGTCGGCGAAGGCCGGTGCCCAGAGCATCAGCCCGACGGGCAGCGTTCCGGGCGGCTGGCAGGGCAGCGACAGCGCGCAGCCGTCGAGGAAATTGACCACTGCCGGGTTGCGCAGCACCAGCGCGTTGGTGGCGAAGAAGAGCTTGTCGTCGGCCTCCAGCGGTGCCAGCGGCGGCGCGACGATCGGCACCGTCGGTGACAGCGCGGCGTCGAAGCCGGCGAACGCCGCCTGCACGCGCGCGATCCAGTCGCGGCGTGCATGCAGCAGGTCCAGGTAGTCGGCGGCCGACATCGTCTCGCCGCGGCGGATGCGGGCGGCGACACGCGGGTCGTAGCGTGCGCCACGTTCGGCCAGGAGCCGGCGGTGCCAGGTCCAGGACTCGGCGGCCGGCAGGCCACCCGCGGCGTTCAGCGTTGCCAGCTCGGCGAGTTCGGGCAGGTTGATCTCGACGATGCGCGCGCCGCCGGCCGACAGCGCCGCCAGCGCGGCGTCGAAGGCCGCCGCGACGTGGTCGTCCAGGCCGTCGAGCATCAGCGTGCGCGGCACCGCCAGACGCAGCCCTTCGAGCGGACGCACGGCCGGGCGTGGCGTGCGTGCCGCGAGGATGGCGTGCATCCGCACCGCGTCGGCCACCGAGCGCGTGATCGCGCAGGCCGTGTCCAGCGAACTCGACAGCGGGATGCAGCCGTCCAGCGGCACGAGGCTTTGTGTGCTCTTGAAGCCGACCAGGCCCTGGAACGCCGCCGGGATGCGGATCGAGCCGCCGGTGTCCGAGCCCAGTGCCGCCCAGGCGGCGCCGGTGGCGACGCTGACCGCGCCGCCCGAGGTGGAGCCGCCGGGCGCTCGCGGCGTGGCGTCCAGCGCCGCGGTCACCGGGTTGGCCGGCGTGCCGTGGTGCGGGTTCAGGCCCAGGCCGGAGAACGCGAACTCGGACAGGTTGGTGTGGCCGACCAGTGCTGCACCCGCGGCACGCAGCCGGGCGACAGCCGGGCAGTCGGCCGTGGCCGGCGGCGCGTCGGCCAGCGCCGCCGAGGCACCGGTCGTCGGCTGGCCGGCGACGTCGAACAGGTCCTTGATCGACACCGCCAGCCCGGCCAGCGGCGGCAGCGGGGCGCCGGCGGCGTGCAGCGTGTCGACCGCCGCGGCCGCAGCGCGCGCCTGGTTGTCGAAGCGGCGAACGAAGGTGTGTCGGCAGGGGGGCGTGCCGGCTGCGGCGAGGGATTCTTCGAGCATCGCGGCGGCGCTGGAAGCGCCGGCCACGATGCGGTCCCGGGCGTCGCCCAGATCGGGGGCGCCGCGGCGTGGTAGACTCATCGGGTTTGTCTCGGGGCGGGTGCTGATGCCCCTGCGATTCGAGACGGACACATCCGCGAACCCGGGCACCTGAGGTGTCGCTGGCGGGGAGTCGGGAAGCTCTTCAGTCGTACACGACTCGAGCGATTCCGTCACCTTCGGCAACGATCAAGCGCCGGGATTCTAGATCCAACCTTCGGAGTCTCCATGACTGTCTCCATGCGTGAAATGCTGGAAGCCGGTGTCCATTTCGGTCACCAAACGCGCTTCTGGAACCCCAAGATGGCCCCGTACATCTACGGCCATCGCAACAAGATCCACATCATCAACCTCGAGAAGACGCAGCCGCTCTTCGAGGACGCGATGAAGTTCGTGCGCCAGCTGAGCGCGCGTCGCGGCACGATCCTGATGATCGGCACCAAGCGCCAGGCGCGCGAGGTGATCGCGATGGAAGCCCAGCGCTGCGGCATGCCCTACGTCGACCAACGCTGGCTCGGCGGCATGCTGACCAACTTCAAGACGGTCAAGGGCTCGCTGAAGAAGCTCAAGGACATGCAGGCCACCAAGGAAGCCGGCATGGAGCAGATGATCAAGAAGGAAGCCCTGCTGTTCGATCGCGAACTGGTCAAGCTCGAGAAGGACATCGGCGGCATCCAGGACATGGGCGCTCTGCCTGACGCGATGTTCGTCATCGACGTCGGCTACCACAAGATCGCCGTCGCCGAAGCCAAGAAGCTCGGCATCCCGGTGATCGGCGTCGTCGACACCAACCACTCGCCGGTCGGCATCGACTACGTGATCCCCGGCAACGATGACTCGGCCAAGGCCGTCGCGCTGTACGCGCGCGCCGTCGCCGACGCGGTGCTCGAAGGCCGTGCCAGCGCGACCAACGAGGTCGTGCAAGCCGCCGCCGGCGCCGACGAGTTCGTCGAGGTCCGCGAAGAGGCCTGATCCGTGCGGGGCCCACGCGGCCCCGCCCCGAATCCGTGAGTCCGCCGCCGGCGCGCACGACGTGCTGGGGCGGTTTCCTGCCATCCGAATGGAGTAGAGAGATGCCCGCAATCACCGCCAGCATGGTTGCCGAACTGCGCGCCAAGACCGACGCGCCGATGATGGAGTGCAAGAAGGCGCTCACCGAGGCCGACGGCGACATCGCCCGCGCCGAGGAGATCCTGCGCGTCAAGCTCGGCAACAAGGCCGGCAAGGCCGCCAGCCGCGTGACCGCCGAAGGCGTCGTCGCCGCGGCCGTCGACGGCACGACCGGCGCGCTCGTCGAGATCAACTGCGAAACCGACTTCGTCTCGAAGAACGACTCGTTCCTGGCCTTCGCCAAGGCCGCGGCCCAGCTCGTCGCCGAGAAGAACCCGGCCGACGTCGCCGCGCTCGGCGCGCTGGCCTACGAGCAGGACGGCTTCGGCCCGACGCTCGAGGACGTTCGCAAGGGCCTGATCGGCAAGATCGGCGAGAACATGTCGATCCGCCGCTTCAAGCGCTACGCCGGCGGCGGCCAGCTCGCCAGCTACCTGCACGGCACGCGCATCGGCGTGGTCGTCGAGTTCGACGGTGACGCCGTCGCCGCCAAGGACGTCGCGATGCACGTCGCCGCGATGAAGCCCAAGGCGCTGGCTGCCAGCGAAGTCCCGGCCGAGCTGGTCGAGTCCGAGCGCCGCATCGCCGCCGAGAAGGCTGCCGAGGACGCCGCCGCCGCGACCGCCGCCGGCAAGCCGGTGCAGTCGCCGGAGATCGTCGCCAAGCGCGTCGAGGGTTCGGTGCAGAAGTTCCTGAAGGAGGTCTCGCTGCTGAACCAGGCCTTCGTCAAGAACGACAAGCAGACCGTCGAGCAGATGCTCAAGGCCGCCGGCACCACGGTGAAGGGCTTCACCCTGTACGTGGTCGGCGAAGGCATCGAGAAGAAGGTCGACGACTTCGCTGCCGAAGTCGCGGCCCAGGTCGCTGCCGCCAAGGGCCAGTAAGCTAGGTCCTGCAACAAAGGGGGCCTCGTGCCCCCTTACACTCACTCTCGCACCCTCATCGATTCAGGAGTCTCCCGCATGCCGGCATACAAGCGCATTCTGCTCAAACTGTCGGGCGAGGCGCTGATGGGAGAGGACTCGTACGGCATCAACCGCGGCACCATCGTGCGCATGGTGCGCGAAATCCAGGAGATCACCAGCCTGGGCTGCCAGGTCGCCGTCGTCATCGGCGGCGGCAACATCTTCCGCGGTGTCGCGGGCGGCTCGGTCGGCATGGACCGCGCCACCGCCGACTACATGGGCATGCTGGCCACCGTGATGAACTCGCTGGCGCTGGCCGACACGA
The DNA here is from genome assembly GCF_011065555.1 of Rubrivivax sp. JA1026. Lineage (NCBI taxonomy): Bacteria > Pseudomonadati > Pseudomonadota > Betaproteobacteria > Burkholderiales > Sphaerotilaceae > Rubrivivax > Rubrivivax sp. JA1026. The sequence goes on from NZ_JAALCQ010000001.1 coordinate 772,989, forward strand.
TGCGCCAGGAAGGCATGACCGCGCGTGTCATGTCGGCGATCTCGATCGAGCAGGTCGTCGAGCCGTACGTGCGTCCCAAGGCGCTGCAGTACCTCGAGGAAGACAAGATCGTCGTCTTCGCCGCCGGTACCGGCAACCCGTTCTTCACCACCGACACCGCCGCCGCGCTGCGCGGCGCCGAGATCGGCGCCGAGGTCGTGCTCAAGGCGACCAAGGTCGACGGTGTCTATTCCGCCGACCCCAACAAGGACCCGACCGCGACGCGCTACTCGACGATCGGCTTCGACGAAGCCATCGCGCGGAACCTGCAGGTGATGGACGCCACGGCGTTCGCGCTGTGCCGCGACCAGAAGCTGCCGATCCGGGTCTTCAGCATCAACAAGCCCGGCGCCCTCAAGCGCGTCGTGCTGGGCGAAGACGAAGGCACGCTCGTGCACGTTTGACGAGGCCTCACCTCCATGACCATCGCTGACATCCAGAAGACGGCCGCCGAGAAGATGGCGAAGTCCGTCGACGCGTTCAAGAACGAACTGCACAAGATCCGCACCGGCCGCGCCCACCCCGGCATCCTCGACCAGGTGCATGTCGAGTACTACGGCTCGATGCTGCCGATCAGCCAGGTCGCCAACGTCTCGCTGCTCGACGCCCGCACGATCAGCGTCCAGCCCTGGGAAAAGGGCATGGGCCCGAAGATCGAGAAGGCGATCCGCGAGTCCGACCTCGGCCTGAACCCCTCCGCCCAGGGCGACCTGCTGCGCGTGCCGATGCCCGCGCTGACCGAGGAGCGCCGCAAGGAGCTGACCAAGGTCGTGCGCCACACCGGCGAGGAAGCCAAGATCCACGTGCGCGCCGTCCGCCGCGACGCCAACGACCAGCTGAAGAAGCTGGTCAAGGACAAGCTCGTCTCCGAGGACGACGAGCGCCGCGGCCAGGACGAGGTCCAGCGCCTGACCGACCGCACCATCGCCGAGATCGACAAGCTCGTCCAGGCGAAGGAAGCGGAGGTCATGGCCGTCTGAGCCACCTGCGTCGCCGATGACCCATCTCCCGCTGACCGAGAACCTCGCGCCCGACGGCACGGCGCTCGATCGCGCGATTCCGCGTCATGTCGCCGTCGTGATGGACGGCAACGGCCGCTGGGCGCGCCAGCGCTACATGCCGCGTTTCTTCGGCCACAAGCAGGGGGTCGACGCGCTGGTGCGGGCGGTCAACGTCTTTGCCGAGCGCGGCGTCGAGTACCTCACGGTGTTCGCGTTCTCGTCCGAGAACTGGAAGCGGCCGTCGGACGAGGTCTCGGGCCTGATGGGGCTGGTGCTGGTCGCCGTGTCCAAGTACCTGGCCAAGATGGCCGGCGACGGGGTGCGCATCCGCATCATCGGTGACCGCTCCGCGGTCTCCGACAAGCTGCGCGAGGCCTGGGACCGCGCCGAGGCGCTGACCGCCGACAACCACCGCATCACGCTGTCGGTGGCCTTCAACTACGGCGGCCGCTGGGACGTCGTCCAGGCCTGCCGTCAGGCGATGGCCGACGGCATCCGGCCCGAGGACTTCGACGAGTCCTATCTGTCGCGGCACATGGCGCTGTCCTTCGCGCCCGACCCGGACCTCTTCATCCGCACCGGCGGCGAGATGCGCATGAGCAACTTCCTGCTCTGGCAGGCGGCGTACTCGGAGCTGTTCTTCACCGAGTGCCTGTGGCCCGATTTCGGCGAAGCCGAGATCGACGCCGCGCTGGCCGCCTTCGCGCAGCGTGACCGCCGGTTCGGCGGCATCCGTGCGCCGCAGGTGATGTCCGAAAGCTCCTGAGGTTCCATGCTGCGACAGCGGGTCATCACGGCCGTCGCCCTGCTTCTCGTTCTCATCGCGTCGCTGGCGGCCCCCGGGCCGGTCTGGTTCGCGCTGCTGACGCTCGTGCTGCTGGCTGCGGCCGGCTGGGAGTGGGCGCGGCTGAACCAGGCCGGGCAGGGTCTCGCGGTGGCGATGGGGGCGCTGCTCGCGGCGGCCTGCGCCGGCTCGCTGGCCGCTGGCTGGGTCGAGCAGCCGCCGTCCGGCGTCTGGTGGCTGGCCGTGGCGCTGTGGGTGCCCGGCAGCGTCGTCGCGCTGCACGGTGGCCCGGCGGCCTGGCCGCGCCTGCCGCGGCTCGCCCGCTGGGGCCTGGGCCTGGTGATGCTCTGGGTCGCCTGGCTGGCGATCGCGCATGCGCGTGCCGTCGGCCTGAACTTCATGTTCTCGGTGTTCTGCCTGGTGTGGGCGGCCGACATCTGCGCCTACTTCGGCGGCCGTGCCTTCGGCCGGCGCAAGCTCGCGCCGTCGATCAGCCCGGGCAAGAGCTGGGCCGGTGTCTGGAGCGGCCTGGCCGGCGTGCTGCTGCTGGCCGTCGCCTGGATGGCCGTCGACGGCCGCTGGAGTCTCGACGGCCCGGGTCTTTACACCCGCATGGCGGACTCCCTGGGCCCGGCGGTCGGCGTCGCGGCGCTGCTGGTGCTGGTCGCGATGAGCGTCGTCGGCGATCTCGTCGAGTCGCTCGTCAAGCGCGCCGCCGGCGCCAAGGACAGCAGCCGGCTGCTGCCCGGCCATGGCGGCGTGCTCGACCGGGTCGATGCGCTGCTGCCGGTCTTCCCGATCGCCCTGGCCTTCGCCGGGGTCTAAGCTATTTCTCGTTTCCTGGGTCAGGCATCGTGAGCACACCCCAACGTCTGGTCATCCTCGGCTCCACCGGCTCCATCGGCACCAGCACGCTGGACGTCGTGGCCCGCCATCCCGAGCGTTTTCAGGTCCACGGCCTGAGCGCCTTCCAGCGCGTGGAAGAACTCGCGGCCCAGTGCCGCCAGTTCCATCCGCGCGTGGCCGTCGTGCCGACCGAGGAACGGGCGGCGGCGCTGCGCGCGCTGCTCGGCGGCGTGCGCACCGAGGTCCGCGTCGGCGCCCAGGCGCTGTGCGAACTGGTGGCCGAGCCCGAGGTCGACAGCGTGATGGCGGCCATCGTCGGCGCTGCCGGCCTGCCGTCGTGCATGGCCGCGGCGCGTGCCGGCAAGCGGCTGCTGCTGGCCAACAAGGAGGCGCTCGTCGTCGGCGGCGCGCTGTTCATGAAGGCGGTCGAGGACGGTGGCGCGACGCTGCTGCCGATCGACAGCGAACACTCGGCGATCTTCCAGTGCCTGCCCGAGGACCGCGGCGTCTGGGGCCAGCGCATCGACCACATCGTGCTGACGGCCAGCGGCGGCCCGTTCCGCCACCGCGACCCGGCGACGCTCGGCGACGTCACGCCCGAACAGGCCGTGGCCCACCCGAACTGGGTCATGGGCCGCAAGATCTCGGTCGACTCGGCGACGATGATGAACAAGGCGCTCGAGGTGATCGAGGCGCGCTGGCTGTTCGGCCTGGAGCCCGAGCAGGTGCGCGTCGTCATCCACCCGCAGAGCATCATCCACTCGATGGTCGTGTGCCGCGACAACTCGGTGCTGGCGCAGCTCGGCACGCCCGACATGCGCGTGCCGATCGCCTACGGCCTGGCGTTCCCCGAGCGCATCGAGTCCGGCGCCTCGCGCCTGGACTTCCTGCAGCTGCAGGCGCTGACCTTCGAGGAGCCCGACCTGCGCCGCTTCCCCGGCCTGGCGCTGGCCTGGGAGACGCTGCGCGGCCCGGTGGGCGCCACCGCGGTGATGAACGCCGCCAACGAGGAGGCCGTCGCGGCCTTCCTGGATCGCCGCATCGGCTTCACCGACATCCACGCCGTCAACGCCGGCACCGTCGAGCGCCTGGTGCCGGCGCTGGGCACGATCGCCTCGATCGACGAGCTGATCGCGCTCGACGAGCAGGCCCGCGCCGCCGCGCGCACGCTGATCGGGGCGCTGGCCGCGTGATCGCGACCGTCCTCGGCTTCGTGCTGACGCTCGGCGTGCTGATCGTCGTGCACGAGTACGGGCACTACCGTGTCGCCGTGGCCTGCGGCGTCAAGGTGCAGCGTTTTTCGGTCGGCTTCGGCCGCGTGCTGTTCAGCCGCGTGCGCGGTGCCGACCGCACCGAGTTCGTCGTCTGCGCGCTGCCGCTGGGCGGCTACGTGAAGATGCTCGACGAGCGCGAGGCGCCGGTGGCGCGTCACGAGCTCCACCGCGCCTTCAACCGCCAGCCGCTGTCGCGGCGCGCGGCCATCGTCGTCGCCGGGCCTGCCGCCAACCTGCTGCTGGCGGTGCTGCTGTATGCCGCGGCGCACTGGATCGGCATCGAGGAGCCCAAGGCCGTGCTCGGCACGCCGCCGGCGGGCAGCGCCGTCGAGGCCGCCGGCCTGCGTGCCGGCGACTGGGTGCGCGCCGTGTCGCGCGACGGCCAGTCCTGGGACGAGGTCGACTCGATGACCGACCTGCGCTGGCAGGTGACGCAGGCCGCGATGCAGGGCCGCTCGCTCGAGCTCGAGGTCAGCGACCGTGCCGGCCACGGCATGCGCAGCCTGCGGCTGGACCTGTCGGCCTATTCGGCGCGCGACGTCGACTCGCGGTTCGTCGGCCGGATGGGCTTCGGCGCGCCGTTCAGCGAGGCGCTGATCGGCGAGGTGCGCGCCGGAAGCCCGGGCGAGGCCGCCGGGCTGCGCGCGGGCGACCGCGTGCTGCTCGTCGACGGTCAGCCGGTGGCCGACGCCACCTCGCTCGTGCGCCGCGTGCGCGCGGCGGTGCGCGACGGCGAGGGCGTGCCGATGCGCTGGCGCGTCGAGCGCGGAGGCGCCGAGCGCGAGCTCGATGTCGTGCCGCGCGTCGTGCAGACCGCCGACGGCCCCGCCGGGCGCATCGACACCGTCGTCGGGTCCGCGCCCGAGACGGTCCGCGTGCGCCGCGGCCTGCTCGACGGCCTGCAGGAGGGTGCCGCGCGGACCTGGGAGGTGTCGACGCTGACGCTCGGCATGATCGGCAACATGCTGGTCGGCGACGCCTCGCTGAAGAACCTCAGCGGCCCGCTGACGATCGCCGACTACGCCGGCCAGTCGGTGCAGCGCGGCGCCGCGGTCTACCTCGGCTTCCTGGCGCTGGTCAGCGTCAGCCTCGGGGTGCTGAACCTGCTGCCGCTGCCGATGCTCGATGGCGGCCACCTCATGTATTACATTTTCGAGGCCGTCACCGGACGGCCTGTCTCCGAACTGTGGCTGGCGAGGCTGCAGCGCGGCGGGATCGCGGTGCTGCTGATGATGATGTCGCTCGCCCTCTTCAACGACGTGGCCCGGCTGCTGGGCCTGCACTGAACCCCATGCTCCCAGTCATTCCGACCACTCCGCAGCGCGTGGCCTGCGCCCTGTTTGCCAGCGCGGCCGTGCTGGCCACGCCGGCCGCCCATGCCGTCACGCCCTTCGTCCTGCAGGACATCCGCATCGAGGGCCTGCAGCGCACCGACCCCGGCACCGTGTTCGGCGCGCTGCCGTTCCGCATCGGCGACACCTACAACGACGAGAAGGGTGCCGCCGCGCTGCGTGCGCTCTTCGGCACCGGCCTGTTCAACGACGTGCGCCTGGAGGTCGACGGCAAGGACCTGGTGGTCGTCGTCGACGAACGGGCCATCGTCGCCTCGGTCAACTTCGTCGGCTTGAGGGAGTTCGACTCCGAGCCGCTGATCAAGTCGCTGCGCGATTCCGGCATCGGCGAAGGCCTGCCCTTCGACAAGGCCCTGATCGACCGCGCCGAGCAGGAGATCAAGCGCCAGTACCTGACGCGCAGCCTGTACGGTGCCGAGGTCGTCACCACGGTGACGCCGCTGGAGCGCAACCGCGTCAACGTGACCTTCACGATGAACGAGGGCGATGCGGCCAAGATCACCGACATCCGCATCGTCGGTGCCCGGGCGTTCAAGGAGTCCACGCTGCTGGACCTGTTCGACCTGACCCCCGGCGGCTGGCTGACCTGGTACACGAAGAACGACCGTTATTCGCGCAGCAAGCTCAACGCCGACCTCGAGAAGCTGCGGGCCTGGTACGTCAACCGCGGCTACCTCGAGTTCAACGTCGACGCCACCCAGGTCACGATCTCGCCGGACAAGCAGTCGATCGCGATCACGATCTCGATCCGCGAAGGCCAGCCCTACACCGTCACCGCGGTGCGGCTGGAGGGCGACTACCTCGGCAAGGACGACGAGTTCCGCGCCCTGGTCGGCATCCGGCCCGGCACGCCCTACAACGGCGACGCGGTGGCCGAGACCACGCGCCGCATCACCGAGCGTTTCGGCCTCTACGGCTACGCCTTCGCGCGCGTCGAGCCTCGGCCGGAGATCGACCGCGAGAAGGGCCAGGTCGTGCTGGTGCTCGGCGCCGAGCCGCAGCGCCGCGTCTACGTGCGCCGCGTCGACGTCGCCGGCAACGCGCGCACCCGCGACGAGATCATCCGCCGCGAGTTCCGCCAGTTGGAGTCGTCGTGGTACGACGGCGACCGCATCAAGCTGTCGCGCGACCGTGTCGACCGTCTGGGCTACTTCAGCGACGTCGCCGTCGACACCACCGAGGTGCCCGGTGCGCCCGACCAGGTGGACCTGACGGTCAAGGTCGAGGAGAAAGCCACCGGCAACCTGATGCTGGGTGCCGGCTACTCCAACGCCGAGCGGCTGTCGCTGACGGCGTCGATCCAGCAGGACAACGTCTTCGGCTCGGGCAACTACCTCGGCTTCCAGATCAACACCAGCAAGTCGCAGCGCACGCTGGTGCTGAGCACGACCGACCCGTACTTCACCCAGGACGGGATCTCGCGCGCGCTGGACATCTACTACCGCACGACCCGCCCCTACAACAGCCTGGGCGACAGCTACGACCTGGCGACGCAGGGCGCTTCGGTGCGTTTCGGCGTGCCGTTCTCCGAGTACGACACGGTCTTCTTCGGCATCGGCGCGGAGACGACCAAGATCGGCACCTCGGCCGGCATTCCGCTGACCTACCTGAACTACCGCGTCGCCTATGGCGAGAGCAGCTATTCGGTGCCGCTGACGCTGGGCTGGCAGCGTGACCGCCGCGACAGCGCGCTGGTGCCCTCGCGCGGGCGCTACACGCGTGTCAACGCCGAGATGAGCCTGGTCGGCGACGTGCGCTACGTGCGCACCAACCTGCAGTACCAGGAGTTCTGGCCGATGCCCTGGCGTACGACGCTGGGCGCCAACGCCGAGCTCGGCTGGGGCGAGGGCATCGGCGGGCGTCCGTACCCGATCTTCAAGAACTTCTACGGCGGCGGCCTCGGCACGGTGCGCGGCTTCGAGCAGAACTCGCTGGGCGTCGTCGACCCGACCGGCGCCTACATCGGCGGCTCCAAGCGCCTGAACCTCAACACCTCGCTGTACTTCCCGGTGCCGGGGACGGGCAACGACAAGACGCTGCGCATCTTCGCCTTCGGTGACGCGGGCAACGTCTGGCGCGATGGCGAGACCGTCGACCTCGGCACGCTGCGCGCGTCCGCGGGTCTGGGCCTGAGCTGGATCTCCCCGGTCGGCCCGCTGCAGTTGAGCTACGCGGTGCCGCTGCGTGTCGAGCGCACCGATAAAATCCAACGTTTCCAATTCCAGATCGGGACCTCGTTCTGATGAAGGTGCAGCCCATGAAATCCCTCCTTGCTGCCGTCGCCCTCGTGGCGCTGGTGCCGCTGGCCGGCGCGCAGGAGCTGAAGATCGGCTACGTCAACAGCGAGCGTGTGCTGCGCGAGGCGGCGCCCGCCAAGGCGGCGCAGGCCAAGCTCGAGACCGAGTTCAGCAAGCGCGAGCGCGAGCTGTCCGACCAGGCCGCCCGGCTCAAGGCCGCGGCCGACAAGCTCGAGAAGGACGGCCCGACGCTCGGCGAGAGCGAGCGCAGCCGCCGCCAGCGCGAGCTCGTCGACCAGGACCGCGAGTTCCAGCGCAAGCGCCGCGAGTTCCAGGAAGACCTGAACCAGCGCCGCAACGAGGAACTGGCCAGCGTCGTCGAACGCGCCAACCGCGTCATCAAGCAGATCTTCGACCAGGAGAAGTACGACCTGATCCTGCAGGAGGTCGTCTTCGCGGGTCCGCGCGTGGACATCACCGACAAGGTGCTGAAGGTCCTGAACGCGCCGGCCGGCGCGGGCAAGTGAAGACGGTCTGCCGCTCGTGCAAGCGCGCATCGGCGACCTGGCCGCGCTGCTCGGCGGCGAACTGATCGGAGACCCGGAACACACGGTCGTCCGCCTCGGCACGCTCGAGCGTGCCGAGGCCGACACCGTCAGCTTCCTGTCCAACCCCCGCTACCAGGCCCAGCTGGCGACGACACGTGCCGGCTGCGTGATCGTGTCGGCGGCGATGCGCGAGGCGGCTGCCGCGCGCGGCGCCGCGATCGTCGTCGCCGACCCCTACCTGGCCTACGCGCGCCTGTCCCAGTGGTGGGCCGCCCGGCTGCGCGAGCGGCCGGCCGCCGGCATCCACCCGAGCGCCGTCGTCGAGGAGGGCGCGATCGTCGCGCCAGGTGCCTCGATCGGGGCGCTGGCCTTCGTCGGTGCCGGCGCGGTCGTCGAGGCCGGCGCCATCGTCTCGGCCCAGGCCCACGTCGGCGAGGGCGCCTTCGTCGGCGAGGGCACGGTGCTCAAGCCGCGGGCGATGCTCGCCTTCGGCTGCCGCATCGGCGCCCGCGGCATCGTGCACGGCGGCGCGGTGATCGGCGCCGACGGCTTCGGCTTCGCGCCGGAGGCCGGGCGCTGGACCAAGATCGAGCAGCTCGGCGCGGTGCGCCTGGGTGACGACGTCGAGATCGGCGCCAACACCTGCATCGACCGCGGCGCGCTCGACGACACCGTCTTCGATGACGGCGTGAAGATCGACAACCTGGTGCAGATCGCGCACAACGTGCGCATCGGCGCCCACACCGCGTTCGCGGGCTGCTCGGCCGTGGCGGGCAGCACGCGCATCGGCCGCCACTGCACGATCGGCGGCGCGGCCAACATCGTCGGCCACCTGGAGATCTGCGACGGCGTGCACATCAGCGCGGCGACGCTGGTCACGGCCTCGATCCGCAAGCCCGGCCACTACACCGGCGTCTTCCCCTGCGACGACCACGCGTCCTGGGAGAAGAACGCCGCGACCCTGAAGAACCTGCATTCCCTGCGTGAGCGCCTGCGGGCGCTGGAGAAGAAGACATCATGAGCGAGCCGGTGCTGGACATCCACAAGATCCTGAAGAAGCTGCCGCACCGTTATCCGATCCTGCTCGTCGACCGCGTCGTCGAGTTCGAGAAGAACGTGCGCATCAAGGCGATCAAGAACGTCACGATCAACGAGCCGTTCTTCATGGGCCACTTCCCGGCGCGCCCGGTGATGCCCGGCGTGATGATGCTCGAGGCCCTGGCGCAGAGCGCCGCGCTGCTGTCCTTCGAGTCGATGGGCACCGAGCCCGGCGACGACACCGTCGTCTACTTCGTCGGCATCGACGGCGCGCGCTTCAAGCGGGTCGTCGAGCCGGGCGACCAACTCGTGCTGGAGGCCTGGATCGACCGCGCCAAGGGCGGCATCTACAAGTACAAGACGCGCGCCAGCGTCGACGGCGAGACCGCCGTCGAGGCCGAGCTGATGTGCACGATGCGCAAAGTCGCCTGAGGCCGAGATGACCCGGATCCACCCGACGGCCATCGTCGACCCGAAGGCCGAGCTCGACGCGTCGGTCAGCGTCGGCCCGTACACGATCATCGGCGCCGGCGTGCGCATCGCCGCCGGCAGTTCGATCGGCCCGCACTGCATCATCGAGGGCCCGACGACGATCGGCCGCGACAACACGATCTACGGCCATGCCGCGATCGGCACCGCGCCGCAGGACATGAAGTACCGCGGCGAGCCGACCGAACTCGTCATCGGCGACCGCAACACGATCCGCGAGTTCTGCCACTTCAACCGCGGCACGACCCAGGACGGCGGCGTCACGCGCATCGGCGACGACAACTGGATCATGGCCTACGTGCACATCGCGCACGACGTGCAGCTGGGCAGCCGCTGCATCCTGGCCAACAACGCCACGCTGGCCGGCCACGTGCACGTCGGCGACTGGGTCATCGTCGGCGGCCTGACCGGCATCCACCAGTTCTGCCACGTCGGCTCGCACGCGATGACCGGCTTCCAGAGCCATGTCTCGCAGGACGTGCCGCCGTTCATGATGGTCAGCGGCAACCCGCTGGGCGTGCACGGCTTCAACGTCGAGGGCCTGCGCCGACGCGGCTTCTCGCGCGAACGCATCGGCCAGGTCAAGCAGATGCACCGTCTGCTCTACCGCGACGGGCTGACGCTCGAGAAGGCGCGCGAGGCGATCGCCGCGCTCGCCGGCCAGGTCGACGGCGGCGATGCCGACGTCGCGCTGGTGCTGGACTTCCTCGCCGCGTCGACGCGGGGCATCGCGCGCTGAATCCCATGCGACTGGCGATGGTCGCGGGCGAAGCCTCCGGCGACCTGCTCGCCGGATTGCTGCTGGGCGGGCTGCGCGAGCGCTGGCCGGCGCTGGCTGCCGCCGGCATCGGCGGCCCGAAGATGGCGGCGCAGGGCTTCGAGGCCTGGTGGCCCAGCGACAAGCTGGCCGTGCACGGCTACGCCGACGCGCTGCGCCACTACCGCGAGATCAAGGGCATCCGCGACCGCCTCGGCGACCGCCTGCTGGCCGAGCCGCCGGCGGTTTTCGTCGGCGTCGACGCGCCCGACTTCAACCTCGGGCTGGAAAAGCGGCTGAAGACCGCCGGCATCCCGTCGGTGCACTTCGTCTGCCCGTCGATCTGGGCCTGGCGCGGCGGCCGCGCGAAGAAGATGGCCGCCAGCTGCGACCACGTGCTGTGCCTGTTCCCGTTCGAGCCCGAGCTGCTGCAGCGCCACGGCGTCGCCGCGACCTACGTCGGCCACCCGCTGGCCGACGCGATCCCGGTCGAGCCGCCGCGCGCCGCCGCGCGTGCGGCGCTGGGGCTGGGCGAGGCCGAGCCGGTGGTCGCGGTGCTGCCGGGCAGCCGGCGCGGCGAGATCGAGCACATCGCGCCGGCCTTTCTGCAGGCCGCCGCGCGGATGCACCGCCAGCGGCCGGAGCTGCGTTTCCTGCTGCCGCTCGCGCCGGGCCTGCGGGCGATGGTCGAGCCGCTGGTCGCGGCGCATGCCGGCGACGCGCCGATCCAGCTGCTCGACGGCCGCTCGCACGAGGTGCTGGCCGCCTGCGACGTGACGCTGATCGCCAGCGGCACGGCGACGCTGGAGGCGGCGCTGTTCAAGCGCCCGATGGTCATCGGCTACCGCATGGCCTGGCTGTCGTGGCAGCTGATGCGCCGCATGGGTTATCTGCCCTGGGTCGGCCTGCCCAACATCCTGGCGCGCGATTTCGTCGTGCCCGAACTGCTGCAGGACCGCTGCGAGCCCGAGGCCCTGGCCCGCGAGACGCTGGCCTGGCTCGACGACGCGCCGCGTGCGCGCGCCTTGCAGGCGCGTTTCGTCGAACTGCACCATCTGCTCAAGCGCGACACCGCGCGCCGTGCCACCGATGCCCTCGCGCAAGTTCTCGAAAGCCGCTCCTGAACAGCTCGACCTGGGCTGGCATCCGCCCGGTCTGGTGGCCGGCGTGGACGAAGCCGGCTGTGGGCCGCTGGCCGGGCCGGTGGTCGCTGCCGCGGTGATCCTCGACGACCAGGCGCCGATCGCCGGCCTGGCCGACTCCAAGGCGCTGAGCGCGCGCCAGCGCGAACGCCTGTTCGACGAGATCCACGCGCGTGCGCTGTGCGTCTCGATCGCGCTGGCCAGCGTCGAGGAGATCGACACGCTGAACATCCTGCACGCCCGGCTGCTGGCGATGAAGCGTGCCGTCGAGACGCTGCGCCTGCTGCCCAAGCGTGTGATGGTCGACGGCAACCGGCTGCCGGTGCTGCGTTTCCCCGCCGAGGCCGTGGTCGGTGGCGACGCCAAGGTGCCGGCGATCTCGGCCGCGTCCATCGTCGCCAAGGTGCACCGCGACCGGCTCTGCGCCGAGCTGCACGCGCGCTGGCCCGACTACGGCTTCGACGGCCACAAGGGCTACCCGACGCGGGTGCACCTGGACGCCCTGCGCCGCCTGGGCGCCTGCCCCGAGCACCGGCGCAGCTTCGCCCCGGTGCGTGCCGCGCTGGCGGCGGCCGAGAAGAGCACGGCATGACGAGCGTGCGCAGCATCACCTCGCGCGACAACCCGCTGCTGGCCCGCGTGCGCCGGCTGGCGCAGGACGGCAACGCCTACCGCCGTGTCGGCCAGGTCTGGCTCGAAGGCGACCACCTCTGCGCCGCGCTGCGCGCGCGCGGGCGGCCGGCGGCGCAGGCGCTCGTCGCCGCCAGCGCCTGGGAGCAGGGTGGGGCGCTGCGCGATCTCGCCGGCTGGGCGCAGGCGGTGGCCGTCGTCGACGACGCGCTGTTCGCCGCGGCCAGCGGCCTGGAGTCGCCGGCGAAGATCGGCTTCCTGATCGACGCGCCGGCCGGTGGCGCCGTGCTGCCCGACGCGCACGGCGTCGTGCTCGACCGCGTGCAGGACGCCGGCAACGTCGGCAGCATCCTGCGCAGCGCCGCGGCGCTGGGCGCCACGCAGGTGCTGGCGCTGAAGGGCACGGCCTCGCTGTGGTCGCCCAAGGTGCTGCGCGCCGGCATGGGCGCGCATTTCGCGCTGAACCTCGTCGAAGGGCTGGACGACGCGGCGCTCGATGCGCTGGCGGTGCCGCTGGTGGCGACGCTGCCGCACGCCGGCGCGACGCTGCGCGAGGCGGCGCTGCCGCCACGCTGCGCCTGGGTGCTGGGGCACGAAGGGCAGGGCGTCTCGGCGGCGCTGCAGTCGCGCTGCACGCTGGCGGTGCGCATCCCGCAGCCGGGCGGCGAGGAGTCGCTGAACGTCGCCGCCGCGGCGGCGATCTGCCTGTACGAATCGGCGGCGCGCGGGCCTCGGTAGGTCAGTAGATCAGGCGGTCCGGGCGGATGTCGCGCAGGATCGTCGTCGCGATCTCCTCGATCGACTTGTGCGTCGACGACAGCCACTGGATGCCCTCGCGGCGCATCATCGTCTCGGCCTCGTTGACCTCGTAGCGGCAGTTCTCCAGCGCCGCGTAGCGGCTGCCCGGGCGTCGCTCGTTGCGGATCTGTGCCAGCCGCGTCGGCTCGATCGTCAGGCCGAAGCACTTCTTGCGGTGCGGCGCCAGCATCGACGGCAGCTTGCCGCGCTCGAAGTCTTCCGGGATCAGCGGGTAGTTGGCGGCCTTCACGCCGTGCTGCATCGCCAGGTACAGCGAGGTCGGCGTCTTGCCGCAGCGGCTGACGCCGACGAGGATCACGTCGGCCAGATCGAGGTTGCGCGAGCTCTGGCCGTCGTCGTGCGCGAGGCTGAAGTTGATCGCCTCGATGCGGTCGTTGTACTCCTGGCTCTGGCTGGCGTCGTTGAAGCGGCCGACGCGGTGGTTGGACTTGACGCCCAGCTCGTCCTCCAGCGGCTCGACGAAGGTGCGGAACATGTCCAGCACCATCCCGTTGACGCCCGGGCCGGTGACACGCGCACGGATCTGCGGCTCCACCAGCGTGATGAACACGACCGGGCGGCGGCCTTCGCGCTCGGCGACCTCGTTGATCTCGGAGACGACGGCGTCGGCCTTCTCGAGCGAGTCGATGAAGGGCCGGCGCACGTGGCGCATCTTCACCGGGAACTGGTTGAGGATGGAGTTGCCGAAGGTCTCGGCGGTGATGCCGGTGCCGTCGGAGACGAAGAAGACGCTGCGTTCGGTCATGAGTTCACTTGGGGCGCCCGTGCCCCGTTTCTGGTCATCATAGGGAAAGACTTCCGTAGAATGCCTGCGAAGCATCCTGCCTTCACCTCGACGTGACCACCCCCGGCCGACAAACAGAATCCACAAGCGCTGGAGCGAGGGGTCAGAGCGTGCCTGCGGCAGCACCGGTTTTCTCACATCACGGAGCTTTCCCACCATGTCCCAGGCCAACTTGGCGACCGCCCTGGTCGTCCCGTTCGAACAACTTCGCATGACCGACGTCGAGGTCGTAGGCGGCAAGAACGCCTCCCTCGGCGAAATGATCAGTCAGCTGGCCGCCACCGGCGTGCGCGTTCCCGGCGGGTTCGCGACGACGGCACACGCCTTCCGCCTCTTCCTGCGCCACGGCGGCCTCGCCGAGCGCATCGAGGCGCGCCTGGCCGCGCTCGACACCGACGACGTGCGCGCGCTGGCCGAGGCCGGCGCCGAGATCCGCCGCTGGATCATCGAGACCCCGTTCCCGGCCGAGCTCGAGGCGGCCATCCGCTCGCAGTTCAAGCTGCTGGAAGGCGACAACCCCGGCGCGACCTACGCGGTGCGCTCGTCGGCCACCGCCGAAGACCTGCCCGACGCCTCGTTCGCCGGCCAGCAGGAGACCTTCCTGAACGTCAGCGGCATCGAGTCGGTGCTGCACCACATGAAGGAAGTCTTCGCGTCGCTCTACAACGACCGCGCGATCAGCTACCGCGTGCACAAGGGCTTCGCCCACGCCGACGTCGCGCTGTCGGCCGGCGTGCAGCGCATGGTGCGCTCGGACGTCGGTTCGGCCGGCGTGATGTTCACGATCGACACCGAGTCGGGCTTCGCCGACGTGGTCTTCATCACCGCGAGCTACGGCCTGGGCGAGACCGTCGTGCAGGGCTCGGTCAACCCCGACGAGTTCTACGTCTTCAAGCCGGCGCTGGCCGCGGGCAAGTTCCCGATCATCCGCCGCGTGCTCGGCAGCAAGCTGCAGCGCATGGAGTTCGCGACCGAGGCCGACCGCGCCGCCGGCAGCCGCCTGGTCAAGGTCGTCGACAACCCGCCCGAGATGCGCAACCGCTACTCGCTGGCCGATGCCGACGCCGTCGAGCTGGCCAAGTACGCGAAGATCATCGAAGCGCACTACGGCCGCCCGATGGACATCGAGTGGGGCAAGGACGGTGTCGACGGCCGCATCTACATCCTGCAGGCCCGTCCGGAGACCGTGAAGAGCCAGGCCGCCGGCAAGGTCGAGCACCGCTACAAGCTCAAGGGCCAGGGCACCGTGCTCGCCGAGGGCCGCGCGATCGGCCAGAAGATCGGCACCGGCCCGGTGCGCCTGGTGCACTCGATCGCCGAGATGGACCGCGTGCAGCCCGGCGACGTGCTCGTCACCGACATGACCGACCCGAACTGGGAGCCGGTGATGAAGCGTGCGTCGGCGATCGTCACCAACCGCGGCGGCCGCACCTGCCACGCGGCGATCATCGCGCGTGAACTCGGCATCCCGGCCGTCGTCGGCTGCGGCGACGCCACCGAGCGTGTGCAGGACGGCGCCCTGGTCACCGTCGCCTGCTCCGAGGGCGACACCGGCCGCGTCTACGACGGCCTGCTCGAGACCGAGGTCAGCGAGGTGCAGCGCGGCGAGATGCCGTACTGCCCGGTGAAGATCATGATGAACGTCGGCAACCCGCAGCTGGCCTTCGACTTCGCCCAGATGCCGAACTCCGGCGTCGGCCTGGCGCGCCTCGAGTTCATCATCAACAACAACATCGGCGTGCACCCGAAGGCGATCCTCGACTACCCGAACGTCGACGCCGACCTGAAGAAGGCCGTCGAGTCGGTGGCGCGTGGCCACGCCTCGCCGCGTGCGTTCTACGTCGACAAGCTGGTCGAGGGCATCGCGACGATTGCCGCCGCGTTCTTCCCGAAGCCGGTCATCGTGCGCCTGTCGGACTTCAAGTCCAACGAGTACCGCAAGCTGATCGGCGGCACGCGCTACGAGCCGGAGGAAGAGAACCCGATGCTGGGCTTCCGCGGTGCCAGCCGCTACATCAGCAGCGACTTCGCCGAGGCCTTCGCGATGGAGTGCGAGGCCCTGAAGCGCGTGCGCGGCGAGATGGGCCTGACCAACGTCGAGATCATGGTGCCGTTCGTGCGCACCGTGCGCCAGGCCGAGCGCGTGGCGCAGATGCTCGCCGACCACGGCCTGAAGCGCGGTGTCGACGGCCTGCGCCTGATCATGATGTGCGAGGTGCCGAGCAACGCCATCCTGGCCGACCAGTTCCTCGAGCACTTCGACGGCATGTCGATCGGCTCGAACGACCTGACGCAGCTGACGCTGGGCCTGGACCGCGACTCCGGCCTGGAACTGCTGGCCAGCGACTTCGACGAGCGCGACCCGGCGGTCAAGGCGATGATCTCGCGCGCCATCGCCGCCTGCCGCGCCACCGGCAAGTACATCGGCATCTGCGGCCAGGGCCCCAGCGACCACCCCGACTTCGCCGAGTGGCTGGCCGCCGAAGGCATCGTGTCCATCTCGCTGAACCCGGACACGGTCGTCGACACCTGGCAGCGCCTGGCCCAGCGCTGAACCCGCGCCGGGCCGCATGTCCTCGGTCGGCAGCGGGGCGACGGCCAGCGGCGCGCGGGGTTTCCGCCGCCGCCTTCACGGCGCCTACCTGCTGTACACGCTGGCGCTGGCCGGCTTCATCGGGCTGATGGCGGCGGCCGAGCGCTTCGGGCTCGGCCGCAACCTCATCGGGCTGACGATGCTGCTGGGCACCGTCGTGCTCTACGCGGCCATCGGCCTGCGCTGCCGCACCTCGGACTCGGCCGAGTACTACGTCGCCGGCCGCCGCGTGCCGGCGTTCTACAACGGCATGGCCACCTCGGCCGACTGGATGAGCGCCGCCTCGTTCATCGGCCTGGCCGGCACGCTGTACCTGGGCGGCTACAACGGCCTGGCCTTCGTCATCGGCTGGACCGGCGGCTTCTGCCTCGTCGCGCTGCTGATCGCGCCGTACCTGCGCAAGTTCGCCGAGTACACGATCCCCGACTTCCTCGGTGCGCGCTACGGCGGCACGATGCCGCGGCTGGTGGGCATCGCCGCGGCGGTGGTCGTGTCCTTCGTCTACGTCGTCGCCCAGATCTACGGCGTCGGCCTGATCGTCGCGCGCTTCACCGGCTTCGGCTTCGAGATCGGCATCTTCGTCGGCCTCGGCGGCGTGCTCGTCTGCTCCTTCCTGGGCGGCATGCGGGCGGTGACCTGGACCCAGGTCGCGCAGTGCATCATCCTCGTCGTCGCCTACCTGGCCCCGGTGGCCTGGCTGTCGCTGAAGGTCACCGGCAACCCGGTGCCGCAGGTGGCGATGGGGCAGGTGCTGCAGTCGGTCACCGAGCGCGAGGCGCAGCTCGTCGCCGACATCGGCGAGCGCGACGTCATGGCCGCCTACGCCCAGCGTGCGGCGGTCGCCGGTGCCAAGCTGCTGGACGTGCCGGCGGCGATGGCCGACGACCGGGCCGCGGCGCAGCGCCGTGTCGAGCAGCTGATGGAGTCCGCGGCACCGCTGGCCGAGGTGCAGGCCGCGCGGCGCGAGCTCGCCGCACTGCCGCGCACCGAGGACGAGGCTCGTCGCCGTTACGGCGACGAGCTGGCCGCTGCCGAAGCCTGGTCGCAGCCGCTGGGCGGCATGCCGCCGCACGCCCAGGCCTTCGCGGCCAACCCGCGCGGCGACGACCCGGCGGCGCGCATCAGCGACGAACACTCGCGGCGCAACTTCCTGGCGCTGGTCTTCTGCCTGATGCTGGGCACGGCCGGGCTGCCGCACATCCTGACGCGCTTCTACACGACGCCGTCGGTGCGCGAGTCGCGGCGCGCGGTGGGCTGGACGCTGCTGTTCATCTGTGCGCTCTACCTGACGGCGCCGGCGCTGGCGCTGCTGGTCAAGCACGAGGTCTTCAACAGTCTGGTGGGCACGCCGTTCGACCGGCTGCCGGCATGGATCGCCAGCTGGGCCAAGGTCGATCCGTCGCTGGTGCAGGTCAGCGACGTCAACGGCGACGGCATCCTGCAGCTCGGCGAGCTGCACATCGGCGCCGACCTGGTGACGCTGGCCGCGCCCGAGATCGCCGGGCTGCCTTACGTGATCTCGGCGATGGTCGCCGTCGGCGGCCTGGCCGCGGCGCTGTCCACCGCCGACGGGCTGCTGCTGACGATCTCCAACGCGCTGTCGCACGACCTGTACTACCGCGTCATCGACCCCAACCGGCCGAGCTCGCGCCGGGTCGCGGTGTCCAAGGTGCTGCTGCTGGTCGTCGCACTGGCCGCGGCCTACGTCGCGTCGATGCGTGTCGCCGACATCCTGTTCCTCGTCGCCGCGGCGTTCTCGCTGGCGGCCTCGTCGATCTTCCCGGCGCTGGTGCTGGGCGTCTTCTGGAAGCGCGCCAACCGCTGGGGCTGCGTCAGCGGCATGCTCGCGGGGCTGGCCGTCACCAGCTACTACATGGCGACGACGCAGCCCTGGCTGCGCGGGTTGTTCGGCGTCTGGCGGCCGGTCGAGGACTGCATGTGGTTCGGCATCGCGCCGATCGCCGCCGGCGTCTTCGGCGTGCCGGTGGCGCTGGCGGCGATGGTCGTCGTCAGCCTGCTGACGCCGCGGCCCGGCGCGGCCAGCGACGCGCTGGTCGACCGCATCCGCGACCCCCGCCCCGAGCGCGTGTGAGGCGGCCTCGGCGGGGCGCCGTTTCCGGGCTATAATCATCGGCTTTTCGCCTTGCCGCACCCGGGAATAGACGCTACGGGGCGGCTTTCCGCAACAGGAAACCCTCGAGGAGAATCAATGCGTCACTACGAGATCGTTCTGCTGATCCATCCGGATCAAAGCGAACAGGTTCCGGCGATGCTGGAACGCTACAAGACCCTGGTCACCGCCGGTGGCGGCAAGGTCCATCGGGTCGAGGACTGGGGCCGCCGTCAGCTGGCCTACATGATCCAGAAGCTCGCCAAGGCCCACTACCTGTGCCTGAACATCGAGTGCGACAAGCCCGTGCTCGAGGAGCTGGAGACCGGCTTCCGCTTCAACGACGCCGTCCTGCGCCACCTCACGGTGCGCAAGGAAAAGGCCGAGACGACGCCGTCGGTCATGATGAAGGCGGTCGAGCGCGAAGAGTCGCGCAAGGCCAGCCAGCAGGAGGCCTCGGCCTGACGCGCACGACTGCGCCTGCCACCGCGGGGTGCCGATGAACCGGCTGGTTCTTTCGGCGCAACTGGTGGAGCGGGGCGCGCTGCGGTACACCCCCGCCGGCCTTCCGGCCCTGGACCTGAGCTTGAAGCACGAGTCCGAGGTCGTCGAGAACGGCGCTCCGCGCAAGGTCTCCCTGGAGATCCGGGCGCTGGCGATCGGGGCGGACATCACCGCGGTGCTCACCACGCTGGCGCTGGGCAGCAACGCCGAATTCGGCGGCTTCCTGGCAGCCCTGCGCAACGGACGCGGCATGCGGTTCCACATCACGTCGGTCGCCCCGTTGGGCTGACCGGTCCACTGTTCCGGATAGTTTTCAGCATTCCCAGGAGGTCTTATGGCTCCCCCCCGTGGCAAGGGTCGCTTCTCGAAGGACAAGCGTCCGAAGCGCAACACCCAGTCTCTCCTGTTCCGCCGCAAGCGCTTCTGCCGCTTCACCGTCGCCGGCGTCGAACAGATCGACTACAAGGAAATCGACACGCTGCGTGACTTCATCAGCGAGAACGGCAAGATCACGCCGGCCCGTCTGACCGGCACGCGCGCCTACTACCAGCGCCAGCTGACCACGGCGATCAAGCGCGCCCGCTATCTGGCGCTGCTGCCGTACTCCGATCAGCACAAGGTCTGAGGAGCGACGACATGCAAGTGATCCTGCTGGAGAAGGTCGCCAAGCTCGGCAACCTCGGTGACATCGTCAAGGTCAAGGACGGCTACGCCCGCAACTTCCTGATCCCGACCAAGCTCGCGCGCCGCGCGACCGACGCCGCGATCAAGGAGTTTGCCGAGCGCCGTGCCGAACTCGAGAAGGCCGCCGCCGCCAAGCTCGCCGCCGCCCAGGCCCTGGGCGAGCAGCTCGCCGGCACCACCGTGCGCATCGTGCAGAAGGCCGGCGTCGACGGCCGCCTGTTCGGCTCGGTGACCAACGCCGACATCGCCGACGCGCTGACGCAAGCCGGCAAGGCGGTGCAGAAGTCGCAGGTGCGCATGCCCAACGGTCCGCTGAAGACCGTCGGCGAGCACCCGGTGTCGGTGGCCCCGCACGGCGACGTCGTCGTCGAGCTCACCGTCCAGGTGGTTGCGCAAGCCGACTGAAGCGCCTACGCTTCGTCCACCCTTCTGAAGAAGGCCGGCTCTTGCCGGCCTTCTTCGTTTTGGGTGTCAAGAGTTGTCCCCCGGCCGTCCCCCGACGACTCCCAGGCTGTCCACAGACTTGCCCACAGATCCGATGTCCGCGCTGTTCGAATCCCGAGGTTCCTCCGCTCCCGACGACGAAGTCGCCCGCCTGCGGGTGCCGCCGCACTCGAACGAGGCCGAGCAGAGCGTGCTCGGCGGCCTGCTGATCGACAACCTGTCCTGGGACCGCGCCGCCGACCTGCTGACCGACAGCGACTTCTACCGCTTCGAGCACAAGCTGATCTTCAGCGCGATCTCGACGCTGGTGAACCAGAGCAAGCCGGCCGACGTCATCACCGTCTTCGAGCAGCTGCAGAGCCTGGGCAAGGCCGAGGACTGCGGCGGCCTGGCCTACCTGAACGCGCTGGCGCAGAGCGTGCCGAGCGCGGCCAACATGCGCCGCTACGCGGAGATCGTGCGCGAGCGCGCGATCCTGCGAAAGCTCATCGCCGCCAGCGACGAGATCGCCACCAACGCCTTCAACCCGCAGGGCCGGCCGGTGAGCAGCATCCTCGACGAGGCCGAAGGCAAGATCTTCAAGATCGGCGAGGAAGGCTCGCGCCAGAAGCAGGGTTTCCTGGGCATCGACAAGCTGGTCGTCGACCTGATCGACCGCGTGCAGGAGCTGCACGACAACGGCGCCGAGGAAGTGACCGGCGTGCGCACCGGCTTCTACGACATGGACCGCATGACCGCGGGCCTGCAGAAGGGCGACCTGATCATCCTCGCGGCGCGGCCGTCGATGGGCAAGACCGCGTTCGCGCTGAACATCGCCGAGAACGTCGCCGTCGCCGAAGGGCTGCCGGTGCTCGTGTACTCGATGGAAATGGGCGCCTCGCAGCTGGCGCTGCGTCTGGTCGGCTCGCTCGGCCGCATCGACCAGCAGAACCTGCGCACCGGGCGTCTGCGCACCGAGGAATGGGAGCGCCTGACCGAGGCCGTCGACAAGCTCGGCCAGGTGCAGCTCTTCATCGACGAGACGCCGGCGCTGACCGCGCCCGAACTGCGCGCCCGCGCACGGCGCATGGCGCGCCAGTACGGCCAGCTCGGCCTGATCGTCATCGACTACCTGCAGCTGATGAGCGGCTCGTCGGCCAGCACCGGCGAGAACCGCGCCACCGAGATCGGCGAGATCTCGCGCGGCCTGAAGGCGCTGGCCAAGGAGCTGCAGTGCCCGGTGATCGCGCTGTCGCAGCTCAACCGCTCGGTCGAGACGCGCACCGACAAGCGGCCGATGATGAGCGACCTGCGCGAGTCGGGCGCCATCGAGCAGGACGCGGACATCATCATGTTCATCTACCGCGACGAGTACTACAACAAGGACAGCAAGGACCCGGGCGTCGCCGAAGTCATCATCGGCAAGCAGCGTAACGGCCCGGTCGGCACCGTGCGCCTGGCCTTCCTGAAGCCGCTGACCAAGTTCGAGAACCTCGCCCCCGACGCGATGTCGGACTACTAAGACGGGAGTTGCCGCGGCATGCTGTATAAAACAACAGCATGTCGCCGCCCCGCAGTTTCCGTCCACCCGCCCCGCCGCCGGCCACGCCGGCAAACGCCCCGCTGAAGGGCCGCGGCACGACCTGGGCGATCGCCCACCGCTTCGAGCGCGACGCGCGCGAAGCCTTCGACGACGGCTGGGGCGCCGTGGACGCGGCCGCCGGCGAGACGCCGCAGCCCTTGCCGACGCAGGTCGTCGAGGAACACGCCGGCCGCATCCTGGCCGAGAACGACTCGCCGGACATCGGCTTCGAGGTCTCGCTGAACCCCTACCGCGGCTGCGAGCACGGCTGCATCTACTGCTACGCGCGGCCCTCGCACGCCTACCTCGGCTGGTCGCCGGGGCTGGACTTCGAGACCCGGCTGGTGGCCAAGGTCAACGCCGCCGAGCGCCTGCGCGCCGCGCTCGGCGCACGCGGCTACCAACCGCGGCCGATCGCCGTGGGCACTGTCACCGACGCCTACCAGCCGGTCGAACGCCGCCTCGGGATCACGCGTGCGGTGCTCGAGGTGCTGCACGAGACGCGGCACCCGTTCTCGCTGATCACGAAGTCGGCGCTGGTCGAGCGCGACCTGGACCTGATCGTGCCGATGGCCGCCGCCGGCCGCGCCTGCGTCGACATCACGCTGACGACGCTGGACCCGGCCTTGGCGCGCCGGCTGGAGCCGCGTGCCGCCTCGCCCGAGCGCCGGCTGCGCACGATCCGCACGCTGGCCGAAGCCGGCGTTCCGGTCGGCGTCAGCGTGTCGCCGCTGATCCCCTTCGTCAACGAGCCCGAGCTCGAGCGGGTGCTGCAGGCGTCGCGGGAGGCCGGTGCGGTGCGCGCCTTCGCCATCGTGCTGCGCCTGCCGTCGGAGCTGTCGCCGCTGTTCCGGCACTGGCTGGAGCAGCATGTCCCGGACCGTGCGGCGCGTGTGATGGCACGGGTGCAGGAGGTGCGCGGCGGCCGCGACAACGATCCGCGCTTCGGCAGCCGCATGCGCGGCGAGGGCGTCTGGGCCGAACTGCTGCGCCAGCGCCTGCACAAGGCCTGCGATCGTCTGGGCCTGCAGCGCCGGCACGGGACGCTGGACGTGGCGGCATTCCGGCCGCCGGAGGGCGCGCAGCGGCGCCTGTTCTGATGCTCCGGCTTCAGGTCGCCGCAGCGACTGGTGGTGCGGGTTCGGCGCCCAGCGCGCTGGCGACGGCGCCGCGCAGGGCCAGGCCGCCGGCCTTGCGCCCCGGGCTGTCGCCGATCGGCAGCCGGGTCGGCAGCGTGAAGTAGCGCTGGCGCAGGTCGTCGATCGTCGCCTGCAGTTCGGCCGCGCCCTCGATCCTGCCGTGGTGGCGCTGCAGCACCAGGCGCGCGGTGTCGATCAGCTTGCCATTGAGCGAGGCCCGGCCGTTGTCGAGCAGCGTGCGCACCGACGAGCCCGGGTCGCCGGCCAGGCTGAAGGCCATCGCCGCCTCGGACACCTCGAGCACCCGGTGCTGGCAGGCGCGGATGCGTTCGACGAACGGCGCGTGCGGTTGCGCCGCGCGGGCCAGCAGTTCCGTCATCGACTTCGCGGTGCAGTGGCGCAGGCCGATCGCGTCCACCCATTCGTCGGCCTGTTCCAGCGTGTAGCCGACGTCGGCCAGCCGCGCCAGCAGCGACAGCAGGTTGCAGGCGGCCTCGATGTCGAAGGAGGCTTCGCGCACCTCGAGCGCAAGGTCGGCCACGGCCTGCTGCACGTCGGCGTGCTGCAGCCGAAGCATCAGCTCGAGCACGCGCACCACGCCGGCGAAGCGCCGCAGGCGCTGGCTGTCGGGGCTGCGCGAGAGCAGGTGCTCCAGGTTCTCGTTGCAGCGCTGCACGCCCTTGGAGTCCGATTGCCGCCAGCGCACGAAGGCCAGCAGCACCAGCGTCTGCGGGTCGAACATCTTCGACGAGATGCCGATGCCCACGCTGCGCTCCAGCGCCTTCAGCGCGTCGTCGTGACGCTCCAGGTAGAAGGACAGCATGCCGACCTTCTGCAGCCGTGTCACCGAGTCCGGCGTCAGCGAGGCGGCGCGCATGAACACCGCCGCGGCCTCGTCGAGATTGCCCTGGTCGACATGGATGCGGCCCATCACGTCGTAGGCGTCGACGAAGTTCGGCTGGTCGGCGGTCAGGCTCTCCAGCGTCGACAAGGCCTTGCCCGGCTCGTTGGCCTCGACCTGCGCACGCGCGACGCCCAGGCGCGCCCAGGGCAGGGTCTGCGCCTTCAGCACCGCTTCGTACAGGCCCCAGGCTTCGCGGTGGCGGTCGTGGGTCAGCAGCAGCTCGGCACCGACGCGCGCGGCGAACAGCCAGAACTCGCCGCGTTCCTCGAAGCGCTTGAGGCACAGCCGGATCGCGTCGTCGAAACGCGACTCGTCGACGGCCTCGAAGATGTCACGCAGCACCTTCTTGCGCCGGCGGGCGTGCAGGATTCGGTCGCCCAGGCCGGCGGCGGTGTGGGGCTTGATCAGGAAGCTGTCCAGCGCCGACTCGGCCGCCTCGGCGACCTTGTTGTAGGTCGCCTCGCTGCTGATCATGATGAACACCGTCGACAGCGGCAGCAGCTGGTGGCGCCGCAGGTCGTCGAGCAACTGCTGCCCGGCGGCATCGTTGCCGGCGAAGTTGTTCTCGCACAGCACGATGTCGAAGCCCCGCGCCTCGAGCTGGTTGCGCGCGTCGGCGACACGGCCGCACTGGACGACGGTGCCGATGCCGAAGTCGCGCAGCTGGGCGACGAGGATGCTGCGCGAGGTCGGGTTCGGGTCGATGACCAGCGCCTTGCTGAGGTGGATGTCGCGGTCCAGTCTCATCGTGCGTCTCGCCCGGGCAGAGCGCCAGCCGCCGCACGCAGGCGGCGGGTGGAGGAGAGGGCGGGGCGGCTTGTCGTCATGCGCGGCATTTCGTGACCGTGTTGTCGGCCAGGCCGCCGCGCACTTGAGCGGTGCATGTCCCGTCAGGCGGGAAAACCTCTACTTGAAGAGGTCTTTGACCCGGTCGGTCCAGCTCTTGGCGTTCGGCGAGTGCCGGTCGCCACCCTTGCGGAAGGACTCGTCGAGCTCGCGCAGCAGCTTGCGCTGGTGCTCGGTCAGCTTGACCGGGGTCTCGACGGTGATGTGCGCGTAGAGGTCGCCCGGGTAGCTGGAGCGGATGCCCTTGATGCCCTTGCCGCGCAGGCGGAAGGTCTTGCCGTGCTGGGTGCCCTCGGGCAGCTCGATCTCGGCCTTGGAGCCCAGCGTCGGCACCTCGATCGTGCCGCCGAGCGCCGCCGTCGTCATGCCGACCGGCACCGTGCAGTGCAGGTCGTCGCCGTCGCGCTCGAAGATCTCGTGCGGCTTGATGCGGATCTCGATGTACAGATCGCCCGGCGGGCCGCCGTTGGTGCCCGGCTCGCCGTTGCCGGCCGAGCGGATGCGCATGCCTTCGTTGATGCCGGCGGGGATCTTCACCTCCAGCGTCTTCTGGCGCTTGATCTTGCCGGCGCCGCCGCAGGTCGGGCAGGGCTCGGGGATGATCTTGCCGCTGCCGTGGCAGTGCGGGCAGGTCTGCTGGATGCTGAAGAAGCCCTGGCGCAGGTGCACCGTGCCCGAGCCGGAGCAGGTCGGGCAGGTCTTGGGGCTGGTGCCGGGCTTGGCGCCGCTGCCGTGGCAGGTGTCGCAGCCGTCCCAGCTCGGGATGCGGATCTGCGACTCCTTGCCGGCGGCCGCTTCCTCCAGCGTGATCTCCATCGCGTAGCTGAGGTCGCTGCCGCGGTAGACCTGCTGGCCGCCGCCACCGCGGCGGCCGGCGCCGCCGCCGCCGAAGATGTCGCCGAAGATGTCGCCGAAGGCCTCGGCGAAACCGCCGAAGCCTTCCGGGCCCGCGCCGCGGCCACCCATGTTCGGGTCGACGCCGGCGTGGCCGTACTGGTCGTAGGCGGCGCGCTTTTGCGCGTCGGAGAGCATCTCGTAGGCCTCCTTGACCTCCTTGAACTTCTCCTCCGCCTTCTTCGCCTCGTCACCCTGGTTGCGGTCAGGGTGGTACTTCATGGCCAGTTTGCGATAGGCCTTCTTGATGTCGTCGTCCGAGGCGTTTTTCGCCACGCCGAGGATTTCGTAGTAGTCGCGCTTTGCCATGGGGTTGCCGTGAACAGCCAGTCGTCAAGCGTAAACGCCGCGCAGGTGTGCCGGAGTGGGCCGGCACGCCTGGACGCGGCGGGAAATCACGGCCGGGCGTGCTGCGCCGGCCGCGGGAAGATCACTTCTTGACTTCCTTGAACTCGGCGTCGACGACGTTGTCGTCGGCCGGCTTGGAGGACGAGGGCTGCGGCGCCTCGTCGGCCCCGGCGGCGGCACCGGCCGCGGCCTGCGCGGCCTGGGCGTCGGCGTAGACCTTCTCGCCGAGCTTCTGGCTGGCGCTCATCAGGGCTTCGGTCTTGGCCTCGATGGCGGCCTTGTCCTCGCCCTTCAGCGCTTCTTCCAGGTCCTTCAGCGCGGCCTCGATCTTCTCCTTCTCGCCGGCGTCGAGCTTGTCGCCGTGCTCGCCCAGCGTCTTGCGCACCGAGTGCAGCATCGCGTCGCCCTGGTTGCGGGCCTGGACGATCTCGAGCTTCTTCTTGTCCTCGGCGGCGTTGGCCTCGGCATCCTTCACCATCTTCTCGATCTCGGCCTCGGACAGGCCCGAGTTCGCCTTGATGGTGATCTTGTTCTCCTTGCCGGTGCCCTTGTCCTTGGCGCTGACGTGCAGGATGCCGTTGGCGTCGATGTCGAAGGTGACCTCGATCTGCGGCAGGCCGCGCGGCGCCGGCGGGATGCCCTCGAGGTTGAACTCGCCCAGGCTCTTGTTGCCCGAGGCCAGTTCACGCTCGCCCTGGAAGACCTTGATCGTCACCGCCGGCTGGTTGTCGTCGGCGGTCGAGAACACCTGCGAGAACTTGGTCGGGATCGTGGTGTTCTTCTTGATCATCTTGGTCATCACGCCGCCCAGGGTCTCGATGCCCAGCGACAGCGGGGTGACGTCCAGCAGCAGCACGTCCTTGCGCTCGCCACCCAGGACCTGGCCCTGGATCGCGGCGCCGACCGCGACGGCTTCGTCGGGGTTGACGTCGCGGCGCGGTTCCTTGCCGAAGAACTCCTTGACCTTCTCCTGCACCTTGGGCATGCGGCTCATGCCGCCGACCAGGATGACGTCGTCGATCTCGCCGACCTTCACGCCGGCGTCCTTCATCGCGGTGCGGCAGGGCTCGATCGTGCGTTCGATCAGCTCGTCGACCAGGGCCTCGAGCTTGGCGCGCGTGAGCTTGATGTTCAGGTGCTTCGGGCCCGACGCGTCGGCCGTGATGTACGGCAGGTTGATGTCGGTCTGCGAGCTGTTGGACAGCTCGATCTTGGCCTTCTCTGCGGCTTCCTTCAGGCGCTGCAGCGCGAGCACGTCCTTGGTCAGGTCGACGCCCTGTTCCTTTTTGAACTCGCCGATGATGTAGTCGATGATGCGCTGGTCGAAGTCCTCGCCGCCGAGGAAGGTGTCGCCGTTGGTCGACAGCACCTCGAACTGCTTCTCGCCGTCGACGTCGGCGATCTCGATGATCGAGATGTCGAAGGTGCCGCCGCCCAGGTCGTAGACGGCGATCTTGCGGTCACCCTTGCCGGCCTTGTCCAGGCCGAAGGCCAGCGCCGCGGCGGTCGGCTCGTTGATGATGCGCTTGACCTCGAGGCCGGCGATGCGGCCGGCGTCCTTGGTCGCCTGGCGCTGGCTGTCGTTGAAATAGGCCGGCACCGTGATCACGGCCTCGGTCACTTCCTCGCCGAGGTAGTCCTCGGCGGTCTTCTTCATCTTGCGCAGCACTTCGGCGCTGACCTGCGGCGGCGCGAGCTTCTTGCCGCGCACCTCGACCCAGGCGTCGCCGTTGTCGGCCGCCGTGATCGTGTAGGGCATCAGGTCGATGTCCTTCTGCACTTCCTTCTCGGTGAACTTGCGGCCGATCAGGCGCTTCACCGCGTACAGCGTGTTGCGCGGGTTCGTGACCGCCTGGCGCTTGGCCGACGCGCCGACGAGGATCTCGCCATCGTCCTGGTAGGCGATGATCGACGGCGTGGTGCGCGCGCCTTCACTGTTCTCGATGACCTTGGTCGTGTTGCCTTCCATCACGGCCACGCACGAGTTCGTGGTGCCCAGGTCGATGCCGATGATCTTTCCCATGGTGTTCTCCTGAAATCTGGATTCCGGTTGTCTTGGAGTTGTGGCTGCCGGGCGGCGTTTCAAGCCCGGCGCACGCAGGCGGTGGTCAGGACTTCGGTGCGGCGACCGTGACGAGCGCCGGGCGCAGCACGCGGTCGGCGATCAGGTAGCCCTTCTGCAGCACGGCGACGACGGTGTTCGCTTCCTGGTCGGCCGGCACCACGCTGATCGCCTGGTGCTGGTGCGGGTCGAACTTCGTGCCCTGCGGCGGCGCGATCTGCACGACCTTGTTGCGCTCCAGCGCCTGGGTCAGCTGGCGCAGCGTCGCGTGCGTGCCCTCGAGCAACTGCTCGGGCGTCGCGTTCTGGATCGCGATCGCGGCCTCGAGGCTGTCCTTCACCGGCAGCATGCTCTCGGCGAAGGCCTCGACGGCGAACTTGCGCGCCTTGGACACTTCCTCTTCGGCACGGCGGCGGATGTTCTCGGTCTCGGCCTTGGCGCGCAGGTAGGCGTCGGCGACCTCGGCATGCTTGGCCTCGAGTTCGGCCAGGCGCGCCTCGGCGCTCGGGGCGGCCTCGGCCGCCGGTGCGGTGGCATCAGGAGACGGGGTGTCGGGGGAGTTCGGATTCGCGTTCATGGGCGGTTCGGGGCAAAACTCGGAGGGAGTTGGGGGCATCGGCCGGGCTTTCAAGAGCCTGTGTCGTCGAGGCTCGCGCTCCAGCGGTTCCAGTCGGCCAGCTTGCGGCGGTCGCGTTTGGTCGGGCGGCCTTGTTCGATGGCGGCGGCGGGTTCGGGCTGCAGGCGGCGGGCCTCGGCGGCGCGTTCACGCGCGGCGATGCTCTCGGCGGTCTCGCGGTACAGCGTCTGCGCCACCGGCGCCGGGCCGCGCACGGTGCCCAGCACGAGCACGTCGACGACACGCTCGACGCCGCCCTGGCGCAGCGCGACGCGGTCACCGAGGTGCAGTTCGCGCGCCGGCTTGGCCGCCAGCCCGTTGACGCTGACGCGGCCGCGGTCGGCCTCCTCGGCGGCGATCGCGCGGGTCTTGTAGAAGCGTGCGGCCCACAACCACTTGTCCAGCCGCACCCGGGGGTCGTTCATCGGGTCTCCTGGCCGCCGCGCGGCCGCTCATCGGGCCGCGGCCCGCGCCTTGTGCTCCGCGTTCCGGTCTAGATCGTCGCGCCGAGCGCCGTGGCACGCTCGCGCGTCGCGCTGGCCTGCGCCAGGTCCGTTTGCGCGCGTGTGTTCCAGCCGGCCATGTGGCGCTCGGCGACGGCCGCCAGCGCGTCGATCCAGGCCGGCTGGTCGTTGAGGCACTCGATGTACTCGAAGCGTTCGCCGCCGCAGGAGAGGAAGGCTTCGCGCGCCTCCTCGTTGATCTCCTCGAGCGTCTCCAGGCAGTCGGAGACGAAGCCCGGGCACATGACGTCGACGCGGCGCAGGCCCTCGGCGGCCAGGCGGCGCAGCGTCGGCTCGGTGTATGGCTCCAGCCACTTGGCGTTGCCGAAGCGGCTCTGGAAGGTCACGACGACGTGCTCGGGCTCGAGGCCGAGGCGCTCGCGCAGCAGCCGCGCCGTCTTGTGGCACTGGCAGTGATAGGGGTCGCCGAGCACCAGCGTGCGGTGCGGCACGCCGTGGAAGCTCAGCAGCAGGCGCTCGCCGCGGCCGTGGGCGTGCCAGTGCGCGCGCACGCGCTCTGCCAGCGCGCCGATGTAGCCGGGGTCGTCGTGGTACTCGTTGACGAAGCGGAACTCGGGCAGGCGGCGCGCGCCGGCGCTCCACTTCATCACCGCGTCGCTGACGCTGCCGGTCGTGGCGCTGGCGTACTGCGGGTACAGCGGCAGCACCAGCACGCGCGTGGCGCCCTCGGCACGCAGCGCGTCCAGGCCGCGCGCGACCGACGGCTCGCCGTATCGCATCGCGACACGCACCTGGACCTGGTGGCCGCGAGCGCGCAGCGCCTGCGACAGCCCGACGGCCTGGCGGTCGCTCCAGACGGCCAGCGGCGAGCCCTCGGGGGTCCAGATCGTCGCGTACTTGGCCGCCGACTTGGCCGGCCGCGCGCTCAGCACGATGCCGTAGAGGATGGGCAGCCAGAGGATGCGCGGGATCTCGACGACACGCGGGTCGGACAGGAACTCGGCGAGATAGCGGCGCAGTGCCGACGGGGTCGGCTCCGACGGCGTGCCCAGGTTGACGAGCAGCACGCCGACGCGGTCGACGTCGCCATGGCGATGAGGCGGCTCGGGCCGGTAGGTCATGCCGCCGAACCGCGTGCACCGCGGTCGAGTTCGGCCAGCATCTCCTCGACTGTCACCGGCTTGGTCCAGCAGCCGTCGAAGCCGGCCTCGGCCGCCTGGGCGGCGACCTGGGCCGGGTCGTCGGCGGTGCAGAGATAGGCCGGCAGCGGCCGCCCGCCCAGCACCCGGCGCAGCGCGGGCAGCAACTCGAAGCCGTTGGTGTCGGGCAGGTGCAGGTCGATGACCAGCGCCTCGGCGGGGAACTCGGCCGCGATCTCCAGCGCCTCGGCGCCGGTGGACGCGCAGGCCACCTCGAATCGACCGGCGCAGCGGCAGGTCTCCTCGAAGAGCAGGGTGTTGATCCGGTCGTCGTCGACGTACAGCACGCGCATGGCGGGGCGGAAGGCTAGAGCAGGTCAGCCGCGAGCAGCGGCTGGGTGTCGTCGAAACGGAGGACGTCGAAGAGCACGCAGGTGGCCGCCGGGTCTCCGGGCGAGCCGCCCAGGCCGATCTCGCCGCTGCCGTGCAGGGTGCAGCTGCCGCGGCGCAGGCTGACGATCTCGCCGTCGGCAAAACGCACGTAGGTGCCGTTGTAGCTGAGGTCGGTGAGCTGGAAGGCGCCGCCGTGCCAGTCGACGCGGGCATGCGAGCGCGACACGCGCGAGTCGTCGACGCGGAACTCGGCCTGCGGGCCGCGGCCGAGCACCACCGGCAGCTGCCGGCTGGCGAAGATCTGGTTGTTGTCGATCCACTCGAGCCGCAGGCCGTCGGGTTCGGATACCGGGGCCGAGTCGCCGGCGAACTGCGTCGGCGGCAGGTCGGTGCCCGGGCGGCCGCCGAGCACGAAGACCTGCACCGGCTCGACGCGGCCGCGCAGCACCATGCGGTCGAGGCAGCGAAAGCGCGAGCGCGTCTGCTCGGGCAGGCCCTGCAGCACCTCGGCGGTGACCAGCGTCTCGTTGTCGCCGGCGTGGTCAAGCAGGCGGGCGGCGACGTTGACGGCGTCGCCGTAGCAGTCGCCGGCCATCTCGACGACCTCGCCGCGGGCCATCGCGATCTGCAGCTTCAGGTCGCGCAGGCCGGTGGACGCGCCGTGCTGGTGGCCGCGGCTGGTGATGCCGTCGAGAACCTCGTGGATCAGCGCGGCGGCCTGCAGCGCACTCGTCGGCCGCGGGAAGACGGCCATCAGCCCGTCGCCCAGCGTCTTGACGACATGGCCGCCGAAGTCGGCCACCGGGCGCGTCAGCGAGCCGACGCAATGCGTGACCACCGACGTCGCCTCGGCATTGCCGAGCGTCTCGTACAGCGCGGTGCTGCCGCGCAAGTCGGCGAACAGCACGGTGAGGTCGGAGATCTGCGTCATTCAGCGCCAAATTTTACCGTCACCCCCCTCCGACGAGAGGGCCTGCGGGTTAGGGCACAGCGTGCGGGTCGGGCACGGAGGCTCCGGACGGTCGAAACGGACGCGCCCTCGGTGGCGAGGGCGCGCTGGCGGGCATCAGGGGGCCGCGGCCCCGGCCAATCAGAGATTGTCCAGATGCGTCCGCAGCTTGTGGCTTCGCCGCCCGCTGCGCGTCGCCGCTTCGCGACGACGGCCGCCTGCGGCGGCGACCTCCCTGTCCAATCAGAGATTGTCCAGATACGTCCGCAGCTTGTCCGAGCGGCTGGGGTGCTTGAGCTTGCGGATCGCCTTGGCTTCGATCTGGCGGATGCGCTCGCGCGTGACGTCGAACTGCTTGCCGACTTCTTCCAGCGTGTGGTCGGTGCTCATCTCGATGCCGAAGCGCATGCGCAGCACCTTGGCTTCGCGCGGCGTCAGGCTGTCGAGGATGTCCTTGACGACCTCGCGCAGGCCGGCCTGCATCGCGGCGTCGACCGGGGCCACGTTGTTCGTGTCCTCGATGAAGTCGCCCAGGTGGCTGTCGTCGTCGTCGCCGATCGGCGTTTCCATGGAGATCGGCTCCTTGGCGATCTTCATGATCTTGCGGATCTTGTCCTCGGGGATCTCCATCTTCTCGGCCAGCGTCGGCGCGTCGGGTTCGAAGCCGAACTCCTGCAGGTGCTGGCGCGAGATGCGGTTCATCTTGTTGATCGTCTCGATCATGTGAACCGGGATGCGGATCGTGCGCGCCTGGTCGGCGATCGAGCGCGTGATCGCCTGGCGGATCCACCAGGTGGCGTAGGTCGAGAACTTGTAGCCGCGGCGGTATTCGAACTTGTCGACCGCCTTCATCAGGCCGATGTTGCCTTCCTGGATCAGGTCCAGGAACTGCAGGCCGCGGTTGGTGTACTTCTTCGCGATCGAGATCACCAGGCGCAGGTTGGCCTCGATCATCTCCTTCTTCGCGTCGCGGCTGGCCTTCTCGCCGGCGTTCATGTGCCGGTTGATCTCCTTCAGATCGTCCAGCGGCACGACGGCGCGGCCCTGCAGGTCGATGAGCTTCTGCTGCAGCTCCTGCACGGCCGGCAGGTTGCGGCCGAGCACCGCCGAGTACGGCTTGCCGGCGGCGGCTTCCTTCTCGGCCCACTTGAGGTTCAGGACGTTGGGCGGGAAGGTCTTGATGAACTGTTCCTGCGGCATGCCGCACTTGTCGACGACGATCTTGCGGATCTCGCGCTCGTAGCGGCGCACGTCGTCGACCTGGGCACGCAGGATCTGGCACAGCTTCTCGATCGTCTTGACCGTGAAGCGGATCGTCATCAGGTCCTGGCTGATCGCTTCCTGGGCCTTGTTGTAGGCCGGCGACTTGTAGCCGTCCTTCTCGTAGGCCTTGCGCATGCGGTCGAAGTGCGAGCGCAGCAGGTCGAACTTCTCCAGCGCCTGCTTCTTCAGCTCCTCGAGCTTCTTCGTCAGCGCCTTGCTGCCACCGGCGCCGTCGTCGTCGTCGTCCTCGTCGAACTCGTCGAAGTCTTCCTCGGCGACGTAGTCGTCGGCCTCGTCGTCGCTGACGAAGCCGTCGACGACCTCGGAGATCTGCATCTCGCCGGCGGCGATCTTGTCGGCCATCGCCAGGATCTCGGCGATCGTCGTCGGGCTGGCGCTGATGGCCAGCATCATCGCCTGCAGGCCGCCTTCGATGCGCTTGGCGATCTCGATCTCGCCTTCACGCGTGAGCAGCTCGACCGAGCCCATCTCGCGCATGTACATGCGCACCGGGTCGGTGGTGCGGCCGAACTCGCTGTCGACGGTCGACAGCGCGGCTTCGGCGGCTTCCTCGGCTTCCTCGTCGGTCGCGGTGGCGGTGTTGCTGCCGTTGATCAGCAGTGTGGCGGCGTCGGGCGCCTGCTCGTAGACCGCGATGCCCATGTCGTTGAGCATCGAGACGATGGCCTCGAGGATCTCGTTGTCGACGAGCTTCTCGGGCAGGTGGTCGTTGATCTCCTGATGGGTCAGGAAACCACGCGTCTTGCCCATCTTGATGAGGGTCTTGAGCTCCTGGCGGCGCTTGGCGACTTCCTCTTCGGTGAGCATGGTCTCGTCGAGACCGAACTCGCGCATCAGCGCGCGCTCCTTGGCGCGGCTGACCTTCATGCGCAGCGGCTTGGCCTTGGCTTCCTTGCCCTCGCTCGCGTCGACCTCGACCTCGGCTTCGACCTCGGCTTCCGGCTCGACCTCGAGTTCGGCCTCGAGTTCGACATCCAGGTCCTCGTCGTCGGCGGCCTTCTTCGACTCCTTCTTGCCGGCCTTGGCCTTGGTGTCGGTCTTGGCCGGCGCCTTGGCCGCCTTCTTCGCCGGCTTGGCGGTTTCGGCGGCGGCGGCCTTGGTCTTGGGGGTCTTGGCCTCGGCGGCGTCGGCGGGGGCAGCGGATGCGGGCTTCTTGGCGGTCATGCGGTTCCTCGGGAAGGTTTCCACGGCCACGCCCCGCCTTGCGTTCGCCGCAAGGCGTGCGGGATCACGCCGCGACGAGCGGCGTCCTGGGGTGGCGCGTCCAGACGGGCAAGCTCGCGTGAACTCATCGGAATGCGCAGTCCTTGCGGGTGAAGTTGGCCTTTTGAACCCGTGTCGCGGGTGGCCGGGGCCCGGAGGTGCTGCTGCTCACTCTTGCCGCTGCAACAAACCCACCATTATCGGCGGCCGGCGCCGGTTCGTCAAAGAAATCAGCGTGGACGTCGCGTCGGGACCGCGGTCGCAAAAAGCCGCGCTGGTGGCGGGCAAGCCGCGCCCGCGTGGGCTCAGCGCCGGCCGAGCACCGCCATCGCCTGGCGCATCGCCTGCGCCCGCACGGTCTGCGCGGCGGCCGTGCGCAGGTCCTCGAGCACGGGCTCGATCGGGATCTCGGCGCCGTCGACGAGCTCGATCGCCTGTTCGCCCCAGGGCTCGGCGGCGATCTGCTCGCGCAGCGTCGGCCACGGCGTGTCGCCGTGTTCGGCGAGCCAGCGCTCGATCCAGCGAAAACCGTCGGCGTGCCAGTCGGGCACCGCCGTCAGGGCCTCGTGGTCGGCGTCGGTGAGCTCCAGCCACCAGCCCGCGCGCAGCAGCAGCAGGCGCATCGCCTGGTCCTGCGGCTGGCGCACCGACACCCGCACCCCGCCGCGGCGCGGCGCCGGAGGCCCGCGCCGGCCGCCGTGGGCCGGGCGTTCCTGCGGCGCCTCCGGTGCCGGCCGCGTGGCCTCGCCGGCCCGCAGGCCCCAGCGCCGCGCCAGGTCTTCGCGCGGCAGCCGGGCGCGTTCGGCGATCTCGCCGAGCAGCTGGTCCTTCAGGCTGCCTTCGGGCAGCGCCGACCACAGCGGCCGGGCCTGCGCGGCCAGGCGCGCGCGGCCTTCGGCGCTGGACAGGTCGGCGTCCTCGGCGGCCAGCTCGACGAGCTGGCGCGACAGCGGCACGGCCGCGGCCAGCGCCTGCTCGAAGGCCTCGACGCCGAGCTCGCGAACGTAGCTGTCGGGGTCGTGCTCGGGCGGCAGGAAGAGGAACTTCACGCTGCGCAGGTCGGTAGCGTGCGGCAGCGCGGCCTCGAGCGCACGCGCCGCCGCGCGCCGGCCGGCGGCGTCGCCGTCGAACGAGAAGACGATCGCGTCGGTGAAGCGGAACAGCTTCTGCACGTGTTCGGCGGTGCAGGCCGTGCCCAGCGTCGCGACGGCGTTGTTCACGCCGTGCTGGGCCAGCGCGACGACGTCCATGTAGCCCTCGACGACGATCGCGCAGCCGCGTTCGCGCAGCGCCTGGCGGGCCTCGAACAGGCCGTAGAGCTCGCGCCCCTTGCTGAACAGCGGCGTCTCGGGCGAGTTGATGTACTTGGGCTTGCTGTCGTCGAGCACGCGGCCGCCGAAGCCGATGACCTCGCCGGCGACGTTGCGGATCGGGAACATCACCCGGTCGCGGAACCAGTCGTAGCGCCCGCGGTCGCTGTCCTCGGACTCGCCGTCGGCGGCCTCGCGGTGGCGCACCAGGCCGGCCTCCTCGAGCAGCGGGTCGTCGTAGCGCGGGAAGACGCCGGCCAGCGTGCGCCAGCCCGGCGGCGCGTAGCCGAGGCCGAAACGCGCGGCGACGACGCCGGTCAGGCCGCGCGCCTTCAGGTAGCCGACCGCCCGCGGGCTGGTCTTCAACTGGCCGCGGTAGAAGTCGTTGGCGCGCACCAGCACCTCGCCCAGCGACAGCCGGCGTTCGCGCAGCTTGTCGCGGCGCACCAGCTCCTCGGCGCTCAATTGCTCCTCGGGCACCTGCATGCCGACACGCTGCGCCAGGTCGCGCACCGCCTCGACGAAGCTCAGGCCCAGGTGTTCGGTGAGAAAGCGGATCGCGTCACCCGAGGCGCCGCAGCCGAAGCAGTAATAGAACTGCTTGCTCGGGCTGACCGAGAAACTGGGCGACTTCTCGGCGTGGAACGGGCACAGGCCCATCAGGTTGGCGCCGCCGCGCTTGAGCTCGACGTGCTGGCCGACCACGTCGACGATGTCGACGCGGGACAGCAGATCCTGGAGAAAACCGGCGGGAATCACCCGCCGAGTCTAGCCAAGCCGTCGGCGGCCCCCGCCGGCGCGATGACGAACATGCCGCGGAAGTCGCGCACCCACTGGGCCACTTGCTGGGCGCGCAGCGGCGAGGCGATGCCGGTGCCCTGGCCGATGTCGCAGCCCAGCTCCAGCAGCATGCGCGCCTGAGCCGGCGTCTCGACCCCCTCGGCGACGACACTGCAGCCGAAGGTGCGCGCCAGGCTGATGATGCCCTCGACGATGCCGCGGTCCTGGGCGTCGTCGAGCATGTTGTGCACGAAGCTGCGGTCGATCTTCAGCGTGTCGGCCGGCAGGTCCTTCAGGTAGCGCAGCGGCGAGTAGCCGGTACCGAAGTCGTCGAGCGCGAAGCGCACGCCGAGCTCCCGGCACAGCTTCATCTGCTCGGTGGTGGTGGGGCTGTCCTCGGCGGCGATCGCGGCCGTCTCGACGACCTCCAGCTCGAGATAGGGCGCGAGGTCGTGGCCGTGGCGTGCGATCAGCGCCGCCAGCTGGGCGGCGAAGTCCGGGCGGCGCAGGTGGCGGGCCGAGACGTTGACGCCGACCGCGAAGTCCAGGCCGTCGCGGCGCCACTGCGCCAGGTGTTCGAGGGCCTGCGACAGCACCCAGTCGCCGACGCGCACCAGCAGCCGGTCGTCCTCGATGCAGGGCAGGAAGCTGTGCGGCGGCAGCTCGCCCTTGAACGGGTGTTCCCAGCGCAGCAGGGCCTCGAAGCCGACGACGCGGCCGCTGCGCATGTCGACCTTGGGCTGGTAGCGCAGCATCAGCTCGCCGCGGTCCAGCGCCTGTTCGATCTCCTCCTGGGCCATCGCCAGCGCCTCGCGCTCGCGGCGGCTGGCGGGATCGAACAGCACGTAGCCGTTGCGGCCCGACTGCTTGGCTTCGTACATCGCGTGATCGGCGTGGCGCAGCAGCGTCTCGGGGTCGCTGCGGTCCAGCGGATACAGCGTCGCGCCGAGGCTGGTCGTGATCGGCACCGGGGCCGCCGAGCTGTCGACCAGATAGGGCTGCGACAGCACGCGCAGCACGCGCACGATCGCGCGCCGGACCTCGTCGATCGAGCCGGCGCGCAGCAGCAGCACGAACTCGTCGCCGTGAAGCCGCGCCGCGACGTCGGCCCACTGATCGCGGCGGCGCAGCGTGTTGCGCAGCCGGCTCGCCAGCTCCACCAGCAGCCGGTCGCCGGCAGCGTGGCCGAAGCGGTCGTTGACGGGCTTGAAGCGGTCCAGGTCCAGGTAGCAGACGGCGACGAGGAAACCGTCGCGGTCGGCGACGGCCATCGCCTCGGCCAGCAGCGTCGACAGATGGGCGCGGTTGGGCAGCCGGGTCAGCTCGTCGTACAGCGCCTGGCGCTCGAGCCGTTCGCGCTGCTGGCGCTGCTCGGTGATGTCGGAGATCACCAGCACGTGGTGGCTGATGCGGCGGTCGGCCCCGGGCACGGCCGAGATCGTCGCCTGCAGCGTGCGCAGGCTGCCGTCGGCGGCGCGTTCGTCGAGCTCGCCGCGCCAGCTGCCTTGCTCGCGCAGCGCGGCCCACATCTCGGCGCGCTGCTGGCGCGCACGCGCGTCGTCGGGCGCCGGGCTCAGCAGCGAGGGCACGGTGCCGATCAACTGCTCGCGCGCCACGCCCAGGATCTCGCCGTAGGCCGGGTTGGCCTCGAGCACACGCAGTTCGGCGTCGGTGACGAGCAGGCCTTCGTGCAGGTGCTGGAACAGGCTGGCCGACAGGCGCTGGCGGTCCTGCGCCTCGTGGCGCTCCTCGATGTCGGCCAGCGTCGCCAGGATGCGCGCCGGGCGGCCGTCGGGGCCGCGTTCGATGACCAGCAGCGTGGCCTGGCGCCAGCGCCAGCCGCCGTCGTGGCGCATGCGCAGTTCCAGCGGCAGGCGGCCGGCCTGGCCGGAGTCGATCAGCGCGATCGCCGCCTCCAGGTGGCTGCGGTCGTCCGGGTGCACCTGCGCCAGCCAGGTGGCCGGGGACCAGGCGGCGGCCTGCGCCGGGGCCAGCGTGCGCCAGGCCGTCGACGCGAACCCCTCGCCGCGATGCACGTGCCAGTCGGCCACGCCGAGGCGCGAGCCGTCCAGTGCCCACTCCCAGCGCTGCTCGCGCCAGCGGGCCTCGACGGCGCTGGCGTGCAGGATCAGCAGCATCGCGGCCTGCGTCGCGAGCCACGTGCCGGTGGCCAGCGCCCCCGGCTGCAGCGAGCCGGCCCACCACGGCGAACCCGAGGCGGTGGCCAGTGCGCCGGCGGTGGTGCAGGCCAGCAGCGCCGCGCCGGCCAGCGGCGCACCGTGCAGCGCGGCCAGCGTGACGAGCAGCAGCGGCGGCAGAAAAGGGAGCAGGGGGGCCAGCGCGCCGGCATGGTTGGCCGGCATGCACAGCAGCACGGTGGCGGCCGTCGCGCCGCCGATCAGTGCCAGGGCACTCGCGGCGCGTGCCGGCTTCGCCAGCGCCGCCATCGCACGCTGGTCCAGGGCCAGCAGCGGGAAGGCGGTCAGCAGTGCACCGACGGCCAGTGTCGCCCAGGCGGCCAGGACCGGCCCGGCCTGATCCACCGTCGGTGACAGCGCGGTCCAGCGCAGCGCGCCGGCAGCGACGATCGCCGCCACCGGGCCGAAGGCCAGCGTCGCCGCGGCAGCGAGCCAGCCGACGTCGCGGGCGCGTTCGAGCCGGCGTTCGAAGCCGACCTCGCCGAGCAGGCGCCAGGCCAGGGCCAGGCCGCAGCCCAGAGCCACCAGCGCGATCGCGATCTCCAGCGGCGGCAGCGGCAGCGCCAGCAACGCCAGCGCGGCGCCAAGGGCGGCGCCGGCGCCGGCCGCGGCGCCCCAGCGCAGCACGCAGGCGAGCACGACGCCGGCCGTGGGGCCCATCGTGCTCCACGGCATGTCGGCGAGGGAGAAGCCGCCCAGCAGGCCGGCGAGCAGGCAACCGAGCGCGGCGGCGAAAGCGCCGACGGCTCGTGCGGGGCCAGTCTGCCAGTCCGCCCGCAGTCGGGGCAGAAGTCGGCGGCTTTCGGAAGGGGTCACGCGGGGGTGGGGTGGCGGCGGCAGGCGAACCGCCGGATGCTACCGCCGCACCCGGGCATCGACCCGGGCCCGCCCCGCATTGGGGTGGCCGTCTTCAGACGGCGAAGTCGGACAGCGACCGGCCGTTGGCCAGCGCCGCCT
Source organism: Rubrivivax sp. JA1026 (assembly GCF_011065555.1). Taxonomy (NCBI): domain Bacteria; kingdom Pseudomonadati; phylum Pseudomonadota; class Betaproteobacteria; order Burkholderiales; family Sphaerotilaceae; genus Rubrivivax; species Rubrivivax sp. JA1026. Next base: position 812,111 of record NZ_JAALCQ010000001.1, read on the forward strand.
TCAGCCACTTGGGCTGCAGGCCGCGGCCCGACCAGGTGTCGCCGGTGTCCGGATCACGGAACTTGGCCGGCACCTTGCCGGTGCTGCCGCGGCGCGGGGCCGCGGCACTCGTCTTGCCGCTCAGGTCGGCCAGCGTCAGCCCGTACTGCGACATCAGCGATTTCACCTGGGCGATCGCTGCAGCGCGTTCTTCGCGCTGCGTCTCGATGATCTGCTTTTCGAGTGCAGCCTTCTGCGCGAGCAGTTCGGACAACGTGGCCATCGAGGTATCTCCTGTCGAATCCGTCGGTGCCGGGGAATATACCACCGGCACCCCGATCGACCCGCGAGAAATCTCGCAGCGCGAAATCAGCGGTAACCGACGCGGTCCAGCATCTGCTGCACCGGAACCTGGTTGCGGCCGATCGCCGAAACCGGCACGGATTCCATCTTGAAGCTGCCGAAGGACTCGAGTGCGGGATTGCGCGGCTTGACCTCGGTGACCGCCGGCCATTCATTGTTGCCGTTGGCGAAATACAACTGGGCGTCGGCGCTGGCGAGGTATTCGAGGAATCGCACGGCGGCGTCCCGGTTCTTCGCGTGGCGCGCCACGGCGCCGCCTGCGATATTGACGTGGGTGCCCGTCGTGGCCTGGTTCGGGAAGACCACGGCGATGCGCTCGACGACCTGCTGGTCGGCCGGGTTGGCCGAGCGCATCAGCCGCGCGAGGTAGTAGCTGTTGGTCACCGCGACAGCGCACTCGCCGCTGGCCACGGCCTTGATCTGGTCGGTGTCGCCGCCCTTGGGCGGGCGGGCCATGTTGTCGACCACGCCGCGCAGCCAGGCCTCGGTCTTCTGCGGGCCGAGGTGCTCGAGCATGGCGCCGAAGAGCGACAGGTTGTAGGGATGCGAGCCCGAGCGCGTGCAGACGCGACCCTTGTTCACCGGATCGGCGAGTTTTTCGTAGGTGTCGACTTCGGTGGCCTTGACGCGGGCCTTGTCGTAGACGATGACGCGCGCCCGCGTCGAAAAGCCGAACCACTGCGAGCCCTGGCCGGCGTCGTCACTGCGCAGCGTCGCTGGAATCCGTTGCTCGAGCACCCGGCTCTTCACCGGCTGGAAAAGCCCCTGGTTTTCAGCGCGCCACAGCCGGGCGGCATCGACGAGCAGCACGACGTCGGCCGGGCTGTTTTGTCCTTCGCTCTGCAGGCGTGCCAGCACGCCGGCGTCGTCGGCATCGACGCGGTTGATGCGGATGCCGGTCGCCTTCGTGAAATTGTCGTAGAGCGCCTCGTCGGTCTGGTAGTGGCGCGCCGAATAGAGATTCAGCACCGGCGACTGCGCCTGGGCGGCGGAGACGGCGGCGAGAAGCACGGCGGCCGCGGCCGCACGGACGAAGGACGAACCCGACATGAAGGACTCCCGGACGATTGACGAGGCCGGGAGTCTAGCTTGTAACGAGAACGATTCTCGTTTTTCTGTATTCCTGTCGGGTCATCGGCGTCGCTCAGGCCGCCGGCGGGACATAGCCC